>OMZA01000051.1 GCA_900315425.1 uncultured Eubacteriales bacterium
CGATACAGCAAAGGTAAAATTAACAAACCTTACAGATAATGAAATTGACGAGTTACTTACAAAAAAATGGATAGAGCCGGTAGTCATAGAAATAAATGGTATTTCTGATTCCGTTATAACTAATTTTTATAGGGAATTACAGTCATTAAAGAATAAATATGACAACCCAATGGATGATTTAGCTCAAAAAGAAGATACTGTTATTTCAGATTTAAATAGACTTCTAAATGAATTAACTGGTACTAGCACAGAGATGACTGCTATTCAAATGCTGATGAAGGAGCTTTAAAAATGAGTAATGTAAAAAGCCCCAAAATTAGGTTCAAAGGTTTTACTGACGATTGGGAACAGCGTAAGTTTGGAGATACCGTTGTAATAGAAAGAGGCGGGTCTCCTAGACCTATTGATAAGTTTATTACAGATGACGAAAAAGGTTTGAATAACCAGAAGGACTTTCAAAAACTAGAGAGGTTCATCCAGGAGATCTTATCTTATCCAATTCTATGAGTTTCGGAAAACCTTATATTATGGGGATAGATGGATGTATTCATGATGGTTGGTTACTAATACGAGATAAGGAAAAAAACTTCGATTTGAAGTTCCTGTGCATTCTGCTTGGAACTGATAATATGCTTAATCAATATAAATCGAGAGCTGCAGGAAGTACTGTAAACAATTTGAATAAGGAGTTGGTATCGGGGACAACAATATCTTATCCATCCATGAAAGAACAAATTAGGATTGGTCAATACTTTGATAATCTCGACAACCTTATTACCCTTCATCAGCGTAAGTAATGTTCCCGAAAAACGGTGAAAAATTTCCAGAAATTCGTTTCAAGGGTTTTACAGACGCTTGGGAACAGCGTAAGTTAGATGATATGTGTTCGATTATTACAAAACAGACAGGTTTTGATTATTCATCTACGATAAAACCTTCTCTTGTAACAACGAAGGAAACAGATACTTATTCCTTTATACAGAATAAGGATTTTGAAGGACTAAATATAAATCTGAACACAGACTTTTATATACCTATAAGTGTCGCTGAAAAATACCCAAAGATAACACTGGACCAACCATCCTTGCTCATTTCCATCTCTGGAAGAATTGGTAATATAGCCTTATATTCTCTGCCAGAAAAGGCTTTTATAGGTGGAGCTGTTGGAATATGCAAGCTAAATGATGTAGATGCAGGAAAGACAGCCATGTATGAGTTGTTGTCTCCCAATGGACAGAAATATTTTGCGTCCTTAATTAAGGCATCATCTCATGCCAATATTACTGTAGAGGATATAAGAAACATAGAGGTTTTTCTTCCAAAAGATAAAGAAGAAATCATAAAGTTAAATACCTTTATGGATAATCTTAATAACCTTATCACCCTTCATCAGCGTAAGTATGAAAAATTAATAAAAATTAAAAAATCGTTTCTTCAGAAGATATTTATTTAAGGAGCCAAATTATGCCTTTACCGTACACCGGTCCTCGTGGGGAACTTAATTTTGAAGAAGATTTTATAAATTATCTTAAAGCATCAGGATGGGAACACAATATTCTGAAAAATTATTCTGTTGAAGAACTAATAAATAATTGGCGGAATATTATTTTCGATCGTAATCGTTCTAGATTGGGAGGAATACCTCTTTCTGATGATGAAATGCTACAGGTATTGGATGCGGTAAAGCAACAGGCAAATACACCATGTAAAGCTAATCATTTTATTAATAGTGCGAATCGTGGTGTTGCTATAAAGAGAGATAAAACATCTCAGGATAAAATCCATGCGGGAAAAGAAGTTTATCTTAATCTATTTCAAGCCCAGGAAATAGCAGGAGGAACCTCTCGTTATCAAATTGCTGAACAAACAAACTTTATTAATGGTAATCCTAACTATCCTGACAGAAGAGGGGATATAACTCTTCTTATTGATGGAATACCGGTGATTCATATAGAACTCAAGGCTTCGGGGGTTGATGTTTTTGAGGCATGTACTCAGATTCAGAAATATACACAGGAAGGGGTTTTTACAGGTTTCATGAGTCTCGTACAGATATTTTGGGCTATTACT
>OMZA01000048.1:0-2084 GCA_900315425.1 uncultured Eubacteriales bacterium
CCCCAACATATTCCCATTATAATAAATGTATAAATTAGGAATTGTTTACTTACTTTACTCATTGTAGACCCTGCCTTTCTCCCCTATAAACTCCGATTTAACTATACAGATAATCACATACAAAATCATCGATATTCGCATAGCGATTTATCTCTAAACCTATTTTTTTATATTCTTCAAGGTATTCCTTTAAAGTACTGTCAAAAGCCTGTGCTGTAGCGTATAAATCTGCCGGAGTATATCCTGATAGTGGATTGTAATCTCCGATACGCCATTCACTGCTAATCTCGGATAACATGGCGTTAAAAGAAATCAAACTCATAAACGCTAAATGTCTATTTTCTGTTTCAGCCGCAAAGTACATTTTGTTACGCCAATTAGAAAACATTTCCTCATAAGTTTCCTCAAGTGCATGAGCAGTTACAGCCTTTCTATTACTGTCATTTTGAGATTCATTATCCTCAAAAATCGTTTCGTTCTTCTCTTCCAATATATCTTGTACACAAATCGTTTTTCCAAGACTTAAGCCTTCTTTAACAAATATCTCCGTAGTCTCTTTTATAAGATACATCAGCTCTTCTTTCGCTTCATCAACAGTAGGTGCAGAAATCACTTTTTCTATCAATTCACAAAACATATCCGGCTTCTTTTCCATACCATTCAATTCATCATATGCTCGTTTCACTCCCAATCGAAAATATCTCTTATTCAGCATTGCAACTGCATTCTCCAAATAGTATATGGCTGCACCTATACCTTCTAACATCTTAGTTTTGTTTGCGGAATGCTTTGCTATGTTTATATAATGATATGCCTCCTCCAAGTAATTTAACGACTTATCATAATCTTGTGTTGTAAGTGGAACAGCCAGCTTATCCTTAACTGTATTTCTTAATTTTTCCAACTTTTCGAGATATTTTTTATCAGCACAATAAACGATTTTTGAATCCATTAACTTAGAGATATTCGGATGATTATATTGTGCATCATCTTTTAAACTATCCCAATTGGTACAATAAAGATCGTGTCCCACCATTTCATCTTCTTGAATAAATGTACTACCTAATTGCCCACCACTATCATCATTAATTAAAATAAGCAAATCCAGGTCAGACTTAGAATAAATGTCTCCGGTCAAAAATGAACCATAAATGCCTATCAATGCCAATGATTCCGGGCATACCCTCTTCGCTTTTGTTACTATTGCATCTATAATCTTCTGATTTCTCTCTTCTAATCGTGTCATGTCATCCCCTTATAAAAATTTAATACATTCGCCAATGTGGCAAATAAGTTTCATTATTTCAAAACTTCGAGATCATTTTTGAGCGACAAACTGGAATTTCAATAAATCTCCCAGTAAATAACGTCGATAAGTCTGAACTTAACAAAAATGCATTGGAACCTGTAATATAGATATCGTATTTTCGGCTGTTATATAAACTATTGATAGCAAGCTCAAATTTTTCACACATTTGAACTTCATCTACAATAATGACATTTGTTTTACCGTCAATGTATTGTCCTTCGCAGAAATTATAGAGTTCATTATATGTTTTTAAATCATCGAATTTTAAATCTGCAAAATCAACGTATATTATATTTGTATCCTCGTTTGTGCGCATCCATTCCATATATGCTCGCACCAACTCAGACTTTCCAGAACGTCTCAACCCTGTTATTATCTTTATATCAGGAGTATCCTTTAATCGAATGAGTCTATCCAAATACTCTTTTCTTTCAATAATCTTCATATGAGTCCCACTTTCAAAACTTTAATTTATTTTCATTTTTGAAAACATTGTATCATTCACTTTCAAAACTTACAATATTTCTCTTTTTTGAAAATAAACAAAAAGCAGTTGTCTCGATTCGAGATAACTGCTATGTAACGTTCAATATTCAATCAGGTCGACAAAATGCCGATTTGTCATCGTCTATAAAACTGAAATATATTCCAATATAATGCTCATCGCAACAAACAGGAATTTGTGCGTTTCTACAAGTGTTGCAAGGCTGCATCGAATCAGCTGTCCGGAGCTTGCTCAAAAGTAGAAAAGCTATAAATTCCGCCATTTTGCCTT
>OMZA01000048.1:2092-3041 GCA_900315425.1 uncultured Eubacteriales bacterium
TATTAGTAAAAAACCATATTTTATTGCTTTTATTCGATTCCTCCAGATGAAATCCATATAAAGGTGTAGATTCAGTCAAAAGTATTACACAAGATGTACATTCAGCCAAAGCATTACACCTGGATAATACCTTAAATACTAATCTTAACAAATTCCGATTTAACGAATAACTTTTTTATCATTTAAATAAACAATAGCCAGTGTGATTACAATCATAATCCCAGCCATAACAGCATTGCCTATAACAGTATCATTGATTCTAAAACTTGCCCCAGAAGCATTAACGATACAATGCAAAAGTACACATAACCAAACGCTATTTGTGCATCTCCTAATACACGCTAATGCAAAAGCCATTCCAAGCACGCCTAATCCAAAGGCAATATAGCTATGCCCTTGCTGTCCCACACCATCTATATAGAACAATGGAAAATGCCATAACCACCATATTATGGTCACAATGATAGTTGATAAAACATAAGGACATTTCTTTTCTAGTTCAGGTTGAAGAATGTAGCGCCATCCTGCTTCTTCAAGACCTCCACCAAGCAGCATTAAAGGTATGGCTAGAATCATTATGTATATAGGCTCACCTTTCTCATAACCGGAGACTATACACTGGGGAAATACGTATACAACAGCCAAAAGTATCACAAGCAAATATGCTTTTAACCCGTGTTTGAAATCAAACACATTTTTCAACCAATCCTTAAAATTTTCTACTCTACCATTTTTCTTTAAGGCAATGTATGAAGCAATTGTTGGTGACCATCCACCTAGCATGTATGGGATAAATAAAAAGTAGTCATTCTGTAATGAAAGACCATTTAAACTGCATATCATACAAGTTCCCCAACATATTCCCATTATAATAAATGTATAAATTAGGAATTGTTTACTTACTTTACTCATTGTAGACCCTGCCTTTCTCCCCTATAAACTCCGATTT
>OMZA01000047.1 GCA_900315425.1 uncultured Eubacteriales bacterium
AAACAACTTTTGTAAAAACAAAATTAATAAACCTATATGATTATACAATAATAATCAGAAAAAGTTAACAGAAGTTGGGATAAAATATTAAATTGTAAGTATAAAAGATAGAAAGAGCGAATAACAAAAATGTGTATGTGTTATAATGTGCATATATTAATTGAAAAGAAGTAAAGTCTGTTAAAGAAACAAAGACAGATATAATAGTTCATGTAATTACGGATGATGGAAATGAAATCCAAACCACAATGTTCCATCCATTCTACGTGAAGGATGCATCAAAAGAAACTCTAGGAAACTGGGTGGCAGCATCTAACTTTAAAAAAGGCGATGAACTCCTAACTGAAGATGGAAAGAATATAAAAGTATCAGAAGTCAGAGTCCAAAAACTTGATGAGGAGATAACTGTATACAACCTAGAAATCACCGAAGTTCATACATACTATGTAGCAGGCGGAGTGTTGGTACACAATGCATGTGCAGATGCAGATGCTGGTGGAAGTAGGAAGAATACTGGTGAGACCAGCTATGGAAAGTCAAGTGAAAATGTTGTCAAGGGTGGAAGTGGTAGTACAGAGTATGTTGACCTTACAGATTTTAGAAGAACTCATATATTAAATAATCATAAGTATGGTGCTGGAAAACCTGATAAAACAGAATTTCCTCAAAGTTGGAGTGATGATAAAATATTACATTATGTATCTGATGTAGCTACCGATCCTAATGCTACATGGGGAGTTGGAAAATGGAATTCACCTTATGCCATTGGAGTTAGAGAAGGTATAGAGATTAGAGTTGATTTCTATCCAGATGCTCATAAAAACTATAGTGGTATGATATCTACAGCATATCCATTAAATACGCCACCTAATCCACCGAAAGGGGGTGGATATTAATGGAGACTAAGCTATTGAATGTAATAAATGATTGTAAAGAATACTTGGACGGAGAGGCAATGGATGAAGTAATGCATTTTTATAATCATGGTGAATATGAAATGGCATTGGAGGGTTTTTTGATTGAGATGATAAAGATAAAAAAATATCCTAAAAAATATCAAATCAGTGATGTGATTAATTTATGCTATTATTATAAAATAGATAGAGAAAGCGTATTTGATAGTGAAATTTGGGATAAAGTTTCAAGTTGGAAGGAAGGATATTGTAATAAATAATTTTCGTAATTTAAGAAGTAGCTATTTTAAATAAAGTTGGCTAGGACTGTCATACTAACGACAGTCCTATTCTTTCTTAAATAATGATTTGTTCCTCATCATTCCATAGAAATTGTTTATCTGAATATTGCATGTTGCTGATTATCAGTTCTGTATCTTCTTTAAGATATACTTTTTCAAAATATAATCTTTTATCAAAGAAATACTCTGCAAGTTTCATTTTTTGAATATGCATTGCATCCTGTTCATTGTATGGATTATTCGCTTTAGGTGGCGTGCTCCTGCAATAATACAGAAATGGATAATCTGCATTATACAGCTTGTCTGCAATGCTTTTATGAAATAGGGTGTAGTTGTATCCTTTGGTTGAACAAGTATATTCTGACCCTTTAGTGGAACCGGACTTGCTCATGGAATATTTGGTATTCTCGGATGTGTGCCCGGACCTGTAGGAATTGCTGCAATGTTGCAGATGCACTGGTTTACGGAATCGTAGATCATGACGCTGTCGGAGTTACGCTTTCACTACTTGGTGCGCTTACAATGGGTGCCGGAAGTGTAGCAAAACTTGCAGGAGCAGGTGCGAAGGTTACCAAACGGCAAAAGCGATTCAGTATGGAAGTTTGTTACGACTTCCGGATTACAACTTGCGCTAAATGCAAAAAATACAATAAACGTTGGAAAAGCTATGTATGATAAATACATAGTTAACGGTCAGAAGGCAGACAAAAATACTTACGCTGAAGTGGCAGCGTTAGTATTAAACAGTGCCGGAATGTTCATATCTGGAACTCAGATGTATGGCAGCGGAAGAGGATTTGTAAATGAGCTTTGTACGTCTGTAAACAGTAATGTTTTGACTGAGGTTAATGCTGGCGGGAGAGAAGCGGCAGCGAGGCAAAGTGGGATAGATAAGACCAGCTATGGAAAGTCA
>OMZA01000022.1 GCA_900315425.1 uncultured Eubacteriales bacterium
GTACAGCATATTGGCTGAAACCTTTAATTATGCTGTATTGCTCTAGTTTGAGAAAAAGCAAGAGTACAGTATATTAGCCAGAACTTCTTTATATGCTGTCTATTGAGATAATTTGATTTTCTTCATTACAGCATATTCTTGAGAAAATCATGCTATGCTGTAATGGTGCTGTCGCACTAATTACTTAGTGCGACAGCACCCTTGTTTTTATATTGATGTATTTTTATCTTGACTAACTTCTAGAAAATTGCTATAGCTCATAGCATAACCACGACCATGTTTCTTGATGTAATAAAGTGTAGAGTCGGCATGCTTTTCCATTTCACTTATGTCTGCCATAGAGATTATTTGATTATTTATTTCATAACCAATAGAGCAAGTAGCTCGATGTTCTTTTGGAATATTAACTTCCTCTGGTAAGAACTTCTCAACAATTTTCTTAAAGCCATCTTCCTTTTCTATTGAGGAATAAATCTTGTTGCATACAGATGTAATTCGTGTTTTTGTAGGATTATTAATAATAATTACAAACTCATCACCACCAAATCTAACAGCAAATCCTTTTCCTTTACAAGCTGTTTTAAATATACTAGCGAATTTCTTAAGGATTTCATCACCTACCTGATGACCAAAGGTATCGTTATAATATTTAAAGTGATCTAAATCGATATAAAGGAAGGCGCAATTAAATTCATGACCTACAACGAGGGAAGAATTTAAACGTTGCTCAATAAGTTTATAATAACCCTGACGATTAAGTAATCCTGTAAGTTCATCGGTAACAGCCTGTAACATAAGCTTTTCATTTAACTGATATTTTTCACAAGAATCTATTAGAAGTCTAAAGAATAATGTGAATATATCCAGATCTTTTTTATCAACAGTATCCCTGTATGAAGCAGAATTCCAGGTTTGGTTAACTTTTATTACCACAATGCAAAAACTGTATAATGAATCATCTTTAAATACCGGAGCACCCATTAAAGAAAAATATGTACTTCGATTAAAAATATGAGCTATTTTTTCATAATCATAAAAGTTGTCACTATACTGATTTACGGCAAAACCACCTACATTATTCTGAAAATAATTACTGATGAAATCAATATCCTTTTGAGATATTTCATACTCAAAATCAGAATATTTAATTTCAGGAGTTCCTTTCTCGTATGACACATATAGCATATTATCAAGTCGGAAATTGCTCTTAAAAGTAGAAACAAGAGTGGTCAATTGGTCGTCAACTGAGTCATAAGATCTAGAAGTCAATTCCTGGAAAGTACCAAAGAATCTAATCTGCGCATCTTTTGTATTAGCTTCCTTCTTAATGCTTTCGATTTTTATTATATTCATGACATCATCCATATCTACATCGGTAAGGCCGATGTTAAGAAATGGATAATTAGGATTGCCGGTTTCAAGAACGTTTTTAAAAAGCATTGCTCTGTTGTGATTATTATGAGTTTCGTAGAACTCATAAGCATTTTCTAGAATGACTTTGCGTTCTTCTGGTTTATTTGTAGCCTTATAAAGTAGTGATAAACCCATACTATAAAAGGCAAAGTTTAGAAAATAACTTCCCTGGCTACGGTTCATATAGAATTCGGATTCGTTGAACATGTTAAGTGCAATTTCATATTTCTCATTTCTTGTGGCAATAAGACCACAAATTACATAATATAAGAATAAATCGTCATCCCATTGGTGACCGTAAGTATTGTCGGATTCTAAGTATTCCCTCGCATACATAAGGAAATGCTCAGATTTGTTAGCATAAGTTTGGGCGGTAAAATAATTACCCTGAAAAAATGACGAAATAGCTAAAAGTCCGTATACCTTGGAATTGTTGCACACTCTTAGTCTGCCCATTCTTAAACTTTGAATTATTTGAACAACCATTGTTAGATAGTTAGTGGCATTTCCAAAATCTCCGGCCAAAAGAGCATTAGTTCCCATGTTGTATAAAGTTTCACTTATGTAGTCGCTAGAAGCATTATCGGTAAAGATTTTTAATGCTTTATTATAATACTTATTTGCTTCTTCGTAATTACCAATAGTTACATTGTTATATCCTAATCCGTTGTAAATGTTTCCTTCTTCTAAAGTATCATTATTACGCTTAACGACATCTATAGATTTTAAATAAAAATAATTAGATGTTTCAAAAAGTCCGTTAACAGAAGAAATCATTACATTTTTTCTATATGCTTCAAATAAAAATTGATCATTACCCAATTTTTTAGCAATTTGAATTCCCTTTGTAACAATAGGAGTTCTTTCTTCGACACCATCGGATGTTTCGTATAAATGATAATCATTTTCGAAATCGTAAACATAAATATGAGAAAGATGGTTAAAATATTTGTATTTTATACAAAGTTCTTCTAATCGTTTAGGGACTGTGATGTTTTTATCACATATCCAAACACCGTTCCAGCCGCTCAGTTGGGACATATTATGAAGAAGCATTGCTTTAAAAAGCAGGAATTCGTTTCTTAGTGAAACAGCTATTTCGCAACATTTCTCAGCACCCTGTATAGCTAATGAATCGTTGCCCATGTACATATTAGCATATGCCTGATAATAGTAATAATTATAATCTTTCTCTTTAGTGTTAGAATCAATATTTATGGTAAGTAATCGATCGCAAAAGATAATTGCTGCAGAAAATTTCTTTAATCCAATACATGTCTTAATGTACAGAAGTATCATTTTAAAACGATAGTCATCTGTGGCATGAACTTTTTCTAATTCGATTTTTTGATATATATGATTCAGGTAGAAATAAGCTTGTTCATAAGCAAATGTGTTATATAGTGTTTCTATGTTTTTTAGTTCTACATCGCTATTTTCTGATATGAAAGACTTTTTACTTTCGTTATTCTCGACATAGTTAGAAATAGGCCATTCATAAACCAAACCGAGATATGAGCATTCTTCAAGAGTAGAATTATATTTTTCTAAAACGTATTCGTCTACAAAACCCATTGCATTTGTAATTATAAATATTTTTAAGTTATCGCTTTTATAATTAATAATTTTATTTATGATGTCTATTGATGACAAAGATATTCTGTGGAAATTATTCAGAGTAAGAAATATAGGGTGAATATCAGAAAGATAAAGAAGTATATTTACCAAATCATCTATAAATCTTTTTTTGTTAAAACTAATCTCACTAAAAATTGGTTCTTCAATTGGGGATGAATAACCCGTTTCTACATAAGAAATAAAGAGATTGTTGTTGAGGGAATAAGTTTTAAGCTCATCAAGAATCTCATTAATATTCAATTTGTATTTAATTATTATATCCCTAATGATATCTAAAAATGGTTCGTATGCTTTAAGTAATTTGGTGCCAGAATAATCAAAATAAAAAGAAGAATAATTAGAATCGATTTCTAATTTTTTATAATCCGATTCGTTGAAGATAAATGCGTAGTTCTGTTTGAGTATTCTAACAACATTATCATCAGTATACATGTCAGATATGAAATCTGAAATATATTCTAATTCTTCGTTATTCAATTTTATACCTACTTTCTCTCTGTCATAATAATAATACAATTATACCATAAATGAGTTATTTTAAAACGAAAGAAATAAATAAAACTATAAAATATAAAACTTTAAATTTTATACAACCATGTTATAATAGTATTAAATTTAACAGTGCGAGGAAATCATAATGAAGAAGTTTATATCCTGGAATGTCAATGGCATTAGAGCTTGTGTTCAAAAAGGATTTTTAGATTATTTTAATGAAGTTGACGCAGATGTTTTTTGTATTCAGGAAAGTAAAATGCAACAAGGACAGCTTAAGCTGGATTTAGAAGGATATTTTCAATATTGGAATTTTGCAAAAAGAAAAGGATACTCCGGTACGGCTATTTTTACAAAAGAAGAACCAATAAGTGTTGTAAATGGGCTTGGAATAGAAGAACATGACGAAGAGGGTCGAGTTATAACATTGGAATTTAATGATTATTTTTTTGTAACGGTTTATACTCCTAATTCACAAAATGAATTAAAAAGATTAGATTATAGAATGACCTGGGAAGATGCATTTAGAGAGTATCTTTTAAAGTTAAAAGAAAAGAAAAGTGTAGTTGTATGTGGAGATATGAATGTCGCACATCAGGAAATAGATATAAAAAATCCGGCGTCCAATCATAAAAATGCAGGATTTACTGATGAGGAAAGGGATAAATTCTCTATATTGTTAGATTCGGGATTTGTAGATAGTTTTAGAAGTTTATATCCGGATAAGAAAGATGTTTATTCCTGGTGGTCATATAGATTTCAAGCCAGATCTAGAAATGCCGGATGGCGTATAGATTATTTTTTGGTGTCTGAGGATGCAAAGGAAAAGATTGTAGACGCAAAGATACACACAGATATAATGGGATCGGATCATTGTCCGATTGAGCTGGATTTTGAGGTGTAAAAGGAGAGAAAGATTGAAGATAAAGAGAGAATATAAGAATTTTATTTTTGATTTATATGGAACATTAGTAGATATTAGAACAAATGAATGGAGTGCATATCTTTGGAAAAAAATGCAGGAATTTTATGCATTTCATGGTGCAGTATATACTCCGGTAGAATTAAAAAAAGGATATTTTAGAGTAGCTAAAGCCCTGGATGAAAAAATGGCAAAGCACACGGATTATCCGGAGATTCAGATTGAATATGTATTCAAAGAACTGTTTAAAGAAAAGGGAATCAAGATTGATATTAATACCTGTAGATTAGCGGGACAGTTTTTTAGAATCATATCTACAAAATATGTAAAGGTGTATGATGATGCCTTTGATACGTTGCACTATCTAAAGGAAAAAGGAAAAAAGATATACCTTTTATCCAATGCCCAGCAGATATTTACAGAATATGAAATAAAGTATGTAGGGTTGTATGAGGAATTTGATGGAATATGTCTATCTTCAGATGAAGGTTGTAGAAAGCCATCTAGCAAATTCTTTGATGTGGTATTTGATAGATATGATTTGAAGAAAGAAGAGTCCGTTATGATTGGAAATGATTGGACAACAGATATAGAAGGAGCCAATGTATATGGTATAGATAGTGTATATCTTCATACTGAGATTTCACCAAGGGATACAATTCTTGAAAAAGTGAATGCAACGTATGTTTATCCTGATGGTAAACTATCTAATTTAAAAAAATTGGTGTAAAAACCTTTATATTTTGGCTATTTTGTATAAAAACAGCTTCATTTTTTTATTAAATTATGGTACAATATGCTTTAGATAAACTGGAAGGAGAAGAATATGATAGTTAATAGTCTTAAAAAATTTTTAGTTTCTATGGGAACAGTAGCTGTATTAGGAGCATCGTTAGTAATTGCTAATGGAGTTGATGCTTTTGCGGCAGGGACAGTAACACTTCATTATCATAGAGATGATGGTAACTATAGTGATTACACATGTAAAACATGGGATGAAGTTAATTCGCAGGGAACTTCAAATACATTTACTGAAGGTGATGGCGAAGGAACAGTGTCATATGAGATGTCAGATGATGCTACATTGTTTTCATGTGTAGTTCAGGATGCTAACAAACAGCCTATTGGAGATGCTGAAGGAAAGAATCTCGAATTCGAACTTGGTGATGCTATGGCAGGACAGGATATAGATTTATATCTTGAATCTGGTAGTGATAAGTTAACACCAAATAAAGAATCTACAGAGGCAAGTGAATCAGAAGAGGCTGCTACAACAACAGCAACTGAAAAAGATGATACACAGCAGGAGACAGAAGCTAAAGAGACAACTACAACAGCGGCTGCTTCAACAACTGTAGGTACAGGTGGTTCTACAATTAATGAAGGTATTGATATTAAAGCTAGAGATGAAGGACGTGAAGATTCATATTACAATGCTGGTATTCCTGCAAGAATTATATTTATTGTAGTAATCGTTGCTTTATCAGCAGGTCTTTCATATTTTGTTAATGCAAAAGATCGTAGAATTAAAGTTGATGAGAACTAAATATTTGGTTTTATCTAAGTAATTTAAGCCGCATGCCAAAACATGCGGCTTTTTTATACCCTAACGAGAGGATAGTAAAAGAATGTATAATAAAAAATGGTTAAAGAATTATTCTACAAAAGCTTTTGAAGATAAGTATACTTATCAGGGAAATGACTTGGGATTAACTATTTGTAAAGATCACCTTTGTTTTAAACTCTGGAGTCCATATGCATTACGTGTGAATTTAAATATTTATGAAACTGGAGATTACAACAAAAATGATTTGATTACTTCTTTTGAAATGGTTAAAGAAGAAAAAGGTGTTTTTACTGGGAAAACATCTAAGGATTATGTAGGGAAATATTATACTTATACAGTATATTTTGAAGATGAACAGGTAAATGAATTTTGTGATCCTTATGCCAGATCAGGTGGAATTAACGGAAAGCGTGGAATGATTATCAATCTTAAAGAAACTAATCCAAAAGGCTGGGATAAGGATGTTAATCCCAACAAAGATTTGGATGTTTGTGATACGGTGATTTATGAACTACATATTAGAGATTTTTCGGCGGATATAAGATCAGGTATTAAAAATACAGGAAAATACCTTGGTCTTACAGAATCGGGTACAAGCTTGGATGGGAAAGGTGATATATCCACAGGAATTGATTATATAAAGGAGTTAGGAGTAACACATATACATTTTCTTCCAATATATGATTATGGATTTCTTGATGAGTCTGAAGCTTATAACAGAGATAAATATAACTGGGGCTATGATCCTGTGAACTATAATATGCCGGAAGGATCTTATTGTACCAATCCTAGAGACGGAATGTGTAGAGTTAAAGAACTTAAAGAAATGATTAAATCGTTACACGACAATGGAATTAGTGTAATTATGGATGTGGTTTACAATCATACCTTTGACGAGGAGTTCCCTTTTAACAAGGCTGTACCAGGATATTTTTATAGAATAGACAAGAATGGTAATTATTCTAATGGTAGTGCATGTGGAAATGATACGGCATCAGAGAGAAGTATGGTTAGCAAATTTATTGTGGATTCTGTTGAGTATTGGGCCAAGGAATATCATATTGACGGATTTAGATTTGATCTTGTGGGATTAATAGATGTAGAGACTATTAATAGAATCCAGGAAAAGGTGGATGCATTAGACAGGGGTATTTTCCTTTACGGTGAAGGATGGATGTTAGATACAAAACCAACAAAAAGAGGTGTTGTTTTAGCAAATCAAAAAAATATTAATCATCTTAATGATTTTGCTATGTTTAATGATGGTTTAAGAGATGCCTTAAAGGGAAGCGTGTTTGATAAAAAAGAAAAAGGATATATATCCGGAAACAAGAAGTATACTAAGGAAGTTAGAAAATCTGTTACAGGTCTTCCTAAATGGAGTCGTCGTCCGGCAGATGTTGTTAATTATACTTCATGTCACGATAATTATACCCTATACGATAAAATACAGATGGGAAACCCGGATATTACAAGAGAAAATGCCATCAAAGAAAACAAGCTTGCGGCAGCGATTGTTACTTTATCAGAAGGAATTCTCCTTCTCCACGCAGGGGAAGAAATATTAAGAGAAAAGATAAATGACAAAGGGGAATATGTAAGTGACAGTGTCTGGTCTAGTGATGACGTTAATGAAATAAAATGGGAAAATCTTTTAAAGAACGATGTAAAAGAAGTATATGATTACTACAAAGGCCTAATAGCGTTTCGAAAGGCGCATCCTTCCATAAGATTTCATAATAAAAATGATGTAGATAAAAATATTGAATTTATTGATGATAATGATAATTATTTAATTGCATATACAATCAAAGAAGGCAAAAATAATATTGTTATAGCATACAATTCATCTAAGCGAGCAAAGAATATGAAGTTGAATGTAGATAAATTGCTTATCTATGTAAACGAAAAGAAAGCAGGCACTGATGTTATTGAAAGTATTTCTTCCAATAATGGTGTTGTAAAAGTACCTGCATGTTCTTGTTTGGTTGGAATATATAAAAATAAATAACTCTTATTTTAAGAGATTGGTAGTAGATTCTCTTGGTATAAGTTCACATCTAAGAATAGTTCTGCTTACAGGAATATTGTTGATGAGGCTATCCAAGAGATTTACTGCGCTTTTACCAAGATTTAATCTATCCTGTCTTATAGTGGTTATAGTTGGAGAGACATTTATACATAAAGGTAAGTCGTCAAAACCAATTATACTCACATCTTCCGGAACCTTTAAACCTCTCTTTTGTACTTCGGATATTGCACCCAACGCAATAATATCGCTGGCGCAGATAATAGCAGTAGCGCCGTGGTCTAAAAACTTCGGAACGTGGTATTTGGCACAGTCAGGTACGTAGTAACCGGATTCTATAAGGTTGGAATCAGCATATAGACCAAAGGATTTCATAGCACGCCTAAAAGCTTCGGTTCTTTGAGAAGAAACAAAGGCATTCTTAGCTCCGTTTAAAAAGGCTATTCTTTTGTGACCCAGCTTAAATAAATGTTCCACAGCTAATGAAAAACCCTCTGTAGCATCAGAACCTACATATCCTACCTTTGAATTACCAACCACATAGTTATCAAAAAGAACAGTTGGAACACTGGTTTTGGAATATTGCATATTATAATCGTTATGCATGGATACGCTGATGACAAAACCACCACTATAATTATTGGTTAGCATAAACATATCATAGTCATAGGAACGTGATGTTAAAGCATGTAACTGAGCAGGAACAACATCCACCTGCCAATGTTTCAATTCTGCTGCCTGTCTAAATCCTTTTATAAGATCATAACCAAATTGATCGTTGTTGGTATAATCCATATTTTCTATGAAAATACAAACTTTCCTTTCAAAGCCGGATATTCCATTGTTTTTTCTTCGTTTAGGACTATAACCCAGTTCTAAAGCTGCATTTAATACCTTTTCTTTGGTTTCATCACTTACGTCAGTAGCATTATTTAGACTTTTAGATACTGTGCTTATAGAGATTCCCAGGTGCTCTGCGATATCTTTAATATTTGCCATATAATCACTCTCTTTTATAAAATTTTGTAAATATATGTTATCATGATGGGATTATGTAAACAATAGTTAATTTTCGAAAATTTTCGAAAAAAAGTAAAAAAATAAAAAAATTATTAAAAAACGTAATAATTCTTTAATAACTAACTTGACGCTATTATTTTATAAATGATAAAATTTATTTGTAATTTGAAAAATATGAGGTGAAGATATGTCTGAAGAAAAAAACGTAAAACTTGACAGATCTTTAGAGCGTGGAGCAGGATTGCTTTTACCAATAAGCAGCCTTTCATCACCTTATGGAATTGGGACATTAGGTGATGCAGCTTATAAGTTTGTCGACTTTTTGGTAGATGCAGGCCAGAAGTACTGGCAGGTATTACCAGTAGGACCAACCAGCTATGGTGACAGTCCTTATCAGTCATTCTCAGCATTTGCAGGTAATCCATATTTTATTGATCTTGATTACCTTGTTGAAGAAGGACTTTTGACAAAATCTCAGATCAAAAAGTATCCATGGGGGGATAACAAAGAGTATGTTGATTACGCTACTATGTTTGAATCCAGATTCGACGTGTTACGTATGGCATATGAAAACAGTGATTTTGAAGAGACAAAAGAGTACGCTGAATTCGAAGAAGATAACAGCTATTGGCTCGATGATTACAGCCTTTATATGGCATTAAAATTCTATTTTGATAATCAAGACTGGTCAAATTGGGATGATGATATCAAGGCTAGAACCCCGGAAGCAATGGAAAGATACAAAGAAGAGCTTGCAGATGATATAAGCTTTTGGAAATTCTGTCAGTTCAAGTTCTTTGAACAGTGGAATAAACTAAGAGATTACGCAAATGAGTATGGCGTAGAGATAATCGGTGATATTCCAATCTATGTTGCAATGGATAGTGCGGATGTTTGGGCACATAAAGATCTTTTTGAACTTGATGAAGATTTTAAGCAGGTTAATGTAGCAGGAGTTCCACCAGATGCATTTTCTGAAGATGGACAGTTATGGGGTAACCCATTATATAACTGGGACAGAATGGAAGAATGCGATTTTGAATGGTGGAAAGAAAGAATGCATTCCAATTCAAAACTCTATGACTACATAAGAATTGATCATTTTATTGGAGTAGTTAATTACTATTCTATTAAAGCAACTAGTAAGACAGCTAAAAAAGGTGTTTGGAGACAAGGACCAGGCAAGAAACTTACAGATGCTATTGATAGTGCTATCGGCGATGCTAAGATTATCGCAGAGGACTTAGGTGTTGTAAGTCAGCCGGTTAAAGATCTTCTTGAAGAAACAGGTTATCCTGGAATGAAGATTATCGAATTTGCATTCGGTGGCGGTCCTAAAAATGAACATTTACCACACAACTATACACCAAACTCACTTGTATACGGTGGAACTCATGATAATGAGACAGTTGTAGGTTATTTTAAGAACCTTGAAGGAAAGAATTTAAGATATGCCCTTAAATATCTTGGAATTACTAAGAAGTCAGAGATTCCGGCAGCAGTTCTTAGAGCAGCATATGCCAGTGTAGCATCAGTAGCTATATTCCAGGTTCAGGATATCCTTCAGTTAGGTAATGAGGCTAGAATGAATACACCATCTACAGTTGGAGATAACTGGAAATGGAGAATGACAAAAGGTGCTCTTAAGAAGAGCAAAGCTAACGAGCTTAGAAAACTTGCAATTTTCTATAACAGATTAGATGATGACGAAGAAGAGGAAGAGGCATAATATATCATTTTTAATGGTATAAAGTTATTACGTAGGTATATTTTTTATTAAATATATTAAATTTTATAAGCATTAATTTTTGTAAAATGCGGAATGGAGAATGAAATTTTATGAGTACATTTAAAGAGAATATTGTTACAATTCTTGATCTAGACTACAACAAGGATGTTAAGTCTGCTTCAACTGTTGAACTATATAATGCTGTATCTAAGGCAGCTATGAAAACAGTTAGCAATAACTGGTCATGGGATACAGACAAGAAAAAAGTTTGCTATTTATCAGCAGAGTTCCTTATGGGTCGTATGGTTTATAACAACCTTCTTAATCTTGGACTTATTGATCAGCTTAATGAATTATTTGCTGAGAACGGTATTGACTTCACAGTATTTGAAGATATCGAAGATGATGCTTTAGGTAATGGTGGTCTTGGAAGACTTGCAGCTTGCTTTATCGATTCAGCAGCTACACACAACATCGTTCTTAACGGATATGGTATCAGATATAAATATGGTATTTTTAAACAGTATTTTGATAATGGATTCCAGAAAGAAACAGCAGATGACTGGACAAGATTTGGTGATCCATGGTCAAAGAGAAGAGAAGAGGACAAAGTTCTTATCAGATTCAAGGGTCAGGACGTTTGGGCTATTCCTTATGATTCACCAGTTATTGGTTATGGAGCTGCTACAATCAATACATTAAGATTATGGCAGGCAGAACCTGTTCATCCATTCAACTTCGATTTATTCAATGATCAGAAGTATGATAAATCATTCAAGGAGAGAAATGACGCTGAGGCTATCACAAGTGTTCTTTATCCAAATGATTCAACAGATGCAGGTAAGAAGCTTAGATTAAAACAGCAGTATTTCTTCTCAAGTGCATCTCTTCAGGATGTAGTAAGAAAATATAAAGCTAAATATGGTAATGACTTCTCTAAATTCTCTAGCGAGTATGCAATTCAGTTAAATGATACACATCCAACTGTATCTATCCCTGAACTTTGCAGAATCCTTGTTGAAGAAGAAGGACTTACATTTAACAAAGCATTTAAGATTTGTAAGGAGACATTTGCTTATACAAACCATACAATCATGCCAGAAGCATTAGAGAAATGGTCAGTTAAGTTATTTAAGCAGGTTATTCCTAATGTTTACAAATATGTTGTTAAGATCAACAACGCACTTATCAAAGAGGTTAAGTCTTTAGGCGTTGAAGATAAAGATATTAACAAATATCAGATTATTGATACTCCTTATGGAAATGACTGGCAGGTTATCCATATGGCTAGAATGGCTATCTACACAAGCTTTTCTACAAATGGTGTTGCTCAGATTCATACAGAAATCCTTAAGAGAGAAACATTAAATGATTGGTATAAACTTTATCCGGAAAGATTCAACAATAAGACAAACGGTATCACACAGAGAAGATGGCTTGCTCTTGCTAACATGGAACTTGCCGGATTCATCAATGATAAAGTTGGAAATGGTTGGATTACAAACCTTGATGAGTTAAAGAAATTAGAGAAATTCGCTGATGACAAGAAAGTTATTCAGAAATATGATGACATCAAGAAGATTAAAAAGAAACAGCTTGCTGATTACATCAAAGAGAAAGAGGGTATTGATTTAGACCCTAGCTTCATCTTCGATATTCAGGTTAAGAGATTACATGAGTACAAGAGACAGTTATTAAATGCATTCTCAATCCTTGATATTTACTTTGGATTAAAGGATGGAAGAATCAAAGACTTCAATCCAACAGCTTTCATCTTCGGTGCAAAATCTGCTCCAGGATATTTAAGAGCTAAAGGAATCATCAAGTTCATCAACGAAATTTCTAAGATGATTGATGCAGATCCAGATGTAAATGATAAGTTAAAAGTTATATTTGTTTCTAACTACTGCGTATCTTACGCTGAGAAGATTATTCCAGCAGCAGATGTTAGTGAGCAGATTTCAACAGCAGGTACAGAGGCATCTGGTACATCTAACATGAAGTTCATGTTAAACGGTGCTGTTACACTTGGTACTTATGATGGTGCTAATATCGAAATCGTAGAGCAGGCAGGAGAAGAGAACAACTACATCTTCGGTGCTAAGGTTGAAGAAATTGACGAGATCAGAGATTCATATAGAGCTAGAGACTACTATGAGAAGAATCCTAGAATCAAGAGAGTTGTTGATACTCTTATTGATGGAACATTTAGTGATGATGGATTAATGGCAGAAGATGGTAAGAGAACAATCTTCAGAGAATTATATGATTCATTACTTGATGGTGCTGCATGGCATAACGCTGATCAGTATTTCTTATTCAAAGATTTCGAATCATATGTTGATACAAAGTTAAGAGTTAATAAAGACTTCTCAGATATCAGCTCATTCAGAAAGAAATGCTTCTACAATACAGCTAATGCAGGTAAGTTCTCATCAGACAGAACAATCCTTGACTATGCTAATGAAGTTTGGAAAGCATAATTTTAGAAGAGAATTCTAGACAATAATAAAGCCATGACATTTGTGATTTATAAATCACAGTGTCATGGCTTTTTAGTTATTTATTAAAGCTTATCCACTTTGGTCCCTGATAGCTAATAGTTTCCTGTATTTCTTTTGATAATTCCAAAGAAGACAGTATATCTTTAATGTTGCCACTGAAAGACCCTTTAGTTACCGGGATTTCTTTGGTTCCATCATAGTAATATGCCAATCGAAACTCTCCGCCAAACTCTCCGGTTAAAGCATTTGTTTGGAAATCAGAGAAATTGGTGATTCTTAAATAAGTATTGTTTTGATAGTCTGATATACCAGCATTTCCAGGGTTCATTTTGTAAGAATTATATGTTCCTAAAGGGTTAATTCTCATGTAGAAGGAGAATCGTAAATCCCCGAGTATGTTAACTATTTTATTATGTTTTACCACCGGATATTGGGCTAATTTAATACCTTCTCTACTATATGGTACCGTAGGCATGGTTGTTATTGAAATGTCCGTATTTGAAGGGATTTCAAGGTCAGGTTTAAAATTAGAATACCCTTGGTATATTAAGGATGCATCGCTTCTTGAAAGATAATAATTAAAAAGCTCCGATAAAAAATCACCTTGTAAAATAATCTTTTTACAATCCTTGTTATAATTGGTCTCAGTTATATCAATGGCTAAGGATCTGTCTTTTGCCATCTTAAGACTTGAAGTAATCTGAGAGGCAAGTTTTTTGCATATATCTTTTGAGGTGTCATTGAATTCAAATTGATAAAATAATTCTACATCCTCCTTAATTGTTGATTGAACAACATATTCACCGGAGAATATTTTTGTAGTATAAGTTTTATCAAAGCCGTTAGAATTAATTATTCTTACGTGTTGTGTGGTTTCAAATATTTCTAAAGAATTAATAAAAGAATCTTTAGAGGATGAATTATCAGCGTCAAATGCTGCTTTAGCTAAGTCTGATGTTGTAAGATTCTCATTTTCGTTAGGGATATATAAATCATTGGTAGATGAATTGGAATCTGTTGAATATATCTCATCACCTTTAGCCAATGGATAGTAGTTGTTCTTAACCAGGCTTGCTGTGTTATAAGTTGTTTTGATTTTATTAGTAATCTCATCCTTTGTCATGGCAGGCGTTATCTGGCATGTGGAACTTCCTCTATAGATATTATCTTTGTATTTTGGTAAGGAAAAATCTTTGTATAATGTAATATCGTATTTTAAAACATCTTTACTTCGAGATTGGTCAATACTATGTTTTACAAAGAAAAGTTCTTTTGTATGTTCTTTGCATTCATTTATTAAAAAGTTTTGAATATTGTTTTCTGATAAAATATCGATTATTGTGTTTAACATTATTGCCTCCTTAGTATTAAGATAATACGGCTTTGGCTTTTATGGATGCGCCGCCCTCAGATACCTTAACCCATTCTTTATAGCCTTTACCGCAGTAGCCGGTTCCGCTCATTTTCATATTCTTTGAAATCATGGAGATAGATTTTAGAAGGTCAGGAACGTAGCCGGAGATACATACAGGAGAATAGATTTTTCCGGTAAGTTTACCGTTTTTAATTTCTCTTCCCATATTAACCATGCATTGAATTCCCCAGTTTTTAGGGTCTTCCATACCGCTGGCTGCATTTTCTAAAAGAATACCGTTATCTATTGAAGCAATCATGTCATCTAAGTTATCGTTACCGGGCTGGAAGTAGGTGTTGGTCATGCGGGTGTATACCTTGCGTTCGTAGGATTCTCTACGTCCATTGCCTGTTGGAGATACATTAAGAGAAGTAGCACTTAAAAGGTCGTTCATGCCTTCTTTTAAGATTCCATTTTCGATAATAACAGTGTCCTTACCTATGGTGCCTTCGTCGTCAAAGAAGAAGCTACCGCATTGAGGAAGGTTAGGGTTGTCATGCATTGTTAGAATGGATGAGGCAACCTGTTTACCAATAAAATCTTTAGCTAAAGCCCTGTCTTTAACAAACATATCCATTTCAACGCCGTGACCAAAAGCTTCGTGGGCAATAATACCAGTAACATCCGGCATACATATGACGTCATAGGTGCCGGGAGTTATCTCGGTGGCATCAAGAAGTTCCATGACACATTTAAGAGAATAAGTCATATCGCAGTTCATTGTATCTAGAAGCTCAGCCCCTCCTAAGGATGAAAATGTTTGCATATAATATCTGGTTACACCATCTCTGTTTGCCATAGGTTGAATAACGCCATTGGTCCAGGTGATATGCTGCTGCATATCTTTGGTATCAGATAAAAACATTTTATGAATTGTTAGATATTGAAAGATGACAATGCAGTCTAGGATAGCGTCATTATAAGCCATTCCTTTGTTATGGATGGATTCCAAAGTGTTTAAAATATATTTATCAGATAAAGATTCCGGATCAATTTCTAAATCCGTAGATTTATTAAAAGTAATTGCCGTTTCATCTAAGGCAAAAGCATTCATATTATCAAAGTCGTTAATAGAATCAAGAGAAGATATCTCTTTTTTGATTATATTTGGAATTGTGTCTATATATTCTTTTGAAAAATCGTTGAAGGAAAATTCATAGGGCATGTTGTTTAGATTAAGTCTTATAACAGCTCCGGAAGATACAAAGGCATTGTCCTTTACAGTAGGACCGGATTTGCCATAGCGATAATTTCTTCCATTGGATTTTTCTATTAGTATTGTTACGTTAGAATATGTTTTGGAAAGAGTCTTTTGAAGTTCTATAAAAGAAGGTCTTATGGACTCAAATACTTTATCATTTACTTTCATAATAGCGTCCTTTCTAATGACTTGTAGTCAATAACTGATTATTGCACATGAAATAAAATATGTAAAGATAACAAAAAGCAAGACCGGCGTGCTAAAAAGCAACACTGGTCTTGCATCATATATCTTATTGTTAAAAATTATTAACGATGATCCCCTAAGAAAAATAATGCTATAGTTCCAGGGCCGGCATGGGCTCCAATTGTTGGGGTAAGTGGAGAGATAAAACAATTTTTAATATCTGTTTTAGAAAATATAATATCTCTAAGTTGTTCAGCTTCCTCAAGGCAATCTCCATGGGAGATAAAGATTATATCATTTTCATAGCCCTCGCTACGTTTAATAAGTTCGTCGGCTAACATATTAATAGCTTTTTTACGACCTCTGACATTTGCAAGAGATACTAAATGACCTTCGTCATCAACGTGAAGAACCGGTTTAACATTAATCATAGTTCCAATAACAGCAGTAGCCTTTGATATACGACCACCTCTTTGAAGGTTATATAAGTCGTCAACAGTGAATATATGACACAAATGAGGAATTGTATCTTTAATCCAATTAGCATTTGCTTCAATAGACATGCCTTTTTTCTGATTCTGTATAGCTTTGTGGACAATTAAACCCTGGCCTAAAGAGGCGCATAATGTGTCAATTATTATGATTTTTTTATCAGGGAATTCCTCTTTAAGTTCTCTGGCAGTTATAGCAGAAGTGTTATATGTACTGCTTAATCCTGATGAGAATGCAAGAATCAAAAGGTTATATCCTTGTTCAAGGTAATGTCTGTAACATTTTTCAGCATGGTCAGGATTGATAGCCATAGTTGTTGGGGTTGCACCATTTCTCATGGCGTCAAAGAATTCCTTGGTATCCATTTGTTTATCAGCACCATAGACAACGTCATCAATACTGTAAAAAAGTGAACAAGAATCGATACCATTTTCTTTTATATAGCTGTCAGGCAAATCGCTGGCAGAATCTGTAATAATTATATATTTGCTCATTTCATACTCCTTACGCAATATAGTTTTCAAAACTACATAATGCAATTATGCATAAAATATAGCTGGTTGTCAATGATTAGAAACAACTAATCACTTGCCAAAACAATAGAAAAAACATACAATTAGATATATTTGCAAAGGAGCTTTTTATGAATACGGATAATTTAAAATCATATAAATTAATTGAAAAAAAGGATCTTGTTGATATTGCATCCACAGGATACCTTTTAAAACATATAAAATCAGGAGCCAGAGTTATGTTAGTGGAAAATGACGATAATAACAAAACATTTTCCATAGCTTTCAGGACTCCACCCTCAGATAATACAGGCGTTGCTCATATCACAGAACATAGCGTATTAAGCGGATCAAAGAAATTCCCGGTAAAAGATCCTTTTATGGAATTGGTTAAAGGTTCAATGAATACATTTCTAAATGCTATGACATATCCGGATAAAACAGTATACCCGGTAGCAAGTACCAATGATAAAGATTTCCAAAATCTTATGGATGTATATCTTGATGCGGTTTTCCACCCATCTGTTTTAGAACACGACGAGGTGTTTAGACAGGAGGGAATTACTTATAATCTTGAAAGTAAGGATGCAGAACTTAAGTATAACGGAGTTGTTTACAATGAAATGAAGGGAGCTTTTTCTTCTGCGGATGATGTTGTGGAAAGAAAAATAACAGAGGCACTCTATCCGGATACCTGCTATGGAGTTGAATCAGGAGGAGACCCTGATTATATTCCGGAACTAACCTATGAAAAATTCAAAGAATTCCATGGAAAATTCTACCATCCATGTAATAGTTATATTTATCTATACGGTAACATGGACATGGAAAAGGTTTTAACCTGGATGGATAGAGAATATCTCAGCGAATATGACGAGATAGAAGTTGATTCAAAGATTGAATACCAAAAGCCATTTGATAAAATGCATGAGATACAGTGTGACTATCCAATAGGTGAAGAGGAAAGTACAAAAGACAATGCATACCTTTCATTGAGCTTTGTTACAGGAAGTATCTTGGATAAAGAGAGTTATGTGGCTATGCAGATACTTGACTATGCCATTTTATCAAGACCAGGTGCACCTATAAGACAGGCACTTATAGATGCAGGAATTGGAGAAGATATTAATGGTGGTTACAGTAATTATATTTTTCAGCCATATTTTGATATAACCGCTAAAAAGGCAAATGCCAAAGATAAAGACAGATTCTATACAATTGTTATGGAGGAACTTAGAAAGCTAAAAGAAGAGGGAATTGATAAAGAAGCTCTTTTGGCTGGCATAAATAATTATGAATTCCAGTACAGAGAAAATGATTTTGGGGCATATCCTAAGGGATTAATGTATATACTCCAAATGTATGACAGTTGGATTTACGATGATGATGAGCCATTTAGATATATAGAATTAAATAAAATATTTGAAAATATCAGAAGTAAGTTGGACACAAATTATTTTGAAGAACTTATTGATAAGTATTTTCTTTCTAATAATCATTGTGCACTATTGGTATTTAATCCTGTGGCAGGTATGGCGTCTAAGAAGGATGAAGAGTTAAGAGTGAAACTTGCAAAAATCAAAGCTTCCATGTCTGAAGAAGAATTGGATTATATTGTTGAGAGAACCAGACAATTAAAGGAATATCAAAATACACCTTCAACACCACAACAGTTAGATACAATTCCAGTACTTGAAAGGTCTGATTTGTCTCTGGCAGGAGATAACTTCGTTAATGATGTGGTTGAAGTAGAGGGTGTTAAAATCGTAAGACATGATTTGTTTACCAATGGAATAGGGTATTTGAAAATGTTCTTTGACACCACAGATATGCCAAATGACATGAATAGATATGGAAAATTTCTCATAAGTCTTTTGGGATATATCGACACAAAAGAACATTCTTATGGTGATTTGGCAAATATAATGGCAATAAATACGGGCTCTTTGGATTTTAGTTCTAACCTGAATAGAAACAGCAAAGACACTAACAAGTACAAAATGGGATTTGAAATTAATTCTAAGATATTTTTTGACAAAATAGGAAAGACTTTAGAGATTATTAAAGAAATAATATTTGAATCCAAATTAGACGATAAGAAACGAATCAGGGAAATGATTAAGGAGAGAAAGGCCAGTCTTCAAAGTGTTATTATGAAAAGCGGAGACTCGGTTGCTACTCTAAGGAATTTGTCGTATGTGGATAAAATATCAGTTATATCTGAAAATATAAGAGGAATCAGTTATTATAAATTCTTAGAGGATTTAGATTATAACTTTGATGATAGAATTGATGATTTGATTGAGAACCTTAAATATGTGGCCAAATGCATTTTTAGAAAAGATAATTTAATAATTAGCTATACCGCTACAGATGAGGGTTACGAAAAATTAAAAGCCACCCTTCCTGATTTGTTACATGCTCTTGAAGTTAACAACGAATATGCAGATACCTATAAGGATTTAAAAATTTCAAAAAAATGGGATATGATTTTGACGGTGGAATGTTGGTGCTTAAAAGTATCATAACTAACGAATATCTCTGGAAAAACATCAGAGAGTTGGGCGGTGCCTATGGATGTAACTGTAATTTTACAAAGGGAGGATATGCTTATTTCACATCCTATAGAGATCCTAACTGCAAGAGTACCTACGATATAATGTCCGGAATTTCAGAATTTGTAAGAAATTATGATACTGATGAAAGAAGTATGACTAAACACATAATTGGAACATTTTCAAAATTTGAGACACCTAAGACAGCAAAGATTAAAGGAGAGGAATCATTTTATTCATATATATCAGATAGGTCAGAGGATGAACTAGCTATAATAAAAGAAGAAGCTATTGCTGTTACACCGGAGAAAATAAGAAGTTATGCGGATATGATAGAGGCGGTTCTTGAGAATAGTACAGTGTGTGCCGTTGGAAATGAAGCAAAGATAGAAAAAGATAAAGAAATATTTATGACAACAAAGAATTTATTTAGGTAGGATAATATGGAAAATACATTTGATAAAAAATCAGGATTTGTAACCTTTATTGGAAGACCAAATGTAGGCAAGTCCACACTTATGAATAAGATGATAGGCCAAAAGATTGCAATTACATCTAATAAACCACAGACTACAAGAAATAAGATTCAAACGGTTTATACCTGCGACAAAGGCCAAATCATTTTCTTAGATACCCCAGGTATTCATAAGGCCAAGAACAAACTTGGAGAATATATGGATAATGTGGCCGAAGAGACTCTTAAAGATGTAGATATTGTTATGTGGTTAGTGGAGCCTTCGGACTTTGTAGGCGCTGGAGAGCAGCGAATTTTAAAAACAATTAAAACTATTAAAAAGCCTGTGTTCCTGGTGATTAACAAGGTGGATACTGTTAAGAAAGAAGAGATTCTTACTTACATAGATGTTTATAGAAAGCTTTATGATTTTGATGAGATTATTCCGGTCTCTGCTTTAAAAGGGGATAATATTGATACCCTTATGAATCTTATATATCAGTATCTTCCATATGGTCCAATGTATTATGATGAAGATACGGTAACAGACCAGCCTGTTAGAGAAATTGTTGCTGAGATTATAAGAGAAAAGGCACTAAAATGCCTTAAAGATGAGGTTCCTCACGGAATTGCAGTAACTATTGAAAAAATGAAGTATCGTGCCGATGGAAGCATTGTGGATATAGATGCTTCAATTATCTGCGAGAGGGATTCTCACAAGGGAATTATTATTGGTAAAAACGGAGCTATGCTTAAGAAAATAGGCTCTGCTGCAAGATATGAGATTGAAAGACTAGTGGAAACTAAGGCTAATCTTAAGCTTTGGGTAAAGGTTAGAAAAGATTGGAGAGATAGTGACATCTATCTTAAGAACTTTGGTTATAACAAAAAGGGTGAATAAAAATGACAGATAGGGTTACCTATACTGGAATGGTTATCAAATGCTCGGATGTTAAAGAATATGATAAAAGACTTGTAATATTAACGAGAGAAATGGGAAAAATAGTTGTGTTTGCCAGGGGAGCAAAGAGACCTAAAAGTGCTCTGGTTCCGGCTAGCAGGATATTTGCTTACGGAGAATTCGAGCTATATCCCGGTAAGGACGCATTTTCCTTAAATAAAGTCTATATCAATGAGATGTTTGAAAATCTCACAAAGGATATAACTGCTGTATGTTATGGCAGTTATTTTCTTGAGATGGTGGACTATTTTACTCAGGACGGTGTAAGAGCTGACAATATTCTAAAGCTTTTATATATAACGCTTAAAGCTTTGGAAAATGATAACATTCCCAATGAACTTATAAGATATATATTTGAATTAAAAATGCTTGTATTTTCCGGAGAATATCCAGAGACTTTTCAGTGTTTAAAATGTCAAAAGGAAAATGTTATGTATTTTTCGGCGGCAGCAGGAGGGTGCTTGTGTAAAGAACACCAAAAACAGTATGGAGACAGCATTAGCTTAAGTGCATCAACTTTATATACTATGCAATATATCATTACATCAAAATTGGAAAAACTTTACACATTCCTTGTAAAACCTGAGGTTTTAAATGAACTTAGGTTTGTTATGAAAAGATATATGTCACTACATGTGGATAAGGAATTTAAATCCCTGGAAATCCTTAATGCATTATTGAAATAAGAAGTTTATTGGTTTATAATGTTTAGAGTTTTTGACTTAATGAAAATGTTTTTTAAAGGAGCGAATATGTTTAAATTAAAGAAAATCGCTATTTTTACCTTAGTTATGGCTTTGGGTGTCTCTATGTGTGGATGTAATTCAAAATCAAACAAAGACAGCAAATCCAAAGATGACAATTCAAAAAATGCCAGCTTAGAAGAAGGCGAAATGATGATAAGTATCAATTCGGATTTAACAATTCTTTTAACCATGAAAGATAGTTTTGATGAAGCTTATTATGATATAGATGAGTTAGAATCCATGGTAGATACAGAACTTAGCAAGTTTAACTCAACATTGGCTTCGGATCCTTTAGTAGGAATTACAAAGGAATCAGTTGAATCAGATGGTGGCAACTCAATAATAAAGTTGAAGTTTGAGAATTATTTTGATTTAAATGCTTATTACGCTAATTATATAAATAAAAAGAAAACATTTACAATGTTTGTGGGTTCTTACGATGAATCAGTGAATGCAGGTATTACAATTAATAGTACCATTTACAATAATGATGAAGAAAAGGCAGCTATGAACCTTGAGGAGATACCAACATCAGGTTATGTTATTTTCTATATCAATTCCGGAGAAACTGTAGAATTTGCTGATACTATTGTTGGCGTTAGTGAATCAGTAACTGTTTCAGGTAATCAGGTAACGACAACTAATGGAGTTGATAATTACGTAATATTGCAGCCTGCAAATGTAACTGCCAACACAGATGAAACTGAAAGTGTAGATATGGAGACAACGGTTACAGATACAACAACTGTTGCTCAATAATATAAATATCATTTAATAACAAGGAGATAACGATGAATAATAGCGAAAAGACAATGGAAAAGATCGTAGCTTTAGCTAAGGCAAGAGGATTTGTATATCCGGGATCAGAGATATATGGAGGCCTTGCAAACACATGGGATTATGGCAATCTTGGTGTTGAACTTAAAAACAATGTTAAACAGGCATGGTGGAAAAAGTTTATTAAGGAAAGTCCATATAACGTAGGTGTTGATTGCGCTATTCTCATGAATCCTCAGACATGGGTTGCCTCAGGTCATTTAGGAGGTTTCTCAGATCCTTTAATGGATTGTAAAGAATGTCATGAGAGATTCAGAGCAGATAATATAATTGAAGACTGGTCTAAGGAAAATGGTGTTGAATTAGAGTCTAGCGTTGATGGTTGGACACAGCAGCAGATGAAGGAATTTATTGATGGTCACAACATTCCATGTCCTTCATGTGGAAAGCACAATTTTACAGACATCAGACAGTTTAATCTTATGTTTAAAACATTCCAGGGTGTTACTGAGGATGCTAAGAATACAGTATATTTAAGACCTGAGACAGCTCAGGGTATCTTTGTTAACTTTAAAAATGTTCAGAGAACTTCCAGAAAGAAACTTCCATTTGGTATAGGTCAGGTGGGAAAATCCTTCAGGAACGAAATTACTCCTGGTAACTTTACATTTAGAACCAGAGAGTTCGAGCAGATGGAATTAGAGTTCTTCTGCAAACCAGATACAGACCTTGAGTGGTTTACCTATTGGAGACAGTATTGTATAGATTGGCTCAAATCCCTTGGTATTAAAGAAGAAGAGATGAGAACTAGAGATCACGATCCTGCTGAGCTTGCTTTCTACAGCAAAGCAACAACTGATATCGAATTCCTTTTCCCATTTGGATGGGGCGAGTTATGGGGAATCGCTGACAGAACTGATTATGATCTTACGCAGCATCAGAATACATCAGGTGTTGATATGTCTTACTTTGATGATGAGTCAAATACTAAGTACATTCCATATGTTATCGAGCCATCTCTTGGTGCAGACAGAGTAACTCTTGCGTTCCTTTGTGCAGCATACGACGAAGAGAACATTGGAACAGAAGAAAAGCCGGATATGAGAACTGTACTTCATTTCCATCCAGCTATTGCTCCTGTTAAAGTTGGTGTTCTTCCATTGTCTAAGAAATTAAATGATGGAGCTACTAAGATTTATACTGAATTAAGTAAATATTATAACTGTGAGTTTGATGACAGAGGTAATATTGGTAAGAGATATAGAAGACAGGATGAAATCGGTACTCCATTCTGCGTTACTTATGATTTTGATTCTGAAAATGATGGCTGTGTAACTGTTAGAGACAGGGATACAATGGAGCAGGAAAGAATTAAAATCGAAGACCTTAAAGGTTATTTTGAGAAAAAATTTGAGTTTTAAAATATTTGTTTCAATATAATTTATTTTATGTTATAATCTTGATAGTTTCGGGGATGTGTATAATTGCGCTCTTTTTAAGGGACATTTCACGACATTTCCGGTATTAAATATTCAATTACGTATAGGAGGAATTAACAAAATGGCAAAATGGGTTTATATGTTTAGCGAAGGCGACATGACCATGCGTAATCTTCTTGGTGGTAAGGGAGCTAACCTTGCAGAAATGACAGGTATCGGACTTCCAGTTCCACAGGGTTTCACAATTACAACTGAAGCTTGTACACAGTACTATGAAGATGGACGTAAGATTAACGACGAAATCATGACTCAGGTTATGGACGGCGTTGCAAAAATGGAAGAGATCAACGGAAAGAAATTTGGTGATGACAAGAATCCACTTCTTGTTTCAGTTCGTTCAGGTGCACGTGCATCTATGCCAGGTATGATGGATACAATCCTTAACCTTGGTCTTAATGACGATGTTGTTGCTTCTATGATCGCTAACAATCCAGATCCTAAGTTTGAGCGTTTCGTATATGATTCTTACAGAAGATTCATCCAGATGTTCTCAGACGTAGTTATGGAAGTTGGTAAGAAATATTTTGAACAGCTCATCGACAAGATGAAAGCTGAGAAGGGCGTTGAGTACGACGTAGACCTTACAGCAGAAGATCTTAAGACACTTGCTGAGCAGTTCAAAGCTGAGTACAAGAATCAGTTAGGAGAGGACTTCCCTTCTGATCCTGTAGAGCAGTTAAAACTTGCTATCGAAGCTGTATTTAGATCATGGGATAACCCACGTGCAAACGTATACAGAAGAGACAATGATATCCCTTATTCATGGGGTACAGCTGTTAACGTAATGCCTATGGTATTCGGTAACTTAAATAATGAGTCTGGTACAGGTGTTGCATTTACAAGAGATCCTGCTACAGGTGAGAAGAAACTCATGGGTGAGTTCCTTATCAATGCACAGGGTGAAGACGTAGTTGCTGGTGTTAGAACACCAATGCCAATTGCTCAGATGGAGCAGGAATTCCCAGAAGCATATTCTGAGTTCATTAAGGTTTGCGAAATCCTTGAGAACCACTATCATGATATGCAGGATATGGAGTTCACTGTTGAGAATAAGAAACTTTTCATGCTTCAGTGCCGTAACGGTAAGAGAACAGCTCAGGCTGCTCTTAAGATTGCTTGTGACCTTGTTGATGAAGGACATAAGACAGAGGCAGAAGCAGTTGCAATGATCGATCCTCGTAACCTTGATACACTCCTTCATCCACAGTTCGATGCTGCTGCACTTAAAGCTGCAACTCCAATCGGAAGAGGTCTTGGTGCTTCTCCAGGTGCTGCTTGTGGTAAGGTTGTATTTACAGCTGATGATGCTGTTGAATGGGCTGCAAGAGGAGAGAAGGTTATCCTTGTTCGTCTTGAGACATCTCCAGAAGATATCACAGGTATGAAGAGTGCAGAGGGTATCCTTACAGTTCGTGGTGGTATGACAAGTCATGCTGCAGTAGTTGCCCGTGGTATGGGTGAGTGTTGCGTATCTGGTTGTGGTGATATCAACATGGACGAAGAAAATAAGAAATTCACACTTGGCGGACAGGAATTCGTTGAGGGTTCTGTAATTTCTATCGATGGTACTACAGGTAACATCTATGCTGGAGAAATCCCTACAGTTGATGCTAGTATTGCAGGTGAGTTCGGCCGTATCATGGCTTGGGCTGACAAATATAGAACACTTAAAGTTAGAACAAACGCTGATACACCAGCTGATGCTAAGAAAGCTAGAGAACTTGGTGCAGAAGGTATCGGTCTTTGCCGTACAGAGCATATGTTCTTCGAGGAAGACAGAATTGCTGCATTCCGTGAGATGATCTGCTCAGATACAGTAGAAGAGAGAGAAACAGCTCTTGAGAAGATCCTTCCATATCAGCAGGCTGATTTCAAGGCTCTTTATGAGGCACTTGAAGGAAATCCTGTTACAATCAGATTCCTTGATCCACCACTTCATGAGTTCGTTCCTACAACAGAGGAAGAAATCGAGAAGCTTGCTAACGCTCAGGGTAAATCTGTTGAGACAATCAAAGCTATCATCGCTGGACTTCATGAGTTCAACCCTATGATGGGACACAGAGGATGCCGTCTTGCTGTAACATATCCTGAAATCTGCAAGATGCAGACAAAGGCTGTTATCAGAGCAGCACTTGAAGTTAAGGCAGCTCATCCAGATTGGGCAGTTAAGCCAGAAATCATGATTCCACTTGTATGTGAAGTTAAAGAGCTTAAGTATGTTAAGGACGTAGTTGTTGCTACAGCTGATGCTGAAATCGCAGCAGCAGGTTCAGATCTTCAGTACGAAGTTGGTACTATGATCGAGATTCCTAGAGCAGCTCTTACAGCTGACGAGATTGCTGCAGAGGCAGATTTCTTCTGCTTCGGTACAAACGATCTTACACAGATGACATTCGGTTTCTCAAGAGATGACGCTGGTAAGTTCCTTGATGCTTACTATGATGCTAAGATCTTCGAGAGCGATCCATTTGCAAAACTTGACCAGACAGGTGTTGGTAAGTTAATGGAGACAGCTATCAAACTTGGTAAGCCAGTAAATCCTAACCTTCATGTTGGTATTTGCGGTGAGCACGGTGGAGATCCTTCATCAGTTGAGTTCTGCCATAAGATTGGTCTTGATTATGTATCATGTTCACCATTCCGTGTACCTGTTGCAAGACTTGCAGCAGCACAGGCAGCTATCGCTGAGAAAAACTAATTGAAAGCTTGAATTTAAGCTATTTCTAGTATAGGGAGTCTGTTAAAGACTCCCTATATTTTTTTATCAAAAAATAAAATTCAATTAAGTTGCTGGAGTACTTCATACATTTTTTGCTGACTACATTCGACAAAATTTCGGAGCATTTGTTCAGAAAATCATAACACTAAAAATGGACCATTTTGATGTTTGTTCCGAAAATCGGAACTTTGAAGAAGATTAAAAATGTCGGAATTTACAGCTAAAAAGCTAAAAGAAGCTCGTGTGAGGGCAGGATTATCCCAGGACGAGGCAGCTAATCTTATGAATGTTGCAAAGAGAGCAATTAGTGAGATGGAAGTAGGTAAGAGAAGTATATCTGCAGATGAGCAGAGATTAACTGCAAAGTATAGTTCTTTCCTTAAGCTACTTAAAAAACTATCTGATCGAGAGGTCGAAGATGTTTACTAGGTAATAAAGCGTAAGGTTGAAGGATTACTTTAAAAATTAAATATGGTATGGGTACCCGCATGGCAGATCACACCCCCTTTTTGTATTAAAAATAATAAATTAAAATTTTTTATTATTTTATAAAAAAGTAGTTGACAGGAAAAAATGTTTACAATATACTAAGTGTATTATAATGATTAGTACACTTAGTATGTTAAGGAGATTAAAAGATGAGTAAAGCTAATAACAAAAAAAAGAAAAGTAAAAAAAAGATTATTGCCATAGCTGTTGTGGTTTTGGTGATAGGTTTGTGTATTGTTAATTCACTGATGAAACCTAAAAAGAAGGCAGTCGAAGAGGATTTAGGAATTGATGTACAGGAACTTCATAAGCATGATTTATCAAAATCATTTGGAGTAACCGGTACTGTTGAGAGTCAGAATGTTCTTACAGTTTCAACAGACATAACTTATAAGATTAAAGAATTAAATGTATCTCTTGGTGATTATGTAAATGAAGGCGATGTGCTCTGTAGCTTTGATGACAAAGAGTTAAACGACCTGATTGCAGAACTTGAATTACAGGTTTCTGAAGCAGAAAAATTAAGTGCTAAAAATACTGAAATTACAAAGAGAGCTTTAGATGATGCGATTAATAATAAGACTACAGAAGTAAATAATGCGACTAATGCATATAATACGTTAGTAGATGAATATAATAAAATAAATAATACTTACAATGCCCTTGCTGATAAGAATACACCAGAAGCTGTTGAAATGGCAGCTAGTGTAAAGGAAGCAGAAAAAGCAATGAATGATGCTAAGACAAACATTGATACAGTTACAAAAGCCTGTGATGATGCAATTACTACAGCACAGGATGCAGTTGATATTGATGCTATTAACACAGATGGAAACAGTGACACAACAAAAGAACTTGCTAAATTATACAGACAGAGAGATGAAATGACAGTTACAGCTGAGCAGTCAGGAATTATAACAAAATTAAATGTTTCACAGGGATCTATTCCAAATGGTGTGCTTATGCAGATTGAAGATAATAAAAATCTTAAAGTTAAAGTAAATATTAAAGAAAAAGAAATTTTAGATGTTAAAAATGGTCTTCAGGCTACTATAACAGCTGATGCATTACCTGACAAAGCATATAACGGAACAGTTAATAAAGTAATTAATTTTGCTGCTTCATCAGATGATATGATTATGGATGAAAGCGGAAGCAGTGCAAATGCAAATTATAGTGCAGAAGTTATTATTAATGATGAAAATGAATTACTTCTTGGAATGAATGCAAAGGTTGATATTCTTATTGAAGAGAAGGCGGATATTTTATCTGTTCCGGTTGACAGCATTGTAGAAGAAGATGGTGAAAAATTTGTATACAGAGCAGTAAAACAAAATAATGATGAATATAAACTTGAAAAAGTCCTTGTAGAAACCGGAAGTGATGATGGTTATTACGTGGAAATTAAATCCGATGAACTTAAGGAAAAAGATCTTATCGTAGATTATGGATATGATGTCAGTGAAGGTGATGTTGTTGCCGTAAATATACATGAAGGAATATAAGCAGGGTTCTAAAAGAGGTTTTTATATGGATAAAAAAGTTATTATAGATATGCATAATATTGTAAAAAAATATTATGAAGGACAGGAAAATGAGCTTGAAATACTTCATGGTATGGATTTTAAAATTTATGAAGGTGAGTTTGTATCTATTGTAGGTGAATCCGGTTCAGGTAAAAGTACACTTATGAATATTATTGGAGCCCTGGACAGACCTACAAGTGGAGAATATATACTTGATGGTGAAGATATTTCAAGTCTTAATGATAAGAAATTAAGCGAAATAAGAAATCAGAAAATAGGTTTTGTTTTTCAGAGTTTCTGCCTTATACCAAGAATGTCGGCACTTAGAAACGTTGAAGTTCCCCTTATGTATGCAGGAGTTTCCAGATCTGAAAGAAAAAAAAGAGCTAAAGAACTTTTGGAAATGGTTGGAATGGCAGAAAGAATGGACCATAAATCAAATGAGTTATCAGGTGGACAAAACCAAAGAGTTGCAATTGCAAGGGCTATGGCAAATAATCCTTCGATTATTCTTGCAGATGAGCCTACAGGAGCTCTTGATTCAAAGACAGGACATTTAGTTATGGATATTTTCCATAAGCTTCATAAGGAACAGAATAAGACAATTGTTTTAATTACACACAGTAAGGAACTTGCAAAAGAAACAGAAAGAATAATTACTATTAGTGATGGAAATGTTATTGATGACAGATATTCAGAAAATGGAGGTGGTTTATAATGAATTTATCAGAATCTATAAGGCTTGCATTTTCTAATATCAGGGCAAATAAATTAAGATCTATTCTTACCATGCTTGGAATAATTATTGGTGTCAGCTCTGTTATTACAATAACTACAATAGGCAGTTCCCTTAAAAATACCATAAGTAATACACTTTCATCCCTTAGTGGCTCAAATCTTGTTGAGGCTTATGTATCACAGATTTATGTGAAAAGCGAAGAAGGGGACTATTATGATGATTATGAGTGGCAGGAAAGTGATTATCTGACTTATGATGAACTTATGGTATTTAAAGAAAAGTTTTCTGATAAGATAGATTTATTTGATGTATCTATGTCAGCTGGAGAGGCATCTTATTCATCAGATACAGGTGAAGCAAAAGGTTCCGTTACAGGAACTATGACAGATTGGACTGAAATAAATAAAAACGATTTATTGTATGGAAGAAATATTACAAAAGCTGATCTTGATAATAAAAGACCTGTTTGTGTAGTTTCTGATTTATTTGTTAAATATGCTTTTCCGGACGAGGATCCTATAGGGAAAAAACTGGAATTAACAATGGATGACGGTACAATAAATAAGGTTTATATAGTTGGAGTCTATGAGTTGAATAAGAAAATGCTTGGACTTATGGATGTTAAGGTATCAGAAAAAGATTTACCAACACCAATTTTAGTGCCGGTTACATATGCAGTAGAAAGGAATCCTGAGATTCTGGATGGATCAGGATTTACATATTTTAGATTTACAACAAAAAAAGGTATAAGTTCAACAGCAGTTTCAAAAGAAACAAAAGAATATTTTAAAGAGACAAAATATGCTGAAAATGAACATATGGAAATAGATTGTTATGATCTTGCATCTGAGTTAAAAGTCATAACAACAACACTTGATGTTATAACTGTTGCAATTTCTGTTATAGCAGCGATTTCTCTGATAGTTGGAGGCGTTGGTGTTATGAATATTATGCTTGTAAGTGTAATTGAAAGAACAAGGGAAATAGGAATCAGAAAAGCCCTTGGTGCAAAGAATAATAACATATGGCTCCAGTTTTTATCGGAATCAGTTGTTATATGTACAGTTGGCGGATTAATAGGTGTAATAATTGGTATAATTAATGGTGTTATTATCGGTAAGGTTGCAATGATGTTTCTTGAAAATACACAGCAGGCAATGGCAGGCCTCTTAGAGGTAAGTATAAGACCATCACTTCTTGCGATTATAATATCAGTTGCATTTTCAATGCTTACAGGAATCATTTTTGGTTCATATCCGGCAAAGAGAGCAGCAAAGCTGTCTCCTATAGATGCCTTAAGATACGAATAATAAAAGAGAAATACCATAAATAATTGTTGAAATTAATGATATTATTGATGATAAAAGTATAAAAAATAATATTCTGCCAATTAGCCTGATAAAATGATTTTCATGGCTTGTTATAGATAGATGATCATCAATGCCTCTATAGTTAAAAAGAATAGCAGGTAAACCAAGGGACACAAGTGGTTCATAGATATAAAAGAGAATGATAGTTATTATATTTTCATTTGCAAACGCTTTTGAGCCGATAGAACAAATAATAACAAGAAAAATAAAGATATAATAAATAGATGCAAGAATCATATGGGAAAGATTACCGCTTCTATAACCTACCGGTGCATCAGGAAATATATAGGATAGAGCTTTTTTAACTTCTTTTGCTGAATTAAATCTTTTATCCGGATTTAACATAGTACATTTTTTGATGACATAGTTAAATGAATTTGTTTCATCTTTTAGAGAATTAGCCATTTCTTTTATAAGAATGCCGAATGAATAAATATCAGATTTTTTTGTTGATTGTGCAAATCCAAACTGTTCAGGAGGCGCGTAACCCATAGTTCCAAGAAGTACAGTATCTTTGGTTTCATATTTTTTAAAAAGTTTTGCGGCGTTGAAATCATCCCGGGGATTACGGATATAGAAGCAATCATAGACAGGACAAAAGATCAGTGTGACCTTGTATGGCTTGAGAATCTGAATCTTCGCGGAGGTTTTAAGG
>OMZA01000021.1 GCA_900315425.1 uncultured Eubacteriales bacterium
AAGACGACAAGGTTGATAGGTTAGAGGTGTAAGTGCAGTAATGTACTCAGCTGACTAATACTAATAGGTCGAGGGCTTGACCACATGGTTTAGGAACAAATGTTTTGTAAGATAGATTTAGTGATAATATGTAGTTTAATATGCCATTGAAATGGCCCGGTGGCTCAGCTGGTTAGAGCGCCGCCCTGTCACGGCGGAGGTCAGGGGTTCGAACCCCCTTCGGGTCGCTATCAATTACATAGTATGGGATCTTAGCTCAGCTGGGAGAGCATCTGCCTTACAAGCAGAGGGTCACAGGTTCGAGCCCTGTAGGTCCCATTGATTTTTAAATTGCGTTATGTTATTATATGCATGTACGCCGATGTGGCTCAATTGGCAGAGCAGCTGATTTGTAATCAGCAGGTTATCGGTTCGAGTCCGATCATCGGCTTTTGAGATAATATTTATCTCATTAAAAATTTATAATCATATAAATTATGGGTGGATTCCCGAGTGGCCAAAGGGGACAGACTGTAAATCTGCTGCAACTTGCTTCGGTGGTTCGAATCCACCTCCACCCATTTAGATTTAATCTAATAAGTATAATATCGCGGGGTGGAGCAGTCTGGAAGCTCGTCGGGCTCATAACCCGAAGGTCGTAGGTTCAAATCCTGCCCCCGCAATTTGTTTGATTTTCAAACGAGATGCCCAGATAGCTCAGTTGGTAGAGCAGTGGACTGAAAATCCACGTGTCACTGGTTCGATTCCGGTTCTGGGCACTACCTATTTTCATAGGTGATGGGATACTAGCTCAGTTGGTAGAGCACTTGACTTTTAATCAAGTTGTCGGGGGTTCGAATCCCCCGTGTCTCACTTTTATAATCAGTCATATCCTTTCGATATGGCTTTTTTTTTATATTAAAATACAAATAATGGAGGATTAATATGAGTAGAAGTGAAGATGAATTAAAAGGTGTTTCTTTATTGGGTAATCAGAACACAAAGTATACCTATGACTATGATCCTGATGTGCTAGAGATGTTTCCTAATAAGCATCCTGAAAATGATTATATGGTAACTCTCAATTGTCCGGAATTCACATCTTTGTGTCCTAAGACAGGTCAGCCTGATTTTGCAGAGATTATAATTAATTATATTCCAGATAAATATTTAGTTGAATCTAAATCTCTTAAGCTATATTTATTTAGTTTTAGAAATCATGGAGATTTTCATGAGGATTGTTGCAATATAATCATGAAGGATTTAGTAAAACTTATGGATCCTAAATATATTGAAGTAAAAGGACAATTTAAGCCTAGAGGAGGCATTTCTATATGGCCTTTTGCAAATTACGGTAAGAAAGGTACCGTTTATGAAGAAATGGCTAAAAAGCGTCTTTTTGCCTGTATAGATAAAACTCAATAAAATAAAAAAAACTAAGTTAACAAAAGTTAACTTAGTTTTTTTAGTGCGCCTCCAGGGGTTCGAACCCTGGACACCCTGATTAAGAGTCAGGTGCTCTACCAACTGAGCTAGAAGCGCTTGTTTTTCAACGCAAGTAGTATATTAACATAATATAAATAAAAAGGCAAGTACTTTTTTTATAAATAGCAAATTTTATTTTAAATGAAATGACTCCATAAATATCAAGAGAAGATAGTTATGGAGTCAAAGAATTCTATGCTTATTTGTAAGTCATATTATTCAGCTTTGTCTGGGCTTTCAAGGAATTTATATAATAGTGCTGCAAGAGCTGCTCCTATCAATGGTCCTATGATAAATACCCATATACATGCTATTGGTGTTGTGTTTCCATCAATGGCTGCTACTATAGCTGGTCCAAGACTTCTTGCTGGGTTAACACTTGTTCCTGTGAGGCCAATTCCTAAAATGTGAACAACTACAAGGGTGAGACCTATAATGAGGCCGCCAAATGAACCATGAGTCTGTTTTTTAGATGTTACACCAAGAATTGCTAGAAGGAAGATGAATGTGAGAACAATTTCTACTAAAAGGCCAGCTACTGCATTGTCTCCAACTCCGGCTAAGCCATTTGTTCCATATCCACCAGTCATGTCTTTTACATCTCCAAGGTTGAAGATAAGTGCAAGTAAACCTGAGCCTGCAAGTGCACCAAGACATTGAGCAACAACGTAACCGATAAAATCTGTTACGGTGATACCGCCACTTATGAGAACTCCAAGGGAAACTGCTGGGTTAACATGTCCTCCGGAAATGTTTCCAACTCCATAAGCCATTGCTACGATAGCAAGACCAAATGCAAGGGCTGTTAAGAGGTAGCCGCAGCCGTCTTTTGCGTCACAACCAACTAACATAGCTGTTCCGCATCCAAGAGTTACAAGGATAAAAGTGCCAATAAATTCAGCGATGTACTTTTTCATAAAGAATCTCCTTTCTACCAGATGCAAAATGCATCTAAATTTATAAGTTCAAGCATTATTATAACATACAATATCACTATTTTATGATATAATTTAAATATCAATTTTACGGTACAGAATATCCTCGTTTAGAAGTATGGAGGATATATGACAATTTATTTAGTGGATTTTGAAAATGTGAGATCGGAAGGTCTCCTGGGAGTTGAGAATTTAGAGGAATCGGACAAGGTTGTAATATTTTATAGCAATAATGCTAACAGTATTACTTTTGAGGTTCACGACCTTCTAATGGTAAGTAAGGCTGAAGTTGATATTTTTAAGATTCAGCGTGGGGGAAGAAACTCCCTGGATTTTCAGTTATCTACATATTTGGGATATTTGGTAATGGAAAAAATATACTCAGATATTGTGATTATTAGCAAAGATAAAGGTTTCTTGTGTGCTACTAGTTTTTGGGAAGAGAACCCAGACCTTTGCAGTGCAAAAATCTCTATGAGTAGAAGTATTGAGGCATCTGCCCATGAGAGATGGCAGGCAAAGGATTATGATGATGGAATGACTGGTAGATTCTCGGAAAAATATACTGTTAAGAAAAAGGCTGAGCCACAAAAAAAGGCTGAGCCAGAGACAAAGCCTGAAAAGCAGACAAAGGCTGAGAACCAGGTAAAGGCTGAGAAACAGACAAAACCTAAGAAGCAGAATCAAAAGAAACAAAATTCTATATCACAGAAAAAAGTATTTGTGGCGGAAGCAAAACTTAATATTGATGATGATGTTAAAGACATAATTGCGGGGAAATATAACGAGAATTATGTTCCTGTTCTAGTTGATTTTATTGGAAAGTCTACTAGAAAAGAGGAATTATATACAATGCTCGTTCAAAATTATGGACAAATCGAAGGTTTGGATTTGTATAAGTTAATTAGGAGTAAATACGTAACACTTAAAAGAAAATAATTAAAGTAATAATGAGGCTGTACCGTAAAATTGAAATTATTATCTGGATGGTGTGTTATGAGAGAGAGGTATTTTTCTAGTTATCCGAGAGCCTATAGATATTTAAAGGGAAACAGGTCGGGTGTGTTATATGCCGGAGCTGTTCTTGTTCTGTGTTTGTGTATTTTTATGAAGGAGATTACTGGCGTTGTATGTAATATTGCAATCTTGTTGTTGAAGCCAATTATCAATCGTAATGATATACATGTTATTCAAGATAAAATATTTTTTTTAAAATATAAATATATTTCTATTCCAACAAATCTTCCTAGCTTTCCATATATTTGCATAAACATTGTTTTATACATTTTGCTATTTTTTATAATAAAAAAATATTTAAGAAATGTCACGATAAGAATATCTATATGTTCATGTTTGGCATTGCACATCATTATATGTGTGTTCTTTTTCTTTTCAGTTGATTATTCAGTTATGACAAGTGAATATTTATCAAAGATTCTGATGCTTCAGGAAATGGGTATATGGATATTTACCTTAATTATGTGTGGCTTGATTTTATATGTAATGCCTGGAGTTATTTCAAAGAGGATTCTTTATTTTGCAGGAATATTTTCCATAACCATTTGTTTTTCTGTTTTTAAATACGCTATGATTTTGGGAATCACAGAAAAATGTTCCATTCTTTATGGGGGTATTTTATTTTTATACATAGGAACTCTGCCTAATATATTATGGCTTTCGGCTTTTATTGGATCTTATGCAGACAGCGTAATTGGAAGGGAGGATGTTTATAAGTGTTAATCATTATGAAGACATACCTGATCATCCTTTTAGTACTTTCTATTATGTATGGAATTTTAAATATGTGTATTTACTATAGCAGAGTTAAAGGAAAGCAGAGAGAGTTTTATGGTGATATTGTTTCTTCCAAAATAAGAAGGATTTCAGTGCTTATTCCCATGAAAAATGAAAGTGCTTTTGTTAGTCAATGTATTGAACGTATTTTGGAAATTGATAGTGATAAAATTGATTTGGAAATTATTCCCATTGATTATGGTTCTACAGATGGTACCGGAGAGATTCTGGATAATTATAGGGACAAGTATAAATTTATTAAACCCCTTCATTGCACAAGTTCTGATTTAAAAGGAGTTAAGGCTTCTAATGCTGCTGTTAATATGGCAAAGGGCGATATTATTGTGGTTATGGATTGCAAGATTATGCCGGCAAGTAATGTTTTTGAAAGGATTGCCAATGCCTTTGAGAATCCTTCTGTTGGTTTTGTTAATACAAGGATTATTGCAAATAACAGTAATAGAAATGTCTTAACCAGATTTTTAAGTATTAATTTGTCCGGGTTGTATCAATGTATTATGCAGGGTAGTTTTAATTTGGAGATTAATTGCGTTATGGCAAAAGGTATTACCGGATATAGGAAGGATATTTTAAAAAAGGCTGGGGGTTTTACCACAGAATATATTAACAATGATATTTGTCTAAAATATAAGCTTATAACGGCAGGTTATTCCCAGGTATATGACAATTATTGTGAAAGCTACGGAAGTGTTTACGAGAATACAAAGGAATGGGAAGAAAATATAAAACAGGAGGCGTTCTTAGTTGGAGAAAGTTTCTTTCAATTATTGGGAAGTATTTTGTTTTCCAGGAAAATAAATTTTAGGAATAAGATATGTAATGCTCTTCAGGTAGTTGAATATATAATGCCGATACTTAGTTTCTTTGGATTTTTAATGATTCTTTCCATGATTCTTACCGGAAGATTAGGGGAGATTGCCTTTGTAATGATTTTTATTGTGTATGGATTTTATTGTGGATTTGCGAAGAGTAATTCATTTATTCAGATATTTGCCGGGCAGATTTTAGATGGGGTAAAAGGTGAAAACATAATGTGGTCCTTTGGAATTTTTTATATAATTTTTACAAGTTGGTATACAGCCATGGGAATTAGAGATGTGGTGGCGGAGTTTTTTAGGAAAGTGATAAAGGTATGATTTATATTATAAGTATTTCCGTAATTATTATGATATTAATATGCATACCCTGGGTTGTGGCGACAGACAGGTATAGAAATAGCAGGGAATCCGAGATAAATCTTGTGATAGATGAAAAAAAAGATCCCAGATATTTTGGCAAGAGATTTGCTGAGATGATTGAAAGGGAGCTTCCAAGACTTATGGATAATACCATACAGCTTACCAGAAAGGAAAACATTGAAGGTGAGCATGAGGATGACAGTTATCCTGAGGTTGTGGAGAAGTTAGTAATCAAACAAGAGGATTTTGTGGTGCCTAAGAACATAAAGCAATTTAAGAAAGAGATTTATACCACCGGAAATTTGGATTTGTCTAATTGTAGAGATATTGTGTTCAGAGCGGCATACTCAGATGGAAAAATATCTCTTGGTGACAGTACCATTGTGGAAAGATGGGTGGATGCCAGGTTAGGGATGATATGTGAGGATGGATGTAATCTAGGGGTTTGTGCCAGTACGGAAGGGGATATGAAATTAGGTTATAATTGCAGATTTAAAAGACTGTACGGTAGAAGAATTATGACCTTTAATTCTGACAATAGTACATATAAGAATCCGAAAGAATTGGGGTTGGATGAAGAAGTACAGCCACATGATGTTATATATAGAAAAAGTGTAACAATTGGAGCTGGCGAAAAGATTTATGGAAATATTTCTTCTGAAGGTGAAGTTATTCTGGGTAAAAATAGCGTGGTTACCGGAAATGTGTTTGCTAAGAAAAATATTATTATGCAGGAAGGTGCGGTAGTGTTAGGAAACATTTTTACCTACGGAAATATTGATATTCACAGAGAGTGTGTGGCAGGACAGGAAGGTGTAATTAGTTCTGTTATATGCAGAGAGGATATGAAGATTGGGGAAAAGGTGTGTATTTATGGATATGTAGCGTGTTCAGGAAAAGGTGAAACTTAAGAGGTATTGGTATGTATGATATGGCATTTGATTTTTTGAGGGACTTTTTTTGTCTGACGAACCTTGAAAATAGAATATCCAATCTAAATGATTTTATTCCAGTGTGTATATTGTTTATAAGTCTTATATTTTGTTTCTTTGGATTTAAGATATACAGGGTTGCCTTGGCTATGCTGGTGTCCATGGGTGTTGCCATTGACATTTGTAAATATGCGGGAAGTGGATGGAATTTTGCAGATAAGGCCATGGCATTTACCATGATAGGGGCAATCTTTTCAGTGTTGGTATTTCAGTTTAAAAAACTAAATGTGTATATGCTTAGTGGAATAATATGTGGAATATTTAGTTGGTTTGTATTTCCAAATCTACCGGTGGCAATTGTGTTTTGGTGTGTCGGATTTATAATAGCTATTTTTTTCACTGAATATAGCTTATATGTACTAACGGCGTTATTTGGAGCGGTACTTATTGGTTCTGTATACAAATCCACCTGGGTTTTTATAATTCTTACCTTTACGGGATTGATGTTTCAATGGTGGATTGACAGGAAGGATTTTAATGGAGATAAATGGAGGTTGGAATAATGTATATAATGGCAATTGATCAGGGAACAACAAGTTCCAGATGTATTATTTTTGATAAAAAGGGCAATATTGTATCCTTGGCACAAAAGGAATTTACGCAGTATTTTCCTAAGAGTGGATGGGTTGAGCAGAATCCTAATGAAATCTGGTCTTCAGAGCTAGCGGTTATGGTGGAAGCCATGGCTATGAAAAATATCAGCGCGGATAGTATTAATTCCATTGGAATTACTAACCAAAGAGAGACTACAATTATCTGGGATAGAGAGACTGGGGAGCCTATATTTAATGCTATTGTGTGGCAATGTAGAAGAACAGCTGAATATGTGGATAAATTAAAGGCAGATAAGCCGGAGATTGTGGATAAAATCAAGGAAAAGACCGGACTTATTTTAGATCCATATTTTTCAGCTACAAAGATTGCATGGATTCTTGATAATGTGGAAGGAGCCAGAGAGAAGGCAAAGAATGGTCAATTGATGTTTGGAACTGTGGATTGCTGGCTTATTTATAAACTTACAGGTGGTGAAGTATTTGCCACAGATTACACCAATGCGGCGAGAACAATGCTGTTTAATATCCACACTTTACAGTGGGATAAGGAGCTTTTGGAGCTGTTTAACATTCCTGAAAGTATTCTTCCACAGGTTAGAAATTCTTCAGAAATATATGGCTATACGGATAAAAAGGTGTTAGGTAGCAAGATTAGAATAGCAGGTGTGGCAGGAGATCAACAGGCTGCTTTATTTGGTCAGTGTTGTTTTGAAAAGGGACAGGGAAAGAACACCTATGGAACAGGGTGCTTTCTACTTATGAATACAGGAGATAAGGCCGTTACTTCCCAAAATGGGCTTCTTACAACTATTGCAATTGGAATAGATAATAAGGTAAAATATGCCTTAGAGGGAAGCGTATTTGTAGCAGGAGCAGCTATAAAATGGCTTCGTGATGAGCTTTTGATAATAGAAAATGCAGCTCAAACTGAAGAAATTGCAAAATCCGTAGAGGATAGTAATGGCGTGTATGTGGTTCCTGCATTTACAGGTCTTGGAGCACCATATTGGGATGCATATGCAAGAGGTGCTATTCTTGGTTTATCTAGAGGTTCTAATAAAGCGCATATAGTAAGAGCAACCTTGGAGTCTTTGGCATATCAGACACAGGATGTGTTAACGGCTATGGAGGAAGACTCAGAAGTTGATATAACTTCCCTTAGAGTGGATGGCGGTGCCAGCTCCAATGATTTTCTTTTACAATTTCAGGCAGATATTATGGGAGCAGAGATAATCAGACCGAAAGTTATTGAAACCACAGCTCTGGGTGCAGCATATTTAGCAGGACTGGCTACAGGATATTACAAGGATTTGGAAGAGATTAAGAAGAACTGGCAAAAGGATAAAGTATTTACAGCAACTATAGATAAAAATAAAAGAGAAGAACTTATAGAAGGTTGGAAAAATGCAGTAAGCAGGGTTAAGAGTAATGTGTAGGAGGTAGTAATGGCAGATTTTATTGAGGACATTAGAGTAACTGATTATACCACGACATCAAGAAATGGATATACACCAATTCATGTAAAGGTATGGAAACCAAATGGAGATCCAACTGGAGTAATTCAGATTGCCCATGGAATGTCAGAATACATTGAAAGATATGATAGATTCGCCAGATATATGGCTTCTAAAGGATTTTTGGTAGTAGGAAATGACATGATGGGTAATGGACAATCGGTGGAATCAGAAGACGATTTAGGATATTTTTCAATCCCGATAAAGGGTTTAAAGGGAGCTATGAAAAATGCCACAACATCAAGTGCATATGTAGTTAGAGATCTTCATCATATAACGAAGGTTGTAAAGAAACACTATCCGGGCATTCCATATGTTTTGTATGGACACAGCATGGGTTCATTTATGGCAAGAAGATATCTTATGGAATTTGGTAAAGAGTTAGATGGACTTATTTTAACAGGATCAGGAAGAATTCCTTATAATAGAGCAATGGCCATTTATGGTATGGTGCATTCCCTTATAAAAACAAGAGGAGACAGACATATACCTGTGGGAATCGGAAAGGTAATGTATAAAAGTTTCAATAGAGGAATTAAGAATCCTTCAAGCCCTAATTCATGGATAAGTAGCATGGAGGATAGGGTAAAGGAATATGATGAAGATCCAAAGTGTGGATTCCCATATACCCTTAATGGATATGAGGCACTTGCGGAAACACTGGTATTTATTGAAGATAAGAATAATCTTGAAAGAATGCCTAAAGATGCAAAAATATATATAATGAATGGAAGTGAGGATCCATTGGGTAACTTTGGAGAAGGAGTTAAAGAACTTCTAGAGGAATTCCAAAGTTATGGAATTGATAATTGTAGTATGGTATTGTATGAGGGTTGCAGACACGAGATTATAAATGACACATGTGAAGAAAAAGTCTACCAGGATATGCACGATTGGATTATTGAAAATGTAATGTAAACGAAGGGAATAATAAAGATTTACAAAGAACAGCAGCTAGATTATCTAGCTGCTGTTTTAGTACTAGTCCATTCTAAGTTTGCCTTCTGCTTCAAGTTGCAGGCGGATTTCCTGCATTTTAGCATCTGTCTGGGAAATGATATTGGCACATTCTGTAAGTTGTGCAACCACATCTTCAACATCCTCTTGATCTTTTTTGTAGTGAATCTGGTGTTCCAAGCTTGCCCAGAAATTCATGGCAATGGTTCTTATCTGAACTTCTACCTTCATAAGTTTTTTGCCGGTAGATAGAAAGATAGGAACTTCTACAACCAAGTGGAGGCTACGGTATCCATTTGGCTTCGGTTCTTTAATGTAATCCTTTAACTGTATAAGATGTATGTCATCTTGAGCAATAAGAGCATCAGCAACGGTGTAAATGTCATCTAAGAAAGGACAGATTACACGGATACCTGCAACGTCATGCATTTTAAATAAAATGCTGTCTAAGGTCACCGGGAAATTCCTACGGATAAGCTTTTCATAGATGCTCATAGGCGTCTTAATTCTAGCCTTTATGTTGTCAATTGGATTACGGTCGTGGTTATTTTGATACTCGTCATTTAAAACTTCAAGTTTTGTGCGAACCTCCCGGATGGCACATCGATACCAAACCATGATATCTTCAAATTTGTTTTTTTGTTGTATGAGTTCACCATTTTCGCTGGCAACTCCTGAGAAAAAATCTTCACCCAATACTATATTATTCATAGTTCACACTCCAAATTTAATTTTGTTCTTCTAACCATTGATTGAATCTGTCATTAAGAATCTCTAACTGGCAAGGACCAAGGTCTAAGATGAATTTGTGGAAGGCCACAATATCAAAGTTGTCATCCAATGTATCCTTTGCCTCTTCCTTTAAATCATTATATTCAATATAGCCTAGTAGATATGGAAGGTAAATACCTGGATTAGCAATAAGCATATCAATAGTCCATTGGCAATCCTCACCCTCCAATCCTAAATATTTAGATATGAAATCCTTTACATCATCAATGTCTTCGCCGTTGTAGTTAAGCTTAATATCAGCGAGACAGTACACAGAGTAAATTGCTTCAGTATTTGCCTTGGCAAATGCAATAACCTTTTCATTCTGACCTAACATTTCGTGACTATAATTTTCAGAATAAAGTCCCCATCCTTCAATATATCCGTCAAAGGAATAAAGCCTTCTAAGAGGATACTTTGAGTTTTTTGAAAAATAACTTGTCTGAAGTAAATGTCCAGGATAACCCTCATGAGCCAAGGTGGGAACCAACGATCCGTCGCTAAAGTCAGAGCTGTTATTTATAAAGATGTTGTTCTGATCTTCTGCTCCTATAGGAGATAGATAATAGAAGGCAGGAGAAAGGGATTCCTCCAATGATTTTGGAACATAATTTATAGTATATTCTTCTGAGTAACCTTCAGGGAAATCATCTAAGTTTTCCTTTAGAGTTTCAAGAATACTCTTAGGATCCTCAATGTCAACATCTTCAAAATCCATATATTCATCTATGATATCTTCATCTGATAAGTAAAGTTCTGTTATCTTAATCTGGGAAGAACCCAATAACGACTCGAGTCTATCCTGAATATCCTCTACAGACTCGGTGGTTCCAACATTTTGATGAATTAAGTATTCGTAATACTCTTTTCCCTGGTCGTAGTCTGCTAAAGCACCGGTTTTTTGGCAGGTTCCCTCAAGTTCTTTAAGACCTGTGGCGAGTTCTGTATATGCCGGAAGTATAGAATCTTTTACGATGGATGAATTCTTTTCTTTATACTCAGATTTTTCATTGTCTGAAAGGAAAGGTAACTTATCAATTTTTTCATCAAAGGATGTTATTAAAATATTGTCATCTACATTTTGGGTAAATGTATCCATCTGGTCTAGTAGTTCTTTTGTCTGCGAATCTGTAATCCAATATCCGGCCTGGGATCTTTCATTGGCGTAAACAAGAAGCGAATCAAAGTATTCGTCGATGACATCAATATTTTTAATATAATCCTCTACACAGGTTTTATCATAGAGTTCCATCTGCGCAAAAAAAGTTGGCAGGGAAGTTATGTCGCTGGTCATAGGAGAGAAGGAACCATCCATATAGTAAGCATCTTCTATATCAAGATATTCCTTGGTAAATGTAGTATCCTCTTCCATTATGTCATATAAAATCTGCTGGTCCTTAGTCAAAACATCATAGTCATATTTTTTAAGTTCCTTAGTTAAAAAGTCATAGTCTTCTTGAATCTTTGTATTGTAGTCTTCCTTAGAGTCCTGAAGAATTTCGTAAGGTAACTCATTAAGACCATAATCGGCAGGATTCTTTACAAACATTCTTGCAGTCAGGTTATTTTCGGAAATGGTATCAACGAAATAGTCATTTACAAATGTATCAAATTCTTTCTGCTGTTTTTTTGCAGAATCCGTATCCTTGTCTTTTTCTTTTTTCTTAGTTGTCTCTTCCCCTGCTGTAGTTGTTTCTTTTTCATTGTCCTTTTTTGTCAAAGTAACTTTTTCAGATGTTTCCTTGGAATCATCTTTTTTTGAAAAGCTACATGAAACCGAGGTCAATGAGATGGTGCATACTAGCATTGCTGCAGTAAGTTTTTTAAAATTTAAGTTCTTCATAGGTTTGCATCCTCCACATTTTTATAGATTTTCTCCCTATTTGATTTATATACTCGGTATTACTAAAATTATAGACCATGGTTTATATAATTGCAAATTGTTAGAAATGATTGTATTATAGTAATGTTAACTTCAAATAGAATAAGGAAATACCTATAATACATAAGAAGCAGGAGGATGATATAGAATGAATAGTAACAAGAATAAACCATACTATATTACAACAGCTATTGCTTATGCATCAGGTAAGCCTCATATTGGTAACACATATGAGATTGTTTTAGCAGATGCCATAGCAAGATACAAAAGATTTCAGGGATACGACGTTAGATTCCAGACAGGTACAGATGAGCATGGAATGAAGATTGAAGGAAAGGCTGAAGAATTAGGAATCTCACCTAAGGAATACGTAGACCAGGTTTCAGCAGAGATTAAGAGACTTTGGGATCTTATGAATACTTCTTATGATAGATTTATCAGAACTACAGATGAGGACCATGAAAAACAGGTTCAGAAAATATTTAAGAAGCTTTATGACAAAGGCGACATTTATAAAGGAACTTATGAGGGAATGTATTGCACACCTTGCGAGTCTTTCTTTACACCATCTCAGTTGGTGGATGGAAAATGTCCTGACTGTGGAAGAGAAGTGCAGCCAGCAAAAGAGGAAGCATATTTCCTTAAGCTTTCTAAATATCAGGAGCAATTAAAGAATTATATAAATGAGCATCCAAAGTTCATACAGCCAGAGGCTCGTAAGAATGAGATGTTAAACAACTTTATAAATAAAGGTCTTCAGGATTTGTGTGTATCCAGATCAACTTTTAAATGGGGAATTCCAGTAACCTTTGATGATAAGCATGTAGTTTATGTATGGCTTGATGCCCTTTCAAACTATATCACTGGTCTTGGATATGATGTAGACGGTAACAATGATGTAATGTGGGATAAGTATTGGCCGGCAGATTTACATCTTATTGGAAAAGATATTTTAAGATTCCACACTATTTATTGGCCAATTATGCTTATGGCGTTGGATATACCACTTCCTAAGCAGGTATTCGGACATCCATGGCTTCTTCAGTCAGACGGAAAGATGAGTAAGTCTAAGGGAAATGTTATCTATGCCGATGATGCGGTGGATTTATTTGGAGTAGATGCGGTAAGATATTTCTTCATTCATGAGATGCCATTTGAAAGCGATGGTGTAGTTGGATGGGATATCATGATTGAAAGATACAACTCAGACTTGGCAAATGTGTTGGGTAACCTTGTGAACCGTACAGTTTCAATGTCTAATAAGTATTTTGACGGACTTGTGGTTAATACCAATAACAACCCTGATCCATGGGATGAAGAACTTAAGAACATGGCATTAAATACTGTAAAAGAAGTATCTGAGAAAATGGACAATCTCAGAGTGGCAGATGCCCTTACTTCTGTTTTCAATCTCTTTAAGAGATGTAATAAATATATTGATGAAACAACTCCTTGGATTCTTGGAAAGGATGAGGACAAGAAGGACAGACTTGCCAGTGTTCTCTATAACCTTATTGAAACAATTACAATTGGAGCTTCTCTGTTGCAGTCATTTATGCCAGAGACAGCAGATAAGATTGTTAAGCAGTTAAATACAGAACTTAGAAGTTATGAGGATATGGATACATTCGGACTATATCCGGATAACAACAAACTTGAGAAACCTGAGATGTTATTTGCACGTCTTGACAGTGATGCAATCCTTGAGAAAGTTGAGGAAATCAGAGCGGCTCAGATTGCTGAAAGTGGTGCACCTGAGTATCCACAGGTTGAAGCAAAACCAGAGATTACCATTGACGATGTGGATAAGGTTCAGTTAAGAGTTGGAGAAGTTATTGCCTGTGAAAAGGTTAAAAAATCTAAAAAACTTCTTTGCTCACAGATTAGAATTGGTGATGAAGTAAGACAGATAGTATCAGGAATTGCTAATTACTATAAGCCTGAGGAAATGGTTGGTAAAAAGGTAGTTGTTGTTACTAATCTTAAGCCGGCTAAGCTTTGTGGAATTGAATCCCAGGGTATGATTCTTGCAGCAGGTGATGATAAGGATAATCTTTCAGTACTTACAGTAGATAAGGATATTATTGCAGGTTCAGAGATTTCATAACATTTTTAAGTATATTAATAAGCGGGTAGGTTAGCCTACTCGCTTTTATTATGCAATGTGTGTTATAATCGGTGCAGATTTAAATTGCGAGGAAATAAAAATGATTTTTGAAACCCACGCCCATTATGATGATGAGGCTTTTGATGAAGATAGATATGAGCTTATTCCACAGCTTTTTGAAGGTGGAGTAAATAAAATTGTAAATGTAGGGGCTTCTATGGAGTCTATAAGAACTTCCTTGGAATTGGCCAGAAAATATGATTACATTTATGCAGCAGTAGGGGTTCATCCCAATGATGTAGCAGAACTTACCGAGGATTCCATGGAGGAGATAAAGAAATATACCAAAGATGAAAAAGTGGTAGCTATTGGAGAAATCGGTTTGGAATATCATTATTTGGAACCTGACAAAGAAACTCAGATGAAGTGGTATAGAAGGCAGATGGATTTGGCAGTGGAAACCCAGATGCCTGTTATAATTCACAGTAGAGATGCAGCAGAGGAAACATTTTATGTAATGAAGGAATATGCAGGAAGAATTCCGGGAGCTATTATTCATTGCTATAGTTACAGTCCACAACTGGCAAAGGAATATGTAAAACTTGGTTACTACATTGGAGTGGGAGGAGTTGTTACATTTAAAAATGCCAAGAAATTAGTTAAGACTGTGGAAGAAATCAGTTTGGAAAATATTGTGTTAGAAACGGATTGTCCTTATATGGCACCGGAACCTCACAGAGGAACTAGAAATAATTCTCTTAATATCAATTACGTAGCTGCCAAAATCGCTGAGATTAAAGGTGTTACAAAAGAAGAGGTTGAAGATATAACTTATAAAAATGCTATGAATTTTTATAGGATACCGAGGGAGGCTTAAATGGCAGACTTAGGAATACCAAAGAATACCATAGAGATTTTACAAAAGTATAATTTCTCATTTCAAAAAAAGTTTGGACAAAATTTTTTAATAGATACTCATGTATTGGATAAGATTGTAAAATATTCCAACATTACAAAGGACGACATGGTTCTTGAAATTGGCCCGGGTATTGGAACAATGACTCAATATCTGTGCGAAAATGCCAGAAAAGTTGTGGCAGTTGAGATTGATGAATATTTAATACCTATTTTAGGAGATACCTTAAAAGCCTATGACAATGTTGAAGTTATAAATAATGACATTTTAAAATTGGATTTGAATAAATTGGTGCAGGAAAAAAATGATGGCAAGAGAATAAAGGTTGTGGCAAACCTGCCATATTACATTACAACCCCAATTATTATGGAATTATTGGAAAAGCATGTTCCGGTGGATTGCATTACTGTTATGGTTCAAAAGGAAGTGGCAGAGAGGATGCAGGCGGGACCAAGAAGTAAGGACTATGGTGCCCTTTCTCTGGCAGTGCAGTACTATTCCAAACCAGAGGTGGTGGCAAATGTTCCACCTAACTGTTTTATGCCAAGACCCAATGTGGCATCTTCAGTTATCAAGTTAGATCTCTATGAAGAGCCGGAAGTTAAGGTTAACAATGAAGAACATTTATTTAAATTAATCAGGGCTTCTTTTAACCAGAGAAGAAAAACTTTGGCCAATGGTATTAAGAATTTTCAAGGTCTTAATTATTCCAGAGAAGAAGTGGTATCAGCCCTTAACAATCTTGGAATAAGGGAAGATGTAAGAGGTGAAGCCTTGAGTTTACAGGAGTTTGCAGCACTTAGCGATGAGCTGGAAAAACGGAGAACCAATGGAAACATTTAATGAAGATTTAAGTGAAGAGTTTAGTAAAGATAATATACACTTCATGAAAGAAGCTATTAAGCAGGCAAAAAAGGCACAAAAGATTGATGAAGTGCCTATTGGATGCGTTATTGTTATGGACGGAAAGATTGTGGCCAGGGGTTACAATCGACGAAATATTGATAACAATACTTTAAGTCACGCAGAGCTTAATGCCATTAGGAAGGCTTCTAAAAAACTTGGGGACTGGAGACTTGATGGAGCAGAGATGTACGTAACCCTTGAGCCATGCCAAATGTGCGCCGGGGCAATTATCCAGTCTAGAATTAAAAAGGTGTATATTGGAAGTATGAATCCTAAAGCGGGATGTGCCGGTTCGGTGCTGAATCTTTTACAGGTAGAAAAGTTTAATCATCAAGCCCAGGTGTACACAGGGTTGTTACAGGATGAATGCAGTAAGATGCTTACGGAATTTTTTAAGGATTTAAGAGAACGAAAAAGATTAAAGAGAAAATCTCAGGAGAATTGATATGGAAGCATGGGCAATTGTTTTAATAGTTATTTTAGGAATAGTTATTTTAATTACAGGACTTTATTTTATGAGCCTTTGGACAAAATGCGACAGAATGGATAAGTTCAAATTATTTGAAGACAAGTACATAGCTCATCGTGGTCTTTTTGAAAACGGTAGTGATCATCCGGAGAATTCTTTGGCTGCATTTAAAAGGGCTGTGGAGGAGGACTTTGGAATCGAGCTAGACGTTCAACTGACTAAGGATGATAAACTTGTAGTATTTCATGATGGAGACCTTAAAAGGATATGTGGTATCAACAAGAAAGTTATTGATTGCACATATGAGGAACTTTTGAAATACAACCTTTTGGACAGCGAAGAAAAGATTCCTTTATTTGACGATTTTATTAAGTTGGTTAAAAAAGATACTCCTTTGGTCATTGAAGTTAAGCCTGAAGGAAATGCTTTTAACACCTGCAGGGAATTGGTTAAACGTCTGGATAATTATGAGGGAACCTACTGTATTGAGTCCTTTGATCCAAGGGTGGTTCACTGGTTTAAGATAAACAGACCGGAGATTCTAAGAGGGCAGCTGTCAGATAATTTTGGAAGAAAGAAGAGACGAATGAATCCTGTGGAGTGGATGATGGCAAACCTTCTTTTTAACTCTTATGCAAAGCCGGATTTTATATCTTTTAATCATAAGTACAAAAATATGTTTTCATATAAATTGGCAAGAAAACTTTTTAATTTTGAAAATGCTGCATGGACTATTAAAAACCAGGAACAGCTGGATAATGCAAAAGATGTTTTTAATATAATGATATTTGATAGTTTTATACCTGAAAGAGGTAAGAGAGATGAATAAAGGTTTGATTATCAGAAGGATCGTTTTTGCGGTCCTTTTGATTTTGTGGATGTGTTTTATATTTTCTATGTCTGCCGATACCGGCGAAGAGTCAGCTGGTCTTAGCGGTAGCATTGCTAAGTTTGTTGTAAAATTTATCCCTGGATATGCAGATGGATCCGCACAAAGACAAAGAGATATTTTTGATATTACGCATTTAGTAATTAGAAAATGTGCTCATTTTACAGAATTTGGAATTCTTGGTTTGTTATTTGCAGGTTTTTTAAGAACCTTTGATAAATTCAGGGAAGGTTCGTATTTTAAGACATTTGTAGCAGCAGTGATATTTGCCGGAGTGTGTGCCGCTTTTGATGAATATCATCAAAGTTTTGTACCGGGGAGAGGGCCTGCCATAAGAGATGTTATGATTGATACGGCAGGAGCCCTATGTTTTCAAGGGATTAGTTGGTTAGTTGTAAAATTTAATAAAAATGATGTTGCAAATTAATAAGAGATAAACTATAATTATTCCACTAGACGTCTATATTTTTACGCTGGGGGTGATGTATTGGCCAGGCCTGGTGAGTTAATTGCAGGCAGATACAGGGTTAAAAGAGTTATAGGAGAAGGTGGATCATCAAAGGTTTATCTGGCAGAAGATATGCATTTGCATAAGAATCTGGCATTAAAAGAATATTTTATCTCAAGGGAAAACAGGATGCAGGTAGCCCAGGGGATTCGAGAGATTAGTATAATGAAAGATATTAGTCACAGAGGAATCGTTGGAATTATAGACCTGGTCTGGCAGGAGGAGTTCTTTTATGTGGTGGAGGATTATGTATGTGGAATAACCTTAAAGGAATTCATATATAGGGGAAATTATGATGAGGAAAGGGTTATTGCCTTTGCAGAAGAGTTAGCGGAGGTATTTGTTTACCTACACAGTCTTTCGCCGCCGGTTATCTACAGAGATTTAAAACCAGGCAACGTTATGATTAACAGTAAAGGAAGCGTTGTTCTGGTAGATTTTGGGATATCCAAAAGGTGCACGGATGCAGAAGATGGCTTAAAAGGCTACGGTACGAAGGGGTACTCAGCTTTAGAGTTGCATCAGGTAGAAGACGATGGCAGGGTAGATATATATAGTTATGGGGTTACAATAAGAGAGCTGCTTATGAGCAGTGATTCTGTTAACAAAGACTACAGACGGGGTTTAAAGTCTTTAATCAAAATGTGTACGGCTAAGAATCCTAAAAAAAGGATTAGTAGTTTTTTGAAAATCCAATCTAAGTTAAAGAGTATTCGCTCATTCAAAAAAAAATCCATTAAAAATTGTGTATTTATATTAAGTATCGTGCTGGTAATTACAGTTGCATTTGTGGAAACAGGCATTGTAAACAGAGACAGAAAGAATTCACGTTATAAAAAACTTATTAAAGAAGCGTCTTTATTAGACGTGTCGGAAACTAAAGAAAAAATTGACTTGCTAACCAAGGCTCTAGAGATATCTCCGGGGGATTATGCTGCTTATGAAATGTTGATTGCTACTTTTAAGCAGGACAGTGTTTTAGATAATCACGAAGATTTGATTATTAGAGATGTGGTTAAAAAGCAGATTATTCACTTGAAGGATGGTGTTAAAAGAGGAGAGATAGCCTTTGCCTTTGGGGAATTGTACTGGTTTTATTATCAGGCTCAAGGGAAGTATTCTTCGGAGATAAACGAGGATAGTTACAAGGTATATTGGTCCGTTTCCCTTGAGAGGATGAATGGTGCAAGGGTTTGGTTTGAGAATGCCAGTAGTTGTTTTGATAAATCCCATGACCTTTATGACAGGACGTGGAGATATCTTAAGATAATTACTTTTGAAAATGAAATTAATTTAAAAATATTTGAGGGAGATGATGTCGGAGAATACAAGGTTTTTTGGCAGGAGTTGTTATCTTTGTATGAGGATGTTACCAGGGAGGATTCCTATATTTCCATGGGAGATACCAGAGAAAATCTTTTTATCACCGGGGAATTAGTGGTTAACACAATAATGCTGTACCGGGAGGATTTAAGAAGGGATGGAATATCCTTTGAGGTGCAAAGGCAGGTTGTTAACGATGTTAGGGAGAAGATATCAGAGGTTTCTCCGGTTTCTAGCAGGGAAGAAGATAGACGAAATTATATCATGCAGGGGTGCGATGATGCATTGTTGTATCTAAAGGAATCTTAGGCATTTTTAAAAGCTTAGAAATATTTTGTGATAGTGTCAACTGACGTATGAAAAAACGTGAGTAAGAAAAAAGGCACTTTCGTACCTTGAAAACTGTAGATATTTTAGGTTGTGGTAGCTTGACGCCACCCTTGACAGCACAACAAGAACTGCTGGAAGGTCGTTACCGACGGCGAAGATGATGAGAACAGTTAGTTCTTCTTCCGTCACTTACAGCAGTGTAGCAGTTCTTTTATGAGCCATCAAGGGCATGCCGCTTGCGCGGTGGCTGTTTATTACCTCGGGCTCAGAATCTAAGAACAGTTAGAGCCTTCGGCTTGCATTTTTAAGATTTGCTGTTGCCCTAGAAAGATTAGAAGTTGCCATTTACCGGGCATGTTAGATGCTCTTTCGAGGAAGTCTACTTTGTTTAAAACTTTGAAGTCTGCGTGTTCATGTGGGCGAAGGAAGTTGTAGTAGGCAACCCATAAGGCAAGGTCATAGTTGGCACCGTCGATGTTGTCAAATCCGTTGGATGGTCTGTAAGACTGTTTATAAGTTCGATTGAGTCTTTCAATCATCTGCTTATATGGGCGGAACTTTTTAGATACAGAATCGTCGTTGGTAAGTCCAATAACCTGAGTGATATCAAAGTTTATTTTGCCTTTGGATTGGACGAAGAATTGTTGTGCAGCGAGAGGATATGCACTGTATCCATCAGCAATAAACTTGAAGTTTTTAGGTAGCTCTTTCAAGTGTTTGAAAGCCATACGCATTGACATGATACAGGGACCAACGCCACGATTATCGGATATCTGATAGCCGATGATGGAGCGCTTGGCAGCATCCATAATGAACCAGATATAGCTTTTGATTCCACGGATCTTTATGTAAGTTTCGTCAGCAGTAAAGACGGAACCTACTTGATAATCATAATTATCAACAAAAGGTTTTACGCATACAGCGGCTGTTTTAAGATAGTTGGCTACCTGCTGGTGTGAGATTTTAATACCATGAATTTCGTGTAGTGCATGGGCGGTTTTACGAAGTGATAATCCAAGATTGACTTTGTAGGAAAGACAGAGTCCCATGACATTCTGATCAAACTTGGAGAACTTAAGGGAAGAGGCATTTTTAGGTAAACTGTTTAAGTCCATCTTAAAGAAATCTATCTGGAATTCGCGGTAGATGTAGTGGAGTTTATATTTGTATTTGTTGGATGAAAGATCAGCTTTATCAACCTTGTTTAAGTTGTGAAGATAGTAAGGGCATTTCTTGTTTATGCATTTGTATACGATGAAATGTTTGCGGTCTTTCTTATGCTCGAGAGTGTGGTTGCAGTGAGGACACTTTAATACATGAGTTTTAGTGAATCTACTTTCTGAACTAGGCTTAAATCTAGATTGACATACCTTGCACAAGAGCTGAGATTGTTTCTTACCATCATTCCACATGAGGTATTGGAATGGGGCGTTGCAAGAGAAACAACGACAGTTCTCAGGTACATTGCATTCGCCATGACGGAATACTGGTTTGATGGTCTTATGATAACGCTGTTCGTAGTAAGGTATAAGATCCTTCCAGTCCCATTCCTGCTTGTAGGATATGATTTTAGGGAGTTTATCAATCTTGAATTTTTGATACTTTGGAGAGTGAGAATCATCGAAGGCCCACTGCTTGAGAGGGATATATCTACAGATAAAATTTAAAAGTTGACCAATAACTTTATATTGGTATTGAATTAATTGAATCAGATACATTATAATGTCCATAGGTGACTACCTTTCTATACGGATGATTGTTTTGTCGTTGATTCAATTATACTGGTTATTTAGGGGGTAGTCACTTTTTTTTGTGCAAACCCCTTTGAAATAAAAGAAATATATAGAAAAAAAGGGGTGTCTTTTGACACTACCTATTTTGTGATGGGAGGAATTATATGAGGGATTGCAGAAGAATTAAAGTAAAGGCATGGTGTATGGTACTGCTGTTGCTAGTTAGTTTTTTATCTAACAGCTATTATACCAGGGGTAATGTTAG
>OMZA01000018.1:0-31543 GCA_900315425.1 uncultured Eubacteriales bacterium
CATAAAACATAAACAAACGCTACGATTTTATTTTCAATCGTAGCGTTTAGTTTTTTTCCTATTCGATTTTTAATTTTTCCGTTAAGAGCCTCACGCTTTAAAGAAGCGTTTATTTCATTGCTTAAGGAAAAACGTTTTGAGACAATTACTGTTAAAGAACTTACAGACAGGGCTGATATTCACAGAGCCACTTTCTACGATCATTATGAAGATATATATAATCTCTATCGTGTAATGGTAGGCGATATCCTGGATGATATCGCTGACATCTATGCAAAAAAACAACCCAACACATATTATGAATTTTATAGTGAAATAATAGATTACATTTCCCAAAGATTAGAATTGGCAAGACATGTGTTCATTAATTCCAGAGTGGATCACAATACAACTATGTTATATGAGATTACATCGTATCTTGTGGATATGACCAAGAAACTTTGGATGAATGAATATGGAATTGAAGAAATCAATTTGAAACTGGAGTACCAGGCATATTACAGAGTATATGGAATCATTGCTCTTGTGGGACATTGGATAAGTTCTGATTATTCTATGCCAGCAGAGGATTTAAAGAAATTAATTGCTGATATGGACAAGAATACGGATAGGTTCATCATAAAGTAAGTTTGCTTAAAAAATAGTAATTAAAGGCTGTTATTTATTGTTTTGACTTGTTAAATCTGTTATTATCAATGCATACGAAGAAAGGTAGAGTGGTGTAAAACCACAGAAAGGTGGATTATGGATTTTTACAAGTGTACTAAATGTGGCAATCTTCTTACATACTTTAAGAAGGGTGGTTGCACAGCTAATTGTTGTGGTCAGGAAATGGTTCTCTTAAAACCAAATACAACAGATGCTGCTAATGAAAAACATGTTCCTGTTGTTACACAAAACGGCAATAAGGTAAGTGTAGTAGTAGGTTCAGTTGAGCATCCAATGCTTGAAGAACATTCAATTCAGTGGATTATTGTTGAAACAGATAAAGGATATCAGGTTAAATATTTAAATCCAGGTGAGAAGCCAGCAGCAGATTTTGTTCTTGCTGAAGGAGAAAATTACAAAGCTGCATATGAATTCTGTAACCTTCATGGAGTTTGGAAAGCAGAATAAGAATTAAAGATTAGGTAGTCAATAATAGGCCGTCGCTACATGCGACGACCTATTTTATGTTGTCTTTGTTTTGGAATTTCTCCATTCTAGTGGGGTACAGTCAAATTCTCGTATAAACATTCTGTTGAAGTAACTTTGTTCACCAAAACCACAGGATAAAGCTATTTGCGATATTGGCTGGGAGGTGTTGGTTAACAAATGGCTACTCATTTCTAAACGGTAGCTGTTTAAAAATGTTATAGGTGTTTTTTGAGTGTATTTTTTAAACAATGCCGTACATTTAGATCGACTTACTCCAGCAGCAGATGCAATATCATCTAATTTGATTTTATCTTGATAATGTTCATAGATGTAGGTAGACATTCTGCGTTGTAATGTAATATCTGAAACGTAAGTTACCGGTTGTTCGTCCTGAGAAATATATACCAGATAAAGGCGTCTAAACAGCATATAGACATACCCTATAACATCCAGTTCATATCCATCAGGTTGTTCTGTAATCATTTCGTATAGGATATCAAAAATATCAGATATTATTTTGGCATAGCTATTACGACCATCCATTTGTACATGGGCAAAGTCTTTATTAGTGACTATTGGTTTTATATATTTGTCATATATTTCCGCGTTCTTGGTAAGTATATCTGTTTTGATGGTTAATACATCCATGTCACATACATTCTTATTTGTGTTGTAGACTCTGTGAAGCTGATTAAAATTAATAAAGCAAAGTTCTCCGGGATTTAAAAGGAAGTCTGAGTCATTTACATGACAGTGAATGTTTCCTCTTTTTATACGAATCAATTCCACTTCGTCGTGCCAGTGAAGTAGTTCCTCGTGATTTGTATCGGATCTAACCATTTTATGTTCCAGTGTAATGGGAAGATTTTTAAAAACATATTTGTCTGGTTTTGTGAGAGCCTCTCTTTTCTTGTTAAGTACATTTATTTCTTTTTCTGAAAAACCAATATCCATGAACACACCCCTTTGTCTTTTAATAAACTAAATATAAACTATCATATGAAAATATTTTTGTAAATAAAGAAATTGTGCAAAAAAATGAGTAAATAATCCTATATTTATTTTGAAACAAACGATATAATACAATCATAAAGAGAGAGGCTTTTAAGAAGCAGAAAGGATGAAAATATGTACGAACAGGTAAAATTAAATTATTCATTTGATGCTTTAGAACCATATGTAGACACACTAACAATGGAAACTCACTATGGCAAGCATCACGCAACTTATACAAAAACTTTAAATGAGGCAGCAGAGAAGGCAGGAGTTAGTGATAAGCCTATTGAAGAGGTATTATCTAATCTTGATTCCATAGCTGATGAAACTCTTAGAAAAATGGTTAGAAATAATGGTGGAGGATATTATAATCACAATCTTTATTTCTCAACAATGTCTCCAAATCCACAGAAAGAGCCGGATGATAATCTCAAGGCTCAGATTGAAAAGGATTTTGGAGGATTTGATGAAGTTAAAGATTTACTTAAGAAGGCAGCAATCAGTCAATTTGGTTCAGGATGGGCTTGGTTAAGTAAAGATAAAGATGGTAAATTATATGTCACTCAGACAGCTAATCAGGACAATCCTTTTAGTGATGGTTCAGGACTTACACCAATTCTTGCCATTGATGTTTGGGAACATGCTTACTATTTGAAGTATAAGAATCTTAGAGCAAGTTATGTAGATGCATTTTTTGAAGTATTAGACTGGAAGGCTGTATCTGATAACTATAATAAATAGGATTAGGAGGTATAAGAGATGTCGTTAATCAACAAAGAGGTATGTGATTTCACAGTGGATGCATTTTTGAACAACGATTTCAAGGTTGTGAAGAAATCAGATATAATTGGCAAATGGAGTGTATTTTTCTTCTATCCGGCAGATTTTACATTCGTTTGCCCAACAGAACTTGAGGATCTTCAGAATAATTATGCTAAATTCAAAGAAATTGGATGCGAGATTTATTCTGTATCAACGGATTCTAAGTTTGTACACAAAGCATGGCATGATCATTCAGAGAAGATTTCTAAGCTTGAATATCCAATGATTGCAGATCCAACACATGCACTGGCAAAAGATTTTGAAGTTCTTATTGAAGATGCCGGCCAGGCAGAAAGAGGAACATTTGTAATCAATCCAGAAGGAAAAATTGTAGCTTATGAAGTTAACTCTGGAAATGTTGGAAGAAATGCAGATGAACTTTTAAGAAAAGTTGAAGCTTGCCAGTTCGTTCATGAACATGGTGACGAGGTTTGCCCGGCAAAATGGCAGCCTGGGGCAGAGACATTAAAGCCAAGTCTTGATTTGGTTGGAGCCCTTTAATTGTAACTTATAAACCAGTTTTAATAATGTGAAAATTGTAACTCGTAAACAGTACTTTAGTAAAATTAATAATAATGTGTGGATGCCGTACCGGTAAAACTGTGCGGCATCCTTTTAGTATAGAAAGAAGGTATAAAATGGTTGATAAAGAATTATATGATGCGGTAATTGTTGGAGGTGGGCCGGCAGGTCTTACAGCTGCTATGTATTTGGCAAGAGCTTGTTATAGAGTTATTGTTGTGGAAAAAGAAAAGTTTGGAGGACAGATAACGATTACTTCTGAGGTAGTTAATTATCCGGGAGCAGATCCTCAAAGTGGCGAAGAGCTTACAGAACGTATGCGTAAACAGGCTGAAAGTTTCGGGGCGGAGTTCATGTTGGCAGAGGTTAAGGAATTAGATTTCTCAGAGGATATAAAAATCGTAAAGACCACCAGAGGTAATATAAGATGTCTGGGTGTTATGATGGCAACAGGCGCTCACCCTAGAATGATTGGCTTCAAAGGGGAAGCAGAATTCAAGGGACATGGTGTTGCGTATTGTGCAACCTGTGATGGTGAATTCTTTACCGGCAAAGAAGTATTTGTAGTTGGTGGTGGGTTTGCAGCAGCCGAAGAAGCAGTTTTTCTAACAAGATATGCTTCCCATGTAACTATTCTTATTCGTGGTGATGATTTTACATGTGCCAAGGAAACAGCCGATGAAACCAGAGCCAATCCTAATATCACAGTCCTTACAAATACAGAGGTTGTAGCTGTTGAAGGAGATTCTGTTTTAAGAAAAATAACATACAAGAACAATAAAACAGGCGAAGAAACAGTCTACTCTCCGGAAAATGGAGATACCTTTGGCGTGTTTGTTTTCGCAGGTTACGAACCATCAACAGAATTGGTTAAAGATATAGCAGAGTTAAACCCACAGGGTTATGTGGTTACAAATATTTCCAAGCAAACTTCCAAAGAAGGACTTTTCGCTGCAGGGGACGTATGTATCAAGACTTTGAGACAAGTGGTTACAGCTACAGGAGATGGTGCTATTGCAGCAACTGAGATGGAAAAATATCTTTCCAAAGAAAGAAGTAGAACCGGTTTGGAAACAGAGATGCCAATTAAAAGAGCTTCTGTTCACAAAGCCACAGATACTGCTAAAGATACATCAGCTACTAAGAAATCAGATAATAATGAGCTTTTGGATGATGGCATGAAGGCTCAGCTTATGACTGTATTTGACAGAATGACAAGTAATTTAATATTGGAGATTTATCCGGATGATAGAAAAGTTTCTTTAGAATTAAAGAGTTATATGGAAGCGTTGGCTTCTCTTACAGACAAGCTTTCTATAAAAGAATTAGATGTAGCAAATGATGAGACTCGTCCGTTTGTTAAAGTTCTAAAGGAAGATGGTACGCCTTCAGGAATTACTTTCCATGGGGCACCGGGTGGACATGAGTTTACTTCATTTGTGCTAGGACTTTATAATGCAGCAGGTCCGGGTCAGGGAGTTCCAGTAGATGTAAAGGCTAAAATTGATGCTATAGATAAACCAACTCCTATTACAGTTATGGTTAGTCTTAGTTGTACGATGTGTCCTGAATTGGTAACAGCAGCTGGCAGAATAGCTACTTTAAATCCGAATGTTCAGGTAGATATTTTTGATCTAAATCATTTTCCGGCTCTTAAAGATAAATACAATGTTATGAGTGTTCCTTGCTTTGTTATAGGAGACAAGAAACCAGAATTTGGAAAGAAAAACGTAGAAGAATTAGTTAATTTGTGTAGCATGTAATTATTTTCTGTTATAATGAAGCTGAGATTAAAACTTGGAGGCAGATTATGATAGTAAATGAAAGCTTGATTAACAGATTTATAAAGTATGTGAAAATTGATACGCAGTCAAGTGAAGATTCAACAGCCCAGCCAAGTTCAGAAAAAGAACGTGACTTGGCTGTTGTTCTTGTAAATGACCTTAAAGAACTAGGGGTACAGGTGGATTATGATGAGAAACATTGTTATGTATATGGATATCTTCCTGCGAACAATAGTGATAAAAGAGGGTTAGGTTTTATTTCTCATATGGATACTTCGCCGGAATGTTCAGATACCAATGTTAAGCCTAGAATTATCGAGAATTTCGATGGTAGGGACGAGTTACTTAGCACAGAAGATTTCCCGGAACTTCTTAATCACATTGGTGGGGATTTAATTGCTACTGATGGTACAACTCTTCTTGGAGCCGATGATAAAGCAGGAATCGCTGAAATTATGTACATGTTAGAATTTTTTAATAAGAATCCTGATGTAAACCACAGACCGATTGCCGTTGCATTTACCCCGGATGAAGAGATTGGAAGAGGAACTGAGAATTTTGATATTAATAGATTCAAGGCTAGTCAGGCTTACACTGTAGACGGTGGAAAACTTGGAATAGTTGAATATGAATGCTTTAATGCAGCTTCAGCTAAAATCGTTATTAAGGGAAGGAGTGTTCATCCCGGTAGTGCCAAAAATACCATGATAAATGCTTCAAAGATTGCCATGGAGTTAGATTCTATGCTTCCACCAATGCAGGTTCCAGAGCATACAGAAGGTTATGAAGGATTTTACCATCTATGTAGTATCAAAGGAACGGTGGAATTGGCAGAAATGACATATATCATAAGGGATCATGATCATAATATTTTCAATGACAGAAAGAAAAATTTAAGGGAGATTGTTAATCAACTCAATGATAAGTATGGTCAGCCATTAATTGAAATTGAATTCAAAGATCAGTACAGTAATATGGCAGATGTTATAAAAAATAACATGGAACTAGTGGAAAGACCTCTAAATATTCTTAAGGAAATGGGGGTAAATGCAGGTTCTCTTCCTATTAGGGGCGGAACTGATGGGGCATCCCTTAGTTTTATGGGTATTCCTTGTCCTAATTTGTGTACAGGTGGTTATAATTATCATAGCAGATACGAATATGCCAGCATTCAGGAAATGGAAAAAACTGCCCAATTGTTGATAGAACTTGCAAAGTAGGAGGATATTATGGAAAATACGAAATCCAAGCCAAAAATAAAAATAACAATAAATGCTCCTGTTACCCTTGCATTTGTTACAGCTTGTTTAGGGGCAACCATACTTAATACGATTACCATGGGTCTTGCAAACAGATTTTTCTTTAGTGTATTTGGTTCAAGCCTTTTAAATCCATTAACATATATAAGATTATTTACTCATGTTATCGGACATGCTGATTTTGAACATTTCTTTGGAAATATGACCTATATCCTTTTGCTGGGTCCATTAATAGAAGAAAAATACGGTCCTAAGAATTTTTTTAAAATAATTCTTATAACCGCATTTGTAACAGGAATCATCAGTTTTATTTTCTTCCCTAATATTATGCTTTGTGGTGCGTCTGGTGTATGTTTTGCATTAATCCTTCTTTCTTCAATGACAGGGTTTAAAAATGGAGAAATACCTATAACCCTTATAATTGTTGCTATTGTTTATATAGGACAGCAGATTATCCAAGGTATTTTCGTAGTCGATAATGTTTCCAATCTTTCTCACATAATTGGTGGAATTGTTGGAACTGTGTTAGGATTTAAACTTGCTAAGGATAAAGAGCTTTAAAAACCTTTTCCAAAGGAGTTACAAGGATTGATGAAATAATAATACTTGCTATGGCTTGTACTGCATTTCCAGGAACAGAAGCCACAGCACCAAAACCATATAGAATTATCTCAAACAATAAATATCCTCCAATCATTAGCCCTCCGGCAATGGTGGAGGATATTATGCATTTTAGTACTTTTTTATGAATAAAATGTAATGCTTTATTGTAAAGAAGTCCGCTAATCATTGCCATTAAAGCTTTTATAATAAATGTTGCCACAGCGTACTGTATGTATCCTGCAAACACATCTGCAAATGCTGATCCAATTCCAGCGGCCAGGGCTCCACTAACAGGTCCTAATAATATTCCTGAAAGAACTACAAAGGCGTCCCCCAAGTGAATATAGCCGTTGCCCATAGTTGTTATTCTGATTATAAGCGTAGCTACGCAAATAAGAGCAGCAAACAGTGATGTCATTGTTAATTTTAGAGTTTTTGTTTTCATATGAAGTAGGCCTCCTTAAATTTTATAATGCATAATTATACAAGTTAATAAAGTGAAAAGCATTGTGAAATATTACCAACAAACTTGACAAAAATTGGAAATAATTGTATAATTTTACCATAATAATCGTGATTAATTATAAAAATATATGAAGAGAGAATGAAAATGTTTAATAACAGGTCGATTGTATGCTGAACTTTGCAAGAGCAATCTATTCATATTTTGATTTAGGGGACACGTAGGAAATGTTGGATATGTTAATAGTTTGAAGTTTAAATGACCTGGTATCAGGTCATTTTTGCGTTTTATGCAAAGTTCCACTAGAAAGGAATTTTGCCTATGGAGGATGGACACAATGTAAAGAATTTAAAAAAGAAAATAGCTGTTATGTGTGCGGTATGCGTGACTACAACATCCGTAATGGCTATGCCAAAAAATGCAGAGGCTTCTTTTTGGGGAAGCTTTTCAAGATGGATTAGAAAATATTATGGAAGCAACAGTGAGACTACTACACAGGAGACAACAACTGAAGAGACAACTGTGGAGGAGACAACTGTAGAAGAAACAACGGAGGAGACAACTGTAGAAGAGACAACGGAGGAGACAACTGTAGAAGAAACAACAGAAGAAACAACCAAAGAAGCAGCCATTAGTAGTGAGTCAACTGATTATATATATGATAATAGTGAAACAACAGTTGATTATCAGGAAGAAGAAACTACAACAAATCTGTCGTTAGAAATGTTGTAGCTATCAAAGCTACGATAAGCATAATACTTAAAGCGATTTTTACAAGATGCTTTTTAATTGGCATTTCGTTGATAATAGCTGCCATTTTCTTATCTCCTCCTTTAATCTCAGTTGTATATACATACTCTTACGGATGAAGTATAACATTTGATAAGTACATATTCAAATAAAAAAAATATAAATATTTAAAATAAATATAAAAGATTTAATAAATTATTAGGAAAATTTTAATAAATAAGCGAAAAACATTTGAAATTACTAATGTTTCATAGTATAATCACAGCATAATATTTAAATGTTTTTAGGAGGTATAAAACATGAATAAAACAGAGCTTGTTAGCGCTATCGCTGAAAAGACAGGTGTAAGCAAGAAAGATGCAGAAGCTGTTATTAAAGGTTTTGTAGAAGTTGTATCTGATGAATTACAGGCAGGTGGAAAGGTTCAGCTCATCGGTTTCGGTACATTCGAGACAGGTAAGAGAGCAGCTAGAACAGGAAGAAATCCACAGACTGGCGAAGAAATCAAGATTAAAGCAGCTGTAACACCTAAGTTCAAAGCTGGTTCAGCTCTTAAGGAGAAAGTTAATACAAAAGCTAAAAAGAAAGCTAAAAAGAAATAATTAACTTAAAGTGAGAATTATACCTGTGTACACAGGATTTTAAAAAGGAATGCAGGTTTCTGCATTCCTTTTTTTATATTAAATCTTTTTAAATATTAAAACCTCTTCGACGGTGATATTGTCAAATTTGGTATTTAGGAGTTAATCATGGGAAGACACATTAAATTAAAAGAAAACATGTATAACCTTGAAGAAAAGGTATATGAAAAAGCTAAGGATATTTATGGAGATCCTTTATCTGATGAGGTTAAGGACAGACTAGACAGAGAATTTAAGTACATTAGAAAATACGACCAGGAAAAGTATTTTATTTTTTATAGTGAATTAATAAGATTAGCCAATCTAAAACCTTACGAGTTTTATTTTAGAGGTACTGTTGGAAACTCGTTAATTGCATATTTATGTGATATGACTGAGTTTGATCCAATGGATGATGAGTACAACTTATCAGAGTATTTCCTAAGTACAGGAAATTTAAAATTCCATATGGATATTTCTATGAATAAGTACGACGAAATATGTTATGAGGAAATTGTAAATGAGCTTCCTGGGGTTGCAAGCTTTAAGTTTGATGAATATGATCCGGTACATGCTTTTTTGATTCCTGAAGAAGGCTGTGAGTCTGATGAAGAAGAAATAAAAGGAACATACAAAGAGCGTTATGATTTTCTGACTTTAATGCATAATGATAGTCTTACGCAGATTTCTGAAAGTGTAGAAAATGGTAGAGCACCAGCGTTTAAGTCTGGTTTGATAGGAAGAGCAATGACTATAGATGATGTATTTGAAAGTGCATTAGAATACGGAATTGAGCCGGAAAAGGCAGCAAAAATAGCTGAAATAATCGGAGGTATTGGCACTAATCCAGAAGATAAAACTAAAGCCATTGATATTTTGGTAGAAGCAGGTGCCGACGAGGATTTTGTAGATTATTGTAAAAAAGTAGAATATTTGTGGACAAGAGCTGGAAGAATGAATATTTCAACTATACAAAAGAGAATGGAATTCTATAATCTGGGTTATTAATGGTGCGAATATGCTAAAAGATAGTGATATTAGAGAAGGTTTATTTAGTTATCTGGAGGACAGCTATAACAAAATAAGGATATTTGAAGAAAAAAACATAGGTGAGTCTAGAGCAGATGTACTTATGGTAATGGATTCATTAGTGTATGGAATTGAAATAAAAAGTGATGCCGACAGCTATACAAGACTTGAAAGCCAGATTAAGGATTATGATAAATATTGTGACAAGAATATATTGGTAGTTGGAAGCACTCATGGACAACATGCAGCAGAACATATACCAGAATATTGGGGGATCATAACTGTAGAGGAAACAGAGAATGGATTGGACTTTTACAAACTCAGAGAAGAAAAGGCCAATCCTAAATTATTGTTAAAGAATCAATTGGAATTACTTTGGAGACCTGAGATTGCACATATACAAGAGATAAACAATTTATATAAATACTCCGGGAAAAGCAAGTCCTTTGTTAGAGAATATATTTTAAAAAATTTAGAAGAAGACATCTTAAAAAAAGCAATTACCGATGAATTATTTGAAAGAGATTATACAAAAATTGCGGAAGTAATAAATAATTATCGTACAGAACATAATCAGAAAAAACGAAGAAAGAGAAAATACAAGAAAAAGAAGAAAGGATTTATATCATGAGAGTATTGGAAAATATTCAGCCAGCGGATGTGTTTAAGTATTTTGAGGAGATTAGCAATATCCCTAGAGGTTCTGGAGATACAAAAAAAATAAGCGACTATGTAGCTAATTTTGCAAAAGAGAGAAATCTAAAATATATCCAGGATGAATATAATAATGTTGTAATCTATAAAAATGCATCTAATGGTCATGAGGACAGAGAAACGGTTATTTTACAAGGACATATGGATATGGTTTGTGAAAAGGAGCCAGGCTATGATATTGACTTTATAAATGACGGCTTAACTCTTGAACTAAATGATGGAGTAATTAGTGCTAAAGGAACTACTTTAGGTGGCGACGATGGTATTGCGGTAGCGTATATGTTGGCTATTCTGGATTCTGACGAGTATGAACACCCAGGTCTTGAGTGTGTATTTACAGTAGACGAAGAAATAGGCATGTTAGGAGCAGCAGCTATGGATATGTCTGTGTTAAAAGGTAAAACCATGATTAATCTAGACTCTGAGGACGAAGGATATATGCTTGTATCATGTGCAGGCGGAATGACTTCTACAGTGCATATTCCATACCAAAAAGAAGAAAACACGCAAGAGGAATACGAGCTTGTTGTAAGTGGTTTATTAGGAGGACATTCTGGTGTCGAGATAGACAAGGGTAGAGCTAATTCTAATATGATTCTTGGAAGAGTCTTGTACGAAATGAGTAAAATAGCGGAAAGTATGAGAATAGTAAGCATTCAAGGAGGACTCAAAGATAATGCTATTCCTAACAGATCCAAAGCAACAATTAAGCTTGACAAAGAAGACGCCGATAAATGCAAGGAAACTGTTAAATCATTAAATGTCATCTTAAAAAACGAATACAAAATTACAGATCAGGATATTGATGTGTCTATTAAAGACGACATATCTTGTGGTACATTTGCTATGGATAAGTTATCTACAAAAAGAATGATACCTGCTTTGGTAAATATTCCTAACGGAATTCAAAAAATGAGTTTTGATATTGAGAATCTTGTGGAAACATCTTTGAATCTTGGAATTTTGAAAATGGAACCAGAGAAAAATGAGGTAACCATGTCATTTTCTGTAAGAAGCAGCATGGAATCTGAAAAACATGAAATGGCTAATAAATTACAGTGCTTAGCAGAATCTCTAGGAGGTTATTTGGAAAATGCAGGTGAGTATCCGGCGTGGGAATACAAGGAAGAATCTCCATTAAGAGAACTTATGGTAAAGACTTTTAAAGAACAGTACGGATATGAACCTGTAGTTCAGGCTATTCATGCAGGGGTTGAATGTGGACTATTTGCAGGACAGATACAGGGATTCGATGCAGTTTCTATAGGACCTGATATGAAGGATATTCATACTCCTAAGGAATGTATGATGGTAGATAGTGTAGACAGAACCTGGAAGTATTTATTAAAGGTATTAGAAAAAATTTAAAAGAGGTTATTATGATACTTATTTATACTGTGGATGAAAATTATGGAATTCTTTTTAACAACAGAAGAGTTAGCAGAGACAGAGAAGTTGTTAAGGATATATTTTCAATAACCATGGATAAAAGGCTGTTTATGGATGAATATTCAGTGGAAATGTTTGAAAATGCAATATTAGAAAATGATATTGATGTATCAGATAATGAGCTAATTGTAGAGCCAGATCCAATATCCGTTTGTGGGGATAATGATGTATGCTTTGTTGAAAAAGAGATTATTGATAAGAATAAATGCAACATTGAAGAGATTATCCTTTATAAATGGAATCGTTTATATCCATCAGATGTACAATTTGATGAATCTTTATTAGAAGGCAAGGAGCTTGTGGAAAGTTATGACTTTCAGGGATATTCCCACGAAAGAATAACACGAGAAATATGGAGGTAAGCTTATGTGGAAGAATAAACTCAGGTATTTGTCTATAATTCTTAGTTTTTGTTTGATTGCTTTAAGTACAACAACAGCTTGTGTAGATACAAGTAAATCAAATAAAGAAACCACAACAGAATCGGCTACTACTAAGAAAGAAACTAAAAAAGAAAAAAGTAGTACTGAGAAGGAAACTACTCAGGTTTCGACTACTACGAAAACACCAACAACTACGCCGGCACCAACAACCACGCCAGTACCAACTACTACACCGACACCAACCACGGAGCCACCTACAACTTTACCCCTGGATATGAGCGTTATACCAGCATATTCTGGTGCAGCTTATATTGTGATAAATGGCAATGTTCCGTATTTTACAGATTCGGATAAGGTACGAACAGACGCTTTTGAAACATATAGTGATTTAGATGGCCTCGGTAGATGTGGAAAGGCCTATGCAAACATATGTCAGGCTTTAATGCCTACGGAGGAAAGAGGAGAGATAGGAAGTGTAAAGCCTAGTGGATGGCACACTGTAAAATACGAGGGTGTTGATGGAAACTACTTGTATAACAGATGTCATTTAATAGGATTTCAATTAGCTGGAGAAAATGCCAATAATAAGAATCTTATAACAGGTACAAGATATTTTAATGTTCAGGGAATGTTGCCTTTTGAAAATATGGTGGCAGACTATGTAAGAGAAACTAATAATAATGTACTATACAGAGTTTCTCCTGTGTTTGAAGGAAATAATTTAGTGGCTTCAGGTGTTTTAATGGAAGCATATTCTGTGCAGGATGCAGGAGCAGGAGTGATGTTTTGCGTATATGTATATAATGCTCAGCCGGGGATTGTTATAGATTATGCAACAGGGGACAGTTATCAGGTAGAAACGGTACCGCAGACCACGGTTCCGGCTACAACAGTACCACCAGCAACACAGGCACCGGTTGTTAATTCAACGTCAGGTGCACAAACATATATTTTAAATACAAATACAATGAAATTTCATTATCCAGGCTGTAGAAGTGTAAATCAAATGAGTGAACATAATAAACAGGAGGTGTTTGCAAGTAGAGATGAACTATTAGCACAGGGGTATTCACCCTGTGGAAATTGTAATCCATAATAATGCAAGAAAAAACATGTTGAATACATATGGTTTTAATTGTAAGATGGATATTGATAAAATAATAAATATGTCAGGGAAAGGTGTAAAATGAGCAAAGATTTTTTTGATCTTAAAGGTCAGGTTGCTATTGTTACAGGATGTTCAACTGGATTAGGAGTTCAGATGGCCCAAGCTTTAGCAAACCAAGGTTGCAATATTGTTGCAGTTGCTAGAAGACAGAATCTTCTAGAAAAAGTGTGTGAGGATATTAAAAAGGAATATGGTGTGGAAGCATTACCAATTAAATGCGACATCACAGACACTTCGGAAGTTGAAAAAACTGTTGATACAGTACTTGAAAAATTCGGAAGAATCGACATCTTGATTAATAATGCAGGAACAGGTGCGGTTGCTCCAGCAGAAGATATCACAGATGAACAGCTTTTTAATGAATTGGAAATTGATTTGGGAGGAACTTTTAAGTTTGCAAGAGCTTGTGCAAAAAAAGCTATGATTCCTGCAAAATATGGAAGAATTATAAACATTGCTTCTATGTATGGAATGGTGGGAAATAAAGTTGCACCGGCATCTCCTTATCACGCAGCTAAAGGTGGAGTTGTAAATCTTACAAGAGCTTTAGCAGCAGAATGGGGTAAATATAGTATAACCGTTAATGCAATTTGTCCGGGATATTTTTATTCTCCACTTACAAGAGAAACACTTGATAGTGATTTCTTCCAGGCAAATGCTAAGACAATGATTCCGTTGGAAAGATATGGAAATGAAGGAGAGCTTGATACAACAGCTATCTTCCTTTCATCTAAAGCATCAACATATGTAACAGGTGTAATTCTTCCAGTGGACGGTGGATATACAGCTATGTAAAAATAATAGCCTGTACGATTTCGTACAGGCTATTTTATATTTATTGATATTATTCTGTTTTGTTTGAAATAATGGTTCCTATATGACCACGGATTCCGGATTTAGCTTTTAGAACATTTGTAATAACAGCCATTCTATTAGGTTTTGTTTCAACAAAACGTGTACAAGCTTCAATCTTAGGAAGGGTTGTAAGAGGATCTAAAAGGTTATTATCAATGAGTTTGTTTGCCTCTTCAACTGTAATGTTTGAAAGCTCTTTTTTCTCTCCATTTGCATCTGTGTAATCTACATAGTCATTAGATGTAAGAATCATTAGACAATCTGCATCTAACATATCTGCAAGTTTTGATGCTGTATAATCTTTTTCTATAATAGCACTTGCTCCTTTAAGAGCCTGTGCTTGTTGGAGAACAGGAATTCCACCACCACCTGCAGCTATGACGATTTGTTTAGCGTCTACCAAAGCTTTTATTGAATCAATTTCGTAAATATCAACAGGTAGAGGAGAAGCAATTATTCTTCTGTAACCGCTACCATCTTTGCCCTCTTCATAAGTTACGTAATTACCTTTATGTTCTTCAATATCGGCCTCTTCTTTAGTCATATATCTACCAATTACTTTAGATGGTTTATGAAATGCTTTATCAAATGGATCAACTCTAACCTGAGTAATTATGGTAGAAACAGGTTTATAAATGCCTCTGTTTAATAATTCTGAACGTATAGCGTTCTGAAGGTCATATCCAATATATCCTTGGCTCATTGCTGAACATACAGACATAGGAGCAACAGTGTTCTTGGGATCAAGTCTTGCAAATTCAGTCATAGCAGTCTGAATCATTCCAACCTGTGGTCCGTTACTGTGTGTGATTACAACCTCATATTTTTCTTCGACTAAATCAGCTATAGCATTAGCTGCTTTCTTAACTCTTTCCTGCTGTTCTGGAAAAGTATTACCAAAACAATTCCTACCCAATGCAACTACAATTTTTTTATTATCCATAAGAAGTCCTCCATGTTGTTTTAATCAATGAAGAATCTGGAGTTATTCCTGATATTCGAATATGAATTCAGCACCAGAATAATCTTCAATTGTTAGTGTTTTTGTATCCTTATCATATGTGAATGAAGAAGTATTTCTGTCATATGAGAAGGAATTCTCTTTGCTAAAATATCCTTTAAAATGAATATCCCCAGATTGAAAACTTTTATTAACAGTGTTATCCGGGTAAATGCCATTCATTTTGTATGACTGGCCAGTTATTTGAAGTTCTATATTTTTGTAATTATCAAAAATGTCGGTTCCTACAACTTTATTCTTGGCCTGACTAAAATTCGTACATACATATGTACCATCATACTGCTTATAATAATCGTTTAGTTTTGTTATACCCAATGCCACGGCGGCAATTATTAAAACTAATATTAGAAGCTTTGGTGTTCTTGGTCTAAATCTTTTCTTTAGTTTCTTTTCTCCGGCAAATTTGTCAGGTAAAACCTCAACAGCAGTAGTATCAATAGTCTCATCTTCCATGGATACTACTGGTAAATCCATCTTACAGTTAGGACAGACAAAATCGTCCTCACTAATGTTTTCGCCACAAAATGGACAACGCATAAATATGTACCTCCTCCGTACAAAAAAATATAACCTAATTATAACATTTTATGTGGAAAAATACAATTATAATTGACATATCGTGTATAATTGTATACAATTATACAATCATACACGTAAACTGGAGGTAACAAATGGATAACAGACCTGTTATAAAGAATAAAAAGACAAATTTATTAGAATTAGAAGAGCACATTTATCACTTGGTTGATGTGGATAAACCTAACGTTTATCATAATCTTTTTCCTTATGTGGAAGTGCCTAAGATTGCATTTAATGATAGAATAGTTCCTCACAATATGCCAGAAAACATATGGATTACAGATACAACATTTAGAGACGGACAGCAGTCAAGAACCCCATATACAACAGAGCAGATAGTTACAATTTATGATTATCTTAATAAATTAGGCGGACCAAAGGGATTAATCAGACAAAGTGAATTTTTTGTTTATAGCAAAAAAGATAGAGATGCTTTATATAAATGTCTTGAAAGAGGATATGAATTTCCTGAGGTAACAAGCTGGATTAGAGCAAGTAAGAAAGATTTTGAATTAGTTAAAGATTTAGGTCTTAGAGAAACAGGTATTCTTGTTAGTTGTTCAGATTATCACATTTTCTATAAGATGAAAATGACTAGAAGAGAATGTATGAATCATTATCTTAGCGTTATTAGAGAATGTCTTGAAACAGGAATCAGTCCTAGATGTCATTTTGAAGATATCACAAGATCAGATATATACGGTTTTGTTATACCATTTTGCGTAGAATTAATGAAACTTCAAAAGGAATATAATATTCCAATTAAAATAAGAGCCTGTGATACCATGGGATATGGTGTGAATTTTGCGGGAGCAGTTATTCCAAGATCAGTCCAGGGAATTATTTATGGATTAAACACTAATGGTGGTGTTCCATCTGAGCAGATAGAATGGCATGGACACGATGATTTTTACAAGGCAGTAAGCAATTCTACAACTGCATGGCTCTATGGTGCCAGTGCTGTTAACTGTTCTTTATTTGGAATTGGAGAGAGAACGGGTAATACACCTCTAGAGGCAATGGTATTTGAGTACGCTCAGATTAAAGGTACTTTAGATGGAATGGATACAAGAGTAATCACAGAACTTGCAGAGTACTATGAGAAGGAGATTGGTTACGAGATACCGCCAAGAACACCATTTGTTGGAAAAAATTTCAACGTAACAAGAGCAGGTATTCATGCTGATGGTTTATTGAAAAATGAAGAAATTTACAACATATTTGATACCAATAAATTACTTAATAGACCTGCAATTGTGGCAGTTTCAAATACTTCAGGATTGGCTGGAATTGCACATTGGATTAATACATATTACAAACTTGAGGATTCAAAGAAGGTTGATAAGAATTCTGAATTGGTAAAAGCCGTTAAGGAATGGGTTGATAAAGAATACGAAGAAGGCAGAGTAACTGCCATTACTGATTCGGAACTTCTAAAAGTTATAAATGATACTTGCGAAAAAACAGGAAATCATATTGTATAACGGAGATAAATAATGGAGCAAAAAGAAGTTATTAAAACCAGCGATAAATATTCTTTACAAGGAATGGTCTTCGATAGAATAAGGGAAAATATTCTTACAGGTGTTTATAAAAGAGACGATGAATTAAGGGAAGTAGCATTAGGCAAAGAACTAGGGGTAAGTAGAACTCCGGTTAGGGAAGCTCTAAGACAGTTAGAGTTAGAAGGTCTTGTTCAAATAATACCTAATAAGGGTGCGGTTGTAATAGGTATAAGTAGTAAGGATTTTAGAGATATTTATGAAATGCGAGGAAGACTAGAAGGGTTATGTGCCAGATGGGCGGCTGAAAATGCTACAGACGAAGATATTGCAAAGCTTGAGGAAATAATGGATTTGGCAGAATATCAGGTGTCAAAAGGCAAGTACGATAAGGTGTTGGAACTTGACAATGAATTTCATATATTATTGTATAATATGGCAGATAGTAAAATGTTATTTCGAACATTGTCAGGTTTTCACCATTATTTAGAATCTCTAAGAAAAACAGCTCTATGTGATGAAAAACGCGTAATTAATTCAGTTAAAGAACATAGAGCTATTGTGGACTCCATCAAAGCAAGAGATCCGGAAAAAGCTGAAAAAAATGCAATTAAGCATATGAAAAAAGCAGTAGAGAATATTGAAAAAAAATTATTGTGGTAAATTGTTACATTAAATTAATTCTTCCCACCTGCTATATAACTCTTCTAACTGAGCATTTATAGAATCCAATTCCTTTTGGAATTCTAAAAGCTTTGCAGCATCAGAAGAGTACTCAGGAAGATACATTTTTTCTGTTATGGCACCAGATTTTTCTTCAAGTTCATTTATTTTTGCTTCTGTATTTTTAAGCTCTTTTTCTTTCTTTTGTTTAAGAGCTTTTTCTTCCTTAGCCTTTTGCCAGTCTAAAGCACTGTCCGATTTGGCAGTTGAGTTAGATGTGATTTGGCGTGCACAACTTTCAGGAGCATATATCTTGGTAAGCTCTTCACGTTTTTCAAGATAATAGTTATAGTCACCAATGTAATTAACCAGAGTTTTTCCTGTAAGTTCTAATATTCTAGTGGCTGTTTTGTTTATAAAATATCTGTCATGGGATACATATAATACAGTTCCGGAATAATTGTTAATTGCATTTTCAAGGATTTCCTTGGATACAATATCTAAGTGGTTGGTTGGCTCATCCAATATAAGGAAGTTGGCATTTGAAAGCATAAGCTTTGCTAAGGATACTCTGGCACGCTCGCCACCGCTTAATTCAGATATTAGTTTGTACACGTCATCACCGGTAAATAAAAAGGCAGCTAGTAAATTACGAATTTGTGTGTTTGTCATCTCAGGACGGGCATCACTAATTTCGTCAAATATAGTGTTATCCATTTTTAAAATATGTTGTTCCTGGTCATAGTAGCCAATGGTAACGTTTGCACCTAATTGGATTTTCCCCTGGTCTGCTGTAATTATGTCATTGATTATTTTTAAAAGTGTGGTTTTACCGGTACCATTGTTACCTAGAATACCAACTTTTTCTCCACGACGTATATTAAAATTCAGATTGGAAAACAAGTGATTTTCATCAAAACTTTTGGATAAATTCTCCACCATTAATACATCCTTGCCGCTTTCGTGACTAGGGGTAAGGTTAATTCTCATTTCATCATTAAGATTGATTGGTTTGTCTAATAATTCAATCTTATCTAATTTCTTTTCTCGGCTTTCAGCACGTTTTATGGACTTTTCACGATTAAACTGTTTAAGCTTATCTATAACAGCCTCCTGGTGCTGGATTTCACGTTGTTGATTCATATATGCTTTTAATTCAGCTTCTCTACGGAGTGCTTTCTTTTTAGAATATTCACTGAAATTACCGGAATATACGCTGCATACTGTATTTTCTATATCCACAACTTTAGTTACAATTTTATCTAAGAAGTATCTGTCATGAGAAATAATAACGACAGCACCTTTGTAATTGCTTAAAAACTGTTCCAGCCAAACAATAGAATTCAAATCTAAATGATTGGTAGGCTCGTCAAGTAAGATAATATCAGGGGATGCAAGTAGAATTTTACTTAAATAAACTCTTGTTTTTTGACCTCCTGAAAGGGATGAAATATTTCTGTCATAATCATCTTCTGTAAATCCAAGACCCTTAAGGACTCCATTGATTTCACTTTTATATGTGAGACCTCCATCAATCTCAAACTGATGTGAAAGAGAAGTGTATGATTCTAAGGTTTTATTTAAAGTATCTCCGGTTTCACAACTCATACGAGATTCCATTTCACGTAAAGTATTCTCTGTCTCGATAATATCTTTTTTAGCATCTAACATTTCTTCATATATCGTACGATTGCTATTCATATCCGGGTGCTGGGAAAGATAAGACATAACCTTATCTTTAGCTAAAGTTACAACTCCATTATCAGCGGATAATTGTTTGGTTATGATTTTAAAAAATGTAGATTTCCCTGCGCCGTTAATTCCAACAATGGCAACTTTTTCATTGTCGTCAACATTAAAAGAACAGTTATTTAATATGGTATTTCCGTCAAAACTTTTAGTTATATTATTACAAGATAAAATCATGATTATAGTCCACCTTTCAAAACTAAATAAAATATTAATTGATTTTAAATGTGTTGTCTAGAAGATTGTTTAATTTTTGACAATTGTGTGCTATAATGTGCTTTTGAAATTTACAGTATGAGGAATGATTATACATGAGCAATAAAGATAATAGTATTTCAAAAGCAGTTGTAAGCCGTTTACCAAGATATTACAGATATCTAGGTGAATTAATGGAATCAGGAACTGAAAGAATATCCTCAGGAGAATTAAGTAAAAGAATGAATGTTACAGCATCTCAGATACGACAAGACCTTAATAACTTTGGAGGTTTTGGTCAGCAGGGTTACGGTTATAATGTAAAGTATTTGTATTTTGAGATAGCTAAAATATTAGGTGTTGATAAGAAACACAATATGATTATTATCGGAGCAGGTAACCTGGGAAGAGCTTTAGCTAATTATGCGAATTTTTCTAAAAGTGGTTTTGTAGTAACAGGTTTATTTGATAACAATGAAACTATAATTGGTAAAGAGGTTAGGGGCGTTAAGATACAACCCATGGATAAACTTAAGGAGTTTATAATAAAAAATGATGTTGATATTGCAACCCTGACTATTCCTAAGAAAGAAGCAAAAAAAGTAGCTGAAACGTTGGCAGAATGCGGAATTAAGGGAATATGGAATTTTGCCCATACAGACTTGGATTTACCGGACAATATTGTGGTGGAAAATGTTCACCTGTCAGAAAGTCTTATGGAACTTTCATATAATATAGCGCATACGGATACTAAAAGTCAGCGTTAATAAAGGGAGTATCGAATGAAAACTATTCTATCGGGCAAAGCAAGTAAATTGCTGGATAAATATACAATTGAATACATTGGTATACCTTCATTAGTACTTATGGAAAGGGCAGCCTTAAAGGTAGCTCACGAGATTGATGACCATCAAAAAAAAGATATGGTTCAAAATAAAAAACCACTAGTTAGCATAGTTTGTGGAACCGGTAACAATGGGGCAGATGGATTGGCTGTTGGTCGAATTCTATGTGATAAATATAGGATAAAGATATATGTTATATCTAACGGGCACAGAAAAAGTTCTGAATTTATCAAACAAGATGAGATTCTTAATAATCTTGGAATTACTATTGAAGAGGTTTCAAGCAAAGATGATATTGATTTCACAGATTCAAAAGTAGTGGTGGATGCAATATTTGGCATAGGAATTCATGGAAGTATTAGTGACCTTTATGAGGGTATTATTAATAAGATAAATGAAAGTGATGCTTATATAATATCTGTAGATGTTCCTTCAGGATTGGATTCTGATAATGGAAAATGCCTTGGAGCCACAGTTAAGGCAGATAAAACAGTAACCTTTGGTTATACGAAATCCGGTTTACTCCTTTGTGATGGAAAAGATTATACAGGAGATGTCGTGGTTGCAGATATCGGCTTTGTAGATATTAGCAAACTTGATGCCAGTGAAATTGTTAATGATATTAAAAATGAAGCATATCGTGAATTAACAAAGAATGATAAGTTACTTCCTAAACGGAAAAAGGCGTCCAACAAAGGAAGTTACGGTAAAGTCAGAATATTTGCCGGTTCTAAAGATATAACGGGAGCAACATACTTATCAGCAAAGGCAAGCTATAAAACCGGAGCCGGTTTGGTATATGTATACACCCATGAAAATAATCTGGATATTATTAGAAACCAGCTTCCAGAGGCAATTACAACATCTTATGATAAATATATCCGTGAAGATGGATGTGAATTACTTAAACAGGAGATTTCTCCAAAAGATGTTATAGTAATCGGTCCGGGACTGGGAAAAGACGAAGCTTCTAAAAATCTTCTGAAAAATGTATTAGCTTTAGATAACAAGAAGATTGTAGATGCGGATGGACTTAATATTATCAGTGAGAACAGAGAATTATTTGATTTAATAAATGAAAATGTAATATTGACTCCTCATGTGTTGGAATTCTCAAGATTATCAGGTGATGATGTTAAATATATCAGAGAAAATATCATAGAAGAGGCCAAAGCATTTTCTATGAAATATGGATGTATAACAATTATTAAAGATGCTACTACAGTTATTGCAGATAAAGATTGTATATATATTAATGCAACAGGTAACAGCGCAATGGCAACGGGTGGAAGTGGAGATGTACTTACCGGTGTTATTGCCGGGTTATTAGCTCAAGGAATGAATTCCATAGAAGCGGCTGCAAATGCAGTGTTTATCCATGGTTTTGCCGGTGATATTGTGGCTGAAAAATACTCAGAGTATTCTGTAATGGCCACGGATTTGTTTGAAGGTTTGCAGGAAGTATTTAAGATAATACAGTAGTTATTTATACTAAATCTTGCAGAATATCTGATTAAATGATATATTTTTAACAATAATGCATTTTTATATGGAGAGATAGAGTGGGTATTTTTAAAAAGAAAAAATCATCGGAAGAGGATGTTACAGAAGAAGATTTAATATTAGCCATTAATGAAGGTCATGAACAAGGAGTCTTAAAAAAGAGCCAAGCGGAAATGATTAATAACATTTTTTTGCTAGATGACAAAGAAGCCGGAGATATCATGACACATAGAACAGAGATTGTTTCCATTGATGGTGATTTGTCACTAGAAGATGTTGCAAAAAAAGTCTTGTCTTTAAATAAATCCAGGTTTCCTGTATATGTCGATGACTTGGATAATATCATAGGTATTGTTACTTTCAGGGATGTTATGATTAGACAAAATCAGGGATTAGAAAATTCTGAAAAGATTAAAAATATACAGTGGCTTATCAGGCCGGCTGTTTTTGTGCCTGAAACAAAGAAGATAAATGTGTTATTTAGAGATATGCAGCAGTGGAAGAATCATATGGTTATTGTTGCTGACGAGTATGGACAAACTTCAGGAATCGTGTGTATGGAAGATATTCTTGAGGAAATAGTTGGTAATATTTTTGATGAATATGATGATGAAGATGCTGATATTATAAAGAAGGAAGATGGAACTTATGTTATTAAGGGAGATACTCCTTTAGAAGACATTAAAGAGACACTTCATATAGAATTTGATGAAGACTGTGAGACTTTAAATGGTTATCTCACGGCCAAACTTGATAGAGTCCTTCAGAAAAATGAAAGACCCGAGATGGTTGTAAACAATGTTAAGTACAAGATTTTAGGTGTTAAAAATAGAGTAATCACCAATGTTCTTGTTACTATATTAAAGGTAAATGATCAAAATACAATTGAATGATCAAGTAGATTTAGGAGGTTTAATTAAGATGTCAGGACATTCAAAGTTTGCTAACATTAAACACAAAAAAGAAAAGAACGATGCAGCTAAAGGAAAGATTTTTACAGTTATTGGTAGAGAAATAGCTGTTGCTGTTAAGGAAGGTGGACCTGATCCAGCTAACAATAGCAAACTTAGAGACGTTATTGCTAAAGCTAAGGCAAATAATATGCCAAATGATACAATCGAAAGAGGTATTAAAAAGGCAGCAGGTGATGCTAACTCCGTAAACTATGTAAGTGTTACATATGAAGGATATGGACCAAATGGTACAGCAATCATCGTAGATGCTTTAACAGATAATAAGAATAGAACAGCTTCAAATGTTAGAAACGCATTTACAAAGGGCGGCGGAAATGTCGGAACTCAGGGATGCGTATCATTTATGTTTGACAATAAAGGTATCATAATTGTTGATAAAGAAGAATATGACGGAGAAGCAGATGATCTTATGATGCTTGCGTTAGATGCAGGTGCTGAGGATTTTGCAGAGGAAGATGATTCTTTTGAAATTACAACTGATCCAAATGAAGTTAGCAATGTAAGAGAAGCGTTGGAAAAAGAGGGCATTAAAATGGTTTCTGCTGAAGCTACAATGATACCTCAGAATTACGTTGACCTTACAGACGAAGACGATATAAAGAAAATGAATAGAATTCTTGATCTTCTTGATGAAGATGATGATGTTCAGTCAGTTTATCATAACTGGAATCAGCCTGATGAAGAGGAAGAGGATTAATTAGTGAGGGATCATTTATGAAATGTAGTGTATGCGGTGAGACATGTTCAAATAATCAGCGCTTTTGTCTAAAATGTGGTAATCCTCTTAATCCAATTCATAAGCCAGAGCATGTTGTAAACGTAAATAACGAATTGGCAAACAGTGTGGACAAAATGATGAAGACAGACGACGATGACGACTTCTTCATTGATGAAATAATAGATTTAGATTTTGATGAAGATGTAGATTCTGCAGAACCTATTGATATTGAAACCACAAAAGACAATATAGAAATTAAGAGATCTGGAGATTCATATGTTAATCCAATTGAAGAGATTTATCAGATAGATGGAACAGATTTAGATAACTTAGATGAAATTAAACCCAATAAAAGTCCAAAGGTAAATAAAGAACCTGAGGATGACATGGATGAGTTTTACGAGGAAGAAATCGAGGAGTTTAAAAACTTTAAGATAAAAGCAATTATAATTGCGGTAGTCGGTTTAATAATGATTTCTCTAATAGGAATCACATTGTATAAGATGGATTCCGGAAATATTGGAAAATCAGATTTTGAATCTATATTTGAAAAAGGTTCTAATTATTCAACAGATAAAGATTTTGATAAGGCCTTAGAGTGTTATAAAGAAGCAAGGCAGCTTGCTGAAGATGATAAGAAAAAAATCAAAGCCGACAAAGCTATTTTAAATATTTATGAGAAGAGAGACGGTACTGAAAATGAACAGGTTGAGCTTCTTAAGGAATTAATTGAACTCACTGGCAAATATGAGTATTATCAGAAACTCGTAGATATTTATGATAGTAGAGGTGATACTGCAGAGTTATCAGCTCTAATTGATTCGATTCAGGATGAGACTGTTAAGGCAAATCTTGCAGATTATTATTCATCAGTTCCAAAATTCAGTGAAGAGGACGGAACTTATGATCACTATCTTTCTATAAAGATAATAAGTGCTTATAACATTTATTATACAATAGATGGAAGTGAGCCAACTACAGAGAGCACACCATATACTACTGAGATTATTCTTAATAAACAGGGAACATTTATTATTAAGGCTATTTCAGTAAATGATAAGGGAATTGTAAGTAAAGTTGGAACAGCTACATATAATATTCAACCGGAATTTGTAGCAGCACCTGATATCACACCAAGCGGTGGAGATTATACGGAAAGTCAGGAGATTACAGTTACAGTTCCAGAGGGAATGACTTGTTATTATACATATGATGAAGAGGGCACAGAGCCGACAACGGAAAGTGCTGTTTATTCAGGACCAGTTAAAATGCTTAGAGGAAAGAATATTTTCTCAGCAATTTTAGTTAATAAGTCAGGTAAAGCAAGTGATGCAACTCAGGTTATTTACAGATTAAACATTGAAGCAGTTATTACATATAGTGATGCCTTAGTTACTATAGGTAATTATCTTCAGGATAATGGAATAGCTGCAAGAGTAGATGATGAGAATTATGTAAAGTCTGATGGACATATGATTGCATTAAAATATGTATCCATGGCAACTATCGATGATTGTGATTATTTTGTAATAGATGTCCAGGAATACATTGATGAAAACGTAGTAAGTTCTGGTAACTACTACGGAGTTAATACGGTTACTAGAGATCTGAAGGAGCTTGAGCAGGATCCTTTAGACTCTGCAACATATACAATAATAAATGATAATGCGGAGGAGACAACGGAATAATGTACAAGATTTTAAATGCTAAAGATTTGTCCTCAAATATTTTCCTTATGGAAGTTGAGGCTCCAAGAATCGCAAAATCTTGTTTGCCAGGTCAGTTCATTATTGCCAAGGTAGACGAGAAGAGTGAAAGAATACCACTTACAATCTGTGATTATGACAGAGAGAAGGGAACAATTACAATCGTAGTTCAGAGAATCGGCGCAGGAACAATTAAAATGGGTCGTTTACAGACTGGCGATTATTTTAGGGATTTTACAGGTCCTTTAGGAAAGCCTTCAGAGCTTGTATATGAAAATGTAGAAGATCTTAAAAAGAAAAAAATAGTATTTATCGGTGGTGGTCTTGGTACAGCACCTGTTTACTGTCAGGTTAAATGGCTTCACGAACAGGGCGTTACTCCAGATGTTATTATCGGTGCTAAGACAAAAGATATTCTTATTCTTGAAGAGGAGATGGCAGCAGCTTCTAATCTTCACATTGCAACAGATGATGGTTCATATGGTTTCAAGGGAATGGTAACAGGATGTCTTGAAGATCTTGTTAAGAATCAGGGTATGAATTTTGATCTTTGTGTTTCTATTGGACCAATGATTATGATGAAATTTGTTTGTAAATTAACAGAGGAACTTAATATTCCAACAATTGTTTCTATGAACCCTATTATGGTTGATGGAACAGGTATGTGCGGAGCTTGTAGACTTGTGGTTGATGGAAAAGTTAAATTTGCTTGTGTTGATGGACCAGAGTTTGATGGCCACAAGGTTGATTTTGACCAGGCTATGAAGAGAATGAAACTTTATAAGACAGAAGAAGGCAGAGCTATGCTTAAACTCCAAGAAGGAGACACTCATCATGGTGGCTGCGGAAATTGTGGAGGTGACAAATAATGGATATGTTCACAAGAGTTCCTGTAAGAGAACAGGATCCAAAGGTCAGAGCTACTAATTTTGGAGAGGTTTGCCTTGGATACAATAAAGAAGAAGCTATTGCAGAGTCAGAAAGATGTCTCAATTGTAAAAATCCTAGATGTCAGCAGGGATGTCCTGTTTCCATCGATATTCCAGCATTTATCCAGGAGATAAAGAAAGATAATGTGGCTGAGGCTTATAAGATTATTAGTCAGTCGTCAGCACTTCCTGCTGTATGTGGACGTGTATGTCCTCAGGAATCTCAGTGCGAAGGTCTTTGTGTAAGAGGTATTAAAGGAGATTCAGTATCAATTGGTAAACTTGAAAGATATGTTGCTGATTATGCTAGAGAAAATAATATTGAGCCAGAAGCTCCAAAGGAATTAAATGGTAAGAAAGTAGCTGTTATTGGTTCTGGTCCTGCAGGTCTTACATGTGCAGGAGATTTGGCTAAGTTAGGTTATGATGTTACTATTTTCGAAGCTTTACATGAAGCTGGTGGTGTTTTAGCCTATGGTATTCCGGAATTCCGTTTACCAAAGGACACAGTTGTTAAGCATGAGATTGACATGGTTAAAAAACTTGGTGTTAAGATTGAAACTAACGTAGTCATTGGTAAGGCTACTACAATAGATGAACTTATGGCAGAGGAAGGCTTTGATGCAGTATTTATTGGATCTGGTGCAGGTCTTCCAAGATTCATGAATATTCCTGGAGAAGAAGCTCTTGGAGTTTATTCAGCAAATGAGTTCTTAACACGTAATAACTTAATGAAAGCATTTAAGGATGATTATGATACACCTATTAACAGAGGTAAAAAGGTAGTTGTAGTTGGTGGTGGTAACGTTGCCATGGATGCAGCTAGAACAGCTTTGAGACTTGGTGCAGAAGTTCACGTTGTATACAGAAGAAGTGAAGCTGAGCTTCCAGCGAGAGTTGAAGAAGTACATCATGCAAAAGAAGAGGGAATTATTTTTGATCTCCTTTGCAATCCTGTAGAGATTCATGAAGATGAAGAAGGATGGGTTAAGAGTGTAACATGTATCAGAATGGAACTTGGTGAGCCAGATGAGTCAGGAAGAAGAAGACCTGTAGAGATTGAAGGTTCTGAGTTTGAAATCGATGCAGATACTGTTATCATGTCTTTGGGTACTTCACCTAACCCACTTATATCTTCAACAACTGAAGGTCTTGAAACTAACAGAAGAAAATGTATCGAAGCAGATGAAAACGGTAAAACAACTAAAGCATATGTATATGCTGGTGGTGATGCTGTTACAGGTGCTGCAACAGTTATTCTTGCCATGGGAGCTGGAAAAGCAGCTGCTAAGGGAATTGACGAAGCACTTTCATCTAAAGAAGCATAATTTTTGTAGTAAAGATAAATAAATAAAAACCGGTCTTAATGATATGTAAATGTCATTTGAGTCCGGTTTTTAAATTCAGAATGGGGATTGATATGTTAAATATTGTTTTACCAGATACCAACAACGTAACGTATGGCGATATTGATTTTTCGCCTTTAAATAAATACGGCAATGTAACAACTTATGAAATATCAGAGACCAGTGAACTGGCGGATAGATTAGCAGATGCGGACATTGTATTATGTAACAAAACGCTGTTAAACAGACAGACGCTAGAGAAAGCTACACATTTAAAATACATAGGATTATTTTCAACAGGATACAACAATGTGGATCTTGCTTATGCAAAAGAAAAAGGTATAAGAGTTTGCAATGCAGCAAATTATTCCACTGATTCAGTGGCTCAGCATACATTTGCATTGATTCTTAATTTCTATAACAAAATTAGAGAATATGCGACATTTACAGAACAGGGAGAATGGAAAAAGTGTAAAACATTTACCAGATTTGCCTATGAAATGCATGAACTAAAGGGAAATACTCTGGGTATTATCGGTTATGGAAATATTGGAAAACAAGTTTCAAAAATAGCACTTGCCTTTGGGATGAATGTCCTTGTGAATTCAAGACATAAGGATGTTGTTAATGAATATCTGGTTAAAGAATTCCATAAGGAATATGAATCTGGTGAAATAAAATTTGCAGATATATCAGATATACAAAGGGAGAGTGATATCATTACCCTTCACTGTCCTCTTAATCAAGATAATGAAAAAATGATTGATGAAACATTTCTTAGTAAATGTAAAAGCAATCTTTTATTGATTAATACGGCCAGAGGTGGACTTATAGATGAAGAAGCTCTAATAGATGCCTTGAATACTAAAAAAATAGCTGGAGCAGGAATTGATGTTATAGATGTGGAGCCAATGAGTGAGGATTGTATCCTTATGGGTGGCAAAAACCTTACGATTACACCTCATATTGCCTGGGCGCCTTTAGAAACCAGACAACGTCTTGTGGACATTGTTTGTCATAATCTTCAGGCATTTTTGGATGGTAAGCCTGAAAATGTTATTGTATAATTACCAAGTCAGTTAGAAGAAAGAGAGAATACATATGGAGTGTCCTTATGTAAAAAAATGTGGCGGTTGCAACCATATCAATGATGGATATGAAAAACATTTGAAAATTCTTGAAAACAAAGAAAGAAAGTTACTTAAAAAACATGGTGTCGTTCATGAAATTCAAAAAATGAATTATCCTTATCATTATAGAAATAAGGTAACAGCAAGTTTTGGTTATGAAAAAGGAAAAATCATAGCTGGGACGTATCAGGAAAACAGCCATAGAATTGTAAATATAGATGGGTGTATAATAGAAAATAAAAAAGCTGATGAAATTATTGCCACGATTAAAAAACTAGCAGTTTCATTTAAAATAAAAATATATAACGAGGACACCGGCTACGGTTTACTTCGCCATGTTATGGTGAGATATGGTCATAACACCAATGAATATATGGTTGTACTAATACTTTCAAGTACCATGTTTCCATCAAAAAAGAATTTTGTTAAAGCATTACTAAAAGAGCATCCTGAGATTACAACTGTTGTTATGAATATTAACAATCAGAAAACAAGTATGATTCTAGGTGAAAGAAGTCAAACTATATACGGCAAAGGATATATAAATGATAAGCTATGCGGTATTAACTATAGGTTATCTCCTGAGTCATTTTACCAGATAAATTCATCTATGACAGAGAAGCTATACAAGAAGGCTATTGAACTTGCTGATTTAAAATCCTCAGACAAGGTAATAGATGCATACTCAGGAATTGGAACAATAGGAATGACAGCAGCAAAAAAAGCAGGAAGTGTAATTGCTGTAGAATTAAACGAAACAGCCGTGAAAGATGCTATAAAGAATGCTCGTCATGAAAAGATAAATAATATAAGATTTGTACATGGTGACGCTGGAAAATTTATGGATAGCTATAAAGAAGCAGTCGACGTTGTGTTCATGGACCCTCCAAGAGCAGGAAGTAGCAAGGAATTCTTAGATTCAATTGTAAGACTTGCACCAAAAAGGGTAGTATACATATCCTGCAATCCAGAAACATTAGATAGAGATTTGAAATATTTAGAAAAGAGGGAGTATAAAGTTGATGGAATATGGCCATATGATATGTTTCCATTTACTGAACACGTGGAGTGCGTAGTATTGATGTCAAAAGTTAAGGACTAAGAGGTGCTGAAAGGCTTGAAAACAAGCGGTTTATCGATCTGCCTCTGATCGAGAAGGCCACTCGCTCAGCATGAAAAACGCTCGACGGGAACTTATCTACAGGTCTTTTTGCCGGAGGGTCGAGTAGGCCATTTAGATGTTGGGGGTTGAGACGGCCATTTAGATGTCAGAAATCATAGGGTTGAGTGGGCTGTTTAGATGTCGGGGGTTGAGTGCGTTATTTAGATGTCAGGGCTTAGAAGCCTTGAAAACAGTGGGGTTTGAACACAGACTTTGACTGCAGAATATGATAGAGTTGAGTGCGTTGTTTGGACGTCAGAGTTATTGAAAACATAAAGAGGATTAGTCAATGTCAGAATCATGGAGTAAAATCAGAAAAATATTAGAACAGGACAGGCTCTGCTTAAAGCTGCAAGGACGGGTAAGATATTACTATACTCTCTATCGCAAATCTCACGATCAGGCGGCATTATTTGAAGTAAAGGTTGATGATGAAATCTACTTCCGTGCAACGCCGTTTAATGAAGCTCATTATGATGATGTTTTTAATCAAATGCGGATAGAGCGCGGTATCGAACAACGGACTTCTTGGGATGAATATGAAACGGAATATGAGAACTTGGAAGAGGAGGCGGAACTGAGAACTACTCAGGACGGAATCGTTGATTCCTACCTTATCCCAAATTATATTCAACGCTATCTTAATCAGAGTATTACGGAATCTTTGAATGATGAAAATGCAGTGGTTCGAATGTTCGCAATTCTGGATCGGAGAGCAGGGAAACATACTCTGGCAAAAATCGCACTGGATACAGGCTCTCAACCAGCGTGGCTGCAAAAGTTTTATCGGCTCAGATTGGACTCAGAGGGAATTAGGAATGTAACTCTTGTTCCTTTGAGTTATGATGACCGTGAGCAGTTTATACTTGATAATCAGGAAGCGTTCAGGTACGGAGCCCTTGAGGAATTCGGTCTTAGAGATGACCATTTCGAAGAAGATGGCGAAATCATCTCACGTAAAACGATC
>OMZA01000018.1:31576-32049 GCA_900315425.1 uncultured Eubacteriales bacterium
TTGTTGTTTGTATCTCCTCGTGCTCATAGCAAGGGAATCGGCTATGCTGCATGGTGCGAGGTTGAGAGACTGCATCCGGAAGTGAAGGTGTGGGAGACGATAACGCCGTATTTTGAAAAGCGCAACATACATTTTTACGTTAATCGCTGTGGATTTCATATTGTGGAGTTCTATAACAGCCATCATTCCGACCCGAATGAGCTGGAGAAAAATGATGAGGCTGCACTGGATGATATGGATGGCATGTTCCGTTTCCGTAAGGATATGAGGTCAAATAAGAACGAATGAGCAGAAAATTGATTATACTGAGCCTTCTTATGGCTCTGGTACTAACCGCACTTGCAGCATGCAGTTCGGGAAAGGGAAAGCCGCTTGAATCCGGCGACATAACAAAAGAAAACGTATCGCAGGTGTGCGAAATCCTAAATGAGGCAGGTCTCTCCAATGTGGATGTGTTTGAGAAATGGGTTAAG
>OMZA01000052.1:0-1087 GCA_900315425.1 uncultured Eubacteriales bacterium
GCTGGATGATTGAAGGGAGTTGCTCCTAGTACGAGAGGACCGGAGTGAACGAACCGCTGGTGTATGGGTTGTCATGCCAATGGCACTGCCCGGTAGCTACGTTCGGAATCGATAACCGCTGAAAGCATCTAAGCGGGAAGCGAGCCTTAAGATAAGTCATCCCGAACTATAAGTTTGTAAGGGACGTTGGAGACTACGACGTTGATAGGCTGGGAGTGGAAGTGCAGTGATGCATGTAGCGGACCAGTACTAATGACCCGAGAGGCTTAACCATACAACGCTCAAGAAGTTTTAAGGCGCTTGTGAGTATTGAGAAGGGCTCGGATAAGTAAGCTGATAAATTGTACAGGATACGCCTGGTAAAGATAGTGCTGTTGAACCACCTGTTCCCATTCCGAACACAGAAGTGAAAAGCGGTCACGCCGATGGTAGTGTAGCATTCGCTATGTGAGAGTAGGTCATTGCCAGGCATTTTTTCAGGAGGTCGCGGGTTCGAGCCCCGTCCGTTCCGCCACTAATTCAGAGAACCGACTTTTACAGTCGGTTTTTTTGTTTCTACTGTATAGCTTTTATTTTCTGGGTTAAGTATATTCTTAGTTATTTCTTTATCTTATTTTTCAATATCATCTCTGCTTGGGTTAATCGTTTATGAATGAGCCTGGCAACCCATTTTGCTGAATTTTTGTGCCTTCTGCCATTCATTCTTTAAACGCAGCCAGTATTCTTAAAAAGATGAGTTGCTTTCTTATTATTATGATATCTCTATATGTATTTATGCACACAGTTCTATGCGTTTTGCGTAAGGTCTTTTTATTAAATGAGTTAAGCTGTTTTGTAATTTGCTAAAGCTTTATTTTTCAGGTCTTTTGAGCGGTTTTAAGGATCGTTGTCTGTTACTATCCAATTTTTGGTTATATATAATAATTATAATCTGTTGAGTGCATTAAAGATATGTATGTGCGTATAAAAATTCGTTCTATACGGATCGTTAAAAAAATTATTCAAATCAAGATAATAACATTATATAACAATATATTTTATAAATTTATAATTATAACCTACCAATAAACTTGGAATATGTACATTT
>OMZA01000052.1:1099-2060 GCA_900315425.1 uncultured Eubacteriales bacterium
TAAAAAATATATGTGTTTTGATTCTGACAATATAATTTAAAAATGGAAAAAATAAGATTTTTATTTTTTTTATTTGCAAAAACCTTTTAAATTGATCCATAATAGTACACACTACATCTATATTAATAAATCTTAATTTACTTATTATTATTTATTATTTTTGTAATTGCATTAAATTGTAATTTGTAAATTATTATAATACGCACAATAAATCAATGGAAAATACTATGAACCCAATTAATGCTAACGGTAAGTCAGCAAAGACCTCTTCTAAAGGTGTAGCCAATGCACTGAAAAAACAGGTTATTGCTAAACCAGGTACAAATAAATGGAATCAGGAACGACGATTGGAGTTTATTGATTACCGTTTATGTTGGAGTGGACATATCAATCGTTCCGATCTTGTTGAATTCTTTGGAATTTCTATTCCTCAGTCTTCGTTAGACTTAGCCAAATACACTGAAATGGCACCTCATAATCTTGAGTATGACCGTCACCAGAAAGTATATATTAAAACTGCGAAATACAGACCTTTATATAATATCTGCAGTGCAACTTCCTATCTGAATGACTTGTATATGAATGCTCAGGGTATTCTCCATGATACAAGCAACTATCTTTTACAGACTCCAAGTGTCGCATGTTTTGTTCCGCCGAAGCGTACTGTGGACTTTGAGATTCTTACCACTATTGTTTACTGTATTTTAAATAAGAATTCCTTAAGAATTACTTATCAGTCAATGAGTAGGATCGAAGCTACATCACGCATCATTTCTCCACATGCATTAGGTTTTGACGGAATCAGATGGCATGTTCGTGCATACTGCCATGAAAAGCATGATTTCAGAGATTTTGTTCTGTCACGTATTTTATCCGTAGGTAAGATGGATTCTTCCAATATCGATCCTAATGAAGATATGAGATGGAACTTTGTGGTTTCTCTTCATATTATTCCAAATCC
>OMZA01000039.1 GCA_900315425.1 uncultured Eubacteriales bacterium
TAAACTTTATGAACTTCGAAAACAAAAAGGATTCTCTCAAGAGGAACTTGCCAATCGCTTGAATGTATCAAGGCAAACAATTTCAAAATGGGAGGTTGGGGATTGAGATATAATAGTGACAAGCTTAAGAAAGCCTTATAAATAGGGCGTTTCAGAGGTTAGTCCAAATTTATCTTATTAATCAGTTGCGGTAAAATTGGTGGAGAAAGGCACCAGCAAACTGAATATGAAATCAAGAGTGGGTATTAGACTACACCATCTTAAGCTTAGACTTTGATAAGAAGTTAATATGTTTGATGAGAATGGTCAAAAGGGTTCAGACATTTGAAGATAGTTAAAAAAGGATGATTTTATGATGATAACAAGAACAGGTATACAAGGAAAAACAGATGTGTGCAAAAGGATAAAAGCTATATCGATATTACTTGCATTAGTAGTATTTGTCAGTGTATTGAATTCTGTCAGAATAATCAGTGCAAATGCATCAGATGATGTGAAACAAGATGCCGATGAGGATACTCAAATAGTGGTCACAGAATACAGTGATTTATGGTCGGGAATATTACAGTAAAGGCAGGAACTTTGGTAAAATGGTATGTCAATGTACCGGAAGGGACAATCTTGCTTGGATGTGCAGCAACAATTAAGATTCCGGGACTTGGCTGGGGAACTGATACACACAAGAGAGGCCACAAGTATAATTAAGAAGTTTAGATAAGAGAGTTTTGCAGTAATGAAGATTATTGCGAAACTCTTTTTTGTTTATTAGAATAACTGTAAAATTTTCAGAGTAAAAATTAAGAAAGTATGATATAATGTAATAGAATTATACCAGAGTTAAAAAGTCATAAAGTGAGATTTTATTTGAAATGAGGTAGATAATGTGAAATCAACGAAGTCATTTATAAAATACAATACATTGATAAGAGTTATTTCTGCGATTGTTGCTGCTGTGCTGATAATAGATTTTTTGCCTATTAATTTGGATTATAAATCAGTTTCGGCAGCCACATTGCCAACGCTCAATGTGGCAGAAAAATGGAAGAATATGATGGAACAATTGGGATGGATTAATGTAGATAATAGTGGGAATTATCAAAGCTCTAATCCGTCAATGTGGAAAGATACTTCATTAATAGAGAGCATAAATGGAAATTCAGTTAAAGATAACAGATATCAGGGAAGCGTTTCTACTGAAGCACCGGAGTATGAATTGAAGTTTGACAGTGTTTATGATGGGTGGTACCGGGTATATAAAGTGAGTACAGGAGCTCAGCTTGCATACGTAATGAGAAATTATACTTCATACTTTGATAGTAAATTAAAAGTGAATGTTGAAGAGTTGGTAAATGTTGGAGAAAACAACAAAATATGTAATAAACTTGGCATAGAACTTTTATGTGATATTGATTTAGGTGGAGAAGATGGAATTGGATGGATTAATTCCAGAAACACATCTGTTCTTTTGGAACTTGATGGTCAAGGACATCATCTGTATAACTGCCTTCTTAATGGTTCAAACTACTTTCTTTCGGCAGATAACTTGTTTATTATTAAAAATTTAACTTTTAGTAATGTTCTTATAAATCATGCGGGAGGTATGTTTGGTACTTCAACCAGGTGTATGTTTTATAATGTCGATTGGGAAAAATGTGTTGCTCCTTCAGGTAGTGAAAGTACAACTATTGTATTTGGCACTAACTATAATTACTGTTATCTAAAGGAATGTACAATCCGTAACTCATATGTAAGAGGAGAAGGACATTCTTCGCTTTTTGGTTCATGGAATGACAGTAATGTATTTAGTAGTACAAAAACATATATTGGTGACGTTGTAGCGAAAGATACCGATTCAGTATACCACGATTCTATACCGTGTTTAGCGGATGATATACCTGATTATGAGGAAATTGAAAGGTGCTTCCTGGGACATACATTGGTTTGGATTGATTATAACGGTAAAGAACATACAAATAGGAGAATTTCACAATACCCTTCGATTTATGAAGAATGTTCCACAATTGGCTGTTATCTTTACATTTTAAGTGGAAACCATTCAGGAGGATTCGTTTCGTGTCTCCAGTCATATGAAAAGTTTGACGGATGCAGTTCCAATACAGTTATATTTGGTGATACACAGTTGGGAGTATTTATTGGGGCAGTTATTGGTTCAGGTGATGGCTTTTATCTGCCTGATCCACAAACAGGAGAAAAAATACTTGTGAATTCGATGTTTAACAATTGTTATGCATCAGGAAGTATTGAGGGTAAATCAAAAATCGGCGGCTTTGTTGGAATGATATTTGATGATGCAAGAGCCAGAAGTACAGCAAACAGAGGACAGGCAGTGTTTAATAATTGTTATTCAACTTCGTCAGTCGGAATGGAATATTCTGGAGACTATGTTGGAGGATTTGCTGGTTATTCGGTCAGTAATTATGCCTCAGCAGATAGTAATAGCTATTCACATATTTATTATAACTGTTATGTTGCAGGTGAAGTAGGAGGAATAACAACAGAAACTGCAAATACAAGCAATAACAATAATTCTATTGGTGGTTTTTTTGGTTCGTACTATCAGCCACAATCATACTATAAATTAGTAAATTGTTACTATGATATGCAGACGACCGGAATGAGAGAAAGGGCAATAGGATGTTATGGAAATATACAGTTATATAATACGCTTGAAGGATTATATGGTGTATATACAAAGAAGTCAGACAAGAAGGGTGTTACCGGGCTTGTAGATAATGCCGAACTTGGAGATGGTTATATCAGAATTTCAAATCAGATGTATCCAATGTTATCTGAATTCAATAAAATTCCACAAAAAACAGATGATTATAATTCGAATCCGATTAGTGCAATGAAGTACGAAAGAGAAGAGGAGAGATATAGAAACAGTTTATCATCAGTTTCAACTGTTCTTCTTAACCATTATGATACTATTCTTGACGAGAATGGCTTAGAAAGAGAGGCGACAGCCAGTGAAGAAGATAAGAAAATCTAC
>OMZA01000016.1 GCA_900315425.1 uncultured Eubacteriales bacterium
TTAAGTCCTATTCAATACCGAATAAAACTTGGGCTTATTGCAACATAATCAGTAGCGGACATTAAAGGATAATTGGTCCAAAAAAATGTCCGCACCCCCCTTTATAAAAGAAAACAGGAAAGGGATATGAATATCCAAGGAATGGCAGTCTGCTATATCTGTATGAATCGGTAGAAGGAAGTGCGCACCAAGCCTGGAAATCTTTAGCCGGAATATAAGGCGAAGCAAAGCTATTCATTAGCTGTTTGGCTGTGAAGAATCATGCGTTGTATGCCCTGTCAAGGGCTACAGTCGCTACGCGATGCTTCGCACACTTGACAGGACATATACGCATGATAAAAAGTAATTAAGCAGCTAATGAATAAAACTGCCCGTAGTGGCATTTAAACACAAGATTTTTTATGTGATAGGAATTGCGCCAACGATTACTTGACAGAAACAATCCTAAAAAAATTAATGATTTTTCTTTTTATTTATGATATTATATGCTTTAGCGATAATAATCAAACGAAAACCCCTTCCATCAACTAACACCAAAGACGGTGCGAACCGGCTTTTTGATTAGATATGGCCGGGGTTATATTTTTGATGAATCAGTTTTACTGCACAGAATCAGATAGCTGATTTGGAATAGGAGGCAAATATGGATTTGCAAATTAATCAGATTATTACAGAATTGGCCAAAATCGATAGTGCTACAAACTCCATCATCGCTTCTGTGGATGATGAAAAGAAATCGTATTCAGATAGAAAAGCAAAGGAACTTGCTGAATATGATAAATCTTTAGATATTCGTATGGAAAATGAACTTAAGGATTTTAAAAATGCTTTCAGTAAGGAATCTACAGAAAGATTGGAACATATGAGAATGACCACCGAGTCTGAGATAAATTCTCTTTCTCAAGCATTTGAAAAAAATCATACTAAATTAGCTCAAGACATTTTTAAGCAGCTGATAGTAAATGAAGAATCGAGGTAATATGATAAATGTTTTAACGTATAGTGGTCTCAGCACAAAAGTGCGAGGCATGGAAAAACATTTATTACATCAAGAACAGTATTCTACCATTAAGAATTGTTCAAATGTCACCGAAGTAGTTAATTATTTGACAGGTCTTCCAACATATAATGACATTTTCAAGGATGTTGATATATCTGCTCTTCATAGAGGAGAGTTCGAGAAATATCTATCCTTGTCAACATACAAGGACTTTGCCAAATTATATAACTTTGCTTCAGCAAATCAAAGAAATTTCTTTAAGATTTTCTTTATGAGATTTGAGACCACTATTTTAAAAGAGGTTATCCGAGAAATTTATGATAAGAAAGTTGTTTATACCAATCTGTATATTTACAAACCATACTTTGAAAAATTCTCAGATATAGACTTAACCAAATTACAGGATGTTACCACAGTAGACAACTACATTGACATTCTTAGAAATACAAAATATTTCATTCTTCTAAATCACGTGGCAAACCTTGAGAATCACACATTATTTGATTTTGAACTGTCTTTGGATTTGCTTTATTTTAAATCCATGTGGCATGAAAAAAATAAATATCTTAAGGGTGATGACTTAGCCATAATGGAAGAAAGTTACGGTTGCATGGCAGACCTCCTTAATATACTTTGGATTTCAAGATGCAAACGTTCGTACAATGTTTCTAGTGAACAGATTCGTGGAATGATGGTACCTGTTACATATAAACTTAAAAAGAATCAACTAACATCTATGATAGAAGCAGATTCTCTAGACTCTCTCTGGGATGTTTTTATGGGAACATATTATGGAAAACACTCGGCCATTACTGAAGATTTAAAGCATGCATATGAGTACATTTATACATATTTCATGGATAAAATTCATAATGCAAATTTTAAAAACCATCCTTATTCTCTGGCCTGTGTTGACACTTATCTTTATAAGAAAGATGAGGAAGTGAAAAAAATAATTATGCTTACGGAATGCGTGAGGTATTCCTTAAGCCAAAGTGATATTGATAAAATAGTAAAATGTAATTAGTAATGGAGGTGAAGTTTTTGATTGAAAAATTAAAATATGTCACTGTCTCAGGACCTAATAATGATATAGACCGAGTTATTGACTGTTATCTTTCAAAATATGAAATCCACCTGGAAAATTCCATGCAGGAGCTTTCCGCATCTTTATCGGATTTATCAGCCTTTCAGGAAGTTAATCCATATAAGGATGTACTTGCAAAGGGTAAAAAATATCTAGAATATATTGATACAAAAAAAATAAAAGCTAATCCTGATATGGATCTTGACGATGCTCTTTCCTTTATGGAAGAAGAGATTTTCCAGATAGATGATCTTAACACCAGAATAAACAATCTAAAAAAATCTCTTGAAGAGACAAGGGAAAAGTATAATGCTATACATCCTTTTGTGAACATTGATTACGATACAGATGCCATTTTGGCTCTTGATCATATTAAGTTTCGCTTTGGACGTATTCCGCTTATACACTATCCAAAACTTCAAGATTATGTAGAAAATAATGAAAGTTCTATTTTCATAAAATGTGATACCGACGAGGATTTTGTGTGGGGCGTATATTTCGTTCCAGAATCTGAGGCTAGAAAAATTGATGTTACTTATGCTTCTTTAAGATTTGAAAGAACATTTATTCCTGGTTACTTAGGCGGTACTCCTGATGAGGCTTGTGAAAAGCTTGAAGAAAAAATTAAAAACTTAGAAAAGCATATAGCCAATCAGGAACATGAAATTGAAAAGAACATAATTGAACATAAAACAGAGATTTATTCATCTTACCTTAGAATAAAAAGAGCCAGTGACAACTTTGATGTTAGAAAGATGGCTACACATACAGTCTATAACACAGAAAACTACTATATTATATGTGGTTGGATTAATTCTAAGGATGCAGACAAGTTAAAAGAGGAAACCAGCAATGACAAAAATGTAATCCTTATCCTTGAAGATACTAATGGAATGGATGATCAAACCCCTCCAACCAAACTTAAAAATCCAAAACTTTTCAAGCCTTTTGAAATGTTTACAAAAATGTATGGCTTACCGGCCTATGGAGAAATGGATCCAACTATTTTCATTGGAATAAGTTATTCATTTATATTTGGTGCCATGTTTGGAGATGTTGGACAAGGTCTTGTTCTTGTTCTTTTAGGCTTCCTTTTATATTTTACCAAGAAAATGAATCTGGGATATATAATCGGTTGTTGCGGTATATTTTCTACAATCTTTGGTTTTATGTATGGAAGCTTTTTTGGATTTGAAGACATTATTAACCCCCTGTGGTTAAGCCCTACTCAAGCCAAAACCAAGATTCCAATTATTGGAGAACTTAACACAGTATTTGGCGTAGCAGTTATATTTGGTATGTTCTTAATTCTTTTAGCAATGATTTTCCATATTATAAATGCTGTAAGAAATAAGGATATCCTTAATACATTTTTTGATACAAATGCTTTATCCGGATTTATATTTTATGGTTCGTTAACTGCAATTGTTATACTTGCATGTACCCATAATCCAATCCCTGCAGGTTTTATCTTAGCAATAATGTTTGGTGTTCCCCTTTTATTAATTGCATTAAAGGAACCAATTACCGGACTTATTACTAAAGAAAAACCTCATGAAAAAACCAGTGTTGGAATGTTTATTACACAAACATTTTTTGAATTATTTGAAGTTGTCTTAAGTTATTTTTCCAACACATTATCCTTCATAAGAATTGGTGCCTTTGCACTAAGCCACGCTTCTATGATGGCCGTTGTTCTTATGTTAAGTAATGCTGAAAACAGCTTGGCTCACGCCAACTGGTTCATAATTATTCTTGGAAATATTTTTGTAATGGGACTTGAAGGTCTTGTGGTAGGAATTCAGGTGTTACGTCTTGAGTACTACGAAATGTTCAGCCGCTTCTACAAAGGTTCCGGAAGAGAGTTCATTGCCTTTAATAAAGGCGACAAATAAATTGCTGGGAATCCCAGTCATCTAGGAGGTAATTATTATGTCATTAACAATTTCAATTTTATTAGGAGTAGCCCTTACTCTTACAATCATCGTTCCATTTGCTGTATATGCAGCTGGAGAAAAAAATAAGGGTCGTTACAAAAAGGCATTAGCAGTTAATCTTTCATCCTTTGTGGTTGCCATGATTATTTCTCAGGGTTACGCATTTACTGCAACTGCTCAGGCTGCAAGCTCTTCTGCATCTAACGGTCTTGGTTACATTGGTGCAGCTCTTGCTGTAGGTTTTTCATGTATCGGTGGTGGTATTGCCGTTGCCAGTGCAGCCAGTGCAGCTTTAGGAGCTATTTCCGAAGACGATTCAATCCTTGGTAAATCCCTTATCTTTGTTGGACTTGCTGAAGGTATCGCTCTTTATGGACTTATTATTGCATTTATGATTTTAAGTAAAATCTAAAAACCACGTGGTTTTCTAAATATTAACCACGCATAAAGGAGATATGAGGTGTCCTATGAAAATGTTTTTAATTAGCGATAACGTTGACACTCAGACAGGTTTAAGATTAGCCGGAATCGAAGGTGTTGTTTGCCACAGCAAGGACGAACTTAAACAAGCCTTTGATGACGTACTTGATGACAAGGAAATTGGTATTATTCTCATTACTGAAAAATTAGAAAATCAATTTCCTGATATAATCGATGACATCAAACTTAAGCGTACACAACCACTTCTAGTTACAATTCCTGACCGACACGGTACTGGAAGACGAAGCGATTTTATAACTGCTTACGTAAATGAAGCCATTGGTTTAAAACTATAAGGCAGGTGTGACTTATGAATATTAATGATAAATTGCAACACTTTCGTGAGGTTTCCATGGATAACGCCTCAATGAAAAAGGAAGCTTTACTAAAAGATTTCAAACAGGGTGTTGATTTTCAATGTGAAACTCACAAAAAAGAAGCCGACTGTAAATTTGAATTAAATAAAAAATCAAATATAGAACGTATAAAACGTGAAGCAAGAAGAGATTTTTCCTTAGAGCAACAGGCTATTCGTAGAGAACTTACTTTTAAAATTAATGATCTTACATCTCAGTTATTTAATGAAGTTGATGAATTATTGGCTGAGTATTTTAAAAGTGAAGAATATGAAAAATCTCTTGAACAGGATATATTAAATGCTATTTCTTTAGCAGATGGTGAAGATCTTATTATCTACATAGATCCTGCTGATAAGGATAAAAAAGAGTCTTTAGAAAAAAATACAAATTTTAAAATTTCTATTAGTGACTATTCTTTTGGACGAGGAATGAGAGCTGTAATTTCATCAAAAAATATTTTGGTGGATAATTCATTTGACTACAAGAAAAATGCAATTAAAGAAAATTATGTTTTGAATCCTTATATTTGATTTTAGGATTCTCTATATTTTATGGAGGCATTTATGGCTGAAGAAATTAAAGGAACACTTTATGGAATAAATGGTCCTATCGTTTATATAAAAGGTCGAACATCTTTTAAGATGGGTGAAATGGTATACGTTGGTGATGAGAAATTAGTTGGTGAAGTTATCGCCCTTACTTCCGAAAAAACAACTATCCAGGTCTATGAGGAAACTTCAGGACTTAAGCCTGGCGCAGTTGTTTATTCCACCGGAAGCGCCATGTTCGTTACCTTAGCCCCTGGTATTTTAAATAACATTTTTGATGGTATCGAAAGACCGTTAAAAAGCATCGCCGATAAGTCTGGAATATATATTTCACGAGGTATCTCCGTAGATTCCCTTGATACCCAGAAAAAATGGCCTACTCATATGACTATTAAAGTTGGCGATATATTATCAGCTGGAGATATAATTGCAGAAGTTCCAGAAACCGATTCCATTGTTCATAAATGTATGGTTAGTTATGGTTTACACGGAATCGTTAAATCTGTTGCACCAGACGGTGAATATACAATTAATGACACTTTAGCTGTCATTGAAGATTTTAATGGTAATCTTACAAATCTTACAATGACTCAAAAATGGCCTATCAGAGAGCCACGACCAGTTACTCTTAGAACTGCTGCTTCAAAACCCCTCATAACAGGACAGCGAATTATGGATTCAATGTTTCCTATCGCTAAAGGTGGCACTGCTGCTATTCCTGGAGGTTTTGGTACCGGTAAGACTATGAATCAGCACCAGATTGCTAAATGGGCTGACGCAGATATTATTATTTATATAGGTTGCGGTGAACGTGGAAATGAAATGACACAGGTTCTTGAAGATTTTTCAAAACTTGTGGATCCAAAGTCCGGTAACTCTCTTATGGATAGAACAACTCTTATTGCAAATACATCTAACATGCCTGTAGCAGCCAGAGAAGCCAGTATCTACACTGGAATCACTCTTGCAGAATACTACAGAGACATGGGTTACCACTGCGCAATTATGGCTGACTCAACTTCCCGTTGGGCTGAAGCCCTAAGAGAATTATCAGGACGTCTTGAAGAAATGCCTGCTGAAGAAGGTTTCCCAGCTTATCTTGCCAGCCGTCTGGCCGGTTTCTATGAAAGAGCTGGCTACGTTGAAAACCTTAATCACACTGAAGGTTCAGTAACCATCATTGGCGCTGTATCACCTCAGGGCGGTGATTTCTCAGAGCCTGTAACACAAAGTACTAAAAGATTCGTCAGATGTTTCTGGGCATTGGACAAATCCCTTGCCTATGCAAGACATTTCCCAGCGATTAACTGGTTAGACAGTTACTCTGAATATCTTTTAGATTTAACACCATGGTATCAAAAAAATGTAGCACCAGATTTTATTTCTAACAGAAATGAAATCCTGGCTATTTTAAATAGTGAAAGTTCTCTTATGGAAATTGTCAAACTCATTGGTAGCGACGTTCTTCCAGATGATCAGAAACTTATACTTGAAATTGCAAGAGTTATACGACTTGGTTTCTTACAACAAAATGCATTCCATAAAGAAGATACCTGCGTTCCTCTTAAGAAACAGAATCTTATGATGAGCACAATTCTCTATCTTTATGCAAAATGTAAGGCATTGATTTCCTTAGGAATGCCTATGCGTATTCTAAAGGAAAATTCCATTTTTGAAAAAATCATCTCTATAAAGTACGATGTTCCAAATGACAAACTTGAGATGTTTGACGATTATAAGAATGCAATTGATGCCTTCTATGAAGATGTTATCAAACGTAATGGCTGATACCAGAAAGGGATGATTAAATGGCTATAGAATATTTAGGTTTAAGTGGCATTAAAGGTCCTCTTGTTGTTTTAGAGAATGTTAAAAATGCCTCTTATGATGAAATCGTAGAATTTACTTTGGACAACGATCCTAAGAAAAAACTTGGAAGAATCATTGAACTTTATGAAGATAAAGCAGTTATCCAGGTATTCGAAGGTTCGGAAAATATGTCCTTACTTAATACTCATACAAAACTTACAGGTAAGCCAATGTCTATTAATCTTTCCTTGGATATTTTAGGAAGAACTTTTAACGCCATTGGTAAGCCTATTGATGGTCTTGGTCCTATAACTAGCGAGGTTACAAAAGATGTTAACGGTATGCCCCTTAATCCTGTAAAGCGCGAGTATCCACGTAATTACATTAGAACAGGTATCTCTGCAATTGATGGACTCACAACTTTAATAAGAGGTCAAAAGCTTCCTATATTCTCAGGAAATGGTATGCCTCACAATGAACTTGCAGCACAGATTGTAAAACAGGCTTCTCTGGGAAATGAGGAAGATGACAAAGATCTTGTAATTGTATTCGGAGCCATGGGTGTTAACCATGATGTGGCAGATTTCTTTAGAAAAACTTTCGAAGAAAGCGGTGTTCTAGATCATGTTGTTATGTTCCTTAACCTTGCAAATGATCCGGTTGTAGAAAGACTTATTACTCCTAGAGTTGCACTTACTACCGCAGAATACCTGGCTTTTGAAAAAAATAAACAAGTTCTGTGTATCCTTACTGATATGACTTCTTTTTGTGAAGCTCTCCGTGAAGTATCTTCTTCCAAGGGTGAGATTCCTTCTAGAAAGGGTTATCCTGGATATTTGTATTCAGAACTTGCTACCATTTACGAAAGAGCCGGCATTGCAGATGGAAGCACAGGTTCAGTTACACAGCTTCCAATTCTCACCATGCCTAATGATGACATCACTCACCCAATCCCTGACCTTACAGGATATATTACAGAAGGTCAGATTGTATTGGACCGAGTTCTCAATGGTCAATCCATTTATCCACCAATCAATGTATTACCATCTCTTTCCCGTCTTATGAAGGATGGTATCGGTGCCGGATTTACCAGAGAAGATCATCAAGACGTTGCCAATCAGTTATTTGCAGCATACGCAAAGGTTGGAGACGCCAGAGCTCTTGCTTCAGTTATTGGTGAAGATGAACTTTCACCTACAGATAAGCAATATTTACAATTTGGTAAAGCCTTTGAAAAATATTTTATTGGCCAAGGTCTTGAAGAAAACAGAACTATTGAAGAGACCTTAGATTTGGGATGGAAACTTCTTCATATTCTTTCTAAATCTGAGTTAGATAGAATTGACACAGCCATCCTTAACAAATATTATGATAAGTATAAGGCAGATTTTGATTTGAGGTGATTTTATGGATTTTAAGATGATTCCTACCAAAGGAAATCTCATGATTGCCAAGAATTCTCTAGCCCTGGCAAAGCAAGGCTATGAGCTTATGGATAAAAAACGTAATATTCTTATTAGAGAACTTATGGACTTAATAAGTCAGGCGGAATCTATACAGAAAGAAATTGATTCTACATTTACAAAGGCCTATAAAATGCTTCAAATTGCCAACATTGAAATGGGTATCAGTACTGTAAGTGCTTTTGCCGGTGCTGTTCCCATTGAAAATTCTCTTAAAATAAAATCCAGAAGTATCATGGGCACAGAGATTCCCCTGGTAGAATATGATAAATCAGGAAAAGATGTTCCTGTTTATGGTTTTGTAAATACCAGAGCGTCTCTTGATTTAGCCAGAATGGAATTTGAAAAGGTTAAAGACCTGACTATACGCCTTTCAATGATTGAAAACGCAGCCTACAGGCTTGCCTATAACATTAAAAAAACACAGAAGCGTGCAAATTCTTTGCAAAATATAACCATTCCGGGTTATGATAGTCTTACAAGAAATATTTCAAATGCTTTGGAAGAAAAGGAAAGAGAAGAATTTACAAGATTAAAAGTTATAAAGGAAAGAATAAGTTAAAATGTGCGGTTACAACACACTATTAAGTAAATATAAACGAATCTTTAGATTCACTTTGTGCATTTTATTGAGTGTAGTTTTATGTTCATCGATTCTATGCACCCAGGTCTTAGCTGAGGATTCTCCTAAGACTATTGACACTACCAACTGGCCAGCTTACCCAGACATTTATGCAGAGTGCGGAGTGCTGTTAAATGCTGAGACTGGCGAAATCATTTACGATAAAAATTGTCATAAGCAAATGTACCCAGCCAGCATCACTAAAATTCTTACTACCCTTTGTTGTTTGGAGCTTTCCAATCCAGAGGATATGGTTACTTACTATCACTATGATATATATACCTTAGAAGTTGGAGATGCACACATCGGAAGACAGGAAGGGGAACAACTTTCTATGTTGGATTCTCTTTATGCTGTTATGTTGGCTTCTGCTAACGAATGTGCTTATGCCGTAGCTGAATACATTGGAAGAGGCACTGAAGAATATTCTAATAAAATACAGGAACTAAAGAATTCCGGAATAGAAATCACCGGGGAATTAGAATCCACAACTGCCATAGCAGTTTTTGCTGATATTATGAATGAAAGAGCAAAACAGGCCGGTGCCACTGATTCACATTTTATTAATCCCAACGGATTATTTAACGAAGATCACTACACAACCTGCTATGACATGGCTATGATTACAAAGGATGCCATTGCTAATGACCAATTTTTGGAAATCGAATCTAATCTTACCTGGCAAATTCCTGCAACAGCTATGCAGCCAGAGACTCAATACATCGCCAATCGTCACAAGATGCTCTACCCTGATAACAGCAATTATTATGAAGGAGTGTTTGGTGGTAAAACAGGATATGTATTTCAGTCAGGTAACACTTTAGTTACCTTTGCAAAACAAGGAGATGTTACCTTAATTGCGGTGGTAATGAACTCCAATGCATCCAATGTCTACAATGATACAAAACTACTATTTGATTATGGTTTTAAAAATTTTAGTTTATCTAAAATTGATACTTCATTTATGGATATGTCAAAGGATTCCCAAACTCCTTCCATTACCGGAAGCAACTTTGGATTGTTTTCTATAGATACCAACAAATCTGTAATTTTACCAAATAATGTTTCATTTTCAGACTGTAGCTATAAAGTAAATATCTTAGATGAATCCCCTGATGATGATATTGTTGGAAAAGTTACTTTTTTCTATGGAAATAATCAAGTTGGATCAACGGATTTACTACTTACAAATACCAAAGATTCCAACTATACTTTCCAGAAAACATCTATTTCAAAATCATCGCCAGGATTTATTTCTGAAGATTTTATTCACATTAATTTGACATTTTGGATAATAATCTCTATAATATTAATAATTATCATATTTATTTTGTTATTTATCTTTTTAAACTTTTCAAAAAAGAGAGGATTATTATCTGAATCTTCTGATTTATCTGATAAAACAGATGTATCAGACGTGAAAGAGGAAATAATTAAAAAAGATATAAAGTCTAATGAGAATATAGATGAGAGTTTTAATGACAAATCATTAGACAAAGACGTGAAAAATATGATAAACGACATTCTTAATTATAGCAACAATGAAGACACGTATCCTTCAGAATCCCAAGAGATTCAAGAATCCATTAACGATAATAATAATAATTAGAAAGGGGATATTTTATGGGATGGGTTGCACCTATTAAAGACAAAAATACTTTAAATGCATTTAAAAAAGCTCTTATGGATAATGATGTCAAATATTATATAATGTTTGAAATCGGAATTGGAACAGGTATGATGCTCCAAGATATTCTTAAGTTAAAAAAGAAGGATGTATATAACAAAGATACAATCGAGTCAGTAATTGGTTCTAGAAAAATTGTTACTACTTACAATGTTCCTGAAGACTTTAAGGTTATTCTTAATAATTATCTTAAGGACATTGACGACGATGATTATATTGTAAGCGGTAGAAACAATACTCCATTATCAAGAGAACAAGCTTATAGAGTTTTCAAACAAGTTGGCTCTACTGTTGGTCTTTCTCCTATTGGAGCACAGACTATGCGTAAGACTTTCGCATGGAACTACTATGAATCTACAGGAGATATTACTTATCTCCAAACATTACTTAATCATGCTTCACCTTCTATCACATATAGATATATTGGTGAAAAGCCTAACATTCAGTTGATTCTTAGAAAAGCTTCTACTGAAGAAAATCAGCGTTCTAGATATCTTTTATATTTAGATGATTCCGGTGTAAAGAGAATTGATGCAGCTATTGATCAGCTTGTAGATATAAAGAAACACTTTGAAGATCCAAGAACTAATGATTCATACTATGGTTGTGTTGATTCCTTCTTAGCAGAATTAGAAACATTACTTGCTACTTTCGAGCAGGAAAAAGAAATAATAGAACAAGAACAAAAGCGATTAGGATTTTAACAAATAAACCCTTGCCAACTGGCAAGGGTTTATTAATTCTGTTTATTTTTTCTTTTATTTACAATATTCTTTTTTCTATCAATTATATAGTTAAGTCTTTCTTCATCAATTACCTGTGTTCTTTTAATTCCATACATAAAGCCATATTTCTTTTTCTTAAAGATTATGTGACCCTCTATATAACCATGTTCATTACAGATTGCAACACAACTATGTTTTGTACCATCAGAAAACCACTGTATCTTCTTTCTGCATTTTGATTTACATATTGGACATAGTATCATTCTATTTTTTGCTTCACTTATTATTTCATCTCTATCCTTGAATAAGCACGAAAGAGCCTCTATATGTGTTCCAAGATCTACAGATTGATATTTACTTAAACTCTCAGGAATACAGTAATGATCTAGGGATATATATTTATCCAAAGATTCTTCTTTTAAGTACTTCAAAATTTCTGAGGTATAAAGTGCATCTCCTAAAGCTCTATGGTAAACATTTCCCTGTTTCAATTTAAAATATTCCACCGCTTTTTCCAGTGCAATCTGAGCACCACTGTCCGGATAGTCGATTCCTAAAACCCTTTGAATATCTATATATTTAAACGGATACTTCCAAGGTATTTCTATATTATGATACTCCATGTTTCTCTGCAACTCTGTAAGATCCTGACTTCCATAAGTACAAAAGATGTAATCATCTCCGCACCACTTTAAAAATTGCTTTATAACATATGGAAATTTCTTTTCGTATTTCAAATCCGACATATGAATCTTTGTCATATTTGTAACGATAGGTGCTATTTTCCTATACTTCACTGGTTGTATCAACTTCTGATATGTGCCCTTTTTTCTAAGATTAGAATCTAATTTTACCGCTCCGATTTCAATAATCTCAAATGGCATTATTTCATCATTCTTATCGTTTGAAACAGATTGATTCCATTCCAAATCAATAATTATATAATTGCTCATATTATCAAATCCCTACATTACGCATATCTTATATGCGAAAAATATGGGAATTGCGATGCAATCCCCAACTTAAACGTTCCAGACTGGAATCGAACCAGCGACGTTCCGCTTAGGAGGCGGACCCTCTATCCTACTGAGGTACTGGAACACGCAAACTTGATTTTAACACACTTGATATATGACCGTCAAGGTAATAACCAATTATATATTAACTACATGGGTATTTCCTTGTAGCCATATTTCTCCAGCAAATCTTCTTCCTACTTCTGGTACTCCCTGGAGATTTTTTTCATTTATTACAACATTTATTCTAATATCTTTACATTTAATAGTAAAGTAATAGACGTTTTCTAAGGTTATTTTATTCTGGCATAATTCACATTCCTCGATAATACCGAGTACAGAATATCTGCCGCTTTGTATACCTTCGGGGAATATCGACGTCTCCACAATACTAAGAATATCATCAGATCTCTCAATTTCCTCATCTTCTTTTGGATTATAAGGAACAACAGGCATAAGAATCTCTCCCTGTTTTGCCATTCCAACCAAACCTACCATTTTCTTTCCAATATTCTTTCGTTCTTTAACATAATCCAAAGAATTTTCTACAAAAAATGTAAGTTCAGTATTCATCTTTCCAAATGTGGCCCTTATAAAGAAAGAATCCATTTGTACTGCATTTTCTTCCTTTGCATTTATATAAGAATAATAGTTTTTTGATCTTACAAAAGGAATTATATAATCTACATAGAAATCTTCTTCATCTATACATTCACCATGAATCATAACTCCAAAATGTTCATGACATTCTATTTCAATCTCCACTATTCTTGATGGTTGTTTATCTTGATTATTCATATAGTCAGCTATTGATTTATTAACTGCCTTTTCTAATATCCTTCTTGTTGAAATATCCAAAAAACCTATTGTTCTAAAATATTTATTCATGCCTGTTCCTTATCTTTGTATTTTATTCCATATAGTTGTCACTATTAATTGCTTTATCCAATGCTTCCTTTTCTTCATCGCCAAGTATAATTGCTGATTTTCCTCCAATTATCTCTTTGATATACATATAGCATCCTTCTCTGCTGTGCATAGCATTTAAAACAAATCCAGTATTTTCTTTATTTAAAAGTGCTATTGCAAAACTTAACTTTCCGCCCATTTCATTAAAGGCATCGTATTTAACAATTCCCATTTTTTGAAATGCCATCAAGAAATCTTCATTTATCTTCTTGATTTTCTTATTTGTCTCTTTATCATATATAAGAAGGTCATCTACCTGAGTAAATCTTTTATTTATTGCTTTCTCAAGGGATTTACCATCTTTTCCAGTCATGAATTTTCTTATTTTTCCATTGAGTCTGTCAATTTTCTTGTTTGTTCTCGCACAATATACAATAAGAAGAACACAAACTAGTATTAAAAATATTATTATGTAAATTGGATCAATATAATTGATTCCTATCTTCTGTAAAATTCTACTTTCCATTGTTACCTCTGTGTTTCTCATGGATTATATCCATTTAATTATTATTTCATTTTTTCGAAAAGGTCTATTAATCTTTCTAAATCTTCTGTTGAATAGTATTCAATTTCAATCTTACCTTTTCCACCTGGTTTATTGTTGATTTTAACCTTTGTTCCAACAATATCCTTTATCTTTCCTTCAATATCTCTATATACGAAATCATTTTCAGGAACAGCCTTCTTTACTTTTTTCTTTGGTTCTAACAAAGCTTTTACAAGCTTCTCTGTTTCTCTAACACTTAATTTGTTTTTGATAATTTCCAAAGCTAAAGTATATTGCTTCTTCGCATCTTCCACAGGAATCAATGCTCTTGCATGACCACTACTTAATTCTCCACTTATAACAAGCTTCTGTACTTTAGAACTCAGTTTTAAAAGACGCATTGAATTTGTGATGGAAGTTCTGCTTTTTGAAAGTCTTTCTGCCATCTCTTCCTGCTTAAGATTATACTCATCAATAAGTCGCTTGTATGCTTCTGCTTCCTCTATAGGATTTAAGTCCTCTCTTTGAATATTTTCAATAAGAGCAATCTCAACTATTTCCTGTTCAGAGAAATTCTTAATAACTACCGGGATTTTCTTTAACTTTGCTATCTTTGCAGCTCTCCATCTACGTTCACCAGCAATTATTTCATAGTAATCATCTATTTTCTGTACAACAATTGGTTGAATTACTCCATACTGCTTAATAGAATCTGCTAATTCATTTAAAGCATCCTGGTCAAAATTCTTACGAGGCTGATTTTTATTTGGTTCAACCTGATTAATATCTAATTCAACAACTCCATTGTTACTCTTAGAGGATGATTTTTTTACAGCTTCACCCTTTGGAATCAAAGAATCCAAGCCTTTTCCTAAACCTCTTTTAGTATTTTTAGCTGCCATATTTCCTCCACTCTACATATTATATGGTTATTATTTCTTTTTTCTTTTAAGTAAACCTTTTTTCTTTTGAGGTTTCTTTTTATCAAATTGGCTTAAATCAAAGGAATTAACATCGAATTCCTTACCCATTTCATTATAAATAACTTCCTGTGCCAATAATCTATAACTTTCTGCGCCAATTGACTTAGAATCATATAGATTTATTGGGAGTCCGTAGCTAGGAGCCTCAGCAAGTCTTATATTTCTTGGGATAATTGTTTTATAAACTGTCTGTCTGAGATTAGCTTTAACATTTTCTACAACTTCCAATGAAAGATTTGTTCTGGCATCATACATTGTAAACACTACACCCTCAATGTCTAATTCAGGATTTAATCTTTCCTGAACCAGATTAATTGTATGAATAAGCTGAGATAAACCTTCCAGTGCATAATATTCACATTGAATAGGAACTAAAACCGAATCTGCAGTTGTCATTGCATTAACAGTTAGAATATTTAAGGATGGTGGACAGTCAATTATTATAAAATCATATTCATCTCTAATAGAATCAATCTCATTCTTTAAAATATATTCTCTATCATCTACACCTATTAAATCTATTTCTGCACCAGAGAGATTAACATTTGAAGGCAGAACCCATAGATTACTAACCTGAGATTCAACTATACAATCTTCTAAGGTACAATTACCAATAAATAATTCGTATGATGTATTTTCCAATTGATTCTTGTCTACACCAACTCCACTTGTGGCATTACCCTGAGGGTCAATATCAACAAGTAATATTTTTTTACCTACTTCTGCAAGACATGATGTTAAGTTAATAGCCGTGGTGGTTTTACCAACACCACCTTTTTGGTTTGCAATAGCTATAATCTTACCCATAATTATCTCCTTATAAATTTCTAAATAATTATAGCATGAACTTTACTGATATTCTACTAATAAAAAAAATGTTTCACGTGAAACATTTTTTTTATTAGGTATTTAATTAAAATTCGTATACTAGCGTAACTACAGTTCCTAAGCCAACTGTTGATTCTATATTAAACTTAGCGTTTATCAGTTTTGATCTATATTTCATCATTTGAATGCCATACATATTATTTTCTATTAATATATTATCTTTTTGTTTAACAAAACCTTCTCCATTATCAGATATCTTTACATTAACTCTGAATTTATTAATATCCTGGACAATAAAATTTAATTCTCTCATTTCCGCTGTTGAATCATTATTGTTCTCATCATTAACTTGATTTTCTGCAATGAGATTATCAATTTCTACAGAAACATTTATTTTTGAACATCCTGCATGCGTATTTGCATTTTCGATAGCTTCTTTAATAATTCTAATGATATTTACAACTCTATTTCCGGAATCACTAATTTTGAAACCATTGTAACTATATTCAATCTTATTATCTAGTTTCTGATTATAAACATCTATAAAATCTTTAATCTGCTTATAAATACCAACACTTCCATCAAAATGTTTCACGTGAAACATTTTTGTGTTAAATTTTCTATTTAAGGCATTTATATTTTCTTCCAACTTTAATAATTCTACCTTTGTTCTTTCCTGATCTACATTTACAAAACTATTACATAAAGAAATCTTATCTGATAACTTGGATATTTCTTTTTCGATGTCATTACTAAAGTATTTATCACATTTATTAATTTCATATTCTAAAATATTTATAAATTCGTTATAGTTTTCTTCCTTTGTCTTTTTAACTTCTTTAGATACAGTTTTCTTAGTTCCCTTTATACTTTCAGCTAACTGTAGTTCTGTATTCTCCACATCTTCAAAGGCTTCATCTATCTTAACAATTTTATTTTCTAAATTTTCCACTCTTTTTTCTAATTCCTGAATTCTGTTAAGATATTCCTTTTTCTTAGCATTTAACTTTTCAATTTCAATTTCATTTTTATCCTTATCATACACATTAGGAGTAAAAACTGAAAAAGTATTATCTATGTTATTACTAATTTCTTCTTTTAGTTTTTCAATTTCTTCTATTTTAAAGTGACACTGGGAAATTTTATCATTGAATTTATTTATATTTTCTTCTGTTCTTCTTTTTTCTCCATTGAGAAATGATACTATATTTTCCAAGTATACACCTCCGTTCTGATTTTATAATGGATTCTTACTAGGGGTTCCGGCTTTTCTAGGATATGCCTTCGGTGTATTATTATTTTTCTTAATAAATACGAATTTACGAATAACTTCTTCTGTATTACCATTTTGAGAATTATAATCTTCTAATTTAATTTCAATTATTTTTTCTATTTTACAATTTAATGTCTTTATAGCATTTTTAGAAGAATCAATTTCCTCTTCAGAATTACCCGCTTTATAAGATATAAAGCAGCCTCCTTTTTTAACAAATGGTGTACAGTATTCAGATAAAGTAGCAAGATTAGCCACTGCTCTGGACACACTATAATCAAAGGACTCTCTTAGATTCGAATTTCTTGCTGCTTCTTCTGCTCTGCCATGAATGCATTCTACATTTTCTAATTCAAGGCATTCCACAACATTTTTCAAAAAATTAATTCTTTTATTTAATGAATCTAACAATACCAACTTTATGTTAGGACATAATATTTTCAAAGGAATTCCTGGAAATCCTCCACCTGTACCAACATCTATAACTGAAACAGCTTTTTTATTAAAGATATCGTTTTTTTCTTTTAATATAAGGCAGGAATCCACAAAATGTTTAATTACAACATCTTTAAATTCTACTATTCTTGTGAGATTAACTACTTTGTTTGTTTCTACAAGCATTTCATAATATTTCAGGAATTGATTAACCTGCTTATCTGTTAAATCAATTCCAATATTATTAAAGGATTTTCTTAAAAAATCTACCTGTGCTTCTTCAAATGTATATTCCATATAAAACTCTCTTTTAAAATTTTAACTTAGTTATTCTTCTTTAAAGTACTTAAATATACCAGCAAACATGAGATATCCGCTGGGTTTACTCCTGGAATTCTACTAGCTTGTCCTACAGAAATAGGTTTGCATAATTCTAGCTTTTGTCTGGCTTCTATTCTAAGACTTGGAACTATCTTATAATCTATATTTTCAGGTATTTTCTTATTTTCCATTTTCTTAAACTGTTCTACCTGTTTAATTTGTCTGGAAATATATCCTTCATATTTAATATTTATATTAACCTGTTCAATTACAGATTCAGGTAATTCTTTCCTATCAGGATCTAAATCAGCTAGCATTTCATAATTAAGTTCTGGTCTTCTTACTAATTCTGCTAAAGTAGAACCTGTATTTAAAGGTGAACTATCATGAGTCTTTAAAAATTTCTGAGTTTTTTCGTTAGCACCTATAACTACAGAATTAAGACGAGCTACTTCCTGTTCCACCATTTTATATTTTTCAACAACCTTATTATAAGTTTCATCACTGACTAAGCCTACTCTGTGACCAATCTCACTAAGTCTCTGGTCTGCATTATCCTGGCGAAGTAAAAGTCTATATTCAGCTCTAGAGGTCATCATTCTATAAGGTTCTTTATTTTCTTTTGTTACCAGATCATCAATTAAAACACCAATATAGGCCTGGGATCTATCAAGAACTACCTGTTCTTCATTTTTAACATACATAGCTGCATTGATTCCAGCTATAATTCCCTGAGCTGCAGCTTCTTCGTATCCAGAACTTCCATTAAATTGACCACCACTGAATAATCCGGATATTTTCTTGAATTCCAATGTTGGTTTTAACTGATTTGGATTAATACAATCATATTCAATGGCATATGCATTCTTTACAATTCTTACATTTTCCAAACCTTTGACTGAACGATACATTCTATACTGAACATCCTCTGGTAAAGAACTTGACATTCCACCAAGATACATCTCATTGGTATAACGTCCTTCCGGTTCAATAAATACCTGATGTCTCTTCTTATCTGCAAATTTTACCACCTTATCTTCAATTGACGGGCAATATCTTGGTCCTGTACCCTCTATCATTCCTGAAAATAATGGTGATCTGTCTATATTCTCCATAATAATTTTGTGAGTTTCTTCATTTGTATATGTTAACCAACATGAATCCTGTTCAATTTGAACATCCTCTGGATTAGTTGAAAATGAAAATGGAACTACGTTCTTATCTCCAAACTGTTCCTCTAACTCGTCAAAATTAATTGATCTTTTATCTACTCTTGCCGGTGTTCCAGTTTTATATCTAAACATTTCAATACCATTTGCCTTTAAAGAATCTGTAAGGTAATTAGCAGCCTGTAATCCATTAGGACCTGTGTAATTACTTACATCTCCATATATACATCTGGCTTTGAGATAGGTTCCGGTGCATAATACAACAGCCTTTGCCATATAAGTAGCCCCTGAAAATGTTTTTACACCTTTTATAACTCCGTCTTCCACAATAATTTCTGAGACTTCCGCCTGTCTTACTGTAAGATTATCCTGGTTTTCTAAAGTTTTTCTCATCTCTGATGTATATGCATGTTTATCGGCCTGAGCTCTTAAAGAATGAACTGCAGGACCCTTTGAAGCATTGAGCATCTTTGATTGTATAAATGTTTTATCTATATTTTTACCCATTTCTCCACCTAAGGCATCAAGTTCTCTTACCAAATGTCCTTTTGAACTTCCACCTATATTTGGATTACATGGCATTAATGCTATTGAACCTACATGAACTGTAAATACAATAGTATCCAAACCTAATCTGGCACAGGCAAGAGCTGCCTCACATCCGGCATGGCCTGCACCTACTACTACAACATCATAATTTTCACAAAGATTATTCATTACTTCACTCTTTCTTCATTGCGTAATATAAATTACTCAATTCGTAATTTATTATAAATTTATTTTCCCATACAGAATTTAGAAAATATTTCATTTACAAGATCATCTGACACTTCTTCGCCAATGATATAACCTAACTCTTCATAGGCACCCATTAAATCAATTGAAAAGAAATCTTCAGGCATCTCATCATCTATACTAACAAGAACTAATTCCAAACTTTTCTTAGCATTTACCAAAGCTTCTTTATGTCTTGCATTTGTTATAAATATTTCATGATTATAAGATACCATTCCATCATAAAACATTTCCTTAATTCTATTTTTTATATCGTCAATTCCAATATTTTCTTTTGCGGATATTTCTATAGGTTCTGTATTAATAATTTCCTTAATATCATCCTTTGATACTATACTCTCCAAATCCGTTTTATTCAATAAAACTATAGACTTTTTATCTGAAATAAGCTTAATAATTTCTTTGTCATTTTCATCTAAAGGAACAGATGAGTCCACAACGTAGATTACCAAATCTGCAGATTTTGCAGCTTCCTTTGAACGCTCTACCCCAATCTTTTCTACAACATCTTCTGTTTCTCTTATTCCTGCTGTATCCACAATATCAAGATGCATCTCTGATAAAGTCATGGATTCCTCTAAAGTATCTCTAGTAGTTCCTGCAATATCAGTAACAATAGCTCTTTGGGTTCCTAACAAAGTATTCATAAGGGAAGATTTACCAGCATTTGGTTTTCCAAGAATTACTGTTTTTATTCCCTGAGAGATAATTCTTCCATCATCAGAAGTCTTAACTAAATCATTTATAACTATAAGATAATCATTAACATCCACCCTTAGTTCTTCACCATAATTATTTAAAGTATAATGTTCCGGGTCATCAAGTGCAGCTTCTATAAATGCAATGTGGTGAATGATTTTTTGGCGTAAATCCTTAATTGTTTTACTTATGCTACCTTCCATCTGAGAAATGGATGCACTTAAAGCCATATTATTTCTGGCATTAATAATATCCATTACAGCCTCTGCCTGGGAAAGATCTATTCTTCCATTTAAAAATGCACGCTTGGTAAACTCTCCTGGTTCTGCTGTTCTTGCGCCATTTTTTAAAATCAAGTCTAATATTTTTTTTGTTACAGTTATTCCACCATGACAATTAATTTCAACTACGTCTTCTTTCGTATATGTATTAGGAGCTTTCATAACTGAAACTAAAACTTCATCTACATCTTTATCACCATCTTTGATAATTCCATAGTGAATTGTATGAGATTTTACATCTTTTAATTTTTTATTATTACGCTTTGCGTAAAATATTTTATCAGCAACTTCTATTGCTTCATCTCCACTAATTCTTATAATGCTAATACCAGAATTACTTACAGCAGTAGATATAGCAGTTATAGTATCTGTCTTAAACATGGCAATCCTCCTAATTTAATCACTCTTACCATAATATAAAAAAAGTTCTTTGTATGCAAGCACACAAAGAACTTTAATAATGATTCTTTATTATTTTTTAAGTAATACAATAATATGTCTGTAAGGTTCTTCACCTTCACTCTTTGTAGTAACATATTTATCATTCTGAAGAGCTGAATGAATAATTCTTCTCTCATATGGATTCATTGGTTCAAGAGATACACTTCTTCTTGTTCTCTTTACTTTAAACGCAATATTCTTTGCAAGTTCTTCAAGAGTTTTCTTTCTTCTAGCTCTATAGTTTTCTGTATCAATTTTTACTCTTGTATAATCAGCTCTGTCTTTGTTAATTACAAGACTTACCAAATACTGTAATGAATCAATTGTCTGACCTCTTTTACCAATAAGGGTTCCCATGTTGTCGCCCTCCATATTGATTTCTAAAGTCTTATCTGTTTCATTCATTTTGATATCAAGCTTAACTTCCATATCCATTGCTTTGAAAACTTTGTTTAAGAATTCTTTTGCTGTCTCTTCAATATTATCATTTGAAGCTGCAACATTTTCCTTAACAACATCTTTAGCTACTTCAGTTTTTGCTACTTCATTTACTTCTTCTTTAGTTGTTTCTTCAACCTTTTCTTCAGAGTTTTCAACTTTAGGAGCTTCTCCTAAATATACTTTAATCTTAGCAGGCTTTTTTCCAAGACCTAATATACCAGCACTACCCTCTTCAATTACTTCATAATTAAGTTCATCACTTGTTTTTGAAAGACTTATACATGCTTCACTAATTGCTTCTGACACAGATTTGCCTGTAAACTCTTTGAATTCTTCCATTTTAACCACCCTTCTAAAACAAAAAATTATTATTTCTTATTTTTATTATTGGCTTCATTAATAGACTTAACAAGATTAGCTTTTTCAGCCATACTTCCTGATTTATATTTCTTATTACTATCAACAACATTTTTTGTACTAATATTTGCTTTACTCTTTAAACTCCTTGTTGATGTTGTTGCAGCTGAAGTAACTTTATCAGAATCTATATTTTTCTTAGCTTTTTTCTTCTTAACCTTTTCCATGTTCTTATCAATAATATCCTGCACATCAACATTCTTAAAGTAATTAATAAGAATCAACTGAGTTACAGCCTGTATAATTCCTGTAAGAGCCCAGTACAAACCAAGACCTGCAGGAACTGACAATGCGATGAAACCAGACATTAAAGGCATAACATACATTGTAACCTTCATTGAATTAGCCATCTGATTATTCTGCATAGCTGAGTCATCTTGATTTCTCATTGATATAAACACACTAAAGAACTGAGCAAGACATGATATTAATGGTATTAAAAGAGCTAATCCCATTGCACTTGATGGTGACTCACCTAAATTAATAGGACCAAATGTATATACCTTGTTGATATTACTCTTGGCTGTATCTACATTTTCTTTATTACATTCTAATGTAACTTCGCCATCCTCTATATCTGTTAAAAATTCTTCTCTTGCATCATCATCTTTAATAATTTTCTTCCACTGACTTTCAGTGATTTCTGCATTATTTATATCTTTTACAAATGAAGCAGAATTTTCATAACACTTACTTAAATCAGACCATTGTTCATCAGAATATTTTGCAATAATATCATTTACTTTTTCGCTATCATCCTGACCATCTATAGTCTTAAGCATTCTATCTACATACTTATAGTCTTTGCCTTTTACATATTTATCGTATGCGGTATTTAAGATATAGAATTTATCATAATCAGTAAAATCGTCGTAATCTGCTTTCTTATAATCGTTTTCATCTAAATTGCTGTCTACAACATAATTACTTACCGGTTCAAAATAATTATGAACTGCTGGTACGTATGCCGGAATACTAGCGATAATGTAATACAAAGAAAACAGAATTGGTAACTGAATTAACATCTGTAAACAGCTACCCGTTGGAGATGTTCCGTACTTTTCATATACGGCTTTTGTCTCCTCATTCATAGCAACTACTGAATCTTGATCTCTTTTGTTTTGATATTTTTTCTGTATTGCCTGCAATTCTGGTGTCATTACAGAATTAAGCTTAGTAAACTTTTGCTGCTTAACTTGTAACGGAAATAAAACAAGCTTAACAATTACTGTAAATACAATAATACAAATACCTATATTTTCGATGCCGAATTTATCAAACATGTTATAGATTAAGCTCATCAACATACCCAATATATCAGCAAACCAACTTATAACAGGTGTTGTACTTCTTACTAAAATCATACCTAACAAAGGTTTTCCTCCTTTATGGTACTGGATCTAATCCTCCTTTTGAAAATGGATTACATCTCAATATTCTCTTAATGCTTAAATAAGCACCTTTGAAGGGACCGTATTTTTCAATTGCTTCTAATGCATATTGTGAACATGTTGGGATATATCTGCAATGATTATTTCCCTTAATTGGTGAAATAAATCTTCTATAAAAAATAATACTTCCAATTAAAAATTTCTTTAGTACAAATGAAATTCCTTTTAAAATGCCTGATATTCCTTTTAACATTGTTCTAAAAATACCACACTCACACTTCAAATATTATCATCTCTGTTCTTATAAAATTATAATAGCCCTTGTCTTTTACAAAGACCTAAAAAAGATTTTTCAATTTCGTGAAAATCAGATTGTGCTGCACCTTTTCTTACTATTACAACAATATCTGCATCATATTTAAAATCTTCTTTATTTAATCTGAAACACTCTCTAACCAATCTGGTTAGTCTATGTCTCACAACACTGTTACCGACTTTCTTACTGATTGATATTCCAATTCTACTTATTTTTTCTTCATTATTAGTATCATCCTTATTAAGGACATACATAACCAGTAACCCGTCTGACTTGGATCTACCTTTTTTGTAGACCTTTCTAAAATCATCATTTTTCTTGATAGAATTAAATCTTTTCAATTTTGTCTCCAAAAAATTTTGTCTGTATGCAAAGCATACAGACATCTAATCTTATCTTACTTTAAACCTAAGCAAAAAGAAAGACCACATTACTGCGGTCTTAAGCTGATAATTTCTTTCTTCCTTTTAATCTTCTAGCTGCTAAAACTTTTCTTCCGCTTGCTGTACTCATTCTTTTTCTAAATCCATGAACTTTTGCTCTTGATCTTTTCTTTGGCTGAAATGTCATCTTCATTATTAAACACCTCCATTTCTATATAAAACTGGAAAATATCGTTAAAATTATATTGTAAAACCCTATATAAGTCAAGTTATTTATTATTTCAAAATAGAAATAATATAAACTTTACATAATTTTTTATTTAGTTTACGTAAAGATATCCACATTTTGTGGACTAATTGTGGATTAAATTTTATTATCAACAATTTGTCTTAAATTTTGCCCGTAAATAAAGAACTTTTTAATTTTGAAAAAGTTTATAATATACACACATAAAATTCTGGATTTTTCTCTTTTTTAAAATTATGTAAATTATATTTTTCTTTATCAACAATTTTCATTTTTTGTGGATATAAATTTTTTAACATTATTTTTCTTTATATATACTATATTTTAAAGATTTAATCCACATTATCCACAAAGTTATCCACAAATTTCATTATTAGTAATAAAATATTTTTCTTCCTATATATATGTTTTTATTTTATAAACTGTATTTCATTGATAATTTGACATTTTTGGAGTAAAATAGACATATCTGAGTTTTTGACCTTATTTATAAATTTGAGCCAAATTTAGCCTTATTTTAAAGTTTTCACCTTATATAAGGTCTTTGCCAGATATTATTATGAGAGGTAATAACATGTTAGATTTAATTAAAAGTAAATGGACAGATATTCTTAACTACATAAAAACAGAATATGAAATTTCAGACGTATCCTTCGATACCTGGCTTAAACCATTAAATGTTTACGCAGTAGATAATGGCGTAGTCACAATAGTAGTTGATGATGCCAACGGTGTCAACTACATCAATAAAAGATTCTATAAATGCTTCAGAGTGGCTATTGATGAATTATTTGGTGAAGATTTAGATGTTCAGTTTATTGCACCTGAAGATACAAAGCATTATTCTCCGGAATCCCCTGAGATGGAAAATAACGAGGTTTATTCCTCAGAGAGTGAATTAAATAAAAGACTATTAGAAGCTAACCTTAATCCTAAGTATACCTTCGATACCTTCGTAGTAGGAGGTTCTAATAACTTTGCGCATGCATATGCATTAAAAGTAGCAGAAGCACCTGCAGAGATTTGTAATCCTCTTTTCTTATATGGAGGCGTAGGATTAGGAAAGACTCATTTAATGCAGTCAATAGCTCATTACATAATAGAACACAATGCAAAATCAAAGGTTTTATATGTTACTTCTGAAACTTTTATTAATGAGCTTATTTCTTCAATTAGAAATGGTAATCAGCAGGAAGTAAATAACTTCCGTGATAAATATAGAAACATTGATGTTCTTCTTATTGATGACATCCAATTCATAATAGGAAAGGACAGAGGTCAGGAAGAGTTCTTCCATACCTTTAATGCCCTATATGAATCCAATAAACAAATTGTCATTTCTTCAGATAAACCACCTAAAGAAATGACAACCTTAGAGGAACGACTTAGATCCAGATTTGGTTTAGGATTATCCGTTGATATTTCTTCTCCTGAATATGAAACTCGTATGGCTATTCTTCAAAAAAGAGCCGAAAATGAAGGATATAATATTGATGATGATATTCTTAAATATATTGCTACAAATATTGTATCAAATATCAGAGAACTTGAAGGAGCTCTTACAAAAGTAGTAGCTTATTCAAAGATTTCTCCTGTTAAATTGGATCTTGAATTAGCTAAAGAAATTCTTAAGGATTCTATATCTCCAGATTCTCATAGAGAAATAACAAGTAAACTTATAATACAGGTTGTTACAGATTACTTTAATATTTCCATAACAGATATAGCATCTAAAAAGAAGAGTCAGGATATAGTTATTCCAAGACAGATTTGCATGTACCTTTGCAGATCTATGACTGATGATACTTTATATCACATTGGTGAGCTGCTTGGAAATCTTCATCATACAACTATTATGCATGGTTACGATAAGATAGATGATGCTATTAACACCAATGAGAAATTAAGAGATGATATTGAAAAAATTAAAAAGAGAATTAAACAAGGTTAACCACATTTTATCCACATTATCATAAATATAACAGCTAATAAATTGTGGTTTGTATGTTAATGTATGTTTATAAATTAAATTATTACTAAATGCGTAATTTTAAAAATGTTGATAAATAACCCTTTTATTAACACAAATATACATGACTTAAACAAATATTTTAGTATAACTTTTTCAGTATTTATAAGGGCTCAAAGTACTTTTCAACAAATTCACGGCCCCTAATATTACTACTACTATAATATTTATTATATATTTTATTTATTTTTTATTGTGTATTACACAGCTGAAAGGAGTTCTTGTAATGAAGTTAATTTTTAAAAAGAGTGATCTTAACGAAGCAGTAAGTATTGTTTCAAAGGCAATTCCAACTAGAACAACAATGTCTATCTTAGAATGTATATTTATTGATGCTACTACAGATAGAATTACTTTTACAGCAAATGACATGGAATTAGGTATTGAGACGCAAGTTGAAGGTGAGATTATTGAAAGAGGTCAGATTGCTATTAATTCAAAAATATTTTCTGAAATAGTAAGAAAGCTTCCAGAAAATGAAGTAATTATTTCTACTGACGAAAATTATTATATGAATATTGTTAGTGAAAATGCAAAATTTAATATTGCCGGTAAATCCGGAGATGACTTTACAAGACTTCCTGCAGTTGAAAAGGAAAAATTCATTTATTTATCTCAGTTAACTTTAAAAGAAATTATAAGACAGACTATTTTCTCAATTTCTCTTAATGATGAAAGTAGTACTGGTAAGTTAATGTCAGGTGAGTTATTTGAAATAAATAATAATAAATTAAAGGTTACATCCCTTGATACTCACAGAATTTCCATAAGAAAAGTTGAACTTAAGGAATCCTTTGAAAATGTAAGCGTCATTGTTCCTGGTAAAACTCTTAACGAAGTAATTAAAGTTTTAAATGGTGGAAATGATGATGAAGTTAGAATCTTCTTTACAAGAAACAGTGAGTTCTCGGGAAATGGATACAGTCACATTGTATTTGAGTTTGGAAGTACTGTTGTAGTTTCTAGACTTATTGAAGGTAAATATTTTAATGTAAGTCAGATGATATCTAGTGACTACGACGTTAAGTTAAACGTTAACAGAAGAGAACTTTTAGAATGTATTGATAGAGCTACTTTAATGGCTAATGAAAGTGATAAGAAACCAATTATTGTTTCTGTTACAGATGGCAATGTTGAGATTCAGATTAAATCAAATCTTGGATCAATGGATGAAAATATTGAAGCTACAAAAGAGGGTAAAGATATCATGATTGGATTTAATCCAAAATTTGTTATGGATGCCCTTAAAGCAATTGATGATGAAGATGTAGATATTTATATGTTAAATGCTAAATCTCCATGTTTTATTAAAGACAAGGATGAAAATTATGTTTATATAATACTTCCTGTTAACTTTAATGTTTAATAACATTAAAAAAATTATAAAGGAGTATTGTTATGCAAAGTATTACTTTAAGAGATGAATATATAAAGTTAGGACAAGCTCTCAAAGCTGCTGGACTTGTTAGTTCAGGAGTTGAAGCTAAATGTGTAATACAAGATGGTCTTGTATCTGTTAATGGTGAAGTGGATACAAGAAGAGGTAGAAAATTAAGAGAGAATGACGTTATAAGCTACGACGGAGAAGAAGTAATTATTAAAGGTAATTCAAATGATAATTGAATCTCTAAAACTTAATAACTTTAGAAATTATGAATCTCTTTATATGGATTTTTCTGACAGTATAAATATCTTATACGGTGACAATGCCCAGGGAAAGACCAATGTGTTAGAGGCTATTTACATGTGCTCTAGTGGCAAGTCTCATAGAGGAGCAAAGGATAAGGAAACTATAAGATTTGATCAGGAAGAAGGTCATATTCAACTTGTAGTTAAAAAAAATGAAATACCATATAAGATTGATATTCATTTAAAGAAAAATAAACATAAAGGTATAGCTATTAACGGATTGCCTATAAAGAAGATAAGTGAGATTCTTGGTGTAATTAATGTTATATTCTTTTCTCCGGAGGATCTTACAATTATTAAAAATGGTCCTTCAGAAAGAAGGAGATTTATTAACACCGAACTTTGTCAGTTAGATAGTTTCTACACAAATAATTTAATTAACTACACAAAGGTTATTAATCAAAGAAATGATCTTTTAAGAGAGTTAGGTTTTAATTACTCAAAAGATTTATATGAAACTTTAGATGTGTGGGATATGCAACTAATAAGGTATGGAAGAGAGATTATAAAAAGCAGACAGGATTTTATAAAAACTCTTAACGAAATAATACCTGATATCCACAGAGATATAACCAGTGGAAAAGAAGATATAAAAGTATCTTATGAACCCGATGTAACGATAGATGATTTTGAAAAGAATCTTAAATCAAACAGGGAAAGAGATATTAAATATAAAAATACTTCCGTAGGTCCTCACAGAGATGACATGGCATTTTTTGTAAAGGGAAAGGATCTAAGACATTTTGGAAGTCAAGGACAACAAAGGACAGCTGCTTTATCTTTGAAACTTTCAGAGATAGAGATAACTAAGATGATAACTAAAGAGACACCAGTGTTACTACTTGATGATGTTATGTCTGAGTTAGACAGTAGTAGACAGAATAAACTTTTAGAAAGAATTAATGGAATACAAACGGTTATAACCTGTACTGGTATTGAAGAATTTATTAGAAATAGAGTACAGATTGATAGAATATATAGTGTAGTTGATGGAACAGCTTCATTAATGAAAAGTTATGACGGAAAGGAGTAACAATGAGTGACGATAACAAACAGGTAGAATATGGAGGGGACCAGATTCAAGTTCTTGAAGGTCTAGAAGCGGTAAGAAAAAGACCGGGTATGTATATTGGTAGTACTTCATCTAGAGGTCTTCACCATCTGGTATATGAAATCGTAGATAACTCAGTGGATGAGGCTTTAGCTGGTTTTTGTACAGAAATTAATGTGCAAATAAATGAAGATAATTCAATAACAGTAAAGGATAACGGAAGAGGAGTTCCTGTTGATATTAATCATAAAACAGGTCTTCCTGCAGTAGAAGTTGTTTTTACAATTCTTCACGCAGGTGGAAAATTTGGAGGCGGAGGATATAAAGTATCCGGTGGTCTTCATGGTGTAGGTGCTTCTGTTGTTAATGCCTTAAGTGAGTGGTTAGAAGTAGAAGTTTATAGAGATGGAAAAATTCATAAACAGACTTATCACAGAGGAAAGAAAGATTCAGACCTTCAGGTAATTGGAGAATGTCCAGTGGAACAAACCGGAACCATTGTAACTTTCCTTCCTGACAAAGAAATATTTGAAGAAACAGTTTATGAATATAATATTTTAAAATCAAGACTTAGAGAGATGGCTTTTCTTACTAAGAATCTTAAGATAACTCTTAAAGATGATAGAGAAGAAAAGAGAGAAGAATCTTTCCATTACGAAGGTGGTATTAAAGAATTTGTTCAGTATCTTAACAAAGGAAAGACAGCTCTTTATAGTGATGTTATTTACTGTGAAGGTAATGTAAATGATGTAATGGTTGAAGTAGCACTTCAGCATAATGACGCATTTACAGAGAATCTTTATGGATTTGTAAATAATATCAATACACCTGAAGGTGGAACTCATGTAGAAGGTTTCAAACGTGCAGTAACAAAGACTTTCAATGAATACGCAAGGAGTAATAAACTTCTTAAGGATACAGAGGATAATCTCTCCGGTGAAGATATAAGAGAAGGTCTTACAGTTGTAATAAATATAAAGATTTCAGAACCTCAGTTTGAAGGACAGACAAAACAAAAGCTTGGTAATAGTGAAGCAAGATATGCTGTTGAATCAGTGGTTTCTGAAAGACTTAAATATTATCTTGAACAGCATCCGGATGTGGCAAAATTAATATGCGAAAAATCTATCATGGCTCAAAGAGCTAGAGATGCTGCAAGAAAAGCCAGAGATTTAGCTAGAAGAAAAACAGCCTTAGAGTCTGCATCTCTTCCTGGTAAATTAGCTGATTGTTCAGATAAAGATCCTAGAAATTGCGAAATATATATTGTTGAGGGAGATTCCGCTGGTGGTTCTGCAAAGACAGCCAGATCAAGAGCAACTCAAGCTATTCTTCCTTTAAGAGGTAAGATTCTAAATGTAGAAAAGGCAAGACTTGAAAGAATCTTAGGAAATGCCGAGATAAAAGCAATGATCACAGCTTTTGGTACAGGTATTCATGAGGACTTTGATATTGAAAAGCTTAGATATCATAAAATAATCATAATGACTGATGCCGACGTTGATGGTGCTCACATTGCAACGCTTTTACTTACATTTTTCTACAGATTTATGCCGGAGCTTATTAAACAGGGTTATGTATATTTGGCTCAGCCACCTTTATACAGATTAGAGAAAAATAAGAAAATCTGGTATGCATATTCTGATGAAGAATTAGCTGAAATTATCAACGAGGTTGGAAGAGACAGTAATAATAAAATACAGAGATATAAAGGTCTTGGAGAAATGGATGCCAACCAGCTTTGGGAGACAACAATGGATCCGGAACACAGAATACTTTTAAGAGTAAATATGGATGAAGATAGTGCTTCAGAACTTGATCTTACATTTACAACTCTTATGGGTGATCAGGTAGAACCAAGACGTGAATTCATTCAGGAAAATGCAAAATATGTATCAAACCTGGATATATAAAATATAAGATTTAGGAAAGGTAAATAAAATGGACGAAAACGTATTTGATAAAATTCATGAAGTTGATTTAAAAAAGACCATGGAAAAATCTTATATCGATTACGCAATGAGTGTTATTGCGGCAAGAGCACTTCCTGATGTAAGAGATGGATTAAAACCGGTACAAAGACGAGTTTTATATTCCATGATTGAATTAAATAATGGACCTGATAAGCCACATAGAAAATGTGCCCGTATCGTCGGTGATACCATGGGTAAATATCACCCACATGGTGACAGTTCTATATACGGTGCCCTTGTTAATATGGCCCAGGAATGGTCTACAAGATATCCTTTAGTAGATGGACATGGAAACTTTGGTTCAGTGGATGGAGACGGAGCTGCGGCAATGCGATACACTGAGGCAAGACTTAGTAAGATATCCATGGAAATGTTGTCAGATATCAATAAAGACACTGTAGAATTTGCTCCTAACTTTGATGAAACAGAAAAAGAACCAACGGTTCTTCCTTCAAGATATCCAAACATTTTAGTAAATGGAGCAAGTGGTATCGCTGTTGGTATGGCTACCAACATACCTCCTCATAACTTAAGAGAAGTTATAGCAGGTGTTATAAAACTTATTGATGACAGAATTGAAGGAAATGAAACAAGTATTGATGACCTTTTAGATATAATAAAGGGACCTGATTTTCCAACAGGAGCAACAATCCTTGGAAAATCAGGAATTGAATCTGCATACAGAACTGGTAAAGGTAAAGTAAAAGTAAGAGCTGTAACAAATATTGAACCAATGGAAAATGGTAAAAATAGAATTATTGTTACAGAGCTTCCATATCTTGTAAATAAAGCCAGGCTAGTTGAAAAAATTGCAGAGTTAGTTAGAGATAAAAGAATAGATGGAATAACAGATCTTAGAGATGAGTCAGACAAAACTGGTATGAGAGTTGTTATAGAACTTAGAAGAGATGTTAATCCAAATATTGTTTTAAAACATTTATATAAACATACACAGCTTCAGGATACATTTGGAGCAATAATGTTAGCTCTTGTGGATAATCAGCCAAAGGTTCTTAATCTTTACGAAATTCTTAATTATTATTTAAAGCACCAGGAAGATGTAGTTACAAGAAGAACTAAATTCGATTTAAATAAAGCTGAGGAAAGAGCACACATTTTACAGGGATTATTAGTAGCTTTAGATAATATTGATGAAGTTATTAGAATAATAAGATCTTCAAGAACAACAGCTATCGCAAAAGAAGGCTTAATTGAAAGATTCAGTCTTAGCGATGCTCAGGCTCAAGCTATTGTAGACATGCGTCTTAAAACTCTTACAGGCTTGGAAAGAGAAAAGATTGAAAATGAATTAAAAGAACTTGAGGTAAAAATTGCAGAGTTAAAAGCTATCCTTGCAGATGTAAATGTTCTTTTAAGAGTTATCAAAGATGAATTAATAATCATTTCAGATAAATATGGTGACGATAGAAGAACATCTATTGGATACGATGATGATGAAATTACAGATGAAGATTTAATTCCAAATGAAAACTGCGTAATTGCAAGAACAAATCTTGGATATATAAAGAGAATGACCATTGATAACTTTAAGAGCCAGAACCGTGGTGGTAAAGGTATCAAAGGAATGCAGACAATAGATGATGATTACATTACAGATCTTTTAATGACATCAACACATCATCATATAATGTTTATAACAAATATGGGTAGAGCCTATATATTAAAGGCATACGAAATTCCAGAAGCAGGAAGAACTGCCAGAGGAACAGCTGTAATTAATCTTATTCAGTTACAGCCAGAAGAAAAAGTTCAGGCAATCATTCCGGTTAAAGAATTTGTTGAAGACAAGTATTTATTCATGGTTACAAAACATGGTATTGTTAAAAAGACGCCTTTAATTGAATTTGGACACATGAGAAAATCAGGACTTCAGGCAATTACCCTTAAGGAAAATGATACAGTAATTGAAGTAAAAACAGTTAAAGATACAAGAGATTTATTCCTTGTTACAAGGAAGGGTATGTGTATAAGATTCAAGGCATCAGATGTTCGTAAAACAGGAAGAACATCAATGGGTGTAATCGGTATGGATCTAAAAGATGGTGATGAAATCATCGGAATGCAGATGAATACTCAGGGAGAATCTTTACTTTTAGTTACTGAAAACGGAATGGGCAAGAGAACACCTATCGAAGACTTTAAGGTACAAAAACGTGCAGGTAAGGGTGTTAAGTGTTACAAGATAAGCGATAAAACAGGTGAATTGATAGGCGTTAAGGCTGTAAATGATGACAACGAAGTAATGCTTGTAACAAATGATGGAATTATTATACAGTTCAAGGTTGACGAAGTATCTAAGATAGGTCGTGATACTTCTGGTGTTAAGCTTATGAACACAGGTAAAGACCAGGATGTAAAAGTAGCAAAGATAGCTAAAGTAAGAGAAAATCTAGAACCTGCTTCTGATATTAATGAAGAAGTTGAGAATAAAGAACCTGAAACAAATTCAGAAACGGATTCAGATAATAAATAATAAAAGATAATAAAGAGGCATATTATGCGAGAAATAGATGTAAAAATGATAAGTGATAATGTTGCCGAGATGTGTATTGAAGCAAATTATTATCTTTCAGAGGATATGAAATCTTGTTTAAATAATGCAGTAGAAAGTGAAACAGGAGAGTTAGGTAAAAAAGTGCTTAACTCTCTTAAAGAAAACCTGGATATTGCAGCAAACGATATGATACCAATATGCCAGGATACAGGAATGGCAGTGGTATTCATAAAAGTAGGACAGGATGTACATTTAACAGGTGGAAACATAGAAGAAGCTATAAATAACGGCGTTCACAAGGGATATGTAGATGGATATTTAAGAAAATCAGTTGTAAAAGATCCAATATATAGAGAAAATACAAAGGATAACACTCCGGCCATAATACACTATAGTATTGTACAGGGAGACAAGGTAGAGATAACATTGGCACCAAAGGGATTTGGCAGTGAAAATATGAGTAAAGTCTACATGTTAAAACCAGCTGATGGAATAGAAGGTGTAAAAAACGCCATATTATCAGCAGTAAAGGATGCAGGTCCTAATGCATGTCCTCCAATGGTAATAGGTGTTGGAATAGGTGGAGACTTTGAAAAGGCTGCCATAATGTCAAAACAAGCATTAACAAGAAATGTAAATGAACACTCAGATAAAGAATATGTAAGAGAATTAGAAAAAGAAATGCTGGAAAAAATAAATAGTCTTGGAATAGGTCCAGGCGGACTGGGAGGAAAAAATACAGCATTTGCAGTAAATATAAATACATATCCTACACATATAGCCGGACTTCCAGTTGCAGTAAATATTTGTTGTCATGTAAATAGACACGTTACAAGAGTTCTGTAATCCACATTTACAAAGAAAAATGTGAAAATAATATAGAAATAATGCAAAAAATTTAAATAATTGTGGATAACTAAGCAGTTATAGAAATGGAGATAGAAGTGGATATTAAAATAGATGCTCCAATAAAGCAGGAACAATTAGATAATTTAAAAGCAGGTGACTACGTATATATTACAGGAACAATATATACAGCAAGGGATGCCGCACACAAAAGAATGTATGAGGCAATTCAGAATAATGAAGAATTACCTATGGAAATGGAAGGAAATATTATTTATTATATGGGACCTTCTCCGGCAAGAGAAGGTAGAGCAATAGGATCTGCAGGACCAACAACTGCCAGTAGAATGGATAAATATGCACCAACATTACTAGATCTTGGATTAAAAGGAATGATTGGAAAAGGTAAGAGAAGTAAAGAAGTATTAGATGCAGTAGTTAGAAATAAATCTATATATTTCGCAGCAGTTGGAGGAGCAGGTGCTTTACTTTCAAAGTGTATAAAAGAAAGTGAAGTAATAGCATATGATGACCTGGGAACAGAAGCTATCAGAAAACTAAAAGTAGAAGATTTACCAGCAATAGTAGTCATAGATACTAAGGGAAATAATCTATACGAAATGGTTTTAGAAAATAATTAAACACAATATATTGGAAAAAAATTGAAATAAAATCAACATATAATATGAAATAAAAAATTATGAAAAAACATGGGAATTCTGATTGACAAAGGGATTTCAGTAATATATAATATTCTTTGCGTCACGAAAAATGACTACATAATAATTGTGTTTATACACACTTGGTAATCAGGCGAGGAGAAATACTCAAGAGGCTGAAGAGGCGCCCCTGCTAAGGGTGTAGGTCGCTCACGCGGCGCGAGGGTTCAAATCCCTCTTTCTCCGCTCACTATTTTAATATATTTAAAAAAAATATAAAAAAATAGTTGACAAAGCTATATTGATATGATATAGTTAACGAGTTGCCGCTGAAAAGCGGAAATAAATAAAAATGAACATTGATAACTAAACAGTAATTAACTAACCATCCCTGAAAATTCTAAATAAATTTTCAGCGAACATCGTTTTTGAAAACGATTTCCAAAA
>OMZA01000012.1 GCA_900315425.1 uncultured Eubacteriales bacterium
TAATGACGATGAAACGTATTTAAAACTCAACTCATATTTTATTATGCAAGACACCTGATATGCAAGGGGAGTGGCAAGTATTATAATGCTGATGGAAGTTAAGATGCGATGAATAAAAATACATATTGTAAAGGGTGGAAGTAGTACTGCTTTAGATGGAGTAAGGATAATCAATAAAAAATATGCAGGTAAAACATTCGAATTGAGTGGAGATTTAGGTAAAAAGTATCCGAAAGGAGTTAATTTTAGTAATGAAGGTTTTCCCGAATTTGAACCATACAGAATCAAAAAAGTTACTATTAATAATCTTGAAGGTGATGCATATTATGATTTTATAAAGGCAAATGAAGCTGCAGGATATTCAACCACTCCTACGGGATATACATGGCATCATGTAGAAGATGGAAAAACTATGCTTTTAGTTCCAAGTGATTTACATGGTGCAGTAAGACATACAGGAGGAGCTTAGCTAATTAGAAAAGGTATAAGACCATAGGAAGGAGAAATGAATGATGATACCAGGAATAGAACAAACAAATGGAATTTGGAGAAGTAAAATAATTTTAAGTTCATGGAATGATTTTTTTGGTAAAAATTTAATCATCGAATTGAATATTGGTGGAGATAAGACAGTTAATAGCCTTGAAACAATACATAAAGAAGCTTATGAGTATATTTTAAATCATCAAAGTGAATTGTTAGAAAATATTTTGTTATCATTGTTATCTGAATATTCAAATATGCAAGATGAATATGGATACGATGATGATGAGATTGATAAATATATGCCAAGTGTTAATAGTATTAATGATTTCAGTAAGCTAATGCTTCCAAAGCGTATTTATATTTTAGATATTGAAAAAGATAATTTGTCGTATATTGGGTTTTCTTTTTCATGTTCTTGGGATGATGAACATGGATATGGAGTTATGATGCATAAAAATCGTGTAGTGAAGATGGGAGGCGAAGAAATTGCCTTTTTATCATGGGTAGCTGAAGAAGATATATAACAATGGAGTTGTATTTATGATTGATGATTGTCAATACTTTAGCACCACCGACTCCCTCCTCAAAGCCAACCAAAGTAAATTCAACTACAATTCCGAACCCGAATCGCCTGTTAGCGGTGCTAATAATAGTCGATGAGGGTGAGGGTAGCGAGTTACGGTAGTAACGAGCAAGATATAGCGGTTTTAGCCCCAGTTGAGAATACTTTAAAAAAAACGAATAATGAACTTCAGTTTAGTTCCATTAGGCTGAAATCAAACCCGTAGACAAAATCTGGACTAACAATGTAGAAACCGGTGAAAAAGAATTACAAGAAGTAAAGTCTGTTAAAGAAACAAAGACAGATATAATAGTTCATGTAATTACTGATGATGGAAATAAAATCCAAACCACAATGTTCCATCCATTTTACGTGAAGGATGAATCAAAAAAAACTCTAGGAAACTGGGTGGCAGCATCTAACCTTAAAAAAGGCGATGAACTCTTAACTGAAGATGGAAAGAATATAAAAGTATCAGAAGTCAGAGTCCCAAAACATGATGAGGAGATAACTGTATACAACCTAGAAATCACCGAAGTTCATACATACTATGTAGCAGGCGGAGTGTTGGTACACAACGCATGTGCAGATGCTGGTGGAAGTAGGAAGAATACTGGTGAGGGTGGAAGTGACTATAGTAATCTTAAAAATTCAAAAAGTGTTGGGGTAGGGAAACGTTTTACTCCTGCTCAAAAGAAAAATATAATACAGCAGAATATGGAACGTAATGGAGGTGTTATTAAATCTGATATGTCAGGAGAAATTCTTGTTCCAGCTACAAAAAGTCAAAAAGGGGTAACGCCGAATCCATTAGAAGTTCAAATTGACCATATAGAGCCTAGAAGCAAGGGAGGTACAAATAGTTACTCAAATGCTCAGGTATTATCAAGATATGAAAATATAAAAAAATCTGATAAGTGAGGTTTCATAATATGACATATTTCAAAGAACAAGGGAATACTATGGTAATTACAACAAAAGATATCATCTTAGGGTTAAAGCCTATATTATTGGTTTCTCATGATATTGAAGATGGAATGTGGGAATTTCTTGATAGCGAAGAATTAGATGAAAATGAGGCATGTATTGTTTCTTTAGACGAGATATTAAAAATAGATGATTCTTTGCGAGTTTTACATGAATTACCATTAGGTTGGATTGCATATAGAAATAGTATCGGTGATTCATGGAAAGAAGAGCGCATTGCCGATTAGATTTCTTAATATTTTGAAGGCAACATACTGTATTACAGAGACAGGAGGTATTTAATGAAGGCTTTTTGGATGATGGAATTAATGGCGGAAAAACTTTTTATTTTTCGCATAATCCGATTAATGATAGAGGGGCTTTAGGTATGGAATATGAGTATTTATTGAAGAATAATTATATTTGGAACGAAACTACAATGATGATGAAGCCAAGATAAGGAGAAAAATATGGCTATAAATGAATTATATGATTTAGTTGAAGAGTATTATGGTTATAAAATACATATGAAATCATTAAATTCCCAGACAAATGAAGTAAGCGGTTTACTATATGATTCATTTGTTTTGAAATGTGATATCAATGATAGATATGGAAGATTCGGAGCAGGAATCGATATCGGAAATGAAGGAACAATCTCTGTTTTTTTAGGTAAACACTGTTCTCTAAATAGTGATAGGAAATCTATTGAAGATAGTCTGAAAATTATTGATGATTATTGTCGCTTACGGTTACCTGATAAGTTTTTAGAGGCCTATTATAAAGCATACTGCATGCAAGAAGATGTATTTAATTAGATAAATTTATAAATTTCAATACTTTAATGATTGTCAATACTTTAGCACTACCAACACGTATATCTTGAACCTAACCAACTAAATCCAACCACCATCCAGAACCCGAATCGCCTCTCAGCTACGCTGATGTCAGTTGATGAAGGTGAGGGTAGCGAGTTACGGTAGTAACGAGCAAGATATAGCGGTTTTAGCCCCAGTTGGGAATACTTAAGTAAAAATCAATAACGAATTTTTAGTTTAGTTCTAATAAGCTGATATGAATGCACTCTTAACAAAATTATTTTGTTGGGGGTGCTTTCCTTATGACTAAAATAAAATCTATAAAAAATGAGATGGCAGATTTATTGACAAGTGAGGTGAAGAAATGCATAATTTGAAATTTTGTTTATAATACTGTTTTTGATTTTAGCTTCTAAGTGTCTAAAATCAAGATTGTACAGTATATCGAAATTTTTTTAAAATTATACCCTACTAGAGAAAATCAAAACATCTAAATATATTGAGATAATACAGTATAATTAAAGGTTTTAGCCAATATGCTGTACTTTCCACAAAACAAGCTAATTCTCAGGCTGGAGCAATACAGTATAATTAAAGGTTTTAGCCAATATGCTGTACTTTCCACAAAACAAGCTAATTCTCAGGTTGGAGCAATACAGTACAATTAAAGGTTTTAGCCAATATGCTGTACCCCGGAAACAAGTTAATTCTCAGCTTGGAGTAGTACAGTATATCAGAAGCTTTTCACAAAACAATCTTGAAAGTTATTTTCCATAGTTATATAATACAAACTGTATATGGCGAAATTCTCGCTTTTGATAGATTTATTACAGTTTAAAATAAAATATAATATAAATTTCTTATGAAATACGAAAGGAATACCATGGAAAAAGTTACATTTAATTATTCAAAGGCTTCAAAATTCATCTCAGAGGAAGAAATTAAGAATTTTGAAAGTACAGTTGAAACAGCAAAACAGACACTTGTTAATAAGACAGGAGCAGGAAATGATTTTCTTGGATGGATTGATCTTCCGGTTGATTATGATAAGGAAGAGTTCGCAAGAATTAAAGCTGCAGCAAAGAAGATTCAGGAAGATTCAGATGTTCTTTTAGTAATAGGAATTGGTGGATCATATCTTGGAGCAAGAGCAGCAATTGAATTCTTAGGACATAGCTTCTATAACAATTTAGATAAAGAACAGAGAAAGACACCAGAGATATATTATGTTGGAAATAGCATAAGCTCAACATACATCAGTCATCTTATTGATGTAGTTAAGGACAAGGACTTCTCAATTAATATGATTTCTAAGTCAGGAACAACAACAGAGCCAGCTATAGCATTTAGAGTATTTAAAGAAATCCTTGTTAACAAATATGGCAAAGAGGAAGCGGCTAAGAGAATCTACGCTACAACAGATAAAGAAAAAGGATCACTTAAACATCTTGCAAATGAGGAAGGATATGAATCATTTGTAGTGCCAGATGATGTAGGAGGACGTTTCTCAGTACTTACAGCTGTTGGACTTCTTCCAATTGCAGTAAGTGGTGCAGATATTGATAAGCTTATGGAAGGTGCAGCATCAGGAAGAGAGTTAGCACTTAATAACAGTTTCGCAGAAAATGACGCATTAAAATATGCAGCAGTTAGAAATATACTTCATAGAAAAGGTAAATCAGTAGAAATCCTTGCAAACTATGAGCCAAGTGTTCACTATGTATCAGAGTGGTGGAAACAGCTTTATGGTGAGAGTGAAGGAAAAGATCAGAAGGGAATCTTCCCGGCATCAGTTGATCTTACAACAGATTTACATTCAATGGGACAGTTCATTCAGGATGGTTCAAGAATAATGTTTGAGACAGTTATTGATGTTGAGACACCAAAGGCATCCTTTGAACTTGGAGAAGAACCGGGAGATCCGGATGGACTTAACTATCTTGCAGGCAAGACAGTAGATTTTATTAATAAGAGTGCTATGAACGGAACAATACTTGCACATACAGATGGAAATGTACCAAACCTTATGGTAACAGTTCCAGAGCAGAATGAATTTTATTTAGGACAGTTATTCTATTTCTTTGAATTTGCGTGTGGTGTAAGTGGATATATTTCAGGAGTGAATCCATTTAATCAGCCAGGTGTTGAAAGCTATAAGAAGAATATGTTTGCATTACTTGGAAGACCAGGATACGAAGAATTAACATCTGAGCTTAAGAAGAGATTGTAAAATATATATCTGTCCGAAGATGGACATTTCGGATGGTATATGCAGGAAACTACATAGAGCAAGCCACCGAAAGGTGGCTTGCTTTTTTTATAAGGTAACACGTTGGAGGTAGAACATGATTAATTATCTGATACCATTTCTTATAGGATTTTCTTTGGTGGTAGCAGGGATATTGCTATTTATAAAAAATGGAAAAGTGCGCGGATTAATAGTATATCCAAGTATAGGAATAATAGTAATTACTGTTATGATATTGCTAGGGTTCTATGTAAATGGAACTACATTTCCTACCTACGAAAATGCAGAGTGGGTTAATTATGGGATGTTAGGCATAGAGTTATGCTTAATGTTAGTTATAGTTCACTTAAGCATAAAACATAATAAATTTCCAGTGTGTATTTTTTCAATAGTCCAAACTGCAATGATATTCTGGCTAGAATTATTTGGACCGAAAGTTGAAGAAAAGTCCAATATACTTGTGGACAGACTATCTGTAATGATGTGCATTATAGTATCTGTGATAGGTGGACTCATATGTGTGTATGCTGTGGGATATATGCATGGATATCACAAACATCACAAGGAATATAAAGATAGAAGACCATTTTTCTTCTTCGTGTTATTTGTATTCTTGGGAGCTATGTTTGGATTAGTACTATCTGATAATCTTTTGTGGATTGATTTCTTCTGGGAAGTAACAAGCCTTTCATCATTCCTTTTAATCGGATATACAAAGACAAGCGAGGCAATCAATAATTCCTTTACAGCGTTGTGGATGAATTTGTTAGGTGGATTGGCATTGGCAGGAGCTATTGTGTACAGCGCAATGAAATACAAAACAGTTCACTTAAGTTCAATAATTGAATTGGGAATAAATACAAAGGGAGCGGCAGGATTGGTGTTAATACTGGCGTTGCTTGCCTTTGCCGGTTTGACAAAATCAGCCCAGATGCCGTTTTCAACATGGCTTTTAGGAGCAATGGTTGCACCAACACCAACATCGGCATTGTTACACAGTGCGACAATGGTAAAGGCAGGAGTGTATCTGTTGCTTAGATTAGGTCCGGCTCTTAACGGAAATATAGCTGGATACATGGTTTCCGTGATTGGAGGATTTACATTCTTTGTAGCATCAATGTTGGCGATATCTCAGTCAGATGCCAAAAAGGTGTTGGCGTATTCGACGATTTCCAATCTGGGACTTATCACAGCCTGTGCAGGTGCAGGAAGAGTAGAAACCATATGGGCAGGAGTATTTTTGGTAATATTCCACGCAGTATCAAAATCTATGTTATTCCAGGATGTAGGAGCTGTTGAGAATTCTCTTGGCAGCAGAAATATAGAAGATATGGATAACTTGATTGTTAAACTACCAAGATTGGCAGTTATAATGATGATAGGAATTGCAGGAATGTTCTTGGCACCATTTGGAATGTTAATATCAAAATGGGCAGCCCTGAAGGCATTTGTTGAAGTAAGAAACCCGTTGCTGGTATTGTTGGTAGCATTTGGTAGCGCCACCACAACATTTTACTGGATGAAATGGTTTGGAAAACTCATAGGACTTAACAACACACCTAGAATAAAGGATATTACCAAGAATAATGAGGTGGTATCTTTGTATATTCACGCGGTGCTGATGGTGGTTCTTGGAATATGTTTCCCAGCACTATCAACATATGTAGTAGAGCCGATGTTAGCTGACTTGAAATTCACAGGTTCTAAGTCTGTACTTGAACATGGCAATTTTGTAGTAGTTATCATAATGTTAATAGCTGTATTTGTAATACCGATGGTAATGTATCTGGCCAGCAGACACATTAATAAAACCACGGTTATGACCTATATGAGTGGAGCAAATACAGGAGATAATAAATTCTTTATAAATTCCTTTGGTAAAAACACCAGATTGTTTATGACAAATTGGTACATGGAGGATTTATTTGGAGAAAAGAGACTGTTAAAAACCAGTCTTATATTGGCAACCGCCGTCCTTGTTGTGGCAATGTGTGTAATGGCAGGAGGTGTGTTGAAATGAGTAATACATTAATCAGAATAATATCAATGGTTGCATATGTTTTTATAGCTCCTTTTATTGGAGGTCTGTTAGAGGGAATAGATAGAAAAATATCAGCGAGAATGCAGGGAAGAAAGGGACCATCCATTTTCCAGCCTTTTTATGATATAGCAAAACTATTTTCAAAGCAGGTACTAACAGTGAATCCGGCCCAGTATTTCATGCTATTTAGCTATGTGTTCTTTGTTATATTTTCAGGAACGTTGTTCTTTGGAGGATTTGATTTGTTGTTGTGCTTCTTTGCATCAACTACAGCGTCTATGTTTTTGTATTTAACAGCATGTGCCAGTCATTCGCCATATAGCTTCATGGGGGCTCAGAGAGAGCTTCTTCAAATGATGGCATATGAACCAATGGAACTGTTAACTGCCGTGGGATTCTTCTTAGCTACAAGAAGCTTTGACGTGTCAAAGATACTGAGTTATCAGTTAAGTCCTATAGTAAAACTGCCGGGATTTTTCCTGGGATTCGTGTTTATACTTACTATAAAAATGAGAAAATCACCATTTGATTTAAGTACATCTCATCACGCTCATCAAGAGATGATAAAGGGATTAACCGGAGAAATGTCCGGGGGACTCTACGGATTAGTTGAAGTTGCAGAATGGTATGAAACGGTATTTTTATTGGGAGTGGTGGGGCTATTCTTTGTAAATAGCAATCCATCATCATTTGCAGTGGCATTTGCAGTGATAGTGGCAGTATATTTTTTGGAAATATTTATAGATAATGTCAGTGCCAGATTTAAATGGAGCAAGGCTCTTAAATGGGCATGGGTAGTAACTCTTTTAACAGGGGGAATCAATCTTTTGATTCTAGAACTCATTGCGTAAAAATGGTACAGTAGGAGGTATGCTATGGCGAAAGTTTCAAAATCTCCATGGATATTACATTATGATGGAAGCAGCTGTAACGGCTGTGATATAGAGGTGCTAGCCTGCCTAACACCGGTATATGATGCAGAAAGATTTGGAGTAATAAATACAGGTAATCCAATGCATGCTGATATTTTGCTAATAACTGGTGGAATAAACAGTCAAAACGAACCTGTAGTAAAACAGATATATTCTCAGATGCCGGAACCGAAGGTAGTAATAGCAGTTGGAACTTGTGCATGTACAGGTGGGATTTTTAAAGAGTGCTATAATATAAAAGGTGGAGCAGACACCGTAATACCGGTAGATATCTACGTTCCTGGATGTGGAGCCAGACCGGAATCCATTATTGATGGGATAGTCCAGGGTGTGGAAGTATTTCAGGAAAAATATGACCAGTACAGGAAAAATAAAAAGTTAGAAAAGAAGTCTGGTAAAAAAGAAGAGATAAAGGCAGGTGAGTAAGTTTGGCGAATAATACAAAGGATAAAGGCAGTATAATTACAACAATTTCCTTAGGAGAATTATTGCCTAAAGTAATTGGAAAAAAGGCGGAGATGAACAGACTTGCTCAGATATGTGCCGTTTATTTGAAGGATACGGATACATATGAATTAAGCTATTCCTTTGAAAGTTTAAAATATGTGTTTGAAACCTATAGATTGGTTATCAGAAGTGATATGGAAGTTCCAAGTATTACGCCGATTTACAGATGTGCATTTTTCTACGAAAATGAAATAGCAGAGTTATTTGGCGTGAATATAAAGAGAATTAGCGAAGATTATCACGATAATTTCTACAGAATAAATGAAAAGACACCATTTAAAAGTTAGGAGAAAATCATGGGTAAATTGAGTGTAATTCCATTTGGACCTCAGCATCCGGTGCTTCCAGAACCTATTCATTTAGATTTGGTGTTGGAGGACGAAACCGTTGTGAAGGCAATCCCGTCAATTGGGTATATTCATAGAGGGTTGGAAAAATTAGTTCAAAAAAAGAATTATAAAGAATATGTTTATATAGCAGAGAGAATCTGTGGAATCTGCAGTTTTGGACATGGTATGGGATATTGTGAAACCATTGAGAACATCATGGATATAGAGGTTCCGGACAGAGCTAAGTATTTAAGAACTATCTGGAGTGAATTGTCTAGATTGCATAGTCATCTGTTGTGGCTGGGACTTCAGGCAGATGCTTTTGGATTTGAAAGCTTATTTATGCAGGCCTGGAGAATGAGAGAAAAGATTCTTGATATGTTCGAGAAATCCACAGGAGGAAGAATCATATTCTCGGTAAATACCATAGGCGGAGTTCTTAAGGACATGCCTGGTGATATGCTTTCAGAATTCAAAGACATTCTAACAGATATGGAAGCTGAAATCAAAAAAATGACGGATACATTTCTTAACGATTATAGCGTAAATACCAGATTAAGAGGTGTAGGCGTTCTAAAAAAACTTGACGCCATAAAATTAGGAGCCAACGGTCCTATGATGAGAGCCAGCGGTGTTAAGATGGATGCCAGAAAGTTAGGATATGAAGCCTACGGAAATGTGGATTTTGATATCATCATTAGTGAAGAGTGCGACAGCTATGCCAGAACGGAAGTTAGAATAAAAGAAATATTTCAGTCTATTAGCATTATAAAACAGCTAATTGATAAGATACCAGAAGCAAGTGGAGTTTTATTTAATCCACCAAAGGGCAATCCTAAAGGTGAGTGTTTTGTAAGAATAGAACAGCCAAGAGGTGAGGCCATATATTATACAAGGGCCAACGGAACCCAGTTCTTAGACAGAATGAGAGTTAGAACACCAACCTTTGCCAATCTTCCGGCATTGGTAGAGACTTTAAAGGGAGCTCAATTAGCAGATGTTCCAATTCTTGTTTTAACAATTGATCCGTGCATTAGTTGTACAGAGCGTTGATACTAGTGGTAAGGCGATAGCCGTTTTGAAAGGAGAATATTTATGTCAAAACTAATGACCTTTGCAGGAACAGTTTTAAAAAATCTTGCTTCAAAACCAGTTACTACCCAGTATCCGGATGTACCAAAGGAATATCCCAAAAGAACCAGGGGACATATAGAGATAGACATAGAAGCTTGTATTCTATGTGGTTTGTGTATGAGAAACTGTCCACCGAAAGCCATAAAGGTGGATAGAAAGGAGAAGACCTGGTCTATAGACAGATTTGACTGCATCCAATGTGGATACTGTACAATTGGATGTCCTAAGAAATGCCTGGATATTGTTCCAGGTTACCAGACTCCAAGTAAGGAAAAAAGTGTTGAAACTATAAAGAAGCCGGAAGAAGAAAAAACAGAGAAACCAGCAAAATAAAGATATGACAAATGAACATATTTATAAAATTATAAAAATATATGGAATGGTGCAGGGAATCGGTTACCGTCCCTTTGTTAATAAACTTGCTAATACATATGGGATAAGTGGGTGCGTTAGAAATCAGGGCGGAATCGTGACGGTATATGCTGCCAGTGAGAATGCAGAGGCTATGAAGGAATTTATTCATAGCCTTAAATTTGTTGTACCTAAAGGTGGAAAAGTGGATAGACTAGAAGTTAAAGACGCAGGTGATAACATTTCCAAAGACTATTTTAAAAAAGGCTTTAGAATTATTAAAAGTGATGACCAAAGAGAAGAGATTCCACCGCTACTTCCCATTGACATAGCCACCTGCAAAGACTGTGCTAAGGAGTTGTTTACAAAGGACAACAAAAGATACAGATATCCGTTTATAAGCTGTACAAAATGTGGACCTAGATACTCCATTATAAAATCCATCCCCTATGACAGGGAGAATACCACAATGAATGTGTTTAAAATGTGCAAATCCTGTCTGGAAGAATATGAAAATGTGGATAACCCTAGATGTTACGCCCAGACAAATTCTTGTGAGGAATGTGGACCGGTGCTTATGGGCCGGGAAGGTGGTTTAATCCTAAAATACCCAGATACCCAGGCACTTATAAAAAAAGCTGAGAATTATCTGCTTATGGAAAAGGTCATAGCCATTAAAGATATAGGTGGTTATCATCTTTGCTGCATGGCAGATAGCAAAAGGGCTGTGGACACCTTGAGAAAAATAAAGTCCAGGGATGAGAAAGCATTTGCCGTAATGTTTAATGACGTAGAAGGGGTTAGAAAATATTGTCATTTAAGTGAGAAAGAAGGGAAATGTCTAGAAGGTGATGCAAGACCCATAGTACTTTTAAAGAAGCTTAAAGAGGTGGATTTTATAGGAAATGTAAGTGAAGATTCCTACGCTCAGGGGGTCTTGCTTCCGGGAAATCCATTGCAGATGATTATCATGAGGGATATGAATATTCCTTTGGTAATGACCAGTGCCAATGTATCAGGAGAGCCTATTATTACCAGGGAAGAGGATATATTTGCATGGCAAGATAGAGAGGCAGAGATTTCCTTTGTATTGTTTAATAACAGAGAAATTGTGGCTATGCAGGATGATTCGTTGCTTCAGGTTGTGGCAGACAGAGTGCAGATTCTAAGAAGAGCCAGAGGTTATGTGCCACTACCGGTTGAGATTCAAGGAATGAGTAAGGATATAGATATACTTGCAGCAGGTGGGGATCTAAAGAATTCTTTTTGTGTGTATTCCAAGGGAAGAGCCTATATGAGTCAGTACCTGGGAGATATGGAAAATGTCAACAATGAAAAGCTTTTTACTGAGCAAATAAAACACATGAAACACCTGTTAAATACCCAGCCAAATAGATATGTGGTGGATAAACATCCTTTATACAATTCCAAAAGGATATTAGAAGAGCAGGCAATTAACAAAGATATAACGGTTAGTTGTATTCAGCATCACATAGCCCACGGAGCTTCAGTTATAGCGGAGAACAGCTTTGACAAAAGGCTTGTAAATGAAGGGGCACTGGGGATTATATGGGATGGCACAGGTTATGGAGATGATGGAAATGTCTGGGGTGGAGAATTCATTTACTATCCACCGGATATGAGAACAAACGAACCAATGAGAATAGGACATATTAAAAGTGTAAGGCTTATAGGGGGAGATGAATCTTCTAAAAATGCCAAAGCTACCAGGCTTTCTTATCTTTACAATATGTCAGAAAAAATAAAAAATGAATATCTAGATACCTTAAGTTACGAAGAACAAACAGATTACGAGACAATTAAGAAGGCTTTAGATATGGAAATTAATAGTGTATTATCCACATCTATGGGAAGATTATTTGACGCTGCAGCGGCATTTTTAAATGTGTCTGAAAGAAACAATTATGAGGGACAGTGCGCCATACGCTTAGAGACCAGGGCGTTGCAGAATACGCAGGATGTAAGCGTAAAAGGAGAATACATTTTCAAAGACCGGGATATGATAATAGGAGATACCATAAAAATTCTTAAGAAGCTTCTTGTGGAAAAGCTAGAAGGAAAAGATGTCAGTTATATAGCTATGAAGTTTCACAAGAGACTTGTTAAAATGGCTGTAGATATGGTTGTGACAGCATCAGATTTATATAATACCAAAAATGTTATTTTGTCTGGAGGGTCCTTTCAAAACACAATATTACTGGAAAATACTATTAAAGAATTAGAAGAAAAAGACTATAATGTATATATTAACCAAAAGGTTCCTTCAGGAGATGGAGGGATAGCTTTAGGACAGGTATATATGGAACTTATTAGAAATGAAGTGTAAATGCGGAGATAGATTATGTGTGTTGCAATACCAGGATTAGTGGAGAGTATAGATGAAATCAATAACACAGCAATTGTGGATTTTAGTGGCAATAAGATAAATGCAAGAACCAGTCTTGTGGATATTGAAGTAGGAGATTATGCTCTTGTTCACGCAGGATGCGTCATACAAAAAATAAATAAAACCCAGGCTCAGGAATTGGAAGAATTATTTTTTGAGATAGAAGGGTAGTGCATATGGATGAAAGACTTGTAAAAATCAGGGATTATCTAAAAAATTACAAGGGTCCGGACATTAAGCTTATGGAGGTATGCGGAAGCCACACGGCAGCTATCTCAAAGTCAGGAATAAAGAGTATAGTATCTGAAAAGATTCATTTGGTAAGCGGGCCGGGATGTCCGGTGTGTGTTACGCCTTCGGCATATATAGACAGATTGATAGAGATTGCCATGGAGGATAATATGCAGGTGGCTACATTTGGAGACCTGATTAGAGTTCCCGGCAGCAAAGAGAGTTTAAGTCAGGCAAAAGGTCGTGGAGCGAAGGTTGAAATGCTGTATTCCCCTATGGACGTTATAGATATGGCAAAGAAGGAAAAGGATAAAATCTTTGTGTTTGCAGCGGTGGGATTTGAAACTACTGCACCGGTGTACGCTTTGCTTATGGATGTGATTGTTAAGGAGCAGATAAATAATATAAAACTTTTAACAGCCATAAAGACTATGCCGGAGGTGATAGAAAGCCTCTGTGAAAAGGGGGCAGATATCCAGGGGTTCATAGCACCGGGACATGTAAGTGTAATAACTGGAAGCAAAGTCTTTGAAAAACTGGCAATAAAATATAATATACCCTTTGGAGTGGCGGGATTTACAGCAGAGGAATTGTTGATAGCTATTTATGGAATTGTTAAAAATATTGGTAAACCGGTGGTGAATAACTACTATACATCGGTAGTTAGTAGTCAGGGAAATGTTAAAGCAAAGGCATTGATAGATAAATATTTTGAAAAGACAGATGCCGTATGGAGAGGCATGGGAGAAGTTAAGAACTCAGGGCTGATTCTTAGAAAACAGTATACGCAGTATGACATGGGAAGCAGAGGCTTAAAGGAGGACATAAAGTTAAATAAAGCCTGTAAATGTGAGGATGTATTAATGGGAAATATATCCTCCAGACAATGTCCACTATTTGGAAAAATATGCAATCCTATGTTCCCACAGGGTGCGTGTATGGTATCTGAGGAGGGAAGCTGCTATCAGAATTATCTGGCAGGAAATATTTGATTTTAAAGAAAGAATAATTATGAAGATAACAATGGCACATGGAAGTGGAGGTAAGTCCACTGACGAATTAATAGATAAGATTTTTGCAAAACATTTTAGCAATGAGATATTAGATAAAATGGAAGATAGCGCCTTAGTAGAAGGTGGAAAAAAAATGGCATTTACCACAGATAGTTTCGTGGTAGATCCGGTGCAATTCCCAGGCGGAAACATAGGAAGACTTTGCATATGTGGAACGGTAAACGACCTTCTAATGCGAGGGGCAATTCCTAAATATTTAACCTGCGGTTTTATAATCGAAGAAGGCGCAGACACAGATGAGTTGGAAGAGATAGTGAAGTCCATGGCAGAGACTGCCAGGGAATCGAAAGTCCTTATAGTGGCTGGAGATACCAAGGTGGTTCAGGGCAGAGGCGGAATGTATATCAACACATCCGGTATAGGATTTATCCCGGAGGATGTGGATATATCAGCATATAATATAAAGTCTGGTGATGTATTGATAGTGTCAGGGACAATGGGAGATCATCACAGTGCGATATTAAGCAGTCGCATGAATATTGAAAATGACATAATAAGCGACGTAGCCCCGCTAAATGAAATGGTGCATAATCTTATAGAAAATGGGATAGAAATCCATACTTTAAGAGATGTTACCAGAGGCGGCTTGGCAACGGTTTTAAAAGAGTTAGCTAAGACTTCAAAGGTTGATATAGATATTCAAGCCGATATTCCGGTAAGGGATTCGGTGGAGAAATTGTGTGGATTATTGGGATTAGATCCAATGTATATGGGAAATGAAGGAAAATTGGTGGCATTTATCCCACAGAATCAAGAGAAAAAAGCACTGGATATTATAAGACATAGTAAATACGGAGAAAATGCCCGGGTAATTGGAAAGGTAACTAAGGGAACAGGTCAGGTAAGGCAGCAGACAGCCATTGGTGGAGTAAGAAATATTGAAGCCTTAACCGGCGAAGGATTACCACGTATCTGTTAAAAGCAGAAAGGAGTTTGTATGGAGGAAAAGATAGCAAAACTTAAGGAGATAATAGAATCCAGCAAGAGTATTGTGTTTTTTGGCGGGGCTGGTGTGTCCACAGAAAGTGGAATACCGGATTTTAGAAGCGTTGATGGATTATATCACCAAAAATATGATTATCCACCAGAGGAAATTCTAAGTCATACTTTTTTTATGAACAAACCGGAAGAATTCTATAAATTTTACAGAGATAAGATTCTTGTACAGGGGGTTGAGCCTAATAAAGCACATAAAGCATTGGCAAAACTCGAAAAAGATGGTAAATTAAAGGCAGTGGTTACGCAGAACATTGATGGTCTACATCAAGCTGCGGGTTCAAAAAATGTATATGAACTCCATGGAACAGTGCATAAGAATTATTGCATGAAGTGTCACAAGTTTTTTGATTTTGATTATGTGGTTAATACCACGGATGTACCAAAGTGTGATAAATGTGGAGGCATCATAAAACCAGATGTGGTTTTATATGAGGAAGGACTAGACGATGCCACGGTTACAGGCGCCATAAAGGCGATTGTAGAGGCGGATACGTTAATTGTTGGAGGAACATCGCTAGTAGTGTATCCTGCAGCAGGTTTGCTTAGATATTTCAGTGGAAATAATCTTGTATTAATTAATAAATCAAGAACTCAGATGGATAATAAAGCAGATTTAGTGATTAACGATAGCATAGGCAAAGTACTAAGTGAAGCAGTAGAGCTTTAATAAAAAATGTAAGGAATTGTTATGGAAAATGTAGAAAACAAGGAAGTTGATATTAATTCAGGTGGCGTGGAAGAATTAAAAGCCATGATTGCGGATCTTACTGAAAGAGACGATCTTAAGAATAGATTATCAGCTTGCAAGGATAAACTAAAACAGGCTGAGGATTTACTAGAAAAGAAAAAAGAATCCCTTGATAAAGAACAGGCTAACAGGGTTAAAGAAGAGACTATCGCAGCAACAAAGCAAGAAGACTTGATAATTACTGAAACGGAAAAGAAGCTAAAGGATGTTATAAGCAGACGTAACAAAGCTAAGAACGTTGGTGTGAAAAATAGAATTAAGGCAGAAACCAAAGAAAAGGTAGATCTTAATAAAGAGATTGGCAGAAATATCAGGCTTAAGCTTAATGAGTGTGGAATACCCGGATTCTGTGGAAGCACATGGTATTACACAATGTATTATCCGCAAGGGGGATTACAGTGGTTTATTAAAATCCTTGTAATGGCATTAATGTTTGTGGGATTGCCACTTCTCTCAATACCAATGTGTTCAGGTTTAAAGATTACATTTGTAAGGGTACTTGTTACAATATTAGTTGGTTTGGCACTTCTCATAATTATGGCAGCAGTGTACTTTACATTGCGACTGGCAGCTAAGGATCATGACAACGGTGTTATGGAACAAATGCGTGCTGAGAGAGATAAGATTAAGGATAACAAAAGAGATATAAAAGAAACTATAAAAAGTATCAAGAATGATAAAGATGACAGCCTGTATGGTTTAGGAGAATATGATGAAAAGATAAATGAGTATCAAAGAATCATTGCAACCAACAAAGAAACCAGAACAGAAAAATACAACGCGTTTATGGAAGTAAGGAAGCCGGAATTATTGGCAGAGATAAGCAATGCTTATGCACCAAGTATAGAAAGTGCCAAGGCAGAACTTACCAAATGTCAGGAAGAATATAGAGAGCTTCAGGAAAGTTTCGATAAAAAGAAAACACTTATCTACGATAAGTACGAGAAGTATTTACAGAATAAGTACATTGACGTGGCAGTGGCAAATGAACTTATTCAGATAATCCAGGAGGGAAATGCAGTAAATGTTAATACTGCAATAACATGGAAAGAGCAGAATAAATAATGGAGACAACTTTTGATAGTGGTGAGAATATCACCAGCGAAGGTAACAATAAAATATATAAACACAAAAGACAAAAGTTAATTAGAATATTGCTGGTTATAGCATTGATAATTTCTTTGATTGTGTTGTTTTACTATTATGGAATTAAGAACAGAGTTTATAAAGGTTACAGTGTTATAAAAACCATAAATTGTAGTGCTGAAGGTAACGTAGGCTTTGAAAAATATAAAGATGGTTTTATAAAATACAGTCCCGACGGTGTGTCCTATTATAATGGGAACAAGGAAGTGTGGAATAAATCTGTATCCATGACTAATCCTTTGGTAGATGTAAAGGGAAATTACGTTGTAATTGCGGAGAAGAACTCCAATACAATTAAACTCTTTAACGAAACCGGGGAAGAGGTGGGAATCTCTTCTACATATCCGATTGTAAATGTAAAGGTATCAAAAAGTGGTTCTGTAGCGGCTATCTTAGATGATGGAAACGCAGCATACATTGAAACTTATACTAAAAATGGTGACAAATTTGCCAGTGGAAGAACTGTACTTTCAGGAGATGGATATCCAATAGATATTTCAGTTTCAGAGGATGGAACCAAGGTTGTAGCATCATATTTAGCAATAAGCAGTGGAACGTCCCAGTCGAAAGTGGTATTTTATAATTTCTCAGAAGTGGGACAAAATGAAGTAGACAGAATAGTAGGTGGATTTAACCACTATGAGACAACTATCGTTCCGGATGTGGAATTTATCAATTCCAACACGGTAGTAGCGGTAGGAGATAACATGTATACTATATACAGCATGGATGAGAAGCCTAAGAAGATCTTTGAACAAAAATTCGACGAAAAACTGTTATCAGTTTTTTACAACAGCGAATATATAGGTATGGTCTTTGAGTCAGCAGATACATCTGGAAAGAAGAACATAAAGATTATTAACACAAAAGGTAAAGAAGTAACCAACATAGAGACGGAATACATTTACAATGAAATATGTTTTAATCAGGGATATATTTTAATGTATAACAGTGAAAATATAACGATGTATTCAACCTCAGCAAAGAAGATATTTGACAAAAACTATAAGGGAAATATTAATAAGGTAATACCGGAAACGAAGACAACTTTAGCAGTAATTGCAGATACAAAAACAGAGATTATAAAACTCAAATAGGAGATAAGAATGAGCGAAGTAATACTTTTGGTAATTGTGTTATTTATAGTTGCCATGTTTTTACTAGGATACCATAGAGGACTTATAAGAATCGGACTTTCCCTGGCTTTAACGGTGACTTCCATGATACTTGCCTTTGCTTTGGCAGCGCCTCTAAAAAACTATATAAAAAACAATACGCCTATATATAACAATATAAAGACTAACATTGAAAAACAGGTGGATAAGGAAATAGATAGTATTGATGAGCTAAAACTTCCGGATACTATTATTAAAGATCTTGAGGAACATAATACCAGTGATTATAAAACTGAAGCTGGAGTGGATAGTCTTAATGAATATATAGCGGTATATTTGGCGGATATATGCATAACGATGTTATCATATATTATTCTTTTTATTGCCATTAGATTAGCAAGTATAATTATAATGGAAATCGCAGGTATATTTGAAAGGCTGCCAGTTATCGCAGAAATTAATAAGTTCGTAGGTGGGCTGGTAGGTTTGGTTTATGGAATAGTTATAATCTGGGTTATATTTTTAATTATTACGTTGGCTCAGACAACAGCTGTAGGAGGAATGCTAATGGAATCGATTTCAAATGATCCGTTCTTAAACTATATCTATAGCACAAATATACTTTTAAAATTTTTAATATGATAGTTAACCACTTTTGAAGAATTTCAAAAGTGGTTTGTTTTTGATAAGACAAAGGAGTGACTTATGTACGGAGTAATAGACATTGGCTCTAATACCATCAGATTGGCGGTATATCAGATTAATGAGGAGAGCTTAAAACCTTTATTTAACAAGAAAAATGTAGCTGGTCTTGCAGGATATGTAGATGAAAATAATAACATGTCAAAGGAAGGTATAGAAGTTGCCATCGAGTCCATAAAGAAGATGCTTAAGCTAGCAAAAAAAGTTGGAGTAAAAAAAGTATACCCCTTTGCAACAGCTTCTTTAAGAAATATTAACAACAGTAAAGAAGCCATTGAAATCATTGAGAAGGCTTGTGATATTCATGTGGATTTAATCAGTGGAAATGATGAGGCAAGATTGGACTTTAACGGGGCAGCCAGTGACTATCCATATCCTAACGGAGTCCTTGTAGACATTGGTGGTGGAAGTACCGAAGTATTATTTTTCAAGGAAAAAGAGATAGTTTATTCTAAATCATTTCCCATTGGAGGACTTAACACCTATAAAAAATGTGTGAAAAATATCGTGCCTGATACAGAGGAATTGTACGAAATGAGTAAAAAGGCAGAAGATATTTTTAGTGAAATACCAGTGCCTGACGAATACAAAAATGGCGTAACCTGCTTTGTTGGCGGGGCAGGAAGATGTGCAAAAAAGCTTTTAAAGAAAAACTTTGAAGACGTAGAATCAAAGGATACATACGATGCAAATTACATTTCTTTGTATCTTCAGGAATATGAAAATAACCCAAGAAAGGTTATAGATGACATTTTAAAAACCATCCCAGAGCGTATAAACACCATAATTCCAGGGCTGGTAATTATAAAGGCCATAACAGATAAGTTGGAAAGTGCATATATTTTCACCTGTAAAAAAGGTATCAGAGAAGGCTATCTTATGGAGAAAATAAGTAGATAACAATGAAAATAAGTGGTAAAATAGCTTAGAATTATGCAGTGTTTAAGGAGAAAAAATGAATATTTATGATATTTTGATGTTTATTGTCATAGTTGTTTTGCTGGTTTTTATTTTCATTGCTTTGAATCAGAATAATGAGAGCGAAAAACAGATATTGGCCAGAAAAAAAGCATATAAATATGCATACTACGCATCTATGATAGTATTTGCAATTTTTTTCTTGTTTTATGAAACTCTTGGAAGGTTTATGTGTGTCAGACTACAGATGTATTTGGGTATGATATTTTCTCTTACAGTTTTCATGCTTGTTATGGTACTTGAGGATGGACTAAACGGAATGAATGTAGATGTACACTGGAAAAGAACTTCGGCAATCATGATAATAATTGGGATAATAATGATTGCAAGTGGTTCAATTGGGATTATAATAGATGGGGTTAATCTTCAGGAACCAAATAAAATAGGTTATGTAGCGGATCTTTTTTTTGGAGCTGCATGGACTAATGTGGCTATTGTGTACGTTATAAAGAAAAATAGAGAAAAGCATTAATATACAAGGTGGAAGAGTATGTATTTTGAAAAATTATGGAAAGCTTTTGCAAAGCTTGATGAAGTTGAGGCCATTGCCTTAGGCGGCTCTAGAGCCGGCAAAAATTATGATGAAAAGTCGGATTATGATTTATACATATATTGTAAATCTGTGCCTGATGAAAAAATAAGGGAAGATATTCTTAGTAAGTCATGTGGTTACATGGAAATTGGTAATCATTATTGGGAATTAGAGGATGATTGTACCTTGCTAGATGGTATTGACATTGATATTTTATATAGAAATATCAAGGATTTTGCTAAGGATTTGGAAAATGTTGTGGAGAAGTACGTGGCTTATAATGGTTATACAACATGTATGTGGTATAACCTTATTCATAGCAAAATTCTCTACGATGAAAAGGGCAAGTTAGGGGAATTACAAAAGCGATTCAATGTGCCATATCCAAAGCAGTTAAGAAAAAATATTGTGGAGAAGAATCTCAAGTTGTTAACCGGGAATCTGCCATCATATGACAAGCAGATTAAAAAGGCTGTGGAGAGAAATGATTTGCCAAGTATCAACCACAGAACAGCGGCATTTATGGAGTCATATTTTGATATTATATTTGCTGTAAATAAGTTGCCGCATCCAGGGGAGAAAAGAATGACAAGTTACGCATTGAGTAACTGTAAAAAATTGCCAAAAGATTTTGAGGAAAACATTCAAAACTTATATATAAGTCTCTTTAACGATCCGGAAAATGTAAATGCAAAGGTAAAGATAATAATTAAGAATCTTAAAGAGTATTTAGGTAGATAAAATAAACTAAAATAGTGTTCTTTGGCGAAATACCTGGAACTTAGAAGGGAAGAAAACAGTGAAGTATTTAAAAACGTTTGTATCAGCAATTATTGCCGGTATGTGTATAGGAATGGGTGGTATTGTATTTTTATCTCTTGAGAATAAAATTGCGGGAGCATTTTTCTTTACTACAGGTTTGTTTGTAATATGTTTATATAAATTCAATTTGTTTACAGGTAAGGTGTGTTATGTTTTTCAAAAAGACAAGGAATATGCCCTGAATCTGCCTATTATATGGGCAGGTAATCTGGCTGGAGCCTGGTTAATAGCCATGCTTACCCAGGCTACAAGAATCAATGGAATATCTGAAAAGGCCAGCACTATTTGCCAGATAAAAAACGACGATAGTTTTATTAGTCTTTTCATACTAGGAATATTATGTGATATTCTTATATACATAGCTGTTGAAGGATATGCAACTAGTCCCTACGAAATCGGTAAACATCTTTCGATATTCTTTGGAGTAATGGTTTTTATCTTTTGTGGTTTTGAGCACTGTGTTGCGGATATGTTTTATTATTCGGTGGCAGGAATGTGGAATGGAGATGCTTTGTTAAGAATTGTTATTATATCTTTAGGAAATGCAGTAGGTGGCGTATTTATTCCTTTATTACGCAGTTTTCTTGAGGAAAAGAATACGCAAAGCGAAGTAAAAAATTAGTTTTTTTAAAATTTGTGATTGACATTTAAAAAATGTTAATGTATTATAAGTGGCAACAAAGACGTTGAAACGAGATTTCAACGTCTTTTCTTTTTTTGCAAAAATATACCATTAGGTGGAAAGTTTCCGGAGACTGACCGCAAAACAAAAAGTTTGGAGGTATGTAATATGGATATGACTCAGGTAGAAGCACTCATAAGTGAAAATTTGTTTGCTGTTTGGTTTCTCATAGGTGCTGCATTGGTTTTCTGGATGCAGGCTGGTTTTGCAATGGTAGAGGCTGGCTTTACCAGAGCAAAGAACTCAGGAAATATTATCATGAAGAACTTGATGGATTTCTGTATCGGTACAGTAATGTTCATCTTGATTGGTTTTAGTTTATTGTTAGGTGAGGATTTAGCAGGTTTCATTGGTAAACCTGGATTTGACATCTTCACTGCTTACGAAAATTTTGATTTTTCTAATTTTGTATTCAACTTAGTGTTCTGTGCAACAACTGCAACTATCGTTTCAGGTGCCATGGCAGAACGTACAAAATTCTTATCATATTGTATTTATTCAGCAGTTATCTCAGCTTTGGTTTATCCGGTTGAAGCTCATTGGATCTGGGGCGGCGGCTGGTTAGCAGATATGGGATTCCATGATTACGCTGGTTCTTGTGCCATACATATGGTTGGTGGTATCGCAGCTATCATCGGTGCAAAACTCTTAGGCCCTCGTATTGGTAAATTCACAAAAGACAAAGACGGAAAAATTGTTAAGGTTAATGCTTTCCCAGGACATAACTTACCTATTGGTTGTCTAGGTGTATTTATTCTCTGGTTAGGTTGGTATGGATTTAACGGAGCAGCTGCTACAGATATTCCAACACTTGGTTCAGTATTTTTAACAACAACTGTTGCTCCTGCAGTTGCAACTGTTGTAGCAATGTTATTTACCTGGTTTAAATATGGTCACCCGGATGTTTCAATGTCCTTAAATGCATCTCTTGCCGGTCTTGTTGCTATCACAGCTCCTTGTGATGTTACAGATGCCTTTGGTGCAATAGTAATTGGTGCAGTTGCAGGTCTTCTGGTAATATTTGGTGTATGGTTACTTGATTATGTTCTTCATATTGATGATCCGGTTGGTGCCGTTGGTGTTCATATGATGAACGGTATCTGGGGTACAATTGCTGTTGGTTTATTTGCTACAGATACAGCTCCAGGATTTGCAAAAGCCGGCATTAAAGAAGGTCTTTTCTACGGTGGTGGATTTAATCAGTTAGGTCTTCAGTTACTTGGTTTTGCAGCAGTTGCCGGTTGGGCAGCCGTTACAATGTTCTTTGCATTTTCACTTGTTAAATTAACTGTAGGACTTAGAGTAACAGAGGAAGAAGAGATTCTTGGTCTTGATGTTACAGAACATGGACTTACTTCTGCATATGCAGGATTTAGCATCATTGATATTGACTCTACAATGGATGTTAACGAGAACACTTACCTTGGTGTTGGCGAGTACAACGAGGCTTCAGAAGCTCAGAAGAATGCAGCTCTCAAAGTTGTTAAGACGACTGAAACTTACCCGGCTGTTGATAACGGTATGCGTAAGATTGTTATCATCTGTAAACTATCTAAGTTTGATGCATTAAAGAGAGCTATGAACCAAATTGGTGTTACAGGAATGACAATGACACAGGTTATGGGATCTGGTGTTGAGAGAGGCTCATCAAATGTATACAGAGGAACAGTTGTAGATAACACATTAATTCCAAAGATTAAAGTAGATATCATCATTTCAAATAGAATAAAAGAAGATGACCTTATCGAGGCAGCCAAGAGAGCCCTTTATACAGGACATATTGGAGATGGTAAGATCTTCGTATACAACATCAACAGAGTAATTAAAGTCAGAACAGGCGAAGAAGATATGGACGCCTTAGCAGACGTAGAATAATAAGCATAATAAATAGTATTTTCAAACCTCCACTATTCAGGTGGAGGTTTTTGCATGTGAGATTGGGGAAGCTTGTAGCCTTTAGTGTAGTAGATTGACATGTATCAAAAATAGTGCTAGTATCTTTAGCTGATTGAGATTACACATGAGACCAGGCAAGATACTATCGTTAGCGATGAGTCTTGTTTTTTTTATGAGCTTGGTACTTATGCAAACCAATGTAGGATGCTTACATATATAAATAACAAGTATGAAGGTGAGATGACAACATGAATATAACACTTATAGGGATGCCGGGTGCTGGAAAGAGTACTGTTGGTGTAGTCCTGGCAAAAAGAATGGGAATGGATTTTATTGATACAGATTTAATTATTCAGAAGGAGTATAATAAGACATTATCTGAGATTATAAATGAAAAGGGAATTGAAGAATTTAAAAAAGTAGAAAATGATGTGATAAGTAAGTTGGAATTAGACAACACTATTATTGCAACAGGCGGAAGTGCAGTGTATGGTAAAGAGGCAATGAAGCATTTAAGAGATATTTCTAAAGTGGTGTATATTCAATTGTCTGAGGAGAACATTGAAGACAGACTTGGAGATTTGAATGAACGAGGCGTGGTGCTAGAGGATGGAGAAACATTGCAGGAGCTTTATGATGAGAGGATTCCGCTTTATAAAAAATATGCTCACATCATTGTAAATGCAAATGATATGGTTTTGAGAGAAGTTGTAAAGAATATAGAAAAAGTTATGCTTGACTAACCGGGAGGTTGGTTGATACTCTCCAAGGAACAACGTATTTTTTTTATGACAGCAGATAGGAGAGAACTTATATGATAATATTTGTTATAAAAAATATATTGTTAGGTGTTGGACTGGCAATGGATGCGTTTTCGGTATCTATAGTAAATGGATTAAGTGATCCTGACATGTCTAGGAAAAGACAGTGTGGGATTGCCGGAACATATGCATTTTTCCAGTTTGCCATGCCGGTTATAGGATGGTTTTGTGTGCATACTATAGCGAATTCTTTTAAAGAATTTCAAAAGTTTATTCCTTGGATTGCATTAACACTCCTTTTGTTTTTAGGAGGTAAGATGGTAGTAGAAGGAATAGGGAATAAATTATTTGAAAAGGAAGAGGAAAAAGAGGAGAAGATTGCAAAGTTAGGCTTGGATGTGCTTTTTGTCCAAGGGCTTGCAACATCAATAGATGCATTGTCAGTTGGATTTACAATTTCTAATTACAACATAGCAAGTGCGTTGCTAAGTGCGATAATAATTGCTATAACTACTTGTATTATATGTATAGTTGGATTGATATTTGGAAGAAAATTGGGAGAAAAGATTGCAGATAATGCAACGATAATGGGAGGAGTAATTCTAATTGGAATTGGAGTAGAAATATTTATAACAGGAATATTTTAAAAGAGGCCGGTACGCTATATGGCGTATCGGCCCTAAGTTTTTTATTTTTTTATAGATTTTGTAATGCTTTTGATGGCCTGGTCAGATACATCTTTAGCAACATCCTTTACAGAATCCTGAATTTTCTCACCTTTGGCAATATCTTTAGCTTCTTTAGTAGCCGATTTAACAGCTTTGTTCATAAGATCTTTTTTAAGATCTTTTTCAATTTTCTTAATATCTGGCATGATAAACCTCCGTTTAATGTTTTTTACATTATAACTTAATAAATGAGTGATGAAAACTTATTTTTACGAAGACAATTTTTTGATGTACTTTAATAAGCGTTCTTTAGAGGCTTTGTCTAAATGTCTGTAGGAATCAATGATTAAATCCAAATCTTCGTCTTTTTTATGGTAACCTGCAGGCACATTTCCACAGATCTTTTTTGCACTAATATTAAGATATTCAGAAATCTTAAGTGCGTAATCATATCTTATAGAAGAATCTCTCTGAATAGATGAGTAAATAGTAGTTGGACTGATGCCGGTTTCCCTGGCTAATTCACTTACTTTAATATGCTTTTTATCAAGGATTCTTTTTAATTCTGAACCATATCCCATAATGAGCCCCCCTTTAAAACCGAAACAGTAGTTAAGTATAATATAACACAATAAAAATGTTTACGCAATTCGTAAAGGATAAAAGTTTTAAAATTTAAAAGAAACAATTTGGTTGACATCCATAGAATTTACATTTAAGATTATTTAAGATAAATAATAAATCGTTGACGAGGACATTAGCAATATTGAAAGTTACAGAGAGAAGCCGGTGCTGCAAGGCTTTACGGAAGATGTTGTGAGACCACCTCTGAGAGGTCCTTAATCGGACTCGCTGATCACGTTACGATCGTAATTAAGAGATCATTTAGATGAATTTAAATGATAAATTGGGTGGAACCGCGAGCAATCGTCCCAATTCGCCATAAGGCGGATTGGGATTTTTTTATTGTTTATAACGAAGAAGAAAAAGTGAAAGGAGTTACTAAGATGGATAAAGAATTCTATCTCAGCGTATACAGACATTCCCTTGCACATATTTTAGCTAAGGCAGTTATTGAAATCTATGGCAAGGATGTTCAGTATGCAATTGGACCACAGATTAAAGACGGAGCGTATTATGATTTTGAGCTTCCAGAAGGCAAGAAAATCACAGAGGACGATTTAAAGACCATTGAAGATAAGATGAGAGAAATCGTTAAAAGAAGAGAGGACTGGACCCGTAAAGAAGTTTCTAAGCAGGAAGCTATGGAAATCTTTAAAGACCAGAAGTTCAAGATTGAGCTTATTAAGGATCTTCCGGAGGACGAGATTATCACTACATATACAACAGGCGACGATTATATAGATCTTTGTAGAGGACCTCATATTGACAACTCTCAGGAACTTATGAATGCAGCATTTAAGGTGCATTCAACATCAATGGCTTATTGGAAAGGTGATGAGAACAGAGAGAGATTACAGAGAGTATATTTCTACGCATTTCCAAGTAAGGATGAGTTAAAGAAACATATAAAACTCATTGAGGAAGCTAAGGAAAGAGATCACAAGAAGATAGGTGCCCAGTTGGATTTGTTCATGTTTGATGAGACAGCACCAGGTATGCCATATTGGTTACCACGTGGTTGGGAGTTATATCAGACACTTCTAAAATACTCTAGAGAAATCCAGAGAAAGCATGGATATACAGAGATTTCAGCACCACTTATTAACAACAAAAAGCTTTGGCTTATAAGTGGACATTGGGCTCATTATCTTAATAACATGTTTATTGTTCCTGGTATTACAGGAAATGTAAAAGCAGATACTAACATCGAAAATGTAGTTGCAAACTATGGAACAAATGCACAAGAGGATATTCAGGCTAAGCTTGAAGCCGGAACAATTGTCTACAACCGTGAAAATATTGATACAATGGCAGCTAAGCCAATGAACTGTCCAAATGCAATGATGACTTATAAGAGAACAAAGCATTCATATAAGGAACTTCCAATTAGATATAGTGAGTATGATGTTCTTCATAGAAAAGAAAAATCAGGACAGATGAACGGACTTTTCAGAGTTCAGGAGTTTAGACAGGATGATGATCATACATTTGTAATGGAATCTCAGATTAAGGATGAGATATCAGATATCATCGCCATTGCTGATGAAATCTATAGCACATTTGGAGTTACATACAGAGCAGAATTATCTACAAGACCAGATGATTTCATGGGAGATGTTGAGGTTTGGAACAGAGCTGAGGCAGGTCTTAGAGAAATCTTAGATGAGAAGTATGGTCCGGACGGATATGAGGTAAATGAAGGAGATGGAGCATTCTATGGTCCTAAAATTGACCTTCAGATAAAGGATGCCCTGGGAAGAGAGTGGCAGTGTGGAACTATCCAGCTTGACTTCCAGCTTCCACATAACTTTGGATTAACATATGTAACAGCTGAGGGAACAGAGGAGATGCCGGTAGTTATTCACAGAGCTATTTACGGATCTCTTGAAAGATTCATCGGTATTATTATCGAGAACTTCAAAGGTAACTTCCCATTCTGGCTCAATCCGGGACAGGTAGCTATAGTTCCAATCAGAACAGAGCACAACGAGTATGCTAAGAAAGTTGAAGAAGCTCTTACCAATATTGGAATTAGAGTTGAAGCTGATTACTCTGATAAGAACATGAGAACAAAGATTAAAGAATTCAAGCAGCATGCTAAGTCACCATACATCCTGGTATTAGGTGATAAAGAAGCTGAGGAGAATACAGTATCTATCAATATTCGAGGACTTAACAAACAGGTACAAAACATTGCCCTTGATAAGTTTGTTGACTATTGTAACAAGTTAAATACTGAGCATATACTTGAGCTTGAGACAGAGTTTAACTAAGAAGAGCTAGAGAAAGAGTTCATATAAAATGCAAATAAGAATGCGGCCATTACCAAGTAGTGGTCGCATTTATTAATATTTTATATATAATTTGTAAAATATTTTTATTTAAGGAAATTCTTTATGGAAATGAATTTATAATATGGTAAAATAGTAAATACCAGTAAAATTTAAAGGTTGGAAGATATGATAAAGGCAATTTGCACTCAGGGAAAGGGTGTAGATATGGACAGGGCAAGAAGGCTTGCCAGTCAATTTGAAGTGAAAATTATAACTACGTTGCCGGATGATAAAGAGGCAATGTATTTTTTATTAGATAAAAGCGGGATTGCCCTCGTTAGTGGAAAGCAAGTATTAAAAGGGGACTTCACCAGGCTGTTAAACCGGGTCACCAATGGACATTTGCCACATGAGATACTTTTGAAGGCTACGAAACCGCCGGCAGATATTTACGAAAAAACAGTGCGAGCAGTGGATTGTACTGCTGGATTAGGAGAAGATTCTTTTATTTTAGCGGCCTTAGGGTATCATGTTGAGATGTTTGAACACAACGAGATAACGGCAACATTATTACAGGATGCAATTATAAGAGGGAGAAATAATCCACAGATAAGGGAAATAGTTGGGAGAATGAATTTAAAAAAGGGAGACAGCAAAGAACTTCTAAAGGAATTGGATTATAAACCGGAACTTATTTACCTTGATCCAATGTTTCCAGAGAAAAAGAAGAGTGCGGAATCAAAGAAAAAACTTCAGATTCTACATAGAATAGAGACGCCTTGTTCTGATGAAAATGAGTTGGTGCAGGCGGCTATAGAAGCTAATCCCAAGAAAATAGTTATAAAGAGACCACCAGATGGGCCATATTTAGCAGGACTTACACCGTCTTATTCGGTAACTAGAAAAGCTGTCAGATATGATTGTTTGGTTTACAGTTAGAAGGGAATTTGAAGTAAGGATTTTGGCAGGGTAGGTGATATAGATGTTGCAGGATATACAACCACATAAACTACATAATGAATATGACCATGATGCGGTGGCAAATGCAACAGATATTGTAGTTATTGTGGCAGGAAGTAAGGTGCTTGCCAGAATTGATGAATTATCTAATGCAGTTAGATTACCCATAATAGAAGAGGTATGGGGCTTAGATGATTTTGATGGCAAGAAGCTTACTTATTTATTCTCTGTAGATAATGAAAGATACTTTATCTACGAACCTATAGAAGATGAAAAAATAATAGATGAAGTAATAGGGTATAAATTAATTGACCTTAGATACATTAGAGAGAATTCGTTAGAACCGAAATCCAGAGTATTTGCCATGCATACTGCAAAACATTTATCGGACTGGTATGCGGACAGCAAATTCTGTGGAAGGTGTGGACATAAGATGAAGCATTCCATAACGGAAAGGGCAATGTGTTGTCCGGAGTGCGGATATATTCAGTATCCAAGGATTATGCCTGCGGTTATAGTGGGAGTCATTAATGGAGACAGATTGTTGATTACAAAATATAAGTCCGGATATGCCCACAATGCGTTGATTGCAGGATTTACAGAGATAGGTGAGACCTTAGAGGAGACCGTAGCCAGAGAGGTTATGGAAGAAGTGGGAATAATGGTACGAAATATAAAGTACTATAAATCTCAACCTTGGGGTATGGCAAATGATATATTGGCCGGATTCTTCTGTGAGGTAGATGGAAACGATGAGATTTATATGGATGGAAGCGAGTTAAAATATGCTCAGTGGGTTGAAAGAGAAGATATAGAATTACAGCCAGATGATTCAAGTCTTACCAATGAAATGATGAAGATGTTTAAAATCGGAAGAATAAGAAGATAAGAACAGCGTAACAGACTAGAAGTTACGCTGTTTTTTTTATGTGAGGATGTATTGTGGAAAATGCCTAAAAATCTTTGTGTATACTAATGATTTATGGTAAAATTTAGTGGTATGAACTTTTATGTTGATAAAGTTTATCTGATAACACAATGATTTTACAGGAGGATTTTTCAATGCCAGTAATGGAATATCTGGAAAGAAATGCAAAGCTTTATGGAAATGAAGTGGCATTAATCGAACTTAATCCGGAAGAACCAGATTCGAGAAGAAAGACATGGAAGGAAGCGGAACTTATTGAACCGAACCGCTTTGAGCCATATAGAAGAGAGATTACATGGAGTATATTTAATGAGAAAGCCAATAGATTCGCTAATATGCTTATTGAAAGAGGAATAAAAAAAGGAGATAAGGTTGCCATTATCATGTACAACTGTCTTGAATGGCTGCCTATATATTTTGGAATATTAAAGACCGGAGCTATAGCAGTTCCATTTAACTTTAGATATGATGCCGATGAGATTCTGTATTGTGCAGAGCTTGCCGAGGTGGATGTTATCGTATTTGGACCTGCATTTATTGGTCGTATAGAACAGCATGCAGAGCGTCTTTCCAAGGGAAGACTTCTTATATATGTTGGAGATGGATGTCCGCTTTTTGCTGAAAGTTACAGAGAACTTGTAGCAGATTGTTCCAGTGCAAGTCCGGAAATAGAGATTACAGACGAGGACTATGGTGCTATTTATTTTTCATCAGGAACAACAGGTTTTCCAAAGGCAATTCTTCACAAACACCAGAGTTTAACCCAGGCAGCTCAGATGGAACAAAAGCATCATAAGACTGGAAGGGATGATACATTTCTTTGTATCCCACCTTTATATCATACCGGTGCCAAATTCCATTGGATGGGAAGTTTGGTGGCAGGTAGCAAGGCGGTTCTTTTAAAGGGAACAAAGCCTAAGACTATTCTTGAAGCTGTTTCTAGTGAGAGATGTACAATTGTATGGTTGCTGGTGCCATGGGCTCAGGATATATTGGATATGTTTGACAGTGGAGAACTTGATCCAAAGAATTATCACCTTGATCAGTGGAGACTTATGCACATTGGTGCACAGCCGGTTCCACCTTCGCTTATTAAGAGATGGAAGGAATATTTTCCAAATCATGAATATGATACTAACTATGGTTTGTCAGAGTCTACAGGCCCAGGTTGCGTGCATTTAGGTGTGGAAAACATTCATAAGGTTGGAGCTATTGGAATTCCGGGATACAGATGGGAATGCAAGATTGTTAACGAGAATAACGAGATAGTTAAGCAGGGAGATGTTGGAGAACTTTGTGTTAAAGGTCCTGGAGTTATGACCTGCTACTACAATAATCCTGAGGCAACAGCTGAAGTGTTAAAAGATGGCTGGCTATATACTGGAGATATGGCTATGCAGGATAAGGATGGTTTTTATTTCCTGGTAGACCGTAAGAAAGACGTTATCGTTAGCGGTGGCGAGAACATTTACCCTGTACAGATAGAGGATTTCCTTCGCCAGAATCAGAAGATTAAAGATGTTGCAGTTATTGGTCTTTCAGATAGAAGATTGGGAGAGAAGACAGCAGCTATTATTGAAATAAAAGACGGAATGGAATGTACCAAGGAAGAGATAGAAGAATTCTGTATGGGTCTTCCAAGATACAAGAGACCTAAAGAAATCATTTTCGATGAAATACCTAGAAATGCTACAGGTAAGATTGAGAAGCCTGCTTTAAGAAAACGTTACGGAGCAGACAACCTGGTTGCAAAAGAGGTTACAGAATAAAAGTGTATAGAGTTTAGTTAGGATGTGTAATTTATGAAAGAGTTAATGTTAGGAAATAAGGGCATCGCCAGAGGTTTATATGAAGGCGGTTGTTCTATAATCTCAAGTTATCCGGGAACACCAAGTACTGAGATAACAGAGGAAGCGGCAAAGTATGATGAAATCTATTGTGAGTGGGCACCAAATGAAAAGGTTGCCTTAGAAGTGGCTCATGGAGCTACATTGGGAGGAAGAAGAGCTGCCTGTGCTATGAAACACGTAGGACTTAACGTGGCTGCAGATCCTTTATTTACAATATCTTATCAGGGATTAAATGCCGGTCTTGTTATCTTCGTGGCAGATGACCCGGGAATGCATTCTTCTCAGAATGAGCAGGATTCAAGACATTATGCGGTAGCAGCTAAGGTTCCAATGTTGGAGCCATCAGATTCAGATGAGGCCAGAAGATATGTTAAGGAAGCCTACAGGATTTCTGAAAAATACAATACACCGGTATTTGTGAAAATGTGTACAAGAGTTGCTCATTCTCAGAGTATTGTAGAGACTGAAGAGAGAGTATTACCAGACCAGGTGCCATATGTAAAAGATCCAACAAAGGTTATGATGACTAAGAACTCCAGGGATGCTCATGTAAGAGTAGAACAGAGAACAAAGGATCTTATTGAATACGCAGAGACTAGTGATATTAATAGAATCGAATGGGGTGATACCTCAGTAGGTATTATTACTTCATCAACTTCTTATCAGTATGCAAAGGAAGTGTTTGGTGATAAGGCTTCAGTTCTTAAGCTTGGAATGATTTACCCACTTCCTAGTAAATTGATTCTTGACTTTGCATCAAAGGTGGACAAACTTATTGTTCTTGAAGAGTTAGATCCTATTATTGAAAATCATGTTAAGGTGTTAGGATTACAGCCTATAGGTAAAGAGACCTTCCCTATATGTGGTGAATTCTCTCAGAACTTAGTAAGAGAGTGCATGGGAGAAGAAGCCAAGAAAGGTGTTAAGTTAGAAGATGAGATTCCGGGACGTCCACCGGTAATGTGTGCCGGTTGTCCTCACAGAGGAATCTTCTACACATTAAAGAAGAATAAGTGCATGGTATACGGAGATATTGGTTGCTACACATTAGGTGCCATTGCTCCACTTAATTCCATGGACTTAAATGTATGTATGGGTGCTTCATGTTCAGGACTTCATGGATTTAATCTGGCCATGGGCAAGGCAGGAGAAAAGCACAGCGTAGGTATTATTGGTGATTCTACATTTATGCATTCAGGAATGACAGGTATATGTGACATTTCCTATAACATGACCAATTCTACAGTTATTATTCTGGATAATTCCATAACCGGTATGACAGGTCATCAGCAGAATCCAACAACAGGTAAGAACCTTCGTGGAGAGCCTGCCGGAAAGGTTAATCTTGAGGCTCTTTGCAGAGCGTTAGGTTTTAACCGTGTAAGAGTTGTGGATCCTTATAATCTTCAGGAATGCGATACAGTTCTTAAGGAAGAACTTGAGGCTGAGGAGCCATCAATTATTATCAGCAGAAGACCTTGTGTAATGATTAAGGGAACGGTTCACAGATCTCCGTTGAAACCGGATGTGGACAAGTGCGTAGGATGTAAAGCCTGTATGCAGATTGGATGTCCTGCTATTTCAGTTAGAGATAAGAAAGTTGTTATAGATGAAACTCTTTGTATTGATTGTGGCGTATGCAGCCAGATGTGTAAATTTGGCGCGTTGAATCACGTAGAGTAGGAGGTGCGAATATGGAAACGAAGAATATTATGATCGTTGGTGTCGGAGGACAGGGTACACTTCTTGCTAGTAAAGTTCTTGGATACGTGCTTTTAAAACAGGGATTTGATGTAAAGGTTTCAGAGGTTCATGGAATGAGCCAGAGAGGTGGAAGTGTTGTTACTTATGTAAGATACGGTGACAAGGTGTATTCTCCGGTAATAGATAAAGGTGAGGCAGATGTAATCATCTCTTTTGAAAAACTTGAGGCTGCCAGATGGTTAGAGTACTTAAAACCGGGTGGACAGATTATTGTAAATACTCAGGAAATGGAGCCAATGCCTGTAATTATTGGAGCTGCCAAGTATCCTGAGAATCTTGTAGAGAAGATGAAGGAAAAAGGTGCTAAGGTAGATGCAGAGGATTTCTTAGCTATTGCCTTAAAAGCAGGTTCACCAAAGGCTGTTAATATAGCTTTGTTGGGAAGATTTTCAAACTATTTTACAGAGATTTCAGATGAAGCATGGCAGGATGCCTTGGAAAATAATGTTAATCCTAAGTTCTTAGAACTTAACAAAAAGGCATTTGCTTTGGGAAAATCTGCAAACGATTAGTGAAAGGTAAATAATGAATATACTTTTAGTAGCTCTTAATGCAAAATATATACATTCTAATCCGGCCATATATTCGCTGGCAGCCTGTGCCAAAGATTATGTGGAAGATGGTAATACTGTTAACATTGCAGAATTTACAATCAATGACAGGTATGAAGATATATTAAATGGAATACTCCTTAGAAAACCCGATATTATCGGGTTTTCCGTTTATATATGGAACAGTCAGGAGATGAAAGAACTTATGGAGGATATCCATAAGATTAAACCGGAGATTATGCTGTTTGCCGGAGGACCAGAGGCCACCAATGATCCGGAGACATTTATAAAATGGTGCGATTTTGTAATGTTAGGTGAAGGGGAAACTAATTTTAAAATCATTACGAAATGCGTAGTTAATTATCAGCAGATTCCCTTTGAAGATATGGAGGGAATTGCCTATGCCACCTACAGAAAGCCTGGGGAGAAATATATGGTTGTGCACCCTCAGGGAAGCAAATCCATGGTGGACATGGACACTATTCCGTTTTTATATGATGAGTTAGAAAATTTTGAAAACAGAATTATTTATTATGAATCCAGCAGAGGATGTCCGTTTAGATGCAGTTATTGTCTATCTTCTATTGAAAAATCTGTCCGATACAGAAGCATGGAAGTGGTCTTTAGAGAGCTTAAATATTTTTTGGATAAAAAGGTTAAACAGGTTAAATTCATTGATAGAACTTTTAACAGTTCAAGTAAACGTTCTTTAAAAATCTGGAAGTTTATAAAGGATAACGATAACGGTGTTACGAATTTTCATTTTGAAATAGGAGCTGACCTTCTAAGTAAGGAAGAGATTGATTTGTTAAAAACCCTGAGAACGGGATTGGTTCAGTTGGAAATAGGAATTCAATCCACCAACGAGGACACCATGAGAATGATTCATAGAACCGCCAATAATAAAAAGCTTATGGAAAATGTTATGGAGCTTCGTAAGAACTATAATATCAATCTACATACTGATTTGATTGCCGGACTTCCATACGAAGGTTATGAAAGCTTCAAACAATCTTTTAATGATATCTATCCTCTATACGCAGACCAGTTACAGTTGGGATTCTTAAAGGTTCTTAAGGGTACGGAGATGTATGAAAGATCTCAGGAATATGGCCTGGTGTACTCATCTAAGCAACCCTATGAAGTGTTTTACAGTAAGTGGCTTTCCTATGAGGAAAATGCTCATCTCCACAGAGTTTGTGACGGTGTGGAGTTATTTTATAATGCCCAGCTTTTCAGACATTCTTTAAAATATCTAGAGCAATTTTTTGATACGTATTTTGATATGTATGATGCTTTAGCAGATTATCTGGATTCCAATAAATTATCGGGAGTTGGTATCTCTGCCAAGAGAAAGTTCGAGATTCTAAAGGATTTTGGAAAAAATTATTGCAGTCAGGATAAGTTGGATTATTTTCTAAGTTATTTGCGACTTGATGAAATGCTTCATATGCATCCTAACAGGAAGATGTCTGCATTGGAAAGTTTTACATTTCCGGAAGGAAAAAGGGTGTATGAATTTGATTATACTAAGAAAAGTCCGGTAACAGGCGAGGTGGAATTCAAGGAAGTATAAGGGATATTGAAGTATTTTATCACTTAGAATAGTCGATAAATTCCAAGATATATAATAAGATATTTAAAAAGGAGGCATTATGTTAGTTATAAAAAATGGACGAGTTATAGATCCGGTTAACAATGTAGATGAAGTCATGGACGTGGTTGTTGACGGGGATGAGATTGTTAAAACAGGTAAGAATCTAGGCGTAGATGAATTAGGAAGTGATGTGCGGGTAATTGACGCCACAGGATTTGTGGTATCCCCAGGGCTGGTGGATAGCCATGTTCATTTTAGAGATCCGGGATTCACATACAAAGAGGATATATATTCAGGGGCCAAGGCTGCGGCTAAAGGCGGAGTTACCACGGTAATTCTTATGGCCAATACAAAACCTCCTGTGGATAATCCGGAGACTTTAAAGTATGTACTAGACAAAGGGGCAGAGACGGACATTAATATTCTTACCACTGTAAATGTCACTAAGGGCATGAGAGGTAAGGAAATAGTGGATATGGAGGATTTGGCAAGTAAAGGAGCAGCAGGTTTTACTGATGATGGTATTCCTATTATGGACGAAGCAGTTTTATTAGAGGCCATGAAGAGAGCGAAGGCACTTAATCTTCCGGTAGCACTTCACGAGGAAGACCCATTATTTGTTAAACAGGCCGGAGTAAATATGGGCAAAGTGTCAGAAGAACTTGGATATGGCGGTGCTTCTCACACAGCAGAAGATATTATGGTGGCTAGAGATTGTGTTCTTGCCATGGAATCCGGAGCCAGAGTGTGTATGCAGCATCTAAGTTCCAAGGTTAGTGTTGAAATTCTTAGAACCTTCAAAAAACTTGGGGCAGATGTTCATGGAGAGGCTACCCCTCATCATTTTACTTTGACAGAAGATGCTGTTTTAGAATATGGAACTTATGCCAGAATGAATCCGCCTCTTAGAACACAGGAAGATAAAGAGGAAATTATAAAGGGTATAGTGGATGGAACTATTGATATGATTGTTACAGATCATGCCCCTCATTCTAAGGAGGAAAAGGATAGACCTATGGCCAATGCACCAAGTGGAATAACAGGTATAGAGACATCCCTTGCCTTGGGAATCAAGTCTTTGGTGCAGCCGGGACACATTTCCCTTATGAAGCTTATTGAATTAATGAGTGCAAACCCTCTTAAATTCTATAACATTGAGCCGGAAAAGATTCAGGCCGGACAGAAGGCAGACCTGGTAATCTTTGGCGAAAATGAAGAGTGGGTTGTAACGGATTATGCTTCCAAGGCGGTAAATAGTCCGTTTACAGGATGGAAGCTACCTGGAAAGATTCACTACACCATTTGCAAGGGAAAGATTGTTTATGAAAATCGTTAGTATAGATAGATTAGAAGATGTAGAAGAACTACAGGTATATACTGACTTTAAAGAGAATCAGTTAATGCATATTAATGAGCCGGATTTAGGCGTATTTATAGCGGAGAGCCCTAAGGTAATAACCAGGGCTCTTCGTGCCGGATATAAACCAATATCTATTCTCAAAGAAGTCGGGGTAAATGATTCTGAGACCATGGAAGTATTGGAAAAGCTTAAGAATGAAGAGCTTATTGTATACGAAGCGCCGACTAAAGAAATCGCTAATCTTACGGGTTACAAACTTTTAAGGGGGATGGTTTGTGCAATGAAAAGAAAGGTGCTTCCTTCTTTAGAAGACATTTGCAAAGGAAAATCTAGAATAGTTGTATTAGAGGATGTCGTAAATCCTTCAAATGTTGGGGCTATCATCAGGTCCGCAGCGGCTATGAAGGCTCAGGGAGTTGTTTTAACAGCAGCCTGTAGTGATCCCTTGTACAGAAGAGCCACTAGAGTAAGTATGGGAACGGTATTTCAGGTGCCTTGGACGGTTCTAGGCAAGAATCAGTGGCCTGATGCTATGGATAAGCTTAGGGAAATGGGTTATAAAACAGCTTCCATGGCTTTAACTAATGATTCAGTATCCATAGACGATGACCGACTTATGCAGGAGGAAAAGTTGGCAATTATCATGGGTACAGAGGGGGAAGGATTAAAAGAAGAAACCATTTCTAAAAGTGATTATGTGGTAAAAATTCCTATGGCAGAAGGGGTAGATTCCTTAAATGTAGCGGCGGCCAGTGCAGTTGCCTTCTGGCAGTTGTGTAATTATAAAAAGAGTTAGGATGCTAAAAATAACCATAATGCTAAAAATAACCAGATAGAGATAATCTGGAAGTTCAGACTAGACCTCTATGTGGTTAAATGAAGTATATTTAGGTAAATATCCGTAAAAAGGTATAGAACTACGGAGGATTACCTAAATGCTGATGACCTATAATGAATGTTTGACAAAATATAAAAATGACTATCAAATCCGAAGGGCATTAGATGCTGGCTTAATCATAAAGCTTGAGCCGGGAATATATTCGGATAAGAACTTTGAATTTGAAACGTCTATAATATCAAAAAAATATCCTCATGCTGTATTTACGATGAGAAGCGCTTTTTATTATTTGGGATTAACTGATACGATTCCAGAAAAGTATCATCTAGCAACTGATAAGGATTCATCCAAAATAACAGATAAACGTGTTGTTCAGTATTTTGATAATTATCAAAGTCTTGAACTTGGGATGATCAATTATGAAGTAGATGGTGGAATGATAAGGATGTATGGTAATGAAAGAATGCTTTTGGAATTATTTAGAAATAAAAAACGTTTGCCATATGATTATTATAAGGAAATATTACAAAACTTTAGAAAAAGAATTGATAAGATGGATATAGCTTTTATTCAGGATATGGCATCTGAATTACCTAAAAGTGATATTATATTAGAGGCATTTGAAACAGAGGTTTTATAATGGGAATTATTGCAGATATGATGAGGGCAAATGATGAATCTGGATATACAGGTGCGAATCTTACTGCAAAGGTATGCCAGGATATTGTACTTAAAGCTATTGCAGAAAGCAACTTGAATAGGAATGTAACAATTAGCTGAATGTTATAGAAGGAGTTACATTTGCAAGAGTCGGTGAAATAACTGAGTTAAGCCAACAGGATCATCGAAGAGTTTTGCTTTGATATAGCATATGACGAAGAAGGAGTTAGTCTTTTGATTAATTCGAAAGAACAGATGTTTTCTGAAAAATTAAGATCTCTTCTTAAGTTCGGTGCAGCCTCTACAAGATTTAAGGATATATTTGATATATATTACCTTAAGGACAAAGTTTCAAAAGACAAATTGAGAAAATGCTTTGAAGAATATATATTAAATGATCCTGGTATGAGAGAACAAAGCATGGATGATATTATAAGGCGTCTTGAATCAACCTTTAAAAGTGAAAGATATAAGAGTAGGCTTGCAAGCTCGGATAAAAACTGGATAGGTATAGATGCTAAGCAAGATAAGGAAGCAAGGAAAAATGATGTGGTAAGTGCATAATTACATAGATTAAGGACATCAGAAAAGGCGTTATGTGTATTTTATTGATATTCATTACGCCTCTTTTTATTTTATATGGATTTGCTATGAAAAGAAAAGCACTATATTAACAACCAATATCAGGAAAGTCATACAGGTTAAAAGACCACTTAAAACAAACAGACTAATTGTACATTTTTATATAATTTTTTTTGTACATTAGATCTTGACATTTTATACATCCCTTAAGAATTATTTCAGGGGTGTATACGGCAAAGGTTACCGGGAATTCATCAATGAATTACGAATGGAAAGAGCCGCAGAGCTTCTCTTGGAAAATAAATACAAGGTCTCAGAAATCAGCGAAATGGTGGGGTTCGCAACCCAATCTCGCTTCGCCAAAGCCTTCAAAAACTACTGGGACAAATCTCCACTGGAGTATAAGAGAAGCTGTGGGGAAGGGATGAAATAATTGACTTTTGGTTCCTATAAGGGTAGATAATATATTATCTAAAAATCGGTAAATGTATTGAAAAAAGATAATATATTATCTATAATTATGTATAGGTATAGTGGTTTTAGGAGGACCAGATGATGAGAAAATATACTTGGGAGACGCCAGAAGAAATCAATTTAATAGTAGCAAATAATGTTAAAAATATAAGAAAGCGCAGAGGGATTTCACAACAGAAATTAAGTGAATTAACAGGGGTGAGCTATGGCTCAATTAAACGTTTTGAAACGACTGGTAATATTAGTCTTTTATCATTAACGAAAATTGCGGTTGAACTTGATGCGGCCGATGAGATTAAATCGTTGTTTACTTCAGTTGGTTATCAATCTATCGAGGAGGTAATTAATGAGCAAAGCTAATCTGATACCTGGTCTAAAATCATTAAAGGTAAAATATAATGGCAGATATGTGGGAACATTAGCAATGATGAAAAATGGAATGGTTGCTTTCTCTTATGATGATGGATGGCTTGAAGAAGGATTTTCCATTAGCCCATTTTCATTGCCTTTGGAAAAGAAAGTGTTTGTTCCATCTAAAACGTATTTTGGAGGATTATTTGGTGTTTTTGCAGATAGTCTTCCTGATGCTTGGGGAAGATTATTATTAGATAGGGTACTTATAGAAAAAAATATGAATAGAGATGTAACCATACTGGATAGACTTGCTATGGTTGGTCAATCGGGAATGGGAGCGTTAGAATACGAACCGGATTATGAAGTGGCAGGTACAGATACGATATTAGATTTGGATTATATTGCCGGAGAATGTAGTAAAATATTAAAAACAGAATATTCTAAAGATTTGGATAGTATATTCAAAATGGCTGGGAGCAGTGGAGGCGCAAGACCAAAAATATTTACGACAATTGATGACAAAGATTGGATTATAAAGTTTGCATCTCAATTTGATACAAATGATATAGGAATTCACGAATATAACTATTCTTTGTGTGCAAAAAGATGTGGAATAGAAATGACAGAGACACGTCTTTTTCAATCAAATACTTGTAATGGTTATTTTGGAACGGTAAGATTTGATAGAGATAAGGAAAATAGGAATATCCATATTGTTACAGTAGCAGGTTTGTTAGAAGCAGATTTTAGGACGCCTTGTTTAGATTACAATGATTTGTTTAAACTCACGAGAATTCTTACAAGGGAAAACAAAAATGATGTCGAAAATATGTTTAGAAGGATGTGTTTCAATGTCTTTGCACATAATCGAGATGACCATGCGAAAAACTTTAGTTTTATGTATGATGGAAATTCAGATAAATGGAAATTAAGTCCCGCATATGATTTGACATATAGTAATACTTATTGGGGAGAACATACCACATCAGTTGATGGAAACGGCAAAAATCCTGGAACCAAAGAATTGCTAAGCGTTGGAATGAAAGCAGGATTAAGAAAAGTTAAATGCGAGAGTATCATTGGAGAAATAAGAGAAAAAATTGAAGAGGATTTGGGTGAGTACATTTAAAAAAGGTGTCACACGCTTGACACGAGCGAGAAACTAATATACATATTACTTGATTATACCAATATTACACCCAAGTATGGAGAATTAGATATGCCCTATATTAGGTGTAAAAAGATTCCAGAGATTGATTATTTAGCTTCATATAGTCAACCATCAACATATTTTAAGACAGAATATAATAAATACAGAAAGGGGAAAAAATAATGTCAAAAGTATGTATCGGCGATAAAAATAGCTTCGCAATAGAATATGATTTTATAGATGATGAGCGATATACAGAGCTTGCTATGTATGTTAATAACAAGAATATTCTGGAATTTGATAGGGATGGTGAAAACTGTACTACATGCTGGAATCTAGATGAAATTGCAGAATGGTTGAGGAAATTTATTGATAATATGAATAATGATCCTTATCCTGTCGAAGCAGAGGGACGGTATGCTTCTGAAAAAGATGATAATGCTAGAGAGTTCGATTCAGATGATGATGATGAGTTTGATAGATATTATGATACTCTTGATGAATGGTGTTTAAGACATAGATGGCATCCAGCTTCATCAGGTGGAATCTTAGCAGATGTATATTTCCAGGCTGTAGATGATATAGTAGAAATATCATGGAATAATCGTGATATGGAAGAGTATATCACATATAAATATGATTTTGGTGGAGACACAGTTGATAAACATGTGTTCTATGAAGTTGTAGACTCATTTTTAAAAGAATATGCGAAGCATTGGTTTTAGTTTATTGACATTCATAGATTTATAATGTTCTTTAGATGAAGGAACGAAAACATTTTTGTTTTCAGCGGAAGCGATGCCTGCATCAATTCCGTTCTTTTGAAATGGAACAGCCTGAAATATGGCTGTTCTTTTCTTTTATGGCGAAGGGATATGTGGTATATTATGAGAAGCATATGAAAAAACGAGCGAGGTAATCGTTTTATGGGGAATAGTGCGGAGATTGATATGGATATGCTTAGAGATTACAGAGAACATGAAGTTATGGGTGAGTATTATCGCCCTCCGGAGAAATATGGGATCCTGATTAAAGTCTGAATGATCGGATTCCTGTGGGAGAGTATTATAGATGGAAGACATTTATTACATAATCGGAACTGCATATGCAGGAAAGTCCACTATGGTGAAGCTTCTTGCTGAAAAATATGACGGTATCGCCTGTGGGGAAAACTACCATGACAAGCTGGTGGATGAAAGGCTTGATAAGGATAAATTTCCTTGCCTATGCTATACAAGAGATCTTCAGGACTGGCGTGAGTTTATCCGGAGGACACCGGAAGAATACGCTTCTTGGATAGAGGGAGTGACCAAGGAATGTGAGATTTTGGAGCTTCAGATTCTGGAAGAGCTAAAGAAGCAGGGACGCAGGATATTTGTGGATACTAATATATCAATAGAAACGCTTAAGAAGATATCCGATATCGATCATGTTCTTGTGATGCTGTCAGATCAGATGATTTCTGTAAATAGGTTTTTTGAGCGACCGGACAGAGAAAAGCAATTCCTTTATCAGCTTCTGATGCAAGAACCGGATCCAGATGCGGCTATGGCTAATTTCAGGGAGATGCTGATGCGGGTCAATTCCAAAGAAGTATATGATAAATTCCTTTATTCCGGCTTCAGGGTATTGTTGCGTGATGATAGTAGAACTGTGGAGGAAACATTGAAAATAGCGGAAGAAATGTTGAGGATAAAAATATGAGTATATTGTTGGAAACAGATAGATTGATAATAACGGAAATGACAATGGACATGGCGATGGATGTTCACAAGAATTCACTGGATGAAGACATAAGAAGATTTGTTCCGGATGAAGTTTTCGAGACTTTGGAGGATGCAAAAGAAACGCTTGAATTTCTGATATCGCAGTATGGAACTACAGAAGGTCCTTTGGTCTATGCCTTGATCACTAAAGATGAGGACAAAAACATTGGTTATGTCCAGTTGGTTCCTATTGGAGAAGGTAAATGGGAAATTGGATATCATGTGTCAAAAGTATTCACAGGTAAGGGGTATGCGACGGAAGCAGTGAAGGCTTTTCTTCCTGTAATGGCCGAGAGGGTAGGTGTTTCTGAAGTGTATGGTGTTCGTCTTTTGGAGAATATAGCATCCGGACGTGTTTTGGAGAAGTGTGGTTTTGAAACCTTCTTTTCTGGAGAGGGCGCATATCACGATGGGTTTTATGAAATCAGTAAGAGTGTTTGGAAGATGTGAATGTCGTATTGATGGAATTTGTAGATGCGTTTGAAACCGCTCATCAAGAAATTGCACCTGATATTGAACTAAGACTTCAGATAGGAATGTCACGACATTGTGATATAGCATATTTGGAAAACTGTCTGTCACATTTTTGGGAATGTAAAGCATTTTACTCGATAGATCTGTACGGTGATGAGCTGGCACAACCGATAGAGAATTTCAAAGCAATCTATCGAAGAGTAAAGTCTGAAGGGCTTAGACTGAAAGCTCATGTCGGCGAGTGGGGAAAAGCGGAAGATGTGCATCGTGTTGTAGAGTGCCTTGAACTAGACGAGGTACAGCATGGGATCTCAGCAGCAGAAGATCCTTCCGTGATTCGTTTCCTGAATGTCCGAAAAAACTTTTAGACTTATGTTGACATACGCTGATGAAGCCCATCATACCGAAGAAGATTGGGTTGAAGATGTGTTGGAGGAATTGGATGAAAAAAAATAACGATGGGATCATAAATGGACTAAATACAGCATTTATAGATTATAGAATGGATTCGAATCTAGCACTTCGTCCAAGGTTTATTTCAAATAACCATGCGAAGGGTGTTAAGGTTCTATCTGAGTTGGAAAGCGAACTTAGCAAATGTGATGAGTTCGCTATTTCTGTTGCATTTATTACAAGAGGAGGAATCACACCACTTCTTCAAGTGCTTAAAAATCTTGAAAAAAAGGGAGTAAAAGGTCGAATACTTACTACTGATTATGAAAGTTTTACAGACCCTTATACCTTAGATAAGTTGGATAGTCTTTCAAATATAGAGCTTAGGATGTATATGGTAAAAAGTAATCAGGACGAAGAGATGTTTAATGGTGCAGAAGATCCTTCAGATACTAATCCGGAATCATTTGTACAGAGTTCAAATGATGGCTTTCATACAAAAGGATATATTTTTCGTCAGGAGGAAACATATAGAATAATCATTGGAAGTTCTAATCTTACCGGCAAGGCACTTACTGTAAATGCAGAGTGGAATACAAAAATTATTTCTACTAACAAAGGCGAAATGGTTATAGATATTCTTGGGGAATTTGAAGAATTATGGAATAGTTCTCAAACCAAGAAATATAAAGATATTGCGGAAACGTATAAGGAGAGATTCAACTATCTCAGGGAACTTAAAAAGAAAGAACGAGAGATAATTAAAAAACAAAAGGAAATTGCCAGAGAAGATAAAGTAATTAATCTCGAAGCGTTTAAGTTAAAACCTAATAGTATGCAGTTGGAGTTTATAAACAATCTTCAAAAACTTGTAAAATCTGGAGAAACCAGGGCATTATTGCTTAGTTCTACAGGAACAGGTAAGACCTATGCATCTGCTTTTGCATTGCGAGAAATCCTTCTTGATAAAAAAGGTGAATGGAAAAATATCTCGACTTCTTCAAAATGCAATGGTAGAGCACTTTTTCTAGTACACCGTGAACAAATTGCAAAGCAAGCTTTACGAAGTTATAGAAAAATATTTGGTAGAACAAAAAGTCTTGGACTTATTTCTGGAAACGTTTCCGAAAAGGATAAGATAGAGAATTTAAAAGCGGATATTGTATTTGCCACGATTCAGACTATGTCAAAACCAGAGTATTTTAAACAGTATGATGCTTTGGATTTCTCGGTGATTGTACTTGATGAAGCCCATCATACCGCAGGAGATTCTTACCAGAGAATAATGGAGTATTTTAATCCTAATTTATGGATTGGTATGACAGCTAGTCCAGACAGAATGGATGGCTTTGATGTATATGAGCTTTTTGATCACAACATTGCTTGTGAAATAAGGCTTCAACAAGCTATGGAAAATAATCTTTTATGTCCGTTTCATTATTTTGGAATTACTGATATTGAGATTGATGGATATACATCAAATGATGATGAAAATAACAAGGATGATATTAAGAAACTTCGGAGTTTCAATTATATGACCTCAGATGAGAGAGTTGATTATGTTATGAAGCAGGCGAAGTACTATGGATATAGCGGTGACAGGGTAAAGGGGTTAATATTTGTAAGTAGACGAGAAGTAGCCGCTGAACTGACAAGGAAGTTTAACGCGAGAGGTCTGAAAACGGCGGTGTTAACTGGAGAGGATTCACAGAGTTATAGAGAAGAATGTATTAATAAATTAACTGCGGAAACAACAAACGGAGATTATCTTGATTATATTTTGACGGTTGATATTTTTAATGAAGGTGTTGATATACCGGAGATAAATCAGGTTATTATGCTTAGACCTACAGAATCACCGATTGTGTTTGTTCAGCAGTTAGGACGAGGTCTTCGTAAATATGACGACAAAGACTTTGTGGTTATATTGGATTTTATTGGGAATTATAAGAATAACTTTATGATTCCAATAGCTCTTTCAGGAGACAGAACATATAACAAAGACAACATTCGACGTTATGTGACAGAAGGTGAAAAAGTAATTCCCGGAATGTCCACAATACATTTTGATGAAATTGCAAGAAAGAGAATATATGAAGCTATTGATACAGCGAACTTTAGTGATATAAAATTACTTAAAGACAATTATCAAAGATTAAAGTTTAAACTAGGACATATCCCAAGTCTGTTGGATTTTGACAGATATGGGGAAATGGATGTTTGTCGTATATTTGATAATGCATCTTTGGGATCTTATTATAAATTTCTTGTGAAATATGAAAAGGATTATAAGTGTCGTCTTTCAAAGGACGAAGAAAAAATAATTGAGTTTGTTTCAAAAAAACTCGCTAACGGAAAGAGAATTCATGAGATAGAACTTTTAGATAAAATATTAACTTATCAAGACAAGTTAATTTCAGGATTTCGTAATTCTTTAAAAGAAAAATATGGTAAGAATTGTTCGGAAAAACAATTAAAAAGTGTCATAAATGTAATGACAAATGAGTTTCCATCAGGCTCAGGAAAGAAGACATATAAGAATTGTGTATTTATAGAAAAGGATTCTAGTGGAGATTACGAGATTAGTAAATCTTTCGGAGAAATGTTAGAGAACAAAGAATTTTATATGATTCTTAAAGAACTTTTGGAATTTGGAAAATACCGATATTTAAGAGATTATGCCAAAACATATCAGGATACAGAACTTGTGCTATATCAGAAATATACATATGAGGATGCTTGTAGACTGCTAAATTGGGAACATAATGAGGTCCCACTTAATATTGGTGGTTACAAATATGATAAGGTGACAAAGACATTTCCAGTATTTATTAATTATGATAAAGCTGAAGATATACAGGATACAATAAAATACGAAGATCATTTCACTTCTAGTAGTTCCTTAATTGCTATATCTAAACAGAGCAGAACTGTGGATTCGGAGGATGTACAGAATTTTCTTCATGCAAATGAAAGAGGAATATCTGTGGAATTATTTGTAAGAAAAAATAAGGACGATAAGATTTCTAAGGAGTTTTATTATCTTGGTAGAATGAAGGCCACAGGAAATGTACATCAGTTTATTATGGCTAATACTGATAAAACAGCAGTTGAGATAGAATGGAAGTTAGATACGCCTGTAAGAGAAGATATTTACGAATACATAGTAAATGGATAAATATACAAAAGAAAAGGTATAAAGTAAAAGAGATGAAAACGGTTTTTGTTGTTGCTGCCGTTATTTTGGCAGAAAGAGATAATGAAAGAATAGTATTTGCCACACAGCGTGGATACGGGGATTTAAAAGGTGGCTGGGAATTTCCTGGAGGAAAAGTTGAAAAGGGTGAGACACCGCAACAAGCACTTGAAAGGGAAATAATGGAAGAGCTTGATACGGAAATCTCTGTAGGAGATTTGATTGGAACTATAGAATATGACTATCCAACATTCCATTTATCCATGGGATGTTATGAGTGCAAGATTGTAAAAGGGGATCTGGTACTAAAAGAACACGAAGCGTCCAGGTGGTTAAGTAAGCAACAAATCGACGAGGTGGAGTGGTTGCCAGCAGACATAACTATAATTGAGAAAATTAGAAGGTTGTTATGAGTCAGATGGACAAATGATTCCTGTGGAAGTTAAGGCAGTAGAGGAATTTGCCAAGTCCTATATGTAACATGAGATTTTTAAATTCCACATGCCACCCTATATTGCATACACAAGCATGCCCATACAGGCGGAGAAAATTATCATCATTATTGGTGATAATTTTTTTTGCCATTTACGCTTTAGAATCTGGTCTATGATGAAGAGGATAACTAGGATTCCCAGGCCACGTATGTCAAGGTGCATAGATGTTGTTAGATTTTTGAAGCCTAGCACTGTGCCAAGGAACATGGTTATAGCAGCAGCGAAGATAAGGCCAACTACACAAGGTCTGACGCCACTTAAGAAGGCTTGGACGCCTTTGTATTTTAGGAAGCCATGAATCAGAGCTGCTATAAGAAGAATTATTATAAATGAAGGTGTAACTACTCCTAAGGTGGCAAAGAATGAGCCTAGGATGCCGGCTTGATTTGAGCCAATGAAAGTGGCAATGTTTACAGCAATAGGGCCTGGAGTGGATTCAGATACGGCAATTATGTTAAGGAGTTTCTCCTCAGTTAGCCAACCGTTTGAGATAACTTCTTCTCGAATGAGGGAAATCATACCGTAGCCGCCACCAAAGGAAACTGCACCTATTTTGAAAAATGTAAGAAATAATTTAAGATATATCATTTGTCAGCTTCCTTTCTATCCTTAAGATTATTGATGAAATAAGCAAAAATACCCACCATGCCGGCTATAAGAATGTAGTAAACGGTTGAAAATTTAATGGCAAATAATGTATTAAATACCATGGAAGCAATTACAATACAGATAATGGAGATGTTGAATGCTGTTTTTTTAATTCCCTTTAAAAGCTTGATGCCAGCAGAAAAAATTAAATATATAACGCACACTTGGATTCCCTTAAAGGCATATGATACCAGAGTTAATGAAAGAAATGCGTCAAAGAAAAGGGAGATTACATATATAATAAAAAAAGATGGAATGCATACGGCAATGGTTGCAGTTAAAGAGCCGGTTACACCGAGAATCTTGTAGCCAAGGTAAGTTGCTGAGTTTATGGCAATGGGACCAGGGGTGGATTCTGCAATGGCAACCATATCAAGGAATTCATCCTTTTCAATCCATTTTTTTCTAGAGACAAATTCATTTTCCAAAAGGGCAATCATGGCGTAGCCACCACCGAAAGTGAAGAGTCCTATTTTAAGCATTGTTAAAAATAATGTCTGATATTTTTTCATGCAAGTTAATCTCTCATTCTTTTAAATACAAAATGCGTTTATATTTTCTACTTAAAAGGGTAGTTTGTCAATAAACTCATTGACGATGATGGAGGAACAATTTAGTATTTATATATAGATATTTGGAGAAATCGAAACGTGGAAATATAGTGGTTAGGAGGAATGAGTTATGTTTAGAAAAAAAAATGAGGATGAATTTAAATGTGTCTATGCAGGCCCGGAATATTATAAAAAAAGGAAAGATGTTGAAATGATTGACGTGTATGCAGGACCGGAGATGATGGAGGAAGAAGACGATTCAAAACAGGAGGCTGAAGATTCTAAAGAAAAGGATTCTAAGGAGAAAACGGATTTTAACGAGACAAACGATCAGGAGTATCCAAAAAACTATCAGAGTCCTAGTGAATAGCACTTTGTGGGAGGTGCGTTATGACATATCAATTAAAGCACTGTGTGTGGGAGATAACTTTGGCCTGTTGCTTTTCTTGTAAATACTGTGGGTCTTCAGCGGATGGAAGGAAGCGGGAAAATGAACTATCCACTGAAGAATGTATTGAAGTGGCAAGGCAGTTAAAGGAATTAGGGTGCAGACGAGTGTCCATGATAGGTGGGGAAGTGTTCATGAGACAAGATTGGGACGTTATTGTAAATGCCCTTACTTCTAGAGGTATTAAGGTGTGTATCATAACCAATGGATTCTTATTTAAGGAAGAACACATACAAAAGCTGAAGGATGTTGGGATTGAATCTGTGGCGGTTTCTTTGGATGGACCTAAAGAAGTTCATGACAAATACCGACAAAAGGGAAGCTATGACAGAGCTGTGAGGGCCATAAGATTGTTGTCGGAGAATAGCATTCCAGTGTCGGTGATTTCCACTCTTAATAAAGAAAATTCCAGTTATTTAGAAGAATTTATAAAAGAGGTTAGAGAGTTTGATATATTTGCCTGGCAGCTGCAGGCTTGTTCTCCTATGGGAAATGCAGCAAAGGCTGGGATAGAGTACGCCTTTGATTTTGGAGAGGTTATAAGATTCGTAGAAAAGTATATGAGAACTGTGCCCTTTGCCATGGGAATTGCCCATAACATCGGGTATTATACGGAAAATGAAAATATTATAAGAGGCAATTTAAAGGGGATGGGTTTTAGAGGATGCAGCGCAGGGCTAGAGTCCATAGGGATAGACAGCATTGGGAATGTAAGAGGATGCGAGTCTATGTATGATGATATTTTTACAGAGGGAAATATCAGGGAGAAAAGTCTGGCGGAAATATGGTATGATGAAGATGCATTTTCGTACAATAGAAAATTTAAAAAAGAACTTTTATCTGGAAAATGTGCCAGCTGTGATAAGAATGGGTTTTGTGCCGGTGGGTGCAGATCCTATAATTATTTTGTCCATGGGAAGATTTATGAATCTCCGGCATGTGCCAGGTAAAAGACAGATAGGCTTTAAAAATGAATGGAATAATAATGATTTTAGTGGCGATGTTTTGCTGCCTGCTATGGGGCTCGGCATTTCCATGTATAAAAATTGGATACAAATTATTTGATATACCAGCAGGGGATATGTGGTCTCAGATATTATTTGCTGGAATAAGGTTTGCTATAGCCGGGGTTATGGTTATAACATTTTCCAGCATCGGCAGAAAGAAGTTTATTAAGCCGGCACAGCCAAAGAGAATAATTACATTGAGCTTGTCTCAGACAATAGTTCAATACATGTTTTTCTATGTAGGACTGGCCCATACAACTGGGGTTAAGTCATCCATAATAACCGGCATCGGCACATTTCTAACTTTGTTGGTAGCTTGTCTTATATTTAAGCAGGAAAAGCTAACGTCAACCAAAATAATTGGAAGTATGTTAGGATTTACAGGAATAGTTTTGGTAAATGTTACCGGGAATAATTTAGATATGAATATGAGTCTTATGGGTGAAGGATTTGTATTGTTAGCGGCACTGTCATCGGCGTTTTCATCAGCATTTATAAAAGAATTCTCCAAGGATTCGGATGTGGTAATGCTTTGCGGATATCAGTTTTTCTGCGGTGGAATATGTATGGCAATAGTAGGAACTTTAGCAGGAGGAAAACTTGTTTATTCAGGGCCGGAGTGTATTCTGCTTATATTGTATATGGGATTTATCTCAGCGGCGGCTTACACCTTGTGGAGTCTATTGCTTAAATACAACGACGTATCAAAGGTATCCACGTGTAAATTCATGAATCCAATATTTGGAGTGCTATTATCATTTGTAATATTAAAAGAACATAATGCTCTGGGATGGCAGGTATTAGCAGCGCTGATATTGGTAACCTTGGGTATCTATATAGTAAATCAAAAAAAGGAGGATGCTTAAGTAATTAAAAATGTTGACATTAGTGGTTAAATGTGTTTAAATGTGCTCATGGAGGATATTATTTATGAACACACCCAATATCACTAATTATAAACCAAAAGATTTTGCTGAACTATTAGGCGTTTCTGTGAAGACGTTGCAGCGTTGGGATAGAGAGGGAACTTTAAAAGCAA
>OMZA01000030.1 GCA_900315425.1 uncultured Eubacteriales bacterium
ATCTCAATACATTGAGATATTTTGAATTCAACTCATACAGTAGATTTAGCAAAAACACTTGATATACTGTACAATCTTGAATTCAATCACCTGGAAGCTAAAATCACAGACAGTAGATTCGCGAAAACCTTGAGTTTTGCTGTAACCCCCTGGCATGCCACCTGGAAGCTAAAAAAAAGCCCATTTAATAGTTGCCTTCGTCAACTATTAAATGAGCTGGTTATTTAGGATATACGCTCTGCCCTATAGGGCTATACTTGTGCAATTTCTAGCTAAATCTTCTTTACTTATTCAATACTACTTATATCACTTTTCTCTATATGCTGTTCCAGCTGTTGCGATGTGATATGCTGATATTGGTGCTGATTTTGGAATTGCAATTATCTGCACTGCTTCTATAGTTTCATCGTAACCTAGGGAACCTACCTTTTCGGCATTCTTTGCCCAGGCTGACCATCCGAACCTCTTGGTTCTTACTCTGTAGTAGATGTCGTAATATGACTTAAGGGTTCCTGTACCTGTAAGTCTAACCATTAAAGCTTCTATTCCCTTTCCTTGACCGAATGTACCTGAGATGTCTCCGTCATATCTCCAATGTCCCCATCCATCATTCTGGACATATGTTTTGTATGTAATTCTATCTTCATCGCCGCCACCTACAAGCTTTATGCTAATAGCCTCCAGGCGCTTGGATTTGCCAATGGTACCTGCCACTGCCCCGTTGGAAACCCAACTCATCCAGCCATAGCTTTGAACATGAGTTGAATAGATAAGCCTCGGAAGAGTATTTTTGTTGTAATAAGCATATTTGTCGGAGGCATCAAAAACGCCTCCCATGCTTGTTGGTTTATCAGAAATACAATAAGCATTCTTAGCTTTAACGACGATTTGGATTGCTTCTAATCTCAATGCGTAATTTGAAGTACCTGCAGCTTCGCCATTCTTTGCCCATCCAAGCCAGCCAAACTTCTCAGCCTGAACTCGATAATAAATGTCAAAGTAGTCTCCTATATCTCCTGCGAGATTGATTTGAATAGCTTCTAAACGAAGAGATTTTCCTACTGTTCCTGAAATAGCACCATCCTTAACCCAAGACTGCCAGCCCTGTTTTTGGACATGTGTTCTGTAATTAACACTGCCACTTAATCCTCCATCGTTGGAGACCTTTATGATAATAGCTTCTAAACGAAGAGATTTTCCCACAGTTCCTGAAGTAGTTCCATTGGTTACATATGAAGATTCCCAACCTGTCTTCTGAATCTGGGTTTTGTAAGATACTGTACAATTAACAGAACCAACTTTGGCATAGGTAAATGTACCGGTGAGATCATTTGTAATTCTTTCACCGGCAGCGTTTACAGCATATAGGGTGTATGCGTAAGAACCGTTAGTCAGTGAATTGTTGGCAGCAAAGCTGTACATATCAATACTGGTACTCTTACGAAATATAGTGAAGTCCCCTAGTGTAAAATAATAACCATCGGCACCTTCTACGGGGCTCCACACAAGTGTATGACCATTCACCTTTGCGCTCACGTCCGAGAGCACAATGTCAGTTTCCCCACCATCTAAATCTGTACTCGTATCATCACTTTCTTTACTGCCTGTGACTTCACCAACTTCTCCGTCACTTGCCACATCTGCATAAATTGTCGTTATCTGCAAAGAAGTAACCGCCATAATTATGGCGATTACTCCTGCAAGTTTTTTATATTTAAAAAACATATTTTAAACTCCATTTTTAGTTCTTATTTTTTATAATAAGCTGTTCCACCGGTTGTTATGCCGTAAATACTTGTTGGTAATTCTTTTTTAACAAGTTTAATCTGAATAGCTTCAAGTCGGTAGCCATATCCGGATGTTCCGGCAACCCCATCATTTTTTGTCCATCCAAGCCAGCCAAATTTCTCCGCCTGAACTCTATAATATATATCATAGGCCCCTTCTATATATCCATTCAGTTTAATCTGAATAGCCTCAAGTCGCTTAGCCTTACCTACTGTACCTGACGTTGCTCCATCACTTACATAATCCTGCCAGCCGTAGGTTTGGACATGTGTTCTATAAGATACATAGTTAATTCCTGATACCCCTGTAAGTTTGATTTCAATGGCCTCAAGACGTTTGGCTTTTCCCACTGTTCCTGAAGTAGCTCCATTAGAAACCCAGTTCTGCCAACCATAAGATTGAACCTGAGTTCTGTAGGTTACACCTGCCAGAGTATTTTTATTATAAAATTCCATCTTATCTGTATCTTTTATATCACAACAATTAACAGGCGGATATGCCATACCAAAATAATCCTTTGGGACAACCTTAATCTGAATTGCTTCCAATCTAAGACCAAAGCCTGCGGTTCCCGCTGATTGTCCATCTCTTGCCCAGCCTAGCCAGCCTATTTTCTCAGCTTGAACTCTGTAATACACAGAGAAATTCTCTGCCAAAATGCCGGTAAGTCTGATTTGTATAGCTTCCAGTCTCAATGATTTGCCCACTGTACCTGACAAGGCACCATTTTTTACCCAATTGTGCCATCCTTCTTTTTGTACATGGGTTCGATACTCAATATCGCCTGATAAATATCCATCATTTTCTACGGATATTTTTATAGCTTCCAGCCTCTTGGCCTTACCTACCGTCCCTGATACATTTCCATCCTCAACCATAGCCTGCCATCCGTATGTCTGAACTTGAGTCTGATACTTAACGGTACAATTAACCGAACCGGATTTTATATAAGTATATGATAATGCAGCTACACTGGAAATTATATTATTACTACTATCACATGCATATAAAACAAGCGGATATGTGGCATTTGGAAGGCCTGCCGTTTCACATATGCTATACAAATTGAATGCATATTCTCCGGTATAAATGTCATCACCTATCTCAAGACAATAATGATCTGCCCCACTTACACTTGAATAAATAAGCTGATGATTACTGTTAATATATGCATTTATCTCAGGAAGTTTTTCCGAAAATGTCGCATTTATAACAACGTCTGCAGCCGGCATGATAAATTTATACCCACCATCAAATTTTGTAAGCGTAACATTCCCCCCCATACCGTAATGAGCTTCTATATTCTCAAGAACATATCCTTCATATGCTGTTACATAAAGTGCAACTTCATCCCCTTCTTCTGTTGCACTCATCGGACAAACTACAGCACCATTTTCCGTCGGATTAATATAGATGTTGTATGACGGATTTCCAATCAAATCATTTACCGGTGTAATACTCGGAGCATCCGCAAATACATTCACAGTCATCATGAATATCAGCATTATGCAGGACACTACCACTGATAATAAACTTCTCTTTTTCATAGGCAAAATCTCCTTTCCACCTCTCAAAAAACATCAATGTTTTCGCTTTTTTTTGTGCTTATGAAGAATATAAAATATTTTCAAGGAAGTAAATGTAGTTCTTAAAAAACCCAGCACTGAAAAAAACGCTACTCCCAGCATTGCTATACCAAATACAGTGGGTTTATTTTCATCAGTCAACAATATTTTTTCATTAACAACTTCTTCGTCTTTAGTCTGTAATATCTTAATCATACTTTTCCTCCACACAAAACCTTTATTATATTATATCAAATATTATGCCCTATTGCGTAGGCTCTTTTTAAAATATCTGCCTGAGATTTTATCTCTCCCGGGGCATTTACACCACCGCCGTTAAACACGCCTTTGAACTTAGCTTCTTTAAAGCATTTAACCCATCCGTTAATACCGGAAGCGGCACGCTGATACACATCCTCCCCTTCCTCAGCAGAAGTAGTTAACAGATACACTTCTCTAAACTTATAATCCTGAACATAAAGGGGATTGCACCTGTCTAGAAATGTCTTGAGCTGGCCGCTCATACCGTTATAATAAATAGGAGAAACGAAAATCAACACATCGGCCTCCTTGACCTGCTCAATCATTCTATCCATATCGTCAAGAATCACACATTGTCTGGTCTTTTGACAGGCCAAACATCCTTTACAAAATCTTAAATCTTTATTTTTAAGGCTGAGCAAACTCGCATCGTGGCCAGCCACTTTGGCGCCACGAAAAGCTTCCTCAGCCATTTTATCTGAATTACTGTTACTACGCAGACTTGATGATATAATCAAAACTTTCTTACTCATGTTATCAAATCCTTCCTCATCTAACTCTAAACCTATAATTAAATAATATGTCATATAAGGAAAAAGTACAATTTGTTTTTGATAGTTTCAAGCCGTTTTCCTAAAACACCATAAAAAACACAAAAGCTGCAACCCGAAGGTCACAGCTTCTATGTTACGATAACTATAATTAATAAAAGGATTAGAGAGAAAAAATTAGGAGAAAACCTATATTTGTTTCCTGCTATGCCCATATAATAATTTTCAAAAGTGTTATTTATGTGAACTAAATTTGAAAACAATTTGGAAAATGTGTGGCTATTCCATGGATTTGTACTGGTATACTAAAGTTGCTACATCTTGTTCGAATAATATATTATATTATTATTCAATCAAGAATGTCGCTAAAAGTACCATTTCTGAATGGACTATTTCTAGTCACATTAATCAGATAACTCCGGCTCTTACTCCTGGACTATGTCACAATTATAAGTTCTGATCTAATACCTGAAGTACTAATAATATTCTCGCCATTTGCATCAATTATTTCTTCACTAAGAATACCATCTTTCAGGCAATAGATTTTTGATTTTCTACCTTTATTAACAACTTTATATTTACTTATGTCAGTCACATGAATCAATGCCTTTGCCCCCAATTGATTTACATCTAACAATGCACAGGTTCCTACCAAGTTTATCTCATAGTCTGTTTTTCCTGTGAGTTCCAAATTCCCCTCTACATTATTTATATAGACTAAATCTGCTGCACCATCATATTCCAAGCGTTTCACTTTTAAGTTTTCAATGTAGAGTTCTTTTACATTCGCATCAATTTCACAGTGTTCTGTAAAATCTTTTGGCAACATTATAATTATATCAAGTAATTTTTCAGACTCGAATCTGCTGATTTCTTTTATATTTTTGCAATCTACGTCAATTCGATGCTTTTTCTCATCAATTTTTACTTTATACAGAGAGTTAAGATTATCTAAAACATCAGACCTAAGCTTTATATGTATTTTTTCATCGTCACAGGTGCAAATAAAGATTTTTCTAGCGTTTCCTACACGAATATCAAAATGTTTGACGCAATCTATATCATAAACTGTCTCACTACTAAAAAGATTTTCTTGTATTTCCTGTTCATTTTTTCTTTGCAGTATTAATTCATCTAAAGTCATATTAAATATATTCGCCAAAATAATCATATTTTCAACATCTGGCAATCCTCTGTTTGTTTCCCATTTAGTAATTGCCTGTCTAGAAACTCCGATTTTTTCTGCTAATTGTTCCTGTGACAACCCTTGATTAGTCCTAATTTTTTTTAAGCTATCTCCAAAATTCATCTCTAATTCTCCTTAATTAACGTATATGCTGATATCTTCTTTATAGGCTTAGTCAAAAAAATACTTATAATAATATTTACTACAATCTGTATTAAAGCAAATAGCATTATAAACGTAAACGACACTTCCATATTATTTTTCATAGCACCTATTGTCCGAAAAATAAGCTGATTAATTTGTGGAGTATAAATCACACTAAAAACAGACGATAATAACACTGCCAAAACAGAGGACGTTAATATACTTCCCATCAATTGCACCATTAATTGACAATTTGAATATCCTATTGCTTTATAAATACCCAATTCTTGTTTTCTCTGTACCAACAAAGTTTTTATTACGATATAAAGCACAAACAATGCAATTAATATTGTTACAACAAAAATAACAATTACAATAATAGAAGTAATCTCTGAATAAATTTTCCTAGTCGTTTCCATCATTTTTTTGTAATTTATTTGTTTTGAAATCTTGTCACCAGAACTTTCCTTCATTTCTTTAATAAAGTTCTCTACATCTGTACCATCACGTAAATACAAATACAAGGAATGAACGATCATCTCTTTATTCAACGCTTCATATCCTTCCATGGATAATTCACATACATTGCCCTGATAGTTTACACTTTGCACAAATCCCGTTATTTCATATGAGCAGGAAACCTCCCCGTTTTGTATTTCTATATGATCTCCCAACTTATATTTTCCTTCAAATGAACTGCCAATTGCAATCTCATTTTTATCTTTAGGATTCTCTCCCAGATAACACAAATCATTAGATACTTTACTAAAATCTTCACATACAAAAACATTAACCAACACATCGTCAATATTTGCCGTTCCTACTGTATATTTTAATACTGTTTTTATTTCAGAATTGCTCTTCAAATCACTTAATAGAGCATCCTTATATTGTTCCTCTGGATATATAATTATATCCGGCATTTCTTCGGACAATGTGGACAAAAAGTTATTAGGCTTAACAATAACATTATAAAACAATGAGCTTGCAAACGCTATCAATATTGTCAAAACAAAAGACACTCCGAACAATAAAGTATTTTTCTTTGCATTTGAAAATATTTGTTTCATAATAAGAAGTACCTTTATATTTCCACGAGTTTCCTCTAATGGAAAGTAATTTTTCTTAATTGATTTTCCTTCACCATTTCCTCTAATTGCATTAATAGGTTGTAATTTTCTAATACATTTTGCTGCCGTATATGTAAAAACACTCACTATAAACACAAGTATGATTTCCACACAAATGAACCCCATTATGTCAAATTTTAGCCTAAAGGAAAAACCAGCTTGTAAAGCAAGTATATCTGATAATGACGGCAATATTCCATAAGAAACTATAACTCCTAATAATGATGCTATCAGCGTAACCATAAGATAAGGTAATACTACACTTCCAATTATCATATTACCAGTGTACCCTAAAGCCTTTAAAATCCCCATATTAACCATATCTTCCTGAATAGAGTTACTAATACGAAACTTACACAAAAATACATTTACTAAGAGAATCAGCAAAGTAAACGCTAATAAAACAAGAATCAACAAATTACAGACCATTGTTCTTGCATCTTTTGTAGAGGTTTTGTCACAGCTAGTCAGCATAGTAATGCCTTTCTCCTCCAATAATTTACCTATTTCATTATTCAAAAAATTAATCTCTGTATTATTATTTGCAACAATAGAGTATTCTACAACTATGTGTTGTTCGTACTCACTAGCAAGTTCTTCATAAGCACTCTTTGTAAGGTATGCCCCCATAAGTCCCTTTCCATAATTGCCATATTGCATTTCTTCTAAGACACCTGAAACCTTATATGAATGCTCTTTACCACCAATTTCGTATATTATTTCATCATCGAGGCTAAATTCACCAAAGCTTGACATATAAAGTGGAAGATAAATTGATTTCCCTGTTGATTCAATACTCTCTTCCTGAACATCCAGCTTATTCATATCACGAAACTCATCTTTATCGTAAAAAACTGTATTCATAGAAAAATCCGCACCTCTAAAATCCTTCACTACTGCTTCTAAAAATACTGCTTCTCTACATTCTACCGCTGATACACCCTCTAATCTTTTTAAATCCTTTCTTAATGTATTTGTATCTTGTATTTTAGGAATACAGAAATTGAATGTAGCGGTATCCAAATCTTCAAATTTAGTGTCATACGCTCTATCAACTTGAAACACCAATACCAAAGCTGTATTAAGCATAATCGCAGTAATTAGAACAACTATACCAAAAGATATGTAAGATCCCATATCTTTCTTTAAATTGTAAATAAACTGTGATTTTATCCTCTTCACATTACCACCCCATTTCAGTCAAAAATTCATCTAGTTTCATTTTTCTTTCTTTGTCAGATTCACTGTAAATCCCGAGGTCGCATTCTCCAAAAATCTGTCCATCTTTGATATATAAAATTCTATTGCCACGAATAGCTGTCTTTTTATCATGCGTTACCATAATAATACTTTGACCCTCATTATGTATTTTTGTAAATACATTCAAAACAGCTTCTGAGTTATTTGAATTTAATGCACCCGTAGGCTCATCCGCAAATACAACTTCCGGATTATTAATTATAGCTCGAACTATACCAGCTCGTTGTGCCTCACCACCAGAAACTTGCGTCGATAATTTTTTTTGTGTTATCAAAGGAATGTTCACGAGTTCAAACAGCTCCTTTGCCCTTTGAATTACTTTCTTTTTATTGTTTTTACTTAATGCTCCAGCCGTAAGAACATTATCCATTAAACTCATTTTTTCCATTAAATATATTTGTTGAAAAACAAAACCACATTTTTCTCTTCTAAATATAGCCAACTTATCATCATTATACTTCGTAATCTCTATCCCAGAAAAAAAGAGAGTTCCTTTTGTTGGTCTATCCATTCCTGATAAGGAATACATCAATGTTGATTTGCCGGCTCCAGAAGCTCCCATAATAACAGTAAAATCTCCCTTATAAATATCAAGTGATAAATTCTCAAAAATCGTTTGACAATTATCTTCCACACAAAATTCCTTCGTTAGGTTTTGAGCTGAAATCAAAATATCTTTCTTACCTTTCATCTTTTACCTCCAAATTTGCTTGTTTGATTTGATAGCACTATTCTATTCATTGTTCTAAAAAAACATCCACCAACATATGTTTACATGCAAAAAAATAGATGCTACTTTTCGTAGCATCCCACAGAATAATGCTTTAATTCAAACTTCTGTTACGTATATACTCACATTTCATTGTTGCACATATTGCATCCAGAATCAGAGTGCCATTGTTTGCAGCTTTTCGAGAAACATATTGTCTTTTGCCAAATGAATCATATCCTTTGGCAAAAACACGTTCCCATCAGGTGCGATGATTTTTTTGACAAGATCTGAAATACTTCTGGGAATCTCAAATCATAACAAATCTGCAAACCAACGACAAAATTATCAACATTGCAAATGCTTAAGAAAAAAACAAAGTATGGTGCACCGACTTTACATATATGCGTCAGCCGGGAGGCAAATTCAGGTATAACTGCACCATTATGATTTATATGATCGTTTGGCTTGCCGGCTAGCGTCACCTCTTGCTTACACATGCAATTCTACGGAACTCTATGTAAAAAGTCGTTCCCCAAACGGTCAACCATAAGTTGACCGAACGACAACTATCCGATATAAGCATCAAAAAAGGACCTCCGAAGAGATCCTTAAAACACATGTTTTTATTCAGTTCTTATCTTTACTTTTTTTCCTGAGAATGCTATCCCAAATTTAATGATATCCGCTACACCCTCCTCACGCATTTCTGTGTCATACCCTTTCTCATTTATCTGATCAAGAGCCTCTGCGGATAAGGCATCCAGTTCTTCATCACTCAGATCTTTATCCCATTTTAATTCCATGATCATCCCCGGGTATTTATTTTCCCTCGGAAACAAGCTTATATCATATCGTCCGTCGCCGGACTCTCTGTTTGACCTGATCCGATACTGATTATCCATCAAAGCGATAAGCCCGAGAACCAGACCATGATAAAACCCCTCCGCACCGGCATCATAGAAGCTGATGCTCTTCTTTAAGTATTCTCCGATTCCGTCCTGCAGTTTCTTTGTATCCTGTGAAAAAAGACTCTCAGCGATCTTATTGGCTGTAGCTCTCCCCATTGCACCGATCTGCATCAAATGCGACAGGATCTCACTCTTATATACTGCAGCTATCTCGCGGTTCGGTATCGAAACCTCACACAGCCATGCTCCATCGCCTTGAAGTTCCTTCCTTGGTGTCTTCAGATATCCGGCTACCAGAAGCAGACTGTATATATTCGCAGGATCTTCTGCAAGTGATCTGTACACCACGTTCTGATCAATCCTGGCAATAACACGTTCGCCCTGAAGAAGAGAATACAGTTTCTCAGTGATATTGCAAATGATATTATAAGGATGTAGGAAATGTGGCATATAAAAATGTCGTAAAACCTACATCCTTATTTGATTCTTGTATGTATATTGCTACACTTCT
>OMZA01000050.1 GCA_900315425.1 uncultured Eubacteriales bacterium
TATTTATAATTATAGTTAGTGGCATGGAATTTGAGCAAAATACAATAGGAGCAAAATCAAGATGGCAAGGCAAGTATTAGAAAACGGTGTAATCCTTCCTGCAGAATATTCTGATGATTGGTATGATGATATGACTTCTAATCTCACAAAATTAGATGACGTGATCGGCTCAGATTCAGAAAAGCTTTCTTCTTCAGATGTGGGAGCTGCCGCTTTATCAAATAATTATAATGATCTAGACAATTTACCAACTATTCCAACTGTTAATGATGCTACTTTAACGATTAAGAGAAACGGTGAAGATGTTCAAACATTCACTGCTAATGCTAGTTCTAATGTAACGTGTAACATTACAGTACCAACTAAAACCAGTGACTTAACTAATGACAGTGATTTTGTAGATACATCTAATAGTGCAGTTGCTTCAGGTATTACTTCAGCTAAGGTTTCTGATTATGATACTCATATAGCAGATACAGATATTCACGTAACTACTGCTGATAAAACTTCATGGAATACTGTAACTTCAAAAGCAAATGATAGTGATGTTGTTCATAAGAGTGGTGATGAGTCTGTTATAGGAAGTAAAAGATTTGGGGTTGTTCAAAATTTTACAGGGTATCCGACAATAAGATTATACAGTTCAATCGATGATATTAATGTGGTACCATCATATACTCAACAACTAGATATAAGATTTACTGATAAAAATAATGCTATAATATCATACTTTATTTTTCAGCATAGAAGCGATGCGAATGAACCTTTTAGAACGTGTTGGAGACAAAACAAGTTAGACGGAACATCTGGCTACTATTCCGTTAATTTTAATAATTTGGGAGAATTTTATCCTGAAAATGTTAATACTATTAATTTGGGTACTCCTACATGTAGGTGGAAAGGTGTTTACGCTACAAACTATTACTACGGCTCAAACAATGTAGAGTTTAGCACTAAATTCGTAACAACTGATACAGCACAGACTATATCAGGAAATAAGACATTCTCAAGTATCAACGGAGTAGAACCTAGTTCATTATCTTTGCCTAGTGGAAATCTTAACGATATTATTGATATTAGTAGTTATCTCTCTGTTTTAGATGGTAGCAGTGCAAATACTTATGTTGCCCCTGCTAATGGTTGGATTTCAATAACTATGAGTAATAGTTCAGGTATTCAAGCATATATTATTGGTTTATGGGGACATCAAATTATTAGACCGACTGCTGGTGGTATTAGATTTTTAATGCCTATTTTAAAAAATAACACGGCAAATATCTTGATATTTGGTGGAACTATTGATAATGCTCGCTTTATCCCTTGTCAAGGCAACGTATAAGAGGTTTATATGTCAGAATTAGAAAATATTGAGAATGTAGAGGATTTAGAAACAATCCCTACTGATAACACTACTGAAGAATTACAAGAGAATGTAGAGCAATCTACAGGTGAAGTAAGTCTACAGGTGAAGTAAGTGGTGAAGTAAGTGGTGAAGTTACTGAACCTGAAGTTATTGAAGTACCTGAAGATAATTCAGCTGAAATTGAAGCTGAACAGGAAAGACTGAGAAGAGAACATGAAGAGTATCTGAATAGTTTTCCTGATACTACAGTGTTCTACAGAGATTTACTTGTTAATGGTAATGTTAAGTCTTTAGGCAATCCTACTAAAAATCCTAGAGTAGCTGAACAATGGGGATATTTAGATAAGCATTATGATGAGAGTGAATTAACTTATATAGGTACTAAAGAGTGTGGTACTTGGTACTTAAAGGGTTATGAGAAGCCAGAGCCGACTGAAGAAGAAAAAATGTTGGCTCATAAGGCTATGATTGAAGCTCAGCTAGATGCACATCTTTTAGATTTAGCTAAATCAAGAGGATATGATGATTGTAAATCTCTGGCTACTTATTTTAATTCCACAAAAGAAAGATTCAGAAAAGATGCTATTGCTTTTGTAAGATATCGTGATGATGTATATGATGTAGGATATGATATTCTAGATAAGTGCATCTCAGGAGAAATTGATTATAGAGAAGTAACTTTAGAATACATTCTTAATCTTGTAGATCCTATTGATTGGTAAACCTAAGAAAAATGCTTAAATTCAAAACAGGTAGAAATACCTGTTTTTTTTGTCTGAAAAATATTTTGTGATAGATGTTAAAAATCCATTAAATCTTTCTCTATGAATCCAATAAAAATAATATGATTTTGCGAAAGGGGAAAATGCTGTTTAACAAAATAAAAAGGAGAAATGAAAATGGCAGAT
>OMZA01000001.1 GCA_900315425.1 uncultured Eubacteriales bacterium
GGCAAAATGGCGGAATTTATAGCTTTTCTACTTTTGAGCAAGCTCCGGACAGCTGATTCGATGCAGCCTTGCAACACTTGTAGAAACGCACAAATTCAAATTTATCAAGACAACATAAATGAGTTAGGATTAATGTCCTGGCTCTTTTTTATTGCCATCGTGACACTAAAAGTTATTATCATCATGTCACTAACTTTTTCTTTTAATCATAATAAAAGAATCGTAGATTGTATGCAAATATGATTTGAAAATGTTTTAAAATGTTGAGTAAACGATAGATTGATGCTAAAATCAAAAAAACGAGAGGAACAAAAAATGTATTTTATTATAGATGAATCGTTACAAGCGGTATCGCGAAAAGAAATACAAAATACGGATAAACAGTACGTTGCAGTAATAGCTTCTGATGAATGGAAGAAGAACTGTGATAGTTTTGAAATGGGCATAGATATTGAATTATTTAGTTCAGAAATATATATAACAAAAGCTGAAGTGAATTATGATTCTTTAACTGGCTCGTTTTCAATCCCTAATAGAAATGATTTTTCTTTAAGTGATTTTAAATTTAATTTTGCTTTGGATGAAAAGGGAATTGTCTTTATTGATGATAGTGGAAAAGTCATGGAAATAATTAATAGTATTCAGAGTACAAAGAAATGGAAGTTACCTAGCCTAGAAAGATTCATTTATGATTTTCTTGACCAGATAGTTATTGATGACCAGAGATTGATGGAAAAATATGAAAGTGAATTAGATTTGATTGAGAAAAATATACTGGAGGAATCTGAAAAATTTCCGACGGGTAGATTAAATGAAATTAGAAATGATATTCGTGTTTTACGTATCCATTATGAACAGCTCATGGACTTGGGACAGGAACTGGAAGAAAATGAAAATAATTTCTTTAAACAGGAGAATCTAAGATATTTTAAATTATTCTTAAATCGAATGGCAAGATTGCATGATAACTCAACATCACTAAGGGATTATACTATGCAGCTAAGAGATTTATATAAAGCACATATAGATATAAAACAGAATCGAATAATGACAGTTCTTACAGTGGTTACAACCATTTTTATGCCGTTGACACTGATTGTGGGATGGTATGGAATGAATTTTCGTTTTATGCCGGAACTAAAATGGAAGTGGGGATATCCGGTGGTAATAACAATTAGTGTATTAATTGTTTCAGGAAGTCTTTGGTTTTTTAAAAAGAAAAAATGGTTATAATTTATAACGCATAAGAGGATAGTTTTGTGATTGTGGGGACTTATGATTCAGTATGAAGGAGGTAGTATGAAAAAAATATCTATTACAGAAATTGAAGAGTTTAAAATAGGACAGGTTGAGGACAGAGAAAATGCCACCGGATGTACGTTGGTTATGTGTGAAGAAGGAATGAAGGCAGGCATTGATGTTAGAGGCGGTGGGCCAGCATCTAGAGATAGTGAACTGTTGAATCCCTTGATGGCAGCCAACTGTATTCACGGAGTTTTACTGGCAGGAGGCAGTGCCTTTGGACTTTCTACAGCAACCGGAGTAATGAATTACCTTGAAGAAAAGGACATTGGATTTGATGTTTCTGTAACAAAAGTGCCCCTTGTTGTTCAAGCAGATCTTTTTGATCTTACAGTCGGAGAGTGTAAGGTAAGACCAGGAGAAAAAATGGGATATGAGGTGGCAAAGCAGACTTTTAATAATCCCAATTACAAGGATGGAAACTATGGTGCGGGATGTGGCGCTACTGTGGGTAAGATTCTAGGTATGGATTATTGTATGAAGTCGGGAATTGGAAGTTATGCTGTTCAGATTGGAGAAGTGAAAATAGGTGCAATAGTTGCGGTAAATGCATTAGGAGATGTTTACAATTATAAAACAGGGAAACAAATAGCTGGGCTCCTAACAGAAGATAAGAAGTCTCTTAGAAGTACAGTGGATTATATGATTAACCAAAACGAAATAAGAGAAAACAAATTTGTTTCTAATACAACCATAGGTGTAGTTATGACAAATGCTGATTTTTCAAAGGCAGAACTTTGTAAAATTGCTGGAATGGCCCATGACGGTTATGCTAGATCAATCAATCCTGTACATTCAACAGCTGATGGAGATACAATTTTTGCAGTATCAAAAGGTAAAGTAAAAGCCGACATGGATTTGGTTGGAACAGTTGCTGCTATGGTTATGAGTGAGGCCATTATAAAAGCTGTAGAATCAGCAGAAGATGCATATGGATTTAAAGCTATGAAATCTATAAATAATATGTAAGGGGATTTTATATGCCAAAAAAAAGTTATGAAGAAAAATATAATGATTATTCTAAAAAAATGAAAGAATTATTTGACGGAAAAAAATACAATACTTTAAGTAGATATATTTTAAAGGTGTATACTGAGGGTATGAAAAAGAGGGATATCCAGCGTCAAAATGAAATGGCAAAAAATAACAATGAGATAAAAGCTATAAATGTGGATAAACTTGAAAAAGTAGCAGAAATAGATGTAGTAGAGGATTTCTTTCCAGAGGCATTTAGTAATGCTAATGAAGAGGATGTACTTGAATTTTTTGATACCTATAATATAATTCATAATGAAATCAAGGCGTCTAGATATCCACTATATCAGGTAGTAAAAGAACAGATGAAAAAAGGTGAGATTAAAGAGACAGAGTTTATGAAGGATTCTAATAATATCATTGATAAAGTTTCTTTAAATATTACAAAAAACTTAGATGAGGCCTATGATTTAAAAGTTTCCACTAATATTAAAAAAACTATAATGGTTGAAATTATAAATCATTGTGATTTAGAAGATATAGATGATCACGAAAAAAAGATTTTTGAAGATGTAAACAAATATTCTGATGATGAAGAAGAATTGCGTTCCATAAAAGGAGAAATGGATGCAGAAGCATTCTTAAATTACAAAGAATATGATTTTAAATTAAATGAATTTTATGGTGGACATAATAATGTTTTTTCAAAACGAACACCTGAGATGGAAGTGTTTTACAAGGGTTCAAAGGAAGAATTAGATAATTATGTAAATGATTTAAAAACAAATATTCAAAATATTAAGGTATATGAATCTGCTGTAGATAATACAACAGAGGAATTTAAAGCTCTGTATAATGAGCTAGAAGATAAATCTGAATTACCGGAATTCAAATCGGTTGTGTATGAACTTGAAAATTTTACTAAATTTAATGAAAAATATCAGTATGGATATAAAAATGATCAAAGACCTAAAGCTGGGGAAAAAACTGAATTACGAACAACTTTGGATGCATATGAGAAGAAAGGAATTGATTGGCATTTTAAAGAATTGTCCAACCTTTTAGAACCATTAAAGAAAAAAGATAATGAGACCTATAATAAAGTTAATGACATTCTCATTAAAAATAAAGAGAGTATTGAATTTGCTTATAACAATTATGCAAAAGAAGTTTATTTAAAAGAAAAGGCTAAGTATAATAATTGTTCTAGCAAAAGATTATGTGCTATGGGTAAAATGAATGTAAAAGCATTTAAGAATTCTATAGTTGGACTTAATAGTGATATTAATAACTGTTATAAATATTATAGTTCAGATAAGGATAATCGTAATGAACTTGAAAGGGATAAACATAAGGAGTACCTTGCTCTTACAGAAAGCCTAGAGAAAATATCAGAGCTCAATAACAATATGGACAAATATACACCAAAACAGATTGTTGAAATGTATAGGAATGCCCGAAATGATGCAAAAAATTATGTCGATACCCACGATGGATTTAGTAATTTCACATCTGGTTGGTCAAGCAAAGGTCGAGAGCGTATAAAATTTGCAAAAGAAATAATGAGTACTTTGGATATTGCCTTAGAATCTATGGTAAAGGATTACCAGAATCTTACTAAAGAGTTGGATGAAAAAATCACCATAGAAAATGCGCCAAAGGCATTTGAAGATAAGAAAAATGAGTTGCAACAATTGCAGCAGTGCATTGTGTAAAACAACGCCAAAGTAGAAATATTTATAAAGATGGCATTGGACTAGATCAGTTTAAAAAAGAAAGGGATGCAATCTTAAAGAGCAAAGCCTTTGCTAAAATGTATGCTGATAATGACCCTAAGAAGATTATAGATGATGCATTAGAAGGTAAGGGAGAGAAAATCTGGGAAGAATTAAAAAATAAGGTTAAGGATGTTGCGAAAGATAAAAATAACAATCAGATAGAAAATGAATTAATAAATAGTATTTAGAGGAGAAAAACATGAGAGAATCAACATGCTGTATTTGTGGAAAACGGAAAATGGTTACTTTAAATGATTATCTCTATGATGGTGATACCGTTTTAAAAATAATTCAAAAGTATTCTAATGATTTAAAAAAAGACGTTCAAATATCAGGTAACGAAGTGGATATGATTCACAGTGAATTTTTAATTAGAATGGAAGAATTATTGGTTCACAACGAATTTATGACGTCTCAGTCCCAAAGAATAAGAGAACTGTATAAGTATATGTCGAATCAGTATCCGTTTCTGGCATTTACATTTAAGGGAAGAATAAAGTCACTAATCAGAGCAGAAGAAAAATTCAACGATTACATAGTAAGCACGGTATATGATTGTTATAAAGATACGGGAGAATTTCCTAGCCTTGAAAATATAAAATATAAGATAGATCATTTTAGGGATTTAATAGCCTATAGAATAGTTGTAGCAATGCCTAAATGTCATCTAAAAGAAGGGCAAAATAGAGAGGAAGAAGAGTTAAAGTATCTTTATGAAATTGCCAATATACTGCCGGAATTCCTTGATGAAAGGGGATTTGTGGCAGAGGCGTCATATGTTAAAACTAATAAAAATTCAGCCAGACTAGATGATGCTGTTAAGCCATATTTTAGAGATTATATTGAGAATCCTAATCCTTATGGATATCGTTCGCTACACATAACACTATATGACCGTGAATCTAACGGATATGTAGAGGTTCAGTTAAGAACTAAGGATATGGATGACTATGCGGAAATAGGACCGGCAAATCATCTAGGTTACGAGATTAGACAAAAAAAGGAAAGAGAGAAGAGAAACAAGATACCTCAAGGAGAAAACATATATTTTGATGAGGCATACGAAAGGTGTAGATTATTACACGAGTTAAATCTTTCCAAAATTGATGTAAATATGTTTGGTGCAATTGATAATAGCCTTATAAACGATGGATGTGGGTTGTATAGAGGAAGATTAATCTTACCATACGAGCATTTATCAAGGTTTCAAAACGATGAGATTGATTAGAAAAAGATAATAGAGACTGTCGCAGGAGTGCGGCAGTTTTTTTATTTCCATAAATTTACCTAAATATATTGACATAAATTTTTCTGTATGTATAATAAGCTTAAATTATTTATCTAAATATATTTAACTAAATAATTTTAAAAATATATTTTATAGAATAGGAGCAAATATTATGTCATTTGAAAAAGTAAAAGAAACTATTGTGGAAATTATTAATTGCGATGAGGAAAAAATAACAATGGACGCAAGTCTTAAGGATGATTTAGGAATTGATTCGTTAGATGCAATGGAACTTAGCATGGCTCTTGAAGAGGCATATAACATCACTATTGAAGAAGAAGCACTTCAGGATTTTGATACAGTTAGAAAGATTGTGGAGTACATTGACAAGCAGGTAGCCTAAGAAGAGAGTTATCCGTAAGCAACTATCTTAAAAGATAATCAGGAGATGACAAGATGGAATTAAAGGAATTTTTTGAGATATGGGATCGATTTGAGACTTCTAAGGCCAAGGAAATGGAACTTGATATGAACGGGATTCATTTTAGCATAAAAAAGGATTCTGAAGGTACATGTAACAAGGCAGCTGTCACTATGGATAGCCTACAGGAAAAAGCTTTTAGAAAGGTGGATGAAAAAAGTGATAAATCCCTTAAAGGTGTGAAAGCTCCATTGGTGGGAACCTTTTATCTTGCAGCTTCCCCAGAGGAGGAGCCATTTGTAAAAGTTGGTGATTATGTACATTCAGGAGATGTAGTGGGAATTATAGAGGCTATGAAATTGATGAATGAAGTAAAGGCTACCCAGGATGGAAGAGTAAAAGAGATTCTAGTAGAGGATGAGACCATGGTGGAATTTGGACAGACTCTAATTGTAATAGAATAGGTCTTCGGGAGAAATAAATGTTTAAACGTATATTGATTGCAAACAGAGGTGAAATTGCCCTGCGAATTATAAGGTGTTGTAGGGAAATGGACATAGAAAGCGTTATAGTTTATTCCCAGGCAGATGATAAATCCCTACCAGTAATTATGGCTACCCATGCTGTATGTATAGGTCCTGCAAAAGCGACAAAGAGTTACCTTAATCAGGAAGCTATTATAGAGACAGCCATTAAAATGAAGTGTGATGCCATACATCCGGGATATGGCTTTTTATCGGAAAATGCTGAATTTGCTAGAAAATGTGAAGATAATGGGATAGTTTTTATCGGTCCATCTTCAGACATTATAAAAAATATGGGAGACAAGCAGTCTGCCAGAAAATTAATGATAGAAAATGATGTACCTGTAGTTCCAGGATCCAAAAATATACTGACGTCAATAGAAGAGGCAAAAGATTTGGCAAAAGAAATAGGATATCCAGTTCTTTTAAAAGCCAGTGCCGGTGGCGGAGGCAAGGGTATGAGAAAGGCATATTCTAAGGAGGAGCTAGAACATGCTTACAATACTGCTAAGGCAGAAGCCAAGGCTGCCTTTGGAAATGACGATATGTATATGGAAAAACTAATAATAAATCCCCATCATATAGAGTTTCAGATATTGGCAGATAAATGTGGTAATACCATTTATTTAGGAGAGAGAGATTGTTCAATACAAAAAAATAATCAGAAGCTATTAGAAGAGGCCCCTTCAAATATTTTAGATGAGGGACTAAGGGCAAAAATGGGGGAAGTTGCAGTAAGAGCTGCAAAAGCAGCTAAGTACTTTAGTGCTGGAACTATAGAGTTTGTGGTAGATGAGGCAAAGAATTTTTATTTCATAGAAATGAACACACGAATACAAGTGGAGCATCCAGTGACTGAGGAAATAACGGGAATTGATTTAATTAGAGAACAGCTTCGTATTGCAGCAGGTATGAAACTAAGCATATCCCAGGAAGACATAGTTATACAAAAACATGCAATTGAGTGCAGAATAAATGCTCTTACTCCAGGCACCATAAACTTTTTACATTTTCCATGTGGGTACGGTGTCAGAGTGGAAAGTCATGTTTACACAGGATATGAGGTAAGTCCATATTATGACTCTATGATTGGAAAAATAATAGTATCAGGAAACACCAGACTAGAAGCTATAAGAAGACTGAGAAGAGCGTTGGAAGAGTTAATAATTGAAGGTATAGATAGTAATTTTGAATTTATGCATTTGCTAACCTACCATCCTGTTTTTTTAAAGGGAAATTATGATACGGGATTCTGGGAAAAGCACCATGAGACAATAGAGAATTGGGACCGAGAAGGAAAGTAAAAATGGGTATTGACGATATTTTTATAAAAAAGAGAAAACGTTGGAATTCCCTTTTAAAGGCAAGAAGAAAAATAATAGACCAGGAAATAGAATGTCCTTGTTGTAAAAAAATTCTGTCATCAGAGACTCTTAAAGATCGTAGATGGATATGTACTTGCGGACATTATTTACCAATGCCTGCCACCAAACGAATAGAGATGGTATGTGATGAGGGAAGCTTTAAGGAAATGTTTGACAACATGAAAACCAGGAACCCCATTGATTTTCCAGGGTATGAGGAAAAACTTGAGGCCATACGTCATAAAACAGGACAGATGGATGCCTTCGTTGCTGGAAAAGCCAGAATTAAAGGGATAAGGATAGCTATTGGAGTACTAGACAGTCGATTTCTCATGGGAAGTATGGGAACTGTTGTAGGTGAAAAAATAGTGAGACTTACTGAATATGCTGGAAAGAAAAAGATACCACTTCTTATTTTTTCTGCCAGTGGAGGAGCCAGAATGCAGGAGGGATTATTTTCCCTAATGCAAATGGCAAAAACCAGTGCAGCTATAGAAAAGTTCAAAAAAAACGGAGGATTATTTATATCATATCTGACTAATCCAACTACAGGTGGAGTTAGTGCCAGCTATGCCAGCCTTGGAGATATCATAATAGCTGAACCAAATGCATTGATTTGTTTTGCAGGTCCTAGAGTGATTGAACAGACTATAGGACAAAAGTTGCCAGAGGAGTTTCAACATTCAGAGTTCTTGCAGGAACATGGAATGCTAGACATGATTGTGGAACGAAAAAAAATGAGAAGAACTCTTTATAAGATAATAAAGATTCATACCATGTAGGAGGATGATTGTGGAAGATAGAAAGAAACTGACATCCTATGAAAGAGTGGTACTGGCTAGGGATATAAACAGACCAAATATAAAAGAATATATAGAATCTCTATTTGAGGACTTTATAGAAATGCACGGAGACAGGTTGTTTAGAGATGATCCTTCCATAGTTGGAGGGATAGCTACTTTTCATGAGATTCCGGTAACCATCATAGGACATAAAAAGGGACATAGCACAGAAGAGAACATTGCCTGCAATTTTGGTATGGCATCTCCAGAGGGATATAGAAAAGCAAAACGTCTTATGAAGGAGGCGGAAAAGTTTAAAAGACCTGTAATTACAATTATTGATACACCAGGAGCGTATCCAGGGATGGAGGCTGAAAGCAATGGACAGAGCAACGCTATTGCAGAGAATTTGGCTCTTATGAGCAGATTAAAGGTGCCTACAATAGCTATTGTAACCGGCGAGGGAAGCAGTGGTGGTGCGTTGGCACTGGCATTGGCAGATAAAGTGTGGATGTTAGAAAATGCAGTGTATTCCATACTTTCTCCAGAAGGATTCGCATCCATTATGTGGAAGGATTCCTCTAAAGTAAATGAGGCCAGTGACATTATGAAAATAACAGCTGAGGAATTAAAGACCTTAGGACTTATTGATGAAATAATCCCAGAAGGAAAAAGGAGCATGGTGGTATTAGATCAAATGCTTATGCAAGCATTGACCGCCCTTAAAAAATATAGCCCAGAACAGTTAATTGCTAATAGATATCAAAAGTTCAGAGGGATTGATGGTCTAAACAATATATAAAACAGAATTGAGAGGACGTTTAAGTGAAAGGAATAAAGATTGTATCCACTGGAAGGTGTTTGCCGGAAAGGTACATAAGTAATGATGATTTTAGCAAAGTGCTGGATACTAACGATGAGTGGATAAGAAGTAGAACAGGTATTAAGGGCAGATACAAGTGCCAGGATGAAACCTGTCTGTCAATGGCAACTACAGCTGCAAAAAAGGCCATAGATAAAGCAGGTATAGATAAAAATGAAATAGGTGTTTTGCTGGTTGCAACCCAGACGCCTGATTATATATTTCCGTCAACCGCAAGTCTTATACAAAAGAACCTAGGTATGGATGAAGAAGTTATGGCATTTGACATATCAGCAGCCTGTACAGGATTCTTGATGGCTTTAGGAACTGCCAGGGGTTTGTTAGAGACTTCGGCTAAAAAATATGCATTGGTAATTGGAAGTGAAGAGTTATCAAGAATTCTGGACTATGAAGACAGGTCAACCTGCGTACTATTCGGTGACGGGGCAGGAGCGGTTTTAATAGAGAATTCCAATAAGGAATTTTACCAAAAGGCCTGGTCTAGAGGAAATGTTTCGGCGCTTAACTGCCTAGGACCTGGCTATGACAATATAAAGCTTTCTATGAAGGGAAATGAAGTATTCAAATTCGCAGTAACGGCTTTAGAGCAGGGAATCCAAGAGATAATGACTCAGAAAAAAATCACCATGGAAGATTTGGATTACTGTATATGTCATCAGGCCAACGAAAGAATTATCCGCCATGTTATGAAAAAATATCCAGGACATGAGGATAAATTTTACATGAATATTGAAAAATATGGCAATACCTCAGCGGCTAGTATTCCCATAGTATTAGATGAATTAAACGAAATGGGCAAGCTAAGGGAAGGCATGAAAATATTATGTGTGGCCTTTGGTGCAGGATTGATTTGGACAGGAGTTTATCTGGAATTATAATAGTGAGAGGCAAGATATGAGATTAGATAAGATGCTAGGGATAAAGTATCCCATTATTCAAGGTGGAATGGCCAATATAGCCAATGGAGAATTTGCTGCAAGTGTCAGTAATGCAGGTGGATTAGGTATAATAGCAGCAGGTGGTATGGATACAGCTATGCTTCAAAAGGAGATAAGGATTTGCAAAGAAAAAACTGATAGACCTTTTGGGGTAAACATTATGCTTATGAATCCGGAAGCGGATAATATGGCCGAGATGATAGCAAAAGAAGGAGTAAAAATAGTTACTACAGGAGCTGGAAGTCCGGCTAAATATATGAGTCTTTGGAAAGAAAATGGAATGAAGATAATTCCTGTTGTGTCTAGTACCGCATTGGCTATTCGTATGCAACGTCTTGGTGCAGATGCAGTAATAGCTGAAGGATGTGAAAGTGGTGGACATATTGGAGAGATGACTACAATGACTCTTGTACCGCAAGTGATTGATGCGGTTAATATTCCTGTTATAGCGGCAGGAGGCATAGCAGATGGTAGAAGTCTTGCAGCAGTATTTGCTTTGGGAGCCTGTGGAGCTCAGATTGGCACAGTACTTTTAGCGTCAGAAGAATGCCCTATTCATCAAGCTTATAAAGATGCTGTAATAAAAACCAAGGACAATGGAACAATTGTTACCGGTAGAATAGCAGGAACCCCAGTAAGAATCATAAAGAATAGCATGGCAAGAGAATATGTGAAAATGGAAAAAGAGGGAGCAGACAAAATGGATTTGGAAAAATTCACTCTAGGCTCTCTCAGAAGAGCTGTTACAAATGGTGATACCAAGACTGGATCTTTAATGGCAGGACAGGTGGCAGGACTTGTAAATAATATACGTCCTATCAAGGTGATTCTTGAAGATATGTATAATGGATACAAACAAGTACTAGCGGAAATGGAGTGAATAATCTCATATGTTTATTGGTAAAAAGGAATTAGAAATTCCTATAATCCAGGGAGGAATGGGAGTTGGAGTATCTTTGTCATCCCTAGCTGGAAATGTGGCAAAATGTGGTGGCATGGGAGTTATAAGTTCTGTGAATGCAGGATACGGAGAAAAAGATTTTTTTAAAAATCCTTTAGAAGCTAATCTTAGAGCTTTGAAAAATGAAATAAAAAAAGCCAGGGAGATTGCAGGTGGAAAGGGAATGATTGCAGTAAATATAATGACTGCAGTATCCCATTTTGGAGAGACCTGTAGGTGTGCAGTTCAGGCAGGAGCAGATGCCATAATATCAGGAGCAGGACTTCCTATGGATTTGCCAGATTATGTAAAGGGAAGTAGCACTTTGTGTGCCCCTATTGTTTCTAGTGCAAGAGCTGCAAAACTATTAATAAAAAGATGGTTAAGACACTATGATTGTAAGCCGGATTTTTTAGTGGTGGAAGGAAGCAAAGCAGGAGGTCATCTGGGATTTTCAAAAGAAGAGTTATTAGATGAAAGTGCCAAATCCAACGAGGAAATTTTACGAGAGGTGTTGGAAGTTGTAGAGGATATTCCAGTATTTGTGGCAGGTGGAGTCTACGATGGAAATGATATGGCAAAGTATTGCAAAATGGGAGCCGCTGGAATTCAGCTTGCCACCAGATTTATAGCAACCCATGAGTGTGACGCCAGCGATGTATTTAAACAGGCTATTGTAAATGCAAAGAAAGAAGACATTCATATAATAGCAAGTCCTGTAGGAATGCCGGCTAGAGCTATAAAAAGTCCCATGCTTGAAAGAATAGAAAAAGGTGAGAAGTTCTTAGCAGTTAGATGTAATGGATGTTTGACTGCCTGTCCTAAAAATGATTCTATACCATATTGCATTAGCAGAGCCCTTATAGAAGCAGTAAAAGGGAACTGGCAGGATGGGTTGTTTTTTACAGGAAGTAACGCATACAGAGTTACAGAAATCAAAAAGGTTTCAGAAGTAATAGATGAGATAATGGGTCAGTATCAGGAGGCAGCGAAATGAGCACAGTTTTTTTATATGCAGGACAGGGCAGTCAGAAAGTTGGAATGGGAAAGGATTTTTATGAAAAATATCCTGAGTACAGAGAATTTATAGATTTACTAGACAAAGATTATCATATTAAAGAACTTATGCATGAGGGTCCTCTAGAAGAATTATCAAAAACAGAGAATACCCAGGCTTGTATGGCTGCGTTTGCAGCAGGAATAACAAAACTTTTAGAAAAAGAAGGTATAAAACCGGATGCAGCTTGTGGACTTAGCTTAGGAGAATATGGTGCTTTGTATGCTGCAGGAGTTTTTAATGCTAAGGATTACGTTTCATTAACAGCATTTAGAGGAAGGGCAATGATGGAAGCTGCAAAAGGCTGTGATTGTTCAATGAGCGCGGTTCTTGGATTGGATTCTGAAATCGTAGAGGAAACCTGCAAAGAATATCAGGGTAAAGGCTATGTAACACCTACAAATTACAACTGCCCGGGACAGGTCGTTATATGTGGTGATGAAGAGGCAGTAGTAAATGTGGAAAAAGCACTTAAGGAAAAAGGAGCCAAACGCTTAGTGAGACTTAATGTAAGTGGACCTTTCCATACAAAATATATGAAGCCAGCTGCAGAAGAACTTAGAAAATATTTTGAAAAAATGGAATTTATGACACCATCTATTCCGGTAGCTTTAAATGTTACCGGTGATATATACAAATATGGAGAAGACCTAAAAGAGTTATTAGTCAAACAAGTTCAATCAGGAGTGCGCTTAGAAGATGAGCTTAGTTTGTTTATAAATAAAGGATATGACAGATTTATTGAAATAGGACCTGGCAATACAATCGCAGGATTTTTAAAGAAGACAGCAAGGAAATTAGGAAAAGAAATAAGTGTTATGTCCATAGATAAAGTTGAAGATTTTGAAAAATTAATATAATTGCAGGATTATTTATCAGGCGGAAAGTGTTAGGTGTAAAAGTGACAGAGAGAAAAGTTGCATTGGTAACAGGAGGAAGCAGAGGTATAGGTAGGGCTATTTGCAAAAGGTTGGCAGAAGATGGAATGGACATTGTATTTAGTTACAGAAATGGCAAAGAATCTGCCATGGAAACTGAAGAGATGTGTAAAAAGGCAGGAGCCAGGGTATTAGCCTTATGTGAGGATGTAAGTAATCCTCTGGCATGTAAAGAATTAATAGAAAAGACCATGGAATTTGGTGGACGCATTGATGTACTGGTAAACAATGCAGGTATTACAAAGGATAATCTTTTAGCCAGAATTAAAGATGAGGATATGGATTCTGTTTTAGATGTGAATTTAAAAGGTCCGTTTTATATGATGAGAAGCGTTGTTAAGGTTATGCTTAAACAGAAATCAGGAAGAATAATAAATATGAGTTCTGTTGTGGGAATCATGGGAAATGCCGGTCAGGTTAATTATGCAGCCAGCAAAGCAGGAGTTATTGGTATGACAAAATCTTTAGCCAGAGAAGTGGCTTCCAGACAGATTACTGTAAATGCCATAGCTCCTGGAATGATTGAAACAGACATGACAGCTTCTTTAAATGAAGTTAGCAAGAAGAAAATATGTGATTCAATTCCTTTAGGAAAAATGGGAAAAGCTGAAGATGTAGCAGGAGTTGTATCTTTCTTGGCAGGTAATGACGGAAGTTATATAACAGGTCAGGTTATTAGTGTAGACGGAGGAATGGCAATATGAGAAGAGTAGTTGTAACCGGCCTTGGAGCCATAACGCCTATAGGTAATAATGTTGAAGAATTGTGGAATTCAGTTGTAAATGGAGTATGTGGAATAGCTCCAATAACAAACTACGATACGACTGACAGGAAAGTAACATTAGCTGGTGAGGTGAAGAACTTTAATCCGGAAACGGTGTTGGAAAAGGCTGAACTTAGAAAAATGGACAAATACACTGTATTTGCCCTTACTGCCGCAAAGGAAGCTATGGAAGATTCACTTTTAGATATAAGTAAAGAAGATTCTCTTAGATGTGGTGTTATATTTTCCAGTGGAATAGGAGGTCTTGGAACTATACAGACCGAGTGTGAAAGAGGAAATGCCAAGGGATTTGACAGAGTATCACCACATTTCATACCTATGGCTATAAGTAATATGGCTGCCGGTCATATAGCTATAAAATACGGTTTTCACGGAATGTGTAGCTGTGTGGTTACAGCCTGTGCCGGAGCCAGCAATGCCATAGGGGATGCCTTTAGACAAATAAGAGATGGTTACTTAGATGTATGTATGTGCGGTGGAAGTGAAGCTAGTATAACTCCTTTTGGAATTGGAGGATTTACATCCCTTCATGCCTTAAGTACACAGACAGATTCAAACAGAGCATCAATTCCTTTTGACAAAGAAAGAAATGGATTTGTAATGGGAGAAGGAGCAGGTGCCTTGATTCTTGAGGAGTACGAACATGCCATGGCAAGAGGAGCTAAGATTTATTGTGAAATAGGTGGTTATGGGGCAACATGTGATGCCAATCATGTAACAGCACCTTTAGAGGACGGAAGTATGGCAGCAAAATGCATGGAAATGGCTATGGAAGATGCCAAAGTAAGTCCTGAAAAAATTCAATATATAAATGCCCATGGAACTTCTACCAAATTAAATGACAAAGGCGAAACAGCTGCTATTAAACTGGCCTTTAAAGATCATGCCTATAAATTATGTGTAAGTTCTACAAAATCCATGACAGGACATTTGCTAGGGGCTAGTGGTGGAGTTGAGGCTATAATTACTGCCCTTAGTGTTAAAAATGATGTGGTGCCGGCCACAATAAATTATAAGAATCCTGATGAGGAATGTGATTTGGATATAGTTCCTAACGAAAGTCGTAAGCAGGCGGTAGATTATGCATTATCCAATTCTTTGGGATTTGGTGGGCATAATGCATCTATTCTTTTTAAGAAAGTAGGTAAATAAAGTGATTTTAAATTCAAATCAGATTCAGGAAATAATTCCCCACAGATATCCATTTTTACTGGTGGATAAAATAGTTGATTTAGAACCTGGAAAAATGGCAAAGGGAATAAAATGTGTAACAGCCAATGAGATGCAGTTTTTGGGACATTTTCCGCAAAAACATGTAATGCCGGGTGTTCTTATAATAGAAGCATTAGCCCAGACAGGAGCAGTTGCTCTCTTAATGGAGGAAAATAATAAAGGGAAAATAGCTTTATTTGGTGGTATAAAAAATGCAAAGTTTAAAGCCCAGGTTGTACCAGGAGATGTTTTGGAATTAAAGTGTGAAATAGTATCCAGCAAGGGTGCTGTGGGAATAGGAAATGCTGAGGCTTATGTAGACGGAAAGTTGGTTTGTTCTGCTCAGTTGATATTTGCAATAGATAAAGATAGTTGATATAATACCCATATCTTGAAGATAAGGGAGATAGATTATATGTTACATAAAGAATTTATGAATGTATATACTAAATTCAAATTGCACTTCTATCAGAGAGTATTTGAAAGACTTAATGATAGAGAAGCTTCCCTTACTACAGTTGAAACATTTTGTATGGAAATAATATATGCTTTAAATAATCCGACAGTTGCTGAGTTTTCCAAGATTGCCAATTTATCTTCACCTAATGCGGCATACAAAATTAATAACTTAGTAAAAAAGGGATATTTACGAAAAGTTCAGTCTGATGAAGATAAGAGAGAATATCATCTTGAGGTAACAGAAAAATACATGAGTTATTATAACATCAGTTATAATTATATGGAGACTGTTATGAAAAGAATTGACGACAGGTTCAGCAAAAAGGAGTTAAAAATTCTTGAAGAATTCTTTAACATTATTGATAAAGAGCTTATGCCTGAGATTGATGTTGAAATAAAACATTAGAGAATATTGGAGAATATATGAGAACAGCATTAAGTATAGCAGGAAGTGATTGCAGCGGTGGAGCTGGAATTCAGGCGGATTTAAAAACCATGACCATGAATGGTGTATATGCCATGAGTGTAATAACTGCGTTAACTGCTCAGAACACCATGGGAGTAAAAGCTATTATGGAAGCTAGCCCGGAATTTTTAAAGCAGCAGATAGATGCCGTGTTTGAAGATATTTATCCTGACGCAGTTAAGATAGGTATGGTTTCTTCTATGGAACTTATACAGGTTATTGTAGATAGGCTTAGGTATTACGAAGCAAAAAATGTTGTAGTGGATCCGGTTATGGTATCCACCTCTGGCTCAAGATTGTTAAAAGAGGATGCCATACAGATACTGACTCAGGAATTATTTCCAATTGCGTCGCTAATAACTCCTAATATTTTAGAAGCAGAGATTATAGCAGACATAAAGATTGATTCAAAAGAGGATATGCTTACAGCTGCAAAAAATATAGGGGATAAATACAATTGTAAGGTATTGTTAAAGGGTGGACACAGTATAAATGATGCTAATGACCTTTTGTATAATAAAGGAGAGGCAACATGGTTTCAGGGCAAGAAAATTGACAATCCTAATACCCACGGAACAGGGTGTACTTTGTCTAGTGCCATTGTCGCTAATTTAGCTAAGGGTTATTCAGTAAAAGAAGCCGTAGAAAAAGCCAAAGAATATATATCTAATGCGTTGAATGCAATGTTAGATTTGGGGAAAGGTTCAGGTCCAATGAATCACGCCTTTGCCTTACCAGATAAATATAAAAAATAAAACTGCCACCGGGTAGTAGATGCTAAAAGCATCCGTTTGTACATCGTTAGGTCTTAGAAGATGTACTTTCGGATGCTTATTTTATGGAGGATTAATGAAATACATATTAGATTATTTTTCCAAAACAGAGATGTATTTGTGGAGTGTATCAGTACTTATGATAGTTATATCTTTTTGCGTCTTTGACAGAAGCAATTACATGACATTGTTTGCCTCACTCATTGGGGTTACATCTCTTATATTTAATGCTAAAGGCAATCCCATAGGACAAATTCTAATGGTAGTATTTAGCCTGATATACGGCTTAATTTCCTATAAAATCGCATATTATGGGGAAATGGCTACATATATTGGAATGACTATGCCCATGGCATTATTTGCCCTTGTTTCGTGGCTTAGACATCCTTATAAAGGTAATAAATCGGAAGTGGAAGTAAATGATATCACTAAAATAGAGATTTGCTTTATGTGTGTATTGACTCTTGTGGTTACAACGATTTTTTATTTTATATTAAAATACTTTAATACTGCTCAGGTGTTTTTTAGTACACTTTCAGTAACTACCAGTTTTATAGCGGTATATCTTACATTTAGAAGAAGCTCTTTTTATGCTATTGCATATGCAGCTAATGATGTGATTCTAATGGTATTATGGACAATGGCAAGTATTAAAGATATAAGATATATATCTGTGTGTGTTTGTTTTATGGCTTTTTTTGTAAATGATATATATGGATTTATAAGTTGGCAAAGAATGAAAATAAGACAGAAAAGGGTTTAAAATTGTGAATGAAATTTTAAAATAAGGTTGACATTTTCTGAAAAATTATTATTGTATAATTAGTTAGGTAAAACTAATTTCGTTGAAGGAAAGGAAGAATTATGACTTTAAATGATGCAGAATTAGGAAAAGAATACATCATCAAAGACGTGAATACACAGGGAGATGATGAAATGGAAAGCTTTCTTTTTTCTTTAGGCTGTTATAGTGGAGAACCTATTACAGTTGTAGATAAAAAGAGAAATCTTGTTGTATCTATAAAGGACGCTCGTTACAATATTGACCCAGAACTAGCGACCGCTATATTGATATAAAACGTCTGCCTTTTGGCAGACAAAAAAATGCAGTATGGTTAGTGAATACTAACCAAAAGTAAGGAGGAATTAATATGCGTATTGCGTTGACGGGGAATCCTAATAGCGGAAAAACAACTATGTACAACGCATTAACTGGCCGTAATGAGAAAATTGGTAACTGGGCCGGGGTTACTGTTGACAAGAAGGAAAGTGAAATTAAGAAAAACTATAATGAAACTGGTAAAGAAATAATTGCAGTTGATTTACCAGGTGCATATTCAATGTCACCATTTACATCAGAGGAAAGCATCACAAGCGCTTACGTTAAGAATGAGCATCCGGATGCAATTATTAATATTGTGGATGCTACAAACCTAAGTAGAAGTTTATTCTTTACAACACAGTTATTGGAGTTGGGGATTCCAGTAGTTGTAGCATTGAATAAAAGTGATATTAATGATAAAAAAGGCAACAAAATTGATGAGAAGAAACTTTCAGAAAAACTTGGATGTCCTGTAATTAAGACAGTTTCTACTTCAGAGACTGGAATCAAAGAAGCAGTTAAAGCTGCAGCTGAACTTGAAGGCAAGGGTCAGAAAGCTCCTTATGATGAAGGAAAGGTCAATCTTCTTGACAAAGCTGAAGTTGAAGCTTCAGACCGTAAGCGTTTCGAATTTGTAAATTCAATTGTTAAAGAAGTAGAGAATCGTAAAGTTCTTACAAAGGATAAGACGGTTGGAGATACAATTGATAAGATTATTACAAATCCTATTTTAGGTATTTTAATATTTGCCGGAATCATGTGGGTAGTATTCTACATTTCCCAGACAACAGTTGGTACATGGCTTGCTGATATTTTAGTAGGTTGGATTGAAACATTCCAGGGATGGGTTGGCGACAAGATGTCAAATGCAAATCCACTACTCTATGCTTTATTAGTAGACGGTATCATCGGTGGTGTTGGAGCCGTTGTCGGTTTCTTACCACTTGTTATGGTTATGTATTTCCTTATTGCTTTACTTGAAGATTGTGGTTATATGTCAAGAGCAACAGTAGTTCTTGATCCTATCTTTAAGAGAGTAGGTCTTTCGGGAAAATCTGTTATTCCAATGATTATTGGTACAGGGTGTGGCATTCCGGCTATTATGGCCTGTCGTACAATTCGTAATGAACGTGAAAGACGATCAACAGCTATGTTGGCAACATTTATGCCATGTGGAGCTAAGCTTCCGGTTATCGCTTTGTTTGCCGGAGCATTTTTCCCAAAATCAAAGTGGATAAGCTTTGTATGTTACATGGGTGGTATAGTATTAATCCTTTTAGGAGCATTAATTATTAAAGCTGTTACAGGTATGAAGTATAGAAAATCATTCTTCATTATTGAGCTTCCTGAGTACAAAGTTCCAAGCCTTTGGTTTGCAATTAAGTCTATGCTTGAAAGAGGTAAGGCTTATATTATCAAGGCTGGTACAGTTATTCTTGTATGTAACACAGTAGTTCAGATTATGCAGACATTTGACTGGAGCTTCAAGGTGGTTGAAGAAGGAATGGAAGATACATCAATTCTTGCCAGCGTTGCAGGTCCATTCTCATATTTACTTATTCCTGTTATTGGTATTGCTTCATGGCAGCTTGCTGCAGCAGCAATTACAGGATTTATCGCAAAGGAAAATGTAGTAGGTACAATCGCTACAGTTTATGCACTTACAAACTTCATTGATCCAGATGAACTTGCGTTAGTTGGTGAAGGTAACCAAGTTATGGCAGCTATGGCAATCACAAAGGTTGCAGCTCTTGCATATCTTATGTTCAACCTTTATTCACCACCATGTTTCGCAGCTCTTGGAGCTATGAACTCAGAGATGAAGTCAGCTAAATGGCTTTGGGGTGCAATTGCACTCCAGCTTGCATCAGGATTTACAGTTGGATACCTTGTATATCAGATTGGTACACTTATTACAACAGGTAAATTAGGTGCTGGATTTGTTCCGGGATTAATTGCTTTAATTGTATTTGCAGCAATCATTGTTTACCTTATTAAGTCAAATCAGAAGAAGATGGCAGTTGAGTACAAATTAGCAGCTGATTAGTGTATAATAGAAACAGTTGATTGATACAGACTATTTGTGAGGTGAGTGGTATGGAGATTATATTGGTAAATGTAATTTCTGCGTTGATCGTCTTATGTATCGTTGGAGCTGCTAGTTATTACATCTATAAGGAAAAGAAAAAGGGTACAAAGTGCATAGGTTGTCCGATGGCAGGTAATTGCGCAAAAGCCAGGGCAAAAATGGAATGCTCTTCTTCTAGAAAAACAACTAAAGAATAATATTCACAGGCAATCGAGATAATCGATTGCCTGTGTTTTACTAATGGAGGATGCCATGGAAACTGAAAATATAATAATTATCGTTGTATTAGCAATTATATTAATACCTGGCAAACCAAAGAAGTAATAAAAGAAACGATTGAGAAATTGGATTTCAAGGTTACAGACATTAAAGAACTGTAAAAATAAAAGCTAAAACGTAGTAGTAATGAAATAAGCATTCGCTTAAAATGAGCGTGTGCTTATTTTCTTTTATCTGCATTTAAAATCCCGGGAAAAATTCAGGCTATTGTAGGAACTACAAAATGTGATAGAATAAAAGAGGTGGCTAAAGCCAATGAGATATCTCTTACCAGACCACAGTGGTATAGAATATATCTGGCAGTAGAAGGAAATTACCTGCCTTAATGAAGACAGGATGTAATAGAAAACGGAGGAACACATAATGCGAAAAACCAAAATAATATGTACCATAGGACCAGCATCAGAGACTGAGGAAGTGTTAACAGAGATGTGCCATGCAGGTATGAATGTGGCAAGATTAAATTTTTCTCATGGTACTTTAGAAGAACATCAAAAGAAGATTGATACCATAAAGAAGGTAAGAGAAAAATTAGACTATCCTTTAGCTATTATGTTGGATACTAAGGGACCGGAATATAGAATTAAAACCTTTAAAGATAAAAAGGCTTTTCTTGAAGAGGGACAGACTTTTGTATTTACCACAGCAGATATAGAAGGGGATAATACAAGGGTTTCAGTTAATTACAAGAAGCTTATGCAAGAGATTCAGGTGGGAGATAAGATTCTTGTAAATAATGGGTTGTTAATATTTGAAGTTATGTCTATTAATGAAACTGAAGCTGAGTGCAAGGTGTTAAATGGCGGAGAAATATCTGATCATAAAAGCATGAATTTCCCAAATCATGTATTTGCTGAGGATTACTTAAGTGATCAGGATAAGACAGATATATTATTTGGAATTAAAAATGATGTGGACTTTGTTGCAGCATCCTTTGTATCAAATAAGAAAAATATTCAGGAATTAAGAGATTTCCTGGATATTAACGGTGGAAAAGATATTGATATTATTGCAAAGATTGAGAATCGTTCTGGCGTTGATAACATTGATGAAATATGTGAGATTGCAGATGGAATCATGGTTGCCAGAGGAGATTTGGGAGTAGAGATTCCTTTTGTGGAAGTTCCTGCAATTCAAAAGTATTTAATAAAAAAATGTCGTCTCTTAGGAAAGAGAGTTATAACTGCCACAGAGATGTTGGAGTCAATGATTTACAATCCAAGACCAACAAGGGCGGAAATATCAGATGTTGCCAATGCAGTATATGACGGATCTTCGGCAATTATGTTATCTGGTGAATCGGCAGCAGGTAAGTACCCTGTGGATGCAGTAAAAAATATGGCTGAGATTTCAAAATATACAGAGAAAAATATTGATTACGCAAAGCGTTTCTTTGAAAACAATAATTATGTGATTAAAAATAATCAGGATGCTGTTTCCCATGCCACATGTGCCATGGCTATTGATACTAAAGCCAAGGGAATCGTTATTAGCTCTTTATCAGGAGTTACAGTACGAATGGTTAGTAGATTCAGATGTCCGGTAGATATTATAGGAATGACAACATCTAAAAAGGCATGGAGAAAACTTAATCTTAGCTGGGGTGTAACACCGGTGTTAAGTGAAGAGTTCGATTCAGTAGATGTAATGTTCTATCACGCAGTAAGATATGCAAAAAAGATATTTGATGTGGAAAAGGGAGACAATATTATTCTCACTGGTGGAAGAACAAGTGGACAGTCAGGCAATACTAATACTATAAGGTTGGAAACAATTAAATAGTCACATATAATAAAAATGTGATATACTATGACTTTAGGGGTTTAATATAACTAACAATGAAGGACAAAAATGAAAAGGATGGTTAAACTATGGAAAAGTCAAAAAACAAACTTTTGTTGGTAATATTTGCATGTGCCGCAATTTTTATGTTGGTAACAGGAATAATGGATTTAACTAACAAAAAAGATGTAAAAAATGAGAAGGCACTTTTTGCTGTCGAGGTAGTTGAGGTTGAGCATAGAGTTGGAGGCTTCATTCCTTTGGGAAAGGATCATTATTATCTTGCAGCTAATGAAGATGGTGCATTTCTTATAACGACATCTAAGTCTTGGTATGAGAAGAATTTTAATTCAGATGGTTATTCTAAGAAAGAGACTGGAGTAAACGTTAAAGGATTAGCAAAAGACATCAGCGATTATGAAACTAGAAACAAAATTGAATCTGAGATACAGGAGAATATTGGAGAAGTTTCATTTATAGTTTCAGAGAAAAAAGCAATTGATGTTTACTATAAACTTGGAATACTCTTAAAATTTGTATTTATATTTTTGGTGCTTATTGTGGGAGGAATACTTGTAAAATTCCCGGATATCAAAAATGATGCTCCAGCAGTTATTAGAGTGATTTTTATAGTTGCTGCACTGGGAGCACTTTTAATAATAGTGAATGTATTATAAAAGGCACTTTGCCAGTAAAAATATGTCTTGATGGAGGGGACTATGGAAGGATTTCTACCTCAGTTGGTTTTAATTCTACTACTAATTGTTTTATTTGGATTTTTCAATGAAAAAGTTACAAAGCTAAATTATGAAATATCTTTAATGTTATTTACTATAATTCTTATGTTTGTAGCGTTAGCTGTAAGTTTATTACTTGGTGGAAACGCTGAAAGAATTATAAAAGAAGTTCAGACAATTAATATCAATGAATTTCTTATGGAAGGCGTAATTTGTTTTATGCTTTTTGCAGGATGCTGTAATATTAGGTTAGAGGATTTTGAAAAGAATGCCAGACAGGTTACAGTATTAGCTATTGTAGCTACTTTGTTAGGTGCTTTAATATATGGATTTATGTTTTATGGTTTGTCGTATTTGTTTGGGGCAAAATTATCAATACCGGTATGTTTAATGTTTGGTAGTATTGTGGCTCCAACAGATCCAATTGCGGCAACAGGTATTTTAAAGAAATTCGGATTACCTAAGGGAATTAGTTTTTTAATCGAGGCAGAATCCTTATTAAATGACGGTGTTGGAGCTGCATTGTTTGTATTTTTTTCAAGCATGGTGGTTGCAGACAGTAATGTAAAATTCTTTGAAGTTATGGGAAAACAATTATTTGGTGCGGTATTAGTAGGGGTGTTAGTTACTCTAGTATGCTACATCGTATTTGCCAAAACGAAGGATAATACAAGAAGAATAACTGTAAGCCTTTTGGCAGTTTCAGCATCGTATTTATTGTGCGAGATATTTGGATTTTCAGGTCCGATAGCTTCGGTGGTATGTGGAGTTTTATTTGCATATCTACGAAGAGTAGAAAAGAAGAGAAAAAACATTGAAATAGAAACCAAGGAATATACTACATTTTGGGAAATTGCAGATTATTTATTTAATTCAGTACTGTATATTATGTTGGGCTTGAGTTTTCTAAGAATTTTAAATATGCCTCATGTATTAATGACTTCCATTGGAGCTATTATTTGTAATACAGTGGCAAGATTTGTAAGTTTATTTATATCTAGTAACATAATGGGAGAAATACCAGATGGTTATGATAAATTAAGCTTTGTTAAATTACTTTCCTGGGGAGCTCTTAGAGGTGGACTTAGCATCGCCTTGGCAATGAGTACTCAGAACATGTTAGATGCAGACACTTATCATATTGTCCTTGGGGGAACTTATGCGGTGGTATTCTTTACAACAGTGGTTCAGGGATTAAGTATGAAGCAGGTTTATAATAGAATTAGTAAAAAAGTAGGATAAGGTTCTTGCATATGAGAGATATGTTTGGTTTTGATATTTCTACATTAACTGCATATCAAGGATACTTTTTAGATGAAGATAAGCTAAAGGCTTCTGCCTCTGGTGGAGGAGCAACTATCTTAAGTGAAACTGTTATTGATATGGGTGGAGTTGTGTTTGGAGTTGTATACTCGGATGATTTTAAAAATTCTGAGTATTATTGTGCGGATACAAAGGATAAGCTTAATAAGCTTAAGAGTTCCAAATACATTTATAGTAAAAAAGAAATTTGTATAGACGGTGAGTATAAGTCGGTTTATCAAGTGGTAGCAGACTATTTAAATCAAGGAAGATATGTTTTGTATACAGGACTTGGTTGTGATACCTATGCCTTGGACATGTATCTTAAAAAAAATAATGTGAATACAGATAAGCTGTATTTGGTGGATTTAATATGTCATGGACCTACGGATCCGGTTGTAGCTAAGGAATACATAGAGAATCTTGAGAAACGTTTTAAGTCTAAAGTTGTGGATTTTAACGTGAGGTATAAAAAGAAAGGTTGGACACCGCCGTATATTTATGCAGCTTTTGAAAATGGACAAATATTTACAGAACGTTTTTACGATTCGGATTATGGATATGCTTTTGGAAAGTATTCCAGACAGGGATGTTATAGCTGTAGGTTTAAAGGGGCTAATCATGTGGCAGATATTACCCTGGGAGACTACTGGGGTATTACTAAGAAAATGAAGGGATTTAATCCTAACGGAGTTTCGCTTTTTATAGTTAAAAGTAAAAAGGGAAAGAATCTTCTTAAAAAGATTGATACCAATAAATTCAAATTAAGAAATGCTGATCTTGAATTTGCTCTTAAATATAATCATTCGTATTATGAAATTAAAAGTAAGTATAAAAGATACGATAGCTTTGTGGCAGATATTAGGGACATAGGTTTAAACAAAGCAGTGTATAAAGATATGGGATTTTTAAAATATTATATAACCAAAAGTGGTATGAAATCTCTTATAATTACTATACTTGAGGCTGTTAATCTTAAGAATTTTTTTAGAGAGTGCAAGAAAAAATTGACATCAAGAGGGTAGGTTATATAAAATTGAAAGAGTGGCATATATGCAAAATAAAGTTTTGAGAGGTTTATTATGAATTCAACACAGATTTTAAGTTCAGTGCTGTTGATTATTTTCTTCGCTTTAATGATAGCGGTAGGATTTTACACCAGAAGAAAAGCAACAGACGTAGCAGGTTTTGTATTAGGAGGTCGTTCTGTAGGACCATGGCTTACGGCATTTGCCTTTGGAACATCTTATTTTTCAGCGGTTATCTTTGTAGGTTACGCTGGACAGTTTGGATGGTTATATGGTATGTCGGCTACCTGGGCTGGACTTGGAAATGCTTTTATTGGCTCGCTTCTTGCCTGGAATATTTTAGGAAGAAGAACAAGAATAATGACTCAGGCATTGGATGCAAAGACCATGCCGGATTTTTTTGGTAAAAGATTTTTATCTACCCCACTTAAAGTTATCGCATCAATAATAGTTTTTATTTTCTTAATTCCATACACAGCATCATTATACAATGGTCTTTCTAGTTTGTTTGGATTGGTGTTTGATATTCCATATTGGGTAGTTATTCTTATTATGGCTGTACTTACAGGTATCTATGTAATCTTTGGTGGCTACATGGCAACAGCTATAAATGATTTTATTCAGGGTATTATAATGTTGTTTGGTATAAGTGCTGTTATCATGGCGGTATTACATGATAATGGTGGTCTGTTGGCTGCTACAAAGGCGCTTTCACAGATTCCAACAGACGATGGAAGCTGGGCTACAGGTGCATTTTCTTCATTTTTTGGTCCGGATCCATTGGCATTATTATTTGTGGTTATTCTTACATCCCTTGGTACATGGGGATTGCCACAGATGGTTGGTAAATTTTACGCAATTAAAAGTGAAAAAGATATTCACAAGGGAACAATTATTTCTACAGTTTTTGCCATTGTTGTGGCAGGTGGATGTTATTTCCTTGGAGGTTTTGGAAGACTTTATGCAGATAAAATCACATATGATCCTAACACAGGAAGACCTATGTTTGACACAATAGTTCCTGCAATGTTATCAACGCTTCCATCAGTTATTATTGCTATTGTTATTGTGTTAGTACTTGCTGCATCCATGTCTACACTTTCGTCTTTGGTTCTTACATCAAGTTCTACATTTACTCTTGATGTTATCAAGGCAAAATTTAAGAAAGACATGAAAGAGGATCATCAGGTTTTATATATGAGAATATTTATTGTATTCTTTATTGTGATTTCAGCAGCTATTGCTATCATTAAAGATTCATATCCAGGTCTTACATTTATTGCTCAGATGATGGGTGTATCCTGGGGAGCTCTTGCAGGTGCATTTCTCGCTCCATTCCTTTATGGATTATATTGGAAAAAGACAACTAAAGCAGGCGTTGCAGTTTGTTATGTTTGGGGTGTAGGAATAGCAGTTATTCAGCTTATAGTTACATTTGCAGAGCTTGATGTAACCAAATGGGGTACAGTGTTGAGTTACATTTTCAAATCATCTATTAATTCAGGTGTTGTTGCAATGGTAGGAGGACTTATTATTGTTCCATTGGTAAGTTTATTAACACCTAAGTTTGAAAACAATGTTGTGGACGAGATGTTTGAATGTTTTGATGAAAAAGTTGAAGTTGCTAAAAAAGAGGCATTAGATTAAAGTATGATGTATTTATAGGAGGTATTATGCAAGTATTTGATTATGAGGTAAAAGACCCACTAGGATTTCATGCAAGACCAGCGGCTAAGGTTGCTCAGGCCAGCATCGAGTTTAAAAGCTCGGTAACATTAAGTAGTAACGGGAAGGTGGCCAATGGAGGAAATGTTATTCAGATTCTTCAGCTGGAGGCTAAGAAGGGGGCTGTTGTTCATTTTGAAATAGAAGGTCCCGATGAAGAGGCAGCTTGTACAAAAATAAAAGATGTTTTAACCAAGGCAGAGCCTAGAGGAAGAAAAGTTGATATTTTAAAGATTGCATTCTTTGGAACAAAGTCTTATGACAGAATATTTTTTAGCGAATTAAGTAAGGATTACGGCGAAGGTGCATATAATGTAAGTATTAAATATATCAAATCACGTTTAACTGAAGAAACCGTGGATTTGGCAAAGGGATTCGATGCAATATGTATCTTTGTAAATGATGAAGCACCTAGAAGTGTAATTGAGAAACTTCATGATTACGGAGTTAAGCTTATTTTGCTTAGATGTGCCGGATTTAATAATGTTGATTATACTGCAGCAAATGAATGTGGAATGACGGTTCTTCGTGTACCTGCATACTCACCATATGCTGTAGCAGAGCATGCCATGACAATTATACAGGCGGCAAATCGTCGTATTCATAAAGCTTACAATAGAGTAAATGATAATAACTTCCGTTTGGGAGGACTCCTAGGTATTGACTTGCATAATAAGATTGCAGGTATTATGGGAACCGGAAGAATCGGCGTATGTATGGCAAGAATATGTAAAGGCTATGGTATGACAGTTATTGGTTGGGATGCATATCCTAACAAAGCCTTAGAGGAGGAAGGACTTCTTACTTACGTTTCAAAAGAAGAACTGTTACAAAGAGCAGATTTGATTTCCATTCATGCACCATTGATAATGGGAAAAGGCGGAACTTATCATTTGATAGATGATGATGCTATAAGTTTAATGAAGCAAAATGTTATGTTGGTTAATACTTCTAGAGGAGGATTAATAGACGTAGAGGCTCTTATTAAAGGGTTGAAAGCGAATAAATTCCATGCAGTTGCCCTGGATGTATATGAAGGGGAAGATGAAAATGTGTATAATGATCGTTCTGAAGATATGTTAAGTAACGATATAGTGGCTAGACTTACAATGTTTCCTAATCTTATTCTTACATCACATCAGGCATTCTTTACCAGAGAGGCAATGCAGGCAATTGCGGCTGTAACTATGGAAAATGCCCGTAACTTTAACGAATCGTTGCCATACGGACAGGCAGAAGTAAAGTAAAATTACACAAATGTGATAAAAGTTTGTCATTTATGTGAAAATATGGTAAAATGTTTTTACAAAATATTTTTTTAGGAGGAAATGATTATGGCAGATGAATTCAACAACGTTCCAGTGGAACCAATTGAGCCAAGTACTGGAGGAAGTAAGAAAGGCCTTATAATTGGAATTGTTGCTGCAGTTGCAGTAATCGCGATCATTGTAGTTGTATGTGTACTTGTATTTGGTAAAAACAAAGTAGAAGGAAAATACAAAGGCGAGTTCGTGGGCATTGAGATGACGCTTGAGATTAAAGGTAGCAAATTCACCATGGATATGGGTGGAGACAAGCAGACAGGTAAAGCTAAAATCGATGGCAACAAAGTTACTTTAACAGCAGAAGGAGAATCTATTAAAGGAACATACAAAGACGGAACATTGACACTTGATTTTGGCGAAGGTATAAAAGTTGATTTTAAGAAACAGTAATTTTTCAAATACGGAAGCACCAGAGTTTAAAACTCTGGTGCTTTTTAGTATTTAGATGTATACTCAAACAGTACAGAAAATACCTTAAAGGGAGGTTTGTATGGCTATTACAGATATAGTTAAATGTGAGGACGAAAAGGAGTTTCTTATATGGAAATATCCTGAGGAGATTTTTAAGACGACAACCAAGTTAATAGTTGGAGCTGGTAAGGAAGCAGTATTTTATAAAAAAGGTAACAGCTATGATGTATTACCGGAAGGTGAATATGTATTAAACTCACTGACCTTACCGTTGTTAGATAAAGTAAGTCCATTACCTGTAGAGTCCGGAGAAGTTTTTTCTGTGGAGATATGGTTTGATGATAAAAATTATAAAATTGAAAGTATGTGGGAAAATAAAAGGCCTATAACCTTAACAGATACGGAAACAGGAGAGCATACATCTTATGAATTTAAAGGTGAATTTGTTTTAAAAATTACTAATTCATCAAAGTTTGTGAAATATGCAACCACATTTGACGAGTATGAAAAAGAAAGTATAGAAAAACATATAAAGACAAAATTTATGGACAGGTTAAAAGACGTCCTGGTTTTCTATGTAAAGAAAAATGAAGTAGATCTAAAGGAACTTACAACACATAAAGTGGAGATTTCAAAGGCTATAAAGAGTAGCTTGGAAAGTATGATATTTGAATATGGCATTAAGATTATGGACTTTAAATTGAATACATTTAGCATGATTAATGTGGATATTTCCAGATATGAAGAATTGCCAAAAATGAAAAATGTTTGTAAGAATTGTGGTACAATATTACCTGAAGGTGCCGCCTTTTGTTATAAATGCGGTGAAAAGACAAATAATTGGTAACTTAGGAGGAACAAAGAAATGTTTTGTTGGAAATGTGGAAAAGAGATTCCAGAAGACAGCTTAGTCTGTACTTTTTGTGGACAGTCAATGGAGGGAGTACAGAATTTAAAAAATACAGCGCAAACTCAGCCAGAAGTTGAGTCGCAGCCAACATCCAATAACAAGTCAGGGTCAACCATGAATATAGCTGGTTTTGTTGCAACGAGTTTGTTTGTTTTATGTAATATTTTTCTTGTTGTATCTGCTTTTTTGAGATTTGAATACATCTATACAAAGGTTGGAATTTTTAAATATATAAAGAATTACGTAAAGGATGTTAATGCTGTCGAGAATTTTAAAGAATTGTCAGCTAATTATGGAAAAGGACATTTTATTTCCTATGTGTTTGCAAGTTACGAGGTAATGATTTTGTATTTACCTATAGTTGTAATGGCTTTATTGGTATTAGTAGCTTTTATAGGGATTATAGTTAATATAGTTTCCTTAATTACCATGAGGTTTAAGGTTTCTAAGCTTGGTAATCAGTTAATTCTTCCTACAATAGCATTGTTGATAGCAAGTATTTCCCCTATGGAAGGAGAGTTTTATAAAATGTTTGTAATTATTCTTCTTTCAATGTATGGAATATATTTTGTTTATTCCTTTATCAATGGAGTTAAATGTACTAAGGGAAATAGAATAACATTTTTTGTTCAGTATATTTTAAATGTTACAGTGGCAATATTGGCTTTAATTATGCTTTTTAGCTATCGCAAATTCGTTATTGCATTGGAGAAAGAATATTTAGCATCCATGTTTTTAATGGTGGGATTACCTTTAATAGTCATTGTGGCCTTAGATATGGGTAATTTATTTTCTTGTATAAATAGTATTAAGGAAAGATTTAATCTTGGATCATCTGTATTTGTTAGAAGTTTGATACAGGTGGGATTGGTGGTGTTTTCAATTATTATGATAGCAGGAGAAGACATACCAATGTTTTTCGTAATGACTGTTATTTTGAATCTTGTTATCATTGTTATGTGGATTATTAAGAAAATTCTCGAGGAAGAAGTTCCGGTTACTTGCAAAGAGGTGTCTGATAACGGACATGAAATAACCATTAAAAAGACTATGGCAGCAATTATATTGGATACTTTTGTGGTATGTGCAACATTAGTGTTCTTATTAGCTGTTTGGGCTTTGGATGAGGATAAAGCGTACAGATTGGATAAGAAAACCATAAAACATTCTGTAGGCATAGCCAATGGTTCTGAAGAAGAGGATTCTTATAGCGAAGATTATTCAGAGGATTATTACGATGATTATAGTGACGACTATAATGATGACTATTATGATTATTTTGGGGATGACTTTAGTGATTTCTATGGGGATGATTTTGAGTCTTTTGACGATTATTATAACTACTAATTTTAAATTACAAGGAGGTTTTTATGGAGTTAGCAGAATGCATTAAAACAAGAAGAAGTGTACGCAGATACACAGATGAGATGGTGGATCATGATACTATTGAAAAGATAATAGATCTGGCTAGAATGTCACCATCTTGGAAGAACACACAGACAGCAAGATATATTATTGTGGAGGATGAGGCCAAATTAGCTGAATTAGCAAATAAAGCAGTTCTTGGATTTGAAGGAAATATGAAGACTATTTCCAAATCTCACCAGATGTTAGTATTGTGTTCAAAAGCAAAGAGAAGTGGATACGAAAGAGACGGTTCTTTTACCACTGACAAGGGAATCAGTTGGGAAATGTTTGATGCGGGAATTGCAGCGCAGACATTTTCGTTAGCAGCACACAGCATGGGTGTTGGCTCGGTTATGATGGGAATATTTGATGAAAATAAAGTTAAGGAAATATTAGATATTCCTGAAGATTTAAATGTATCATGCCTTATTTCTTTTGGATATCCAAAGTTTGAAGTAGAAGCAGTACCTAGAAAAGAAGTCTCAGACCTTCTTTCATACCAGTAATATGGATATATTAATAACAAATGATGATGGTATAGCATCAAGGGGAATTATTAAGCTGGCAAAATTAGCAAAAGCTTTTGGAAATGTCACTGTTATAGCACCAAAAAGGCAATGTTCAGCAATGTCTCAAATGATTACTTTACGATGTGATATTAAAGTTGAAAAGGAAGATTTTCCAGTGGAAGGCGTTAAGGCATATAGCATAACCGGAACTCCTGCAGATTGTATTAAAGTTGGAATTGCCTACCTTAAACTTAAACCTGATTATGTTTTTTCAGGTATAAATAACGGGTACAATACCGGATTTGACATTGCTTATTCGGGAACAGTGGCAGCGGGTATGGAAGCAGTTATGAATGGAATTCCAGCGATTGCATTTTCCGTGGAGGTTGATGGTGAGTTTGATATTATTGATGGATATTTACAAGATATCACCAAGAAACTGATTGAAAGACAACCATTAACAGATGGAATATGGAATGTTAATTTTCCGGGGTCTTTTATAGGTGAATTAAAAGGGAATAAAACTTGATATTGATAGAATTCCTAAGGATACTGACCTTAGAGCTGTTATGGAAGGATACATTTCCGTAGGAAAAATAAAATGCATGGTTTTATAAAAAATTTACAAATTTCCTTGATGAAGTGATTTAAAGGGTGTATAACTTTATTTGGACTGCCATTATTAAAATGGTAATTTATTTTCTATGAAAAATGTGAGGGTTAAAAAGTGAAAACAATTCGTATTATTTTAGATTACGGAGCATATCCTGTATGGATATATAACGAAAAAGATGAATTCATTTCCAATGCAATGCCTGAAGATGTTAAAGATTATGACAATCTAGATAAGATTTTTAAAGAAATCGAGGAAGAATATGAATCATTATTCTTAAATAATCAGATTGAATTCGATTATATTGGTTTTGAAAATGAAGCTGATAAAGAAATTTTTATTGATAAAATTAATAAAGCTGTGGAAAGCTTAAAGGAAAATGTTGGACCAGAATATAAAGTAAAGAATCCTAAATTGGATTTATAAAAATACAGAGGCTTAGCACTAAAAGTGCTGAGCCTCTTTTGTATCCATTATACTTGAATAAACATTGCTGAATATGGTGGCATTGTGAGTCCACCGCCAAAATCCACTTTATCTCCGGTTATTAAATCTATTCCACAACCACTTTGATAGTCTGCATGAGCTGTATATTCATTTTCATCTGCATTAATTGCAACAAAGACTCTGTCTCCGTCACAGTTTCTTTCAAATACACATTGTTTGTTAGTAAGCACCTTTGATAGGAATCCGCCATAATTTAAGGCCTTGCTTTCTTTATGAGCTTTAGAAAGCTTTGATATAAATTTTGTGAGTTCATTGCTTACAGGTTCGTCGAAACATGGTCTAAGGGCAGGATCACCCTGACTCTTATCAGCCTTTGTACCCCATTCGCTTCCATAGTAAACACAAGGAATTCCTGGCATTCCATACATAAGTGCATATATAAGCGGAAGGTGTTTTTCGTTGTTAAGAATGCTGGCAACTCTTGTAACATCGTGATTATCTACGAAGTTAAAGAAGTGTTTGCCCTTATACATAGTCCATTCTTCCGGACCAAATTGTCTTAAAAGTGAATGGATAATTTCAAACATATTCATAGAATTAAAGCTGGAGAATAAGCCTTTATAGCATTGATAATTGGTGCAACTATCCAACATGGCATCATTTACAAGCTGATTGTAATCTCCGTGGAGAGTTTCTCCCATTAGCCAGAAATCAGGTTTTAGACCTTTGCAAAAGCTTCTTAGGCGCTTTATAAAATCCCAGTCTAAACAGTAAGCTACATCAAGTCTTAAACCATCGATATCAAATTCTTCAACCCATTTCTTTATGCTGTCAAATAAATAGTTAACCACTTCATCATTTTTTAGGTTAAGCTTTACCAAATCATAATTGCCTTCCCAGCCTTCATACCACAGTCCATCGTTATATGTAGAATTGCCTTCAAAGGAAATGTTCTGAAACCAATATCTGTAAGGGGAGTTTTCACGATTTTTTAATACGTCCTCAAAGGCAAAGAATCCTCGACCAACATGGTTAAACACTCCATCTAAAACTACTTTAATACCATTTTTATGAAGATTATCACATACTTCTTTAAAATCCTCGTTGGTACCAAGTCTACAATCAATCTTCTGATAGTCCCTGGTGTTATATCCATGAGTATCTGATTCGAATACCGGTGAAAAATAAATAGCATTTGCACCTAAATCAAGGATATGATCAATCCAGTTGTTGACCTTTAAGATTCTGTGTTGTAATACACCATCATTTTCGTAAGGTGCACCACAAAAACCTAAAGGATAGATTTGATAAAATACACTTTCGTCTGCCCACATAATTATATTCCTCCATATGTAATATTTTGTATGTTATCACAATTAATTATTTGTGATAAGGTTCGTTGTTAATTATTTTAAATGCTCTGTATATCTGCTCTGATAATATAACTCTCATAAGCTGATGAGGAAAAGTCATATTTGAAAAGCTCAGGTGATAATTGGATTTACTGATTACACTGTCTGATAGTCCCAGGGAACCGCCAATTATAAAAGTAATATGGCTATATCCGTTTAAGGTTATCTCTTTGATTTTTTCTGCCAACCCTACAGAGTCAGGGGTCTTTCCATTAATTTCCAAGGTGATAACATAGGAATCTTCGTTAAGTTTATTAAGAATTTTTTCGCCTTCTTGATCCTTAACTATGGATATCTCCTTATCAGATGCATTCTCCTTGGTTTTTTCGTCTGCCACTTCAATGATTTCGTATTTTGTAAATCTTGACAGGCGTTTGGAATATTCTAAAATGGCGTCTCTATAAAATTTTTCTTTTATTTTGCCAACGCATAAAACTGTAATCTTCAAGAATAAACTCCTTTTTTATTTATTTAAAAATTATACCAGAGAAAGGAGCTAATTCAAAATTTATATTGCCATTTGTGGTTTTTAAAGTTTTTCCAACATCAGAAGTGTTGCCACCGTATTTTTTCCAGTCTGAGTTAAGAAGAATCTTAACATCCTCTGAATATGGTAGAGAATAGCTTTGTGCCTTGTCGCTAAAATTGAATATGGCTTTTATGTCACCTTTATTTCCGTGGCGATTTATAACATAAATACATTTATCCTCCTGATGGCAGTCTATCCAGCTAAATCCATCATTAGAAAAGTCGTTTTTCCAAAATGCATCATTTTTTAGGTAAATGGAATTTAGTTTTGCCATGTAATTGTGGAAGGCATCATGGAGAGGGTATTCCATAAGTAACCAATCCTGACTTCGCTTTTCATCCCATTCCCTAAACTGACCGAATTCATTTCCCATGAAATTAAGTTTTTTACCTGGGTGCATCATCATATACATATATAATGCTCTAGCCTGTGGGAATTTTATGTCGTAATCACCGTTCATCTTCTGGATGATGGTAGCTTTTCCGTGAACAACTTCGTCGTGGGAAAGAGGAAGCAGATATTTTTCGTTGTAAAAATACATCATAGAAAACGTAAGTTTATGGTATTTATCATATCTATCGCCAGCTGGTGATGCAAAATAATCCAATGTGTCGTGCATCCATCCCAAATCCCATTTATAATCAAAGCCTAGGCCACCTTCTTCAACAGATTTTGTAACGTTAGGAAAGTTGGTGGAATCCTCTGCAATAAGCATGATTCCCTTGTTTCTTTCCTTAAGACCTTTGTTCATAAACTTTAAGAATTCAACAGTATTGCCGTTGACACCTCGACGTTCATCGCCCTGCCAGTACAACAATCTTGATACAGCATCAAATCGAATTCCATCAAAGTGGAATTCTTGAAGCCAATAGTTAACAGAGGTTTGAAGGAAACTTCTAATTTCTCCTCTGGAGTGCATGAAGTTGCAGCTGCCCCATTCGCTAACACCTACATCATTATGAGGATATTCATATAGACAGGTACCATCATAATTTTTAAGGGCATAGTCATCTATGGCAAAGTGAGCCGGAACAAAATCTAAGATAACACCTATTCCGTTTTGGTGGAACATATCAATGGCCATCTGAAGCTGTTTAGCAGTTCCATATCTGGATGTTGGAGAAAAGTAACCTGTGCATTGATATCCCCAGCTTTCATCGCTAGGATATTCACATAGAGGTAAAAACTCAATGTAGTTATAACCATACTCCTTTAAGTAAGGGATAAGTTCTGTGGCAAGTTCATCATAAGTGAACCAGTCGTCATTTGCTTCTCCAGGTTTTTTCCAGGAACCGGCATGTATTTCATAGATGTTTAAAGGTGCATCCATCATGTTGTTTCTTTTGTTCATCCACTTTGAATCATTAAAAGTATAAGAAGAGATATTTCTTACAATGGATTTGTGATTTGGTCTTAGTTCCATTCCATATCCGTAGGGATCGCAGTGATCTACATAATTGCCATTGCCCGAAAAAATTCTATATTCATAGCAATCGCCGTCTTTAACGCCGTCTATTGTGATTTCATAGAAGTTGCCGTTGTAAATTTGATTCATCTGGTAAATATTACCATTGATTAAAAGTTGCACACTGTTAGCAGATGGAGCAAAGGTTCTAAAGGTACATTTGTTTCCATCAAGATGGGCGCCTAACCATGTGTAATCATCAAAGTTCTGACCAGTATAAAATCCGTAAAAATCCATATCATCCTCCTAAAATTCAATCATCGTTTCGCTTTATGTAATCAATCTAACAAAAAGAAATTTAAAAATAAATCGTTAATATTTGAAAAAGGTAAAATAATTTACTATAATCAAAAAAAGTCTATTATTTTGCATAAAAAGGAGGGAATATGGATTTAAGAGAAAAGAAAACCAAGAGAAGTATATACAATGCCTTTTTGGAACTTCGTTCAAAAAAGCCTCTTGAAAAGATAACTATTAAAGAATTATCAGAAAAGGCGGAAATCAGTAAAGCCACCTTTTATCTGCATTATCAGGATATATATGAACTATCACAACAATTGCAGTTAGAGGTTTTAAAAAGAATATACGATTCCGTGCAAGATCCCATGGATATGTTTGTTAATCCCAGTAAAACATTTAGGGAAATTAAAGATGCTTTTTTAGCTAATATCAATATGATTAATATATTATTTTCCGGAAAGCAGGAGGCCAGGTTACCTATTCTTGTGGAAAATGAGTTAATGAAAGTGTTGGTAGAATTGCGTCCCGAATTAAAGGATAATCCGGTTGCTTATACAAAAATGAGCTTTCTAATAATGGGAGCATTTTATTCCTATCTTCACAATACTAAAATGTTTGATGAACAAATAGTTTCAGATACAATAATAGATATGATGGAAGTATATAGTTTTGAAAAATAAAATATATGATGAATATATGGTGAAGAAAAAACAGTTTTATTGATAATTTGTTTTTTTTGAGTTATTATACAAAAGTATGTTTAGGTTTATTTTTGAAAGTGTTGGGATAAGTTATGAAAGAACGAAAAAATATATTGGATTATATTGTTTCATACATAAAGAATAACAAGCAGATTTTGTGGGTATTATATGTACCGGCTTATTTTGAGTTTTTTACTTATTTGGAAAATAGGGATAATGTGACTTTTCATTTGATACATTCGAAAATAGATGACAAGATTCCTTTTATAAAGGAATTTATAATACCATATTATTTATGGTTTGCGTATATAGCGATAGCGGTGGTGTTATTCTATATATATGACATAGAAAACTTTAAAAAATTAGCAGTTTATTTAGCAACAGGTATGACAATGTTTTTGGTAGTATCTTATGTATATCCGAATGTGCTTAATCTTAGACCGGGAGTAATATCCGGAAATGGTATTATTGATAAAATGGTAAAGGGTATATATAACAATGATACGCCTACTAACGTATTTCCATCTATACATGTGTATAATTCTATTGTGGTATATGTTGCTATTTTCAAATCAGATTTTAGAAATAAATATAAGGCATTAAATGTATTATGTTTTGTGCTTTCGGTATTAATTATTATGTCCACGGTATTTTTAAAACAGCATTCAATAGTTGACGTGGTAGGGGCATTTTTAATGGCTGCAGTTTTTTACATCCCGGTATATGTTATTAATGCAGAGAAAGTAACTAAGATTAATAGTATAAAAACTTTAGAAAATAGTCAGGAATAAGGACTATTGGAGGATAATTATGTCTGATAATAAGATTTTAACAGTTGTAATACCAAGCTATAATTCTCAAGAATACCTGGAAAGAGCGGTTAAAACAACGCTTATAAATGCCGATGATATTGAAGTTATTATAGTTGATGATGGTTCTACAGACAACACACCCCAATTAGCAGATGACTTAGCTAAAAAATATCAAAACATTGTGAGAGTTATTCACAAGGAAAACGGCGGACACGGAGATGCGGTTATGACCGGTCTTAAAAATGCAAAAGGAATGTATTTCAAAGTATTAGACAGTGATGATTGGTTTAATACAAAGGCTTTGAATGCAATCCTTGTTTTTTTGCGTGCGAATAGTAAAGTTGGAGAACAATTTGACATGGTTATCTCTGACTATGTATACGATAAAGTTGGTAAAAAGAAAAAGAAGAGAGTATCTTATAGAGATGTAATGCCGGTAAGAACTTCTTTTGAGTGGAATTCTATTGGAACATTTAAACCATGGCAAAATATTTTAATGCATTCAGTTATTTACAGAACAAAGCTTCTTAGAGATACAGGCATAGAACTTCCAAAGCATACATTTTACGTGGATAATATCTATGTATATCACCCACTTCCATATGTAAAGAGAATGTATTATTTGGATGTGGATTTATATCATTACTTCATAGGTCGTGATGATCAGTCTGTAAGTGAAGATAATATGATGAAGAGAATTGATCAGCAGTTATTGGTTACAAGATTGATGATTGAGGATCATCAGTTACGAACTATTGAAAATAAAAAACTAAGAAATTATATGAGTTCATACCTGTCTGTAATGATGGCTGTATCCACTTCATTTCTTTTGAAAATCAATACAGAAGAAAGCTTGGCAAAAAGAGATGAGTTATGGGATTTTTTGAAAACAAAACACCATGGACAATACAGATATATCATGCACACGTTATTGGGAAAATGTGTAAAAATGAGAAGCTGGCTTGGAAGAAAGATTATAGTAATTGGATATACTATTGCTCAAAAGAAAATGGGCTTTAACTAAGGAGAATTTATGTACGACTATCTTATTGTAGGGGCAGGGCTTTATGGAGCTGTATTTGCCAGTCAGGCGATAAAAAAAGGAAAAAGTGTATTGGTTATAGACAGACGTCCAAATGTGGCAGGAAATGTCTATACAGAAGAAATAGAGGGCATTCATGTTCATAAATATGGTGCTCATATTTTTCACACCAACAATAAGGAGGTGTGGGATTTTGTAAATGAGTTTGCTGAATTTAACAGATTTACCAACAGTCCGGTAGCTAATTACAAAGGAGAGATTTATTCATTACCATTTAACATGTACACATTTAATAAAATGTGGGGTGTTACAACTCCTGAGGAGGCTTTATCGGTAATTGAAAAACAAAGAGAAGAATCAGGTATAACAAATCCTCAAAACCTTGAGGAACAGGCTATTTCTCTGGTGGGAAGAGATATTTACGAAAAATTGATAAAAGGTTATACAAAAAAACAGTGGGGAAGACCATGTAATGAGTTGCCGGCTTTTATTATAAAAAGACTACCGGTAAGACTTACGTATGACAACAATTATTTTAATGCAAAATATCAGGGAATCCCTATAGGAGGCTATACAAAGCTTGTTAGAAATATGCTTCAGGGAGCGGATATAATACTGGGAACAGACTATTTTGATGAAAAAGAAAAGTACGATAAAATGGCTAAAAAAGTTATATACACAGGAGCTATTGACGAGTACTTTGGTTACGAGTTTGGTAATCTTGAATATAGATCAGTAAGCTTTGAAACAGAGCTTTTGAATCAAAGTAATTATCAGGGCAATGCTGCAGTTAATTATACAGATGAAGAAACTCCATGGACAAGAATTATCGAGCATAAATGGTTTCAGTTTGGGCTAGATGATATGGGAAATGAAATTCCTAAAACGGTTATTTCCAAAGAATATTCAAGGGAATGGACGCCTAAAGATGAGCCATATTATCCTGTAAATGATGAAAAGAACAACCAATTATATAACAGATATAAGGAACTGGCAGACAAAGAAGAAAAGGTTATATTTGGAGGACGCCTGGGCCAATATAAATATTTAGACATGGATGCAGTAATTGCAGAATCACTTAATAAAGCAAAGGAAGAATTATAAAAGGGGCTGTCGCTTTAGATGATTAAATCATCTGGGCGAAGCCCCTTAATTTTTTATGTAAGTAGCTTTATTACATTTGCCAACTGTTTTTACAAATGATTCTTACCAAGCGCCTTTACCGCCCATTTGGCCACCTTGGCCGCTCATCCCACCACCAAACTGATTAGTCATTTCGGTTACTGTTTCACCGTTTACTGTAATAGCACCACCGTTGATTTCTCCAGTTGTATCATAGTCAAATGGTGAATTAGCTGTTATTGTAACGGTACCACCGTTGATTATAATTGAGCCGTTTGAATCAATGGCATCAGTGTCGCCTGCTCCCATTTCAATGGTTAGCTCACCACCGTTAATAACTGTTGATGCGTCGTATTCTGTGCTCTTAGAAGTTGAATTTATACCATCGTCTGTAGCGTATATATCTATGGAACCGCCATTTATTTCTATGTAAGTAGATTCAAGTGCCTCTGTACATGTTGAAACATTGATAGTTCCACCATCTATAATAAGGGTTGTAGTTGCCTGAATAGCATCACTTTCAGTGGTGATATTGATGGCACCGTCAGCAATGTAGATTGCACCTTTGCTATCATCCTGGTTATCATTGGCATTTATGCCATCGCCAACAGAATCAATTGTTATTGTGGAATCTGTAATTGCTATGTAATCGTTGGCTTCAAGCCCTTTGTTACCGGCAGTAATATTATATGTTCCACCAGTTACTTTGAGGGCATCTTTGCTGCTAACTGCATTTCCCTCTGTTGAGTTTATGGTAAGAGTTCCTGTTCCGTTAAGGACTAAATTTGATTTTGCAAATATAACCGCATCAAGATTAGTTTCTCCATCTGCTGTGAAAGTTCCTGTAACACTAAGGGAATTCTCTGAATCAGTAGTTGTTACCAATACCTTGTCTGCGTTTTTAACATAAATGGCAGGAGAGTCAGTATTTTCAATTGTAACACCGTCCAGTACAATCTGAACTTTTGCTTCATCATCGGTATCTACAATGATGGTTGTATCTGTATAATCTCCTAATACTACGTACACACCTTCTTCTGTAATGGTGGTATCTTTACCACTGGTTAATGTAAGTGTTGTGCTTTCTCTGTCTGATATTGTTTGCTCAAGATCTCTGTCAGTAAATACATCTGTTGAATTAACTTCAGTAACACCGGAAGTGTCGGATGTTGAATCAGAAGATGTATCGGTTGTTGTACTTGAAGATGAATCTGACGAACTTGTGGATGTAGAAGAGTTGCTGGATGTACTTGTACAAGCTGTAAGAGCTGCGGCCAGAGTAACGTACCCGGCAAATAAACCTATCCTTTTAATTATTGTTTTTCTCATAATAATCACTCCTTCCCTATGAATTAAAGTTGTTTGCTTCTTGTAAAAAGCATGATAAAAGAAAAAAAATAATAAGGCAATAGACTTTATTTGAAGTTCAAGAAAACTTTTCACGGTTTTCACATAGGACACAAAAAGGACATAAAATATATAAAAAAGACATGAGATAGATAAACTATCTCATGCCTGATTGTCTTAATCCTTAAGTAGAATTAAATTATTCTGCTGTTGAACCGGCTTCTGCATACTTTTCAGCTAATTTATCAATGGTGCCATCTTCTTTGAATTTTTCGATAGATTTGTTGATGGCATCGAGAGTTTCTTTGTCGCCCTTCTTTACTGCAATAGCATACTCTTCTGATGAGAATGCATCTTTGTCTTCAACAATAGCAAGACCTTTATTCTCATTAAGATAAGCAGCGGCTGTAGCTGAATCTATAACTACAACGTCGCATTTCTTATTCTTAAGTTCCTCTATAGCCTCTGTACCCTTTTTGAAAGCTTCATATTCATAGCCTAACTCCTTAACAACAGTTTCGCCTGTGTATCCCTGAACTACAGCAATTGTCTTGTCTTTCATATCAGTAGCTTTTTCAATGTCAGATCCTTCATTTACAATCATAACCTGGGTAGCTACATAGTAAGGAGTAGAGAAGTCAACTTCCTCTTTTCTCTCATCAGTTACAGTCATACCTGCGATACAAGCATCAACCTGTTTGTTGTTAAGAGAGATAATAAGGGAATCAAATTCCATGTTATTTATTGTAACTGTTTTATCGTTGTCCTCAGCGATGAGTTTAATAAGCTCCATGTCGATACCGGCATAGTTATCAATAACACCGTCTGCCTTGGAAATGTATTCAAATGGAGGGAATTCAGCATTTGTACCGATTACCCATTTGCTAGAATCCTTTTTTTTGCTACTGCAGCCTGTTAATAAAGCAGCTGTCATGCTAAGAGCTAGTATACCGACAACTAATTTTCCAAAATGTTTTCTCATAATAAATCACCTATCCTTAATAATATATTTTTCCAATAACCAAATGTGTATTGGAATTTATCAGCAATGATTTGCCGATATTAAACATTTAAAACTTTGCTTAAAAAGCTTTGGGTTCTTGGGTTTTCCGGGTTATCAAAAATCTGTTCAGGAGAACCCTCTTCCTGAATAATTCCTTCATCCATAAATAAAATTCTAGTTCCAACTCGTCTGGCAAATCCCATTTCATGGGTAACCACTACCATGGTCATTCCGCCTTCTGCAAGTTCTTGCATAACTTCAAGAACATCGCCTACCATTTCAGGGTCAAGAGCAGAAGTAGGTTCATCAAAGAGCATAATCTCAGGATCCATTTCTAAAGCTCTGGCAATAGCTACACGCTGTTTTTGACCACCTGATAGCTGAGATGGATAATCATTTGCCCTATCTTTAAGACCAACCTTATCTAGAAGTTCAAGCCCTTTTTTTATGGCTTCATCTTTGGAAAGTTTCTTTAATTTAACAGGAGCAAGTGTAATGTTTTCCATGATTGTAAGGTGTGGAAAAAGATTGAACTGCTGAAAAACCATTCCCATTTTTTGACGAATTTTGTTAATGTCAACATTTGAATCAGTAATGTTTTCATCGTCAATGGTTATCTGACCTTTAGTAGGGGTCTCTAAAAGATTAAGGCATCTAAGAAAAGTACTTTTTCCTGAGCCGGAAGGGCCGATAACAACGACAACTTCTCCTTTGTCAATATGTTGATTAATTCCCTTTAAAACCTCTTTGTCGCCAAATTTTTTTTCTAATCCGGTTATTTGAATCATTGCCATATGCATTTCCTCTTATTCTTAAATATTTCTATAATTATCGCTGGTCTGCCTTTCTAAGACGTTTTTCAAAAAGTCCAAGAAGTATAGTAAGAATCTTTATTAAAACGAAATAAATAATTGCAACTCCGAAGAGAGGCATTGCAGGTTTGTAAGTTGCAGATTTAATGAAGTCTGCAGCTTTTTGAAGATCCATAAGACCAATATAACCAACGATGGAAGTTTCTTTAACCAGAGTTATGAATTCATTTCCAAAGGCTGGTAAAATATTTTTGATTGCCTGAGGTATTATGATGTTAATCATTGTTTGAGACTCTGAAAGTCCTAAAGAACGTCCGGCTTCTGTCTGACCTTTGTCAACAGATAGAATACCACCACGAATTATCTCGGACTGATAAGCACCGGAATTGATTCCAAATGCAATAGCTGCGATAATCCATTTTGGCCAGAATACCTGAGCAAATATAACGAAATAAATTATGAATAACTGGGTAACACTAGGTGTTCCACGGATGATATCGGTATAAACCTTACCAATTAGATTTAATGGTTTGTGTTTAGAAAGCTTACATAAAGCTATAAGTAAACCAATAGCCATACCAATGACTACGGCTAGAAGAGAGATTTTGATTGTCACTCCAAGACCTTCTAGTAGGAGTTTGTATCGATCTTCTCTAATGAAACATTTAATGAAGGATAATTTAAAATCTTCAAACCAACTCATATCAATCTCCTTTTAGATTAGGATATATTTTGTATTTTTATACACATCCATAAGAGTATAACACATTATAAATAAACAACCAATTAAATTTCTCAAGCATTTCTTTGATAATTATATGTATATAATTTATAATAAAGGGAAGTGTGTTTTGTAATGGACATGATAAGGAGGTTTTTATATATGGATATTACGTCGATAGATAAAGAGATTTTAATGTTTATTCAAACTAATGTTAGATGTAATTTTTTAACTCCCATAATGAAAGCTATTACTTATCTTGGCAATTCAGGTCTTATTTGGATTATTATCACATTGTTATTACTTATGTTTAAAAAGACCAGGAAAATAGGTATTTTATCAGCTATTGCTTTGATTGAAAATTTATTGATTTGCAATGTTTTCTTGAAACAAATTATAAAAAGAATGCGACCATACGATAGATTTAGCGATTTAACAAGGATTATAGCAAAACAATCAGATTACTCATTTCCGTCAGGACACTCGGCAGCAGCCTTTGCCTCGGCAATGGTTATTTTCAAAAATGGAGACAAGAAGATTGGGATACCGGCTTTGGTGTTGGCAATTTTGATTTCGGCATCCAGGTTATATGTGGGAGTTCATTATCCCTCAGATGTAATTGGTGGAATTATTGTAGGTATGGTGTGTAGTTATCTTGCAGAATTCACATTAAAGGGAATTCAAAAGTTATTTAACAAAAAGACTGAGGACAAGGAAGTTAGTAAAGAAGGAGAAGAGTAGGAGAATGAAAGCTTATAAGATAAAGCTAGAGGTGAAAAATTCCCATCCACCAGTGTGGAGAAGAGCTATGATACCGGTGGCTTTGACGTTTCATCAGTTGAATATAGTACTTAATAAGATATTAGAACTGGACAAGAAAGATAGGGGTCTTTTTGAGTTCTATCACATTAACATTCGTATATGCGAAAAGCCGGACAGAAACATAGATGGGGGCTATGCATATTATGATTCTAAAATGACGCTTATTGAAGCTTACTTTGATTCACAGAATTGGTTCACCTTTAAGAATAAAGATGTGGCGTGGAGAGTTACCATTGAAGAAGTTGTAAATGATTATAAATATGACTATCCAAGAATTCTTGAAGATAAACCAGGAGCCTCTACAAAAAATCCTTTGGATGAAAAAGGTATTGGAAAACTCAACAGATATCTTCGAAAAAATCCCATGGAAAAAATTGAATTTGAAAATGAAACCGGGGATTTTTGGGAGGTTGCAGATATTGATGCCTGGAGAGAATTATATAAATACGCAGTAATTATTAGCGAACAAAAGCCCTGGGAAAAGGCTGATAAATTAGGTTTTTATTTCCTGGATCACAGTGATATTCCAGGGAAAGAAGATACTTTTATAAGCATTTTAGGAAGTGATAAGGATGCGATAGTACTGGCTTTTTATGAGGGAGTTGAGGCATTTAATAAATTGTTTATGCTACCGGAAATGAAGAAGCTTAATATACCCGAAGCCTATGCCATAGGGGAACAAGAAGCCATGTATCTAAGTTTTGGTAGCAGAACGGATATAGATAATGAGCAATATGAAGTAATTAAAGAGTTAGGATATAGATTTAGAGGTAAGAATCATTGGATATATTTTTCTAAGGCAAAACCAGGATTTTTCCCAATGATACTTAACAAACATGAAGTGGAAAAAATGACCACATATTTAAAGGAACTAACTGAGGGACTGCAGCAGTTTGAAAAACAATCCATTGAATTTAAAGAGCATAATATGCTTTATATAAATCCAAGGGAAGGAAAAGTTGAACCATCAAATTTGCCTTTTACAACCTACCAGTATATGCCATTAAAAAGCAATGATAGGAAACTAAAGTTTGCCTTGAGAAGCGTACCGGAGAGCAATGACGAGGTGGAGGCAGATATCAGATATATTAATGCGCAGGTGGATGATGACAGATATCCTGTTCCTATAAATCCGAGAATATGTATGATAGCAGATAGTTATGGTGGAGAATTATTTGATTTCTCCATAGCAGGTCCGGATGATGATTCAGGAGTAATGCTCCTAGATATATTGATAGACTTTATTTTTAAAAAGGGAAGACCTAAGACGCTATATGTGTCCAGCGAGATAGTGGGAAGCATGGTTAAGGAAATATGCGATATTTGCAAAATCAATCTTATTTATAAAAAAAGATTAAAAGTAATAGATAGGCAGATGAATTTTTAATGAAGACTGAACTTACAACACTTTGTTATATAGAAAAAGATGAAAAATATCTTCTTTTGCATAGAAATAAAAAAGATAAGGATAGAAGTAAAGATCTGTGGATAGGTCTGGGAGGACATTTTTTAGAAGGTGAATCTCCGGAAGAATGTGTCCTTAGAGAGGTTAAAGAAGAAAGCGGTTTAACATTAACTAACTACAAACTAAGAGGTATAGTTACTTTTAGAGATCCCCAGGGAATTGAGTATATGTTTTTATATTCGGCCACTGAATTTGAAGGAGATATTCCAGATAAGGATTACAACGATGAAGGAGAACTTTTCTGGATAGATAAAAATGAAATAATTGGTAAATTGCCTTTATGGGCAGGAGACCAGATTTTTTTGAATCTTTTGATGAATGAAAAAGAATATTTTTCCTTAAAATTAGACTATAATCATAACAGACGATTAGAAAGAGCAATTTTAAATGGAAAAGAAATGGAACTGTTTGATGAATTAGATGAACAGGGGAATCCTACAGGTTTAACTGTGGAAAGAAATGTTGCTCACAGCATTGGAACCTATCACAGAACAGCTCATATCTGGATATTAAGACCTGATGAAGACAAAGATGACTTTCAGGTGTTACTACAAAAAAGAAGTAAAAACAAGGATTCTTTTCCAGGGTGTTATGATATTTCCAGTGCGGGCCATGTTCAGGCAGGAGATGAATACGAGATTTCTGCAATACGTGAAATGAAAGAAGAACTGGGAATTACTGCAAAACCAGAAGACTTACAGTATATCGGGCTCCACAAAGGATTTGAAGATACGCTATGCAGAGGTAAAAGATTTTTTAATAGAGAGTTTGCCAGAGTTTATGTGTATTGTGGTGATGTTAATGATGATGAAATCAAGATTCAACCGGAAGAAGTGGAATCCGTTATGTGGGTAAGTTATAAGAAATGTTCCAAGATGATTAAGGAAAAAACTATTAAAGAATCCATACCTAAGGATGAGTGGAAATTGTTGGGGAATGTGGTACCGGAATTATTTAAATAACCGGCGTTTTATGTTATAGTTAAAAAATCCATGACACAAGGAGTGAAGTGAAATGACAATACAAGAAATGGCAAAAACAATGAAATTAGCATCACCATTTATGGCAGCTACTGATGTTTCTGTGAGAAACAGGGCATTACAGGCAGTTGCAGATAAAATTTTGGAAAAAAAAGATGCTATTATTGAAGCAAATGAAAAAGATTTAGCAAAGGCAAAGGAGGATGGAATACCGGATTCTGTTCAAAAGAGACTTCGTTTTGGAGATAAGAAAATAAATGATGTTGTTGCTGGAATCAAAGATTTAATAGGTTTAGAGGATCCTGTAGGAAAAGTTCAATTACAAAGAGAATTGGATGTGGATTTACTTCTTACAAGAGTATCCTGCCCAATAGGAGTAATAGGCGTTATCTTTGAATCAAGACCAGATGCAATGGTTCAGATTTCAACACTTTGTATTAAAAGTGGAAACTGTGCGATTTTAAAGGGCGGAAGCGAAGCTCTTAATACTAACAGAGTGGTTTTTAACATCATTAAAGAAGCAGCAGTTAGAGCCGGAATCCCTGAGGGTGCATTGTTTCAGGTAGAAGCAAGAGAAGAAATTAATGAACTTTTATCTTGTCATGAATATGTTGATTTGCTGATTCCTAGGGGCTCGAATTCCTTTGTACAGTATATTATGAATAACACCAAGATACCTGTAATGGGACACGCCGATGGAATTTGTCATATTTATGCTGATAAGTCATTGGACATTGACCAAGCGATAAAGGTTATAGTGGATTCAAAGACTCAGTATACATCGGTATGCAATGCAACCGAAACATTACTTGTCCACAAGGATATTGCAAATGAACTTTTGCCAGAACTTAACAAAGTATTTAAGGAAAAAATGGTAGAAGTAAGAGGAACAAAGGAAGTTAAGGATATTATTGATTGTAATGACGCTACAGAAGAGGATTTTGCAACAGAATATCTTGATCTTATTATTTCTATAAAAAATGTTAATGACATTGACGAAGCTATTGACCACATTAATAAATACGGATCTCATCATACAGATTGTATAGTGACAAAAGATGCAGCCGCTGCAGAAAAATTCATGAATCTCGTGGATTCCGCAGGAGTATATTGGAATTGTTCAACAAGATTTGCAGACGGTTACAGATATGGATTTGGTGCGGAAGTTGGCATTAGTACAGGAAAGATTCATGCCAGAGGTCCGGTTGGTCTTGAAGGTTTATGTACCTACAAATATAAGCTTGTAGGCCATGGAAATATTGTGGCAGATTATGCAGAGGGTAGAAAACAGTTTAATTTTAAAGACATAAAGTAAGGTAAAACTAAGAAAGGATGATTATACAAAATGAGAAAATTTAAAAGTTTTTACACAACTGCCTTGGCTCTTGTGATGACTTCAGCCATTATTATGACAGGCTGTACATCATCTAAGAGTGATTCAAAAAAGAAGGCAACGACTTCTACAGAGGAAAGTAGCGAAAAGGAAACAGAGCAGGAGACAACTGAAAGAGTTCTAGAAACATACGATGAACCAAAACTTACAGGAACAGAGGTTCCTCTTAATATCCAGACAGAAGAAAATGTAATTGATGACAAGTACAGAAACTATTACGAAATTTTCGTGGCATCTTTCTGTGACAGTGATGGAGATGGAATGGGAGACATTCAAGGTCTTATTAGTAAGCTTGATTATATTAACGATGGAGATCCAACAACAGATGATGATTTAGGATACAATGCAATTTGGCTTATGCCAATACATCCTTCGGCTTCATATCATAAATATGATGTAATGGATTATCAAGATATTGATGAAGCTTATGGAACTCTTGATGATTACAAGCAACTTGTAGAAGAGTGCCACAAGAGAGGAATTGATCTTATCATCGATTTGGTTATGAATCATTCATCAGTAGCTCATCCATGGTTTAAGGAAGCAAAGACTTATTTACAGAATCTTCCGGAAGGACAGCAGCCAAATGCAGCTGATTGTAAATATGTAGACTATTATACATTTACAACAGAGCAGGTTAATAATAAGTATTATCCGGTGGGATCATCTTCATATTATTATGACGGCGAGTTTTCTCAGATGATGCCGGATTTAAATTTGGACAATCCTGATGTTAGAGCAGAATTTGAACAGATTGCAAAATTCTGGTTAGATCTCGGAACTGATGGATTCAGACTTGATGCTGTAAAAGAATATTATTCAGGAGATACAGAGCATAACGTAGATGTATTAACATGGTTTAACGGTTATGTTAAAGGGGTAAATCCGGATGCTTACATAGTAGGTGAGACATGGACCGGAGATAACTATGAATACGTAGCAAGTGGTATGGATAGTGCCTTTGACTTCTTATATTCTCAGAATGCGGGAATGATTCAGATGGTTGTAAATGAAGCCTATACAGGAGAGTTCCTTGCAGACTGCTATGGAGATAGCGTTGATATGCTTGAAGAGATTAATCCTGATGCTATATTTGCTTCATTTATTGGAAATCATGATATCGACAGAGTAACAGCTATACTTGGATACAATGAGAATAAGATTAAATTTGCCCATGGTCTTATGGCCTTAATGCCTGGTAATATTTTTGAATATTACGGTGATGAAATCGGAACAGGCGGTTCAGGTGCTGATGAGAATAAGAGATCAGCTATGAGATGGGTTGCCGACGAAGATGCAGAAGGTATGACAACAGGCCCTTCAGGAATGCAGAAGGATTATGTAATTAATAAATTTGGAAGCGTTGAAGAGCAGTTAGCTGATGAGGGTTCAATCCTTAATTATGTAAAGAAAACTATTAAGTTAAGAAATGTATTCCCAGAAATTTCAAGGGGAGATATTGATCTTACAATACAAGATGACATTGAAGATGAAGCTATATTTGCAACAATAAGAAAATACAATGATAGTAGCATCATAGTTCTTGCAAATACATCTTCAGAAGAATTCAAAACTGTAACTTTACCAAGAGATAAATATGGATATACAGATATTGAAGGTGTAGTAACAATTGGAGAGCAGCAGCCATACCAGTATGACGATACAATTGCTCTTCCACCACAGTCAATTGTAGTATTAAAATAAAATTATAAAATTTACGGGGTTGCCGCTAATTGGACAACCCCGTTTTTAGTTGAGTTTAAAGAAATAGTCTATGAATAATCGAATCTCTTGTATCTTGTAAGCACTTGAAGGAATGCAAAGGATGGCATCGTGTATTTCTTTGCCACCGGTAGTATTATCTCTTAATTGTACAACGGTATTCTCTAATAAAATGCCATAGGCGGTTTCACCTTTGTTGGTAGTTACATAAATAATTCTGTCTTGAAGTTGTTGAAGCTGGTCAGTTGTTAAGACTTTGGTAAGGTCCATAACGTCTCCGGTGGAAATCAAATCTTCAAATCTTTCCTGTTTACATGCAATGACATCAAATCGTTTCTTTTCCAACAATCCGGTAAATTTGTTATTATCAGTAATTGAATTGTAGTCGTAGTTATAAATAAAGAATTTTTCTGTCTTTTCTTTGTTGGTACCTGTGTAGGATTTATTATCTTTAAGAGAGTTTAAAAAATCTTTTCTTACGATTTTTTCATCTTCTAATGTAAAACGTATTCCATCCATTAAGGCAATTGCAGTCACATGAGGTCTGTCTACAGGTCTGCATAAATAAAAGATACAGGACCCAACGGCTATAAGTACTGCCAGGAAGGTTAATAGAGCTTTTACTCTGTAATCAAATCGATAGGACATTCTTTCTTTGAAGGGCATATTAGCTATCTCTTCTTCTGTAGGAGTGTCGTTTCTATCATGGTCGTATATTAAAGAATCCTTTTCTACTTTGTCATCAAATTTAAAATCATAGTCGTTGTTTTTTTTTGTTGCCATAAAAATCTCCTAAATTAAGACATCTTTTTTTGTTGAAAATTAATTGAAACATATTTTATCATAGTACACTCTGAATAACAAGAACATATAAAATTTATTAAAATTACACAAAAACATATTCGATTTACAAAAAAATTATAAATAACTTGCAAGAAAAAAATAAATATAATATAATAAGTGTCACAAAAGGCATAACTATGTAATTTTATACAAAAGAAAGGGATGGAATTATAATTATGAGAAAATCAATGAAGAGATTTGTAGCAGTTGCTCTTACAGCTGTTATGGCAATGGGAATGACAGTTACTTCATTTGCAGAAGAAACAACAACTCCTAAAAAAGATGACCTTATCGATGTAGTAGGAGCAGATACAATGTTTACAGCTTGTACAGGTATGACAGGTACAGAGTGGACAAACTGGGCACCTGCAGACTCAAGAAACTTACTTAAAGATACTGCAATATCAGATAGTAATGGTGGAAAGATTAAGAGTTTTGTAGTTACAGTACCTTCTAAAGCAGATGTAGCAGCTCTTGAAGCAGAAAGAGCAGGTGCAGGATATTCAGGATATCGCTTCGGTGTCACACAGTTTAATGAAGATGTAGTTGGAAGTTATCCAAGAATCTTCTTAGGACGTCCAGATTTAGGACCAGCAGAAGTAGATCAGAACGGTGGATCATCAGGATACAACTCACAGATCAGACTTACAGATGATTGTATTGGAGATTCTTCATACAAAGCAACAGTATTCTTTGATGCTAGCACATATGCATTAACAATCTTCAAAGGAACATCAGCTGATGATTTCACAGAAGAGAACAAACTTGATTATTTAGTTGAATATTTCGGAAATGATGATGCAGGTGTAACATGGGCTACTCCTAAAGAAATCAGCGGTTTAACAATTCAGGCATATGCTGATAAGTATGTAAAACAAGATAAGGACCAAAGAATTAAAGATATTGCAAAAATTGGAATTTCAACATCAGATAAGATTCCTGATCTTGCAAAGCTTGATAGTGACCTCGCTTCACTTGTTATGACAAAGAAATCAGAGGCAGCTGAGACAACTGAGCAGACAGGAACTGCTTCAACATCATCTAGTTCTTCAGCTTCATCATCAAGCACAGGCACAGGCACAAGTACAAGCTCAGGCACAACAGCTTCATCAGGAAATGCAACAACAACAGCAGCAAACGCTTCTACAAAAACAGGTGATAGTGCTCCAATCGCATTATTCGGTGGATTAATGGTAGCAGTTGCAGTAGTAGCAGTTGCAGCTAGAAAGAGAAGCGAAGCTTAATCAGCAATATAAAAATATATGTTAACTATAGGCGCAACGGATGTTTCCGTTGCGCTTTCTTTTTATTTGATTAAATATAAAAATTTGTCAAAAGGTTGCTTATTTTATTGAATTATTATATAAATATAGTTGTGTTTAAAAAAGAATTAACTATATGAATAGAAAGGTCGCAAATTAAATGAGTGGTGATTCAAAGACAGGAAACAAGGGAAAGCTAGCCCTTAAGATTATTATACCTGTTGTTGCGGTTATATTAGTTGCTTACGTTGCAGGTGTTGTATATGCAAAAGGGCATTTTATGTATGGAACATCTATTAACAACACTGATGTTAGCTACATGACTGCAAATAAAGCTGAAGAATCTGTGGCAAAAGATGCTGAAAACTATGTTTTAGAAATTGATTTTAGAAACGATAAAGTCGAATATTTTCAAGGAGACGAATTTGGCTATACATATGTTTCAGATGGAAGTATCGATAAATTATTAGATGAACAAAATGAGTTTCTGTGGTTTACTTATTTTTTTGACAAAACTGAAGATGAGATTCCATCAAATATGAAATATGATTCAAATCTTTTGGACGGTATGGTTTCATCTCTTATAGAGTTAGATGAGGAATATATGGAAGCACCGGTGGACGCCCATATAACCTTAGGAGATGATAATAAATTTACCATTGTTAAAGAATCCCAAGGAACAACTATTGCTAAAGACGTACTAATGAAAAAACTTGATGAAGCAATCCTTGCAAGGGAAGAAATTATCAATCTTGATGAAGTGGATGGTGTATATATTAAACCGGAAATTACAGATGATAATGAAGAATTAAAGAAAAACCTGGATAAATTCACAACCATGGGAAATACTGTTGTTAATTATATCCTTCCAGATACAACTACCACAACAGTAGATATTAGTGTGATTAAAGATTGGTTTGATGTTGATGAAAATGGAGCATACAGCTACAACGTTACCAATTTTAATACTAAGGCAATTGAATACATAGCTAACCTTGCTGCTCAGGTAAACAATACAGGACAGCCAAGAGTGTTTAGTACCACAGGAGCAGGCCAGGTTACTGTTACAGGTGGAGAATACGGGTGGTGTATAGATCAGGATGCGGAACTTACACAATTAGTAGCAGATATTGATGCAGGAACACAATGCGACAGAGAACCTATTTATTCAAGTAGAGAATTTGCGGATCTTAAGGACAACAATGGAATAGGCGTAAGTTACGTTGAAATAGATGTAAGCAGACAACATTTGTGGATATACAAAGAAGGAAATATGGTTTGCGAGACGGACATAGTATCAGGTCTTATGACAAAGGAAAAGTATACACCAACAGGTATTTACTATATAGATTATAAGCAAAGAGATAGAGTCCTTAAAGGAGAAAGACAGCCAAACGGCCAATATGAATATCATACATTAGTTCATTACTGGTTACCATTTAATGGCGGAATAGGAATGCATGATGCGTATTGGAAAACAAAATTCGGTGGAACCGAATATTTAACAAGGGGTTCTCACGGATGTATAAATCTTCCTAAAGAAATTGCACCAACTATCTATGAATTGGTGGATACTACAATGCCGGTTATAGTATATAATACACAGCCATACGCTCCGGCAGGTTAATTAAAAAATTTTAGGCACGACTGTGCCTGGGGCTATATCGTCGCCTTTTTGACGATGATATATTGTGCAATTGTAACAATAAAAGGGATTGCAAATTAAAATGAATTGTAATATAATTACATGGAGACAAGGTCAGAGGACCGTAATATGAAAGGAGAAATTTTCTATTATGAGGAAACTTTTTAAAAGAGTTGCTACAGTAGCAGCTACAGTTGGAATTATGGCAGCAATGACAGTTAGTGCATTTGCAGATGAAGACAGCACATATTCATTCGTTGGTAATCCATATCTTTTTGGGTCAGACAATTTTGATGATAACTCAACATTAGGTTGGTGCCCAACATCTGAGGAACAGATTATGACAGCTGTTGATGGTATGGAAGGTGTTTATAGTTACACAGGTAATGCTGTTAAGAGTTCAGCAGACGCTCTTGCAGAAAGTGATGGAACAGAGCAGGAAATTGCTGATAGCAAAGGTCAAAAAGCAGACCATACATTGACATTTAAGATTCTTAAAGATGCAACTGATTTCGCATGGAACTATCAGATGCAGATTGGTAACCCAGATGCAGCTTGGGGTGACAATAAGACACAGTTCAGAGCTACATCTTTAGAGGCTGGTGAATATACAGTTTATGTAAATCCATCAACAGGATATGTATGTATGATCCAGAATGGTAAAAATGTTGATATCGCTTCAAGATTTAACTCAAGAGATGAGGATTCTTGGAACTATGTAGATACAACAGAGGCTGCTTTCAAGGGTGACGGATATGATGATATCGGTAACTTCACAGATGATGCTTATCTTGAGTTCATTAACTCATGTCTTGAAAATGAAGGTGCAGAACCTATTGAGTATGTAAAAGGAAATGAAGGCAAGGGATCAGGAGATGATGCTTCTACAACAGATTCTTCATCAAGCTCAAAGAAATCTTCAAGCAGCAAGAAGTCAGAAGAAAAAGAGTCAAGCAATGCTACAGTAATCATCATTGTTGTTGTAGTAGTAGCAATCATCGCAGCTTGCGCAGTTGTATTAGGAAAGAAGAAAAAATAATTAGAATCTAAACTGACAGACGAAACTGTTATTAGATAATAAAAATAAGATGTTAAGCGTAGCAGTTTTAGTAACTGCTACGCTGTTTTTGTGCACTCAAAAGGCGTGGGAGTGCATTGTATTTGACAGATAACAGATGAAAAAAATCATCTGAAAAATGTTGAAGGTAAATGAAAAAGAGAATTTTAAAATTATATATAAAAATATTGAAAAAAAGAATAATATGTAATATAATATCAACAATTGAAGAACTAGCGGTTCTTTAAAAAATATTATAATTAAAAAGGAGAAGTAAAGATGAGAAGTTTCAAAAAGGTAGCTGCAGTTGCATTATCAGCAGTTATGACATTAGCTATGGGTGTTTCAGCTTTCGCAGATCAGACAATTACATTCCATTTCCAGAATAGTAGTAATTGGAATCCATGCGGAGCTTGGATTTATCAGGGTATCGCATTCACAACAAACGTAACACCAATCGACAAGAGCCCAGTTGTAACAGATGAGGTACTTGAAGATGGAACACCTAATAAGAAGATTGTATGGCCAGGTGCTAAAATGGATGCCGATTCAAAACAAGGTTGGGTATCAGTTTCTGCTACATTCACAGATTCATATACAACAGACGGTATCGTAGCAATTTTCAACAACTTCGTTGCTGATTCAGAGACTAACGATACAACAACAGAGGCAGATCTTGCATCAATCGCAGCATCAGGACTTCCTACAACTGCAACAGCTACAAAGGAACAGACACCAAACGTACTTGTTAACAAGAAAATGATTAGCAAAGTAGGTGCAGCTATCACAGATATCTATGTTGAGTTTGATGGCTCAGCAACAACAGTTTCTCTTAATGAAGCTCCTGCAGCTTACACAAGCGCAGCAGATGTTGTTACAGAGACAGCTACAACAACAGCAGCAGCTACAGAAGCAGCTACAACAAAAGCAGCTACAGGCGTTAAGTCTACAACAACATCACCTAAGACAGGTGACACACTTGCTGTATCAGTAGTATTATTTGGTATCGCTTCAGCAGTTGCATTCGTAGCAGCTAACAAGAAGAAAGTAAATGCATAATTAACTAACAACTGAATATTTTAAAAGAGAAGTCAGCAATGACTTCTCTTTTTTCTCATTTTTAAAAACCTATGTATTATTGAATACATAGGATAGTTTATGTTATAAGAGTTTTTGATTTGATCAAATAACAAGCATATAAAGAGGTAGACGAGTATGAAGAAACTGTTATTTGTTTATAATCCACATTCTGGAAAAGGCCAGATAGCGTCCTATTTATCGGATATAATTGATGTGTTTGTAAAAAATGAATATGAAGTTACTGTATATCCTACTCAGAGTAGAGGTTACGCCAAGAAATTAGTATCAGATGTTGGTTCAAATTACGACATGATTGTCTGCAGCGGTGGTGATGGTACTTTGAATGAAACAATAAGTGGTATGATGACCCTTTCTGAGAAGCCTACTTTAGGATATATACCTGCGGGATCTACAAATGATTTTGCGCAAAGTATAAAGTTATCTAAGGATATGGTGGAATCAGCTAATATGGCAATGGAAGGAATGCCTATAGCTGTAGATATTGGATCATTTAACAAGAAAAACTTTGTATATGTCGCAGCATTTGGAACTTTTACAAATGTATCGTATGCAACACCACAGGATATGAAAAATGTATTAGGGCATTCGGCGTATGTTGTGGAGGCTGTTAAGGAATTGGCATCTATCCAGTCATATCATCTTAGGGTGAAACATAACAATGGAATAGAAGAAGGAGAATACATATACGGTATGATATCTAATTCTATTTCTGTAGGTGGATTAAAGGGGATAACAGGTAAAAATATAGTTCTAGATGATGGTTTGTTTGAGATGACGCTTGTGAAAAAGCCTAAGAATCCGTTGGACCTTAATCTTATAATCGGCAACTTGTTGGGAATAGATGTAAAGTCAGATTGTGTAACCACGGTTAAGGCATCAAAGATAAGAATAGAATCGACAGAAAAGATACCATGGGTACTTGATGGAGAGTTTGGTGGCGATTTAAAGAAAGTCAATATTGAGAATAATAAACGTGCTATAAAGATCATGTCAGGCATAACTAAGACGAAGACTAATTAGAAAGGACCGTTTTTCGTGAGCAAAAAAGAAGTTTTAGAATCAAATGTAGAGGAAGAAGTTTCAAAGAAAACGACAGGAACTAAAACCAAAGCATCTAGTTCGAAGTCAACAAAGACAAAGAAAACAACAAAAGAGACAAAGGCAACAGAAGAAACTAAGCCAAAGACAACAAGAAAACGTACATCCAAAAAGACAGCTGAAAAAGAAGAGAAAAAAAAGGATGATTTTGAACAAAAATATGATTCTGTCATTGATGAAATGATAAAGAGAGCCAAGGAGAATAACAATGTTATTAATATTTCAGAAATGGAAGAAATATTAAATGACGATGATATAACTGGCGAAATAGTTGAAAAAATATATGATAAATTAGAGAGTCAGGGAATAGAGATTCCTGGAAGAGAGATAGATATTGAACCAACTGATGAGCCTACAGAAGAGGAACTTGAGGAAGAAGAAAATGTAGATCTTGATGCAGTTGATCTTCTTGATGGAGTTGGAACAGAAGATCCTGTAAGAATGTATCTCAAAGAAATAGGTACAGTTCCATTGTTATCTCCTGAAGAAGAGAAGAAGCTTGCAAAGATGAAGGCTGAAGGAAGTGAATGGGCTAAACAGAGACTTATTGAAGCTAACCTTCGACTTGTTGTAAGTATTGCAAAGAGATATACCGGAAGAGGAATGAGTTTCTTGGACCTTGTTCAGGAAGGAAATCTTGGACTAATAAAAGGTGTTGAGAAATTTGACTATGACAAGGGATTTAAGTTAAGTACATATGCAACATGGTGGATTAGACAGTCAGTTACTAGAGCATTAGCTGATCAGGCTAGAACTATTCGTGTGCCTGTTCATATGGTTGAGACTATTAATAGAATGTCTAAGATGCAACGTAAGCTTACATTGGAATTAGGATATGAGCCTTCAAGTAAAGAACTTGCAGAGGCTTTAGATATGCCTGAGAACAAAGTATTAGACATCATGCAGATTGCTAGAGAACCAGCATCTTTGGAAACACCAATTGGTGAGGAAGATGATTCAAATCTTGGAGATTTTGTTGCGGATAATAACACAGTAACACCAGAGGCTAATATAGAAGCAGTTATGCTTAGAGAACATATTGATCAGCTTTTGCAGGATCTTAAGGAAAGAGAGAGACAGGTTATTATCCTTAGATTTGGATTAGAGGATGGACATCCAAGAACTCTTGAGGAAGTTGGAAAAGAGTTTAGTGTAACAAGAGAACGAATCAGACAGATTGAAGCAAAGGCCCTTAGGAAGCTTCGTAATCCAGTTAGAAGTAAAAAGATTAAAGACTTTTTGGAGAGCTAATAATGGTTTACTCGATTATTTATGATGCTGTTAATAAAAAAGTTGAGACAGAGATTCCTAACAAGCTGATAAGTAACTTAGAGATGGTGGCAGCGATTTATCAGGTGCTTGCAGAACTAGGTGTGGATGACATATCAGAAACTCTTAAGATACAAGAATTGATGGATGAGATAAATGATGAAAAATCAAAGGACACCAAGAAAAATATATTGCTTGCTACTAAACTTAAAGAAAAATTTTTGTTATTAGATGTTGATGAGAATAGAAGCAAAGGGATAAGTGTAAGGACAGAACTTATAAAAAAATATAAGATTCTAGATCCGGATCACGGAGAAGTTGATGACCTTTTAAAAGTAGTCACAGGAAAGATTGAATAAATGGAAAATGAGCTGCAAATATATGCAGCTCATTTCTTATATCTTGGATATGGAGTATAATATGAAATATAATTTAGCATCAGATTGATGGGAATAATGGAGAGTTTGATGGATTTATTTGAATACGTAAAAAATAATAATCAAAATAAAACCTCACCCCTAGCTTCCAGAATGAGACCTAAAAGCCTGGAAGAAATGGTGGGACAACAACATATAATTGGCGAAAACAAAATGCTTTATAGAGCTATTAAAGCAGACAAATTGAGCTCAGTGATTTTCTATGGTCCTCCGGGTTCCGGAAAGACATCCTTGGCGAAAGTTATAGCAGATACATCCAATTGTATTTTTTGTCAGATTAACGCCACATCTGCAGGAAAGAAGGATATGGAGGACGTTATTAAAGAGGCAAAAAGTAATCTGGGAATGTATGGTAAGAGAACTATATTGTTCATTGACGAGATTCACAGATTTAATAAAGGACAGCAGGATTATCTTTTGCCATATGTTGAAGATGGAACGGTTATAATGATAGGTGCCACCACGGAGAATCCATACTTCGAGGTAAACTCAGCTTTGATATCCAGGTCAACGATATTTGAATTAAAGGAGCTTACTAAAAGCGAAGTAAAGGTACTTATACTCAGAGCGTTAAACGATAAGGAAAAAGGGCTGGGAGCATACAATCCTGTAATGGATGAGGATGCTATAGATTTTCTATCGGACGTAGCTAATGGGGATGCTAGAACCGCCTTAAATGCGTTGGAGTTAGCTGTTTTAACCACTAATATGGATAAAGAAGGTAAGATACATGTAACCCTGGAAGTAATAGAAGATTGTATACAACAGAGAAATCCAAGATACGATAAGGATGGAGATAATCACTATGATACGATTTCGGCATTTATAAAAAGTATGAGGGGGTCAGATCCGGATGCTGTTGTTTATTATCTTGCAAGAATGTTAGAAGCAGGGGAGAGTATCGAATTTATAGCGAGAAGAATAGTGATATGTGCGGCGGAGGATGTGGGATTAGCAGATCCTGAGGCTTTAAATGTTGCGGTATCATGTAGCAGAGCAGTGAGAGAATTAGGAATGCCAGAGGCAAGAATACCACTAGCTATGGCAGCTCTTTATATAGCTAAAGCGCCTAAAAGCAATGCAGCCTACGTAGCCATTGATAAGGCCTTGGGATATGTAAGAGAGCATAAACCATATCAGATACCGGCTTACTTAAAAGATGCACACTATAAGGGAGCTGCCCAATTAGGTCATGGAATAGGGTATAAATATCCTCATGATTTTCCGGGACATTATGTAGAACAGCAGTATTTGCCGGACGAGGTTAAAGACGTGAGATTTTTTGACGAAGAATAGGAAATATGATAATATCTTAGTATATATGTGCTGTTATTCAGGAGATAATCGTAGTGAAAGAATTTATAGGTAAATTATCAAGAGGAACAATTGAATACGATGTCAAAACGGCCAATTCATCTGTAAATAAAATAAATGTTTCTATGAGACCGGGAGAAGTTTATAAGGGAACATTTGAGGTAAATAGTTCGGATGAAAATGCAATCAAGGGGATAATTTACGCATCTGAGGAACATTTAGAAATAATTAACAATCAATTCTCAGGTGTTAAGAATACTATAGATTATCAGATTGATGGCAGCTATTTCGAAGGCGGTCAGGAGATAAATGGCCGCATTAATATTGTCAGTAACGGTGGAGAGCTAAACATTCCTTACAGTGTTAAAGTAACCGTTAACAGCCTAGACTCAGAGTCTGGTCCTATCGACAGCATATTTTCATTTGTAGAATTAGCAAAAAAAGATATAGATGCTGCAGTTAAAGTGTTTTTGTCTGCAGATTTTCAGAAGGTGGTTCTAAAGGATGATTTGGAACTGGCCTGTATTTATCATGGAGTTTTAAAAGGTAATAATGCAAGACTTGCATTGGAAGAATTCCTGGTAACTATTAACAAAAAGCAGGATGTTGAGATAAGTATTAGTGATACAAAAAAGGATTATGAATATCTACAGGAGTCCTATGGAGATAGTATAAGTATTTCTATGACTAACAGAGGATATGTGGACATAAAAGTAGAAGTTCAGGGAGACTTTATCACTAATTACAAGGATGAAATAACAGATGAAGATTTCGCAGGAAATGTACACGAATTTTCATATCTCATAGATGTAGCCCGTTTGCATGCTGGTATGAACTATGGAACTATTACATTTAAAACCATAAATGAAACCTATACGTGTAGAATTTCAGTTGATAACAGAAAAGAACGAGATAAATCAAAACTTGAGATTAAGAAATGTTTTAATACTATAAATTGTTTATATATTCAATTCAGACTTCACGAGATTTCAGTGGACACCTGGGGAGAAAAAACACTAGAGGCAATAGAGCGTGCTAGAGGCTTTAATGATAATATACCATTTTTAAAACTTCTTCAGGCACAGGTATATGTTACAAAGGGAAGAGATGAAGAAGCAAAATGGCTTTTGGATAGTGTGGCTGATGAAGTGATAGAGAACAAAGACAAAGATGTAGTTATCTATTGCTATTATTTATATGTTAGAACATTGCATAGAAAAGAATTAGAGCAAACTATCAGAACAACGGAAATCATAAGAAAATATTATGAAAATGGATACGACAGTTGGAAGTTACTATGGATTCTATTGTTTATAGACACATCTTATGAGAATAATAAGAGTCTCAAGTTAACAAGAATAAAAGAACAATACAACATAGGATGCAGATCTAATCTTATGTATTATGAAGCGTTATATGTTCTTAATAAACAACCTGTATTGATGAGAGTTATAAATGATTTTGAATTGCAGGTATTAAACTTTGGGGCAAAATATAATGCTATAGATTTCAGACTCGCAATGCAGATAACTGAAGTGGCTGCAGTTGAAAAGAAATTCAGACCTTTATTATTTAATGTCCTTAGAAAACTTTATGAAAAATATAAGGATAAGAATATACTGGCATCAATGGTATCAATTCTTATCAAGGGAAATGTAACAGATTCCAGATATTTTGAATATTATGCGTTGGCTATAAAGGAAGATATACAGATTACAAGATTGTATGAGTATTATGTATTTTCAATGCCACAGGATTACGATGGAGATATACCTAATACAATACTTATGTATTACGTATACAACGGAAGTCAATTATTTACGAAAGAAGCATTTTTCTACACCCTCATTATTAAGAATAAGGATAGGTATCCTAATGTTTATAATAATTATAAACGAGGTATGGAATTCTTTGCCTTGGAAAAAATAAGACATGGCGAGATAGATGAGAATCTTGCTATAGTATATAAAGACGTATTACTTCCAGAAATGGTAAGGGATGAAAATGCGGCCCAGTTAATATCAATAATGAATACCTGGGTAATTAAATGTGACAATAAAAATATAAGATCAGTAACAGTGATTTACAAAGAGGTTCAGGGAGAAAAGACCTATCTTCTTAACGAAGGAAAGGCTTATATACAACTCTATACACAGGATGCATTTATATTATTATCAGATGTGAATGGTAACGTATATAATCATTCAGTGGATTATGAATTAAAGAAGCTATACGATGATCCAAAGATAAGAGAAGCGATTCCGGACAATGTAAGTAATTCGGTTTATATCCTTGCATCAAAATGCGAGAAAATAGTAAAGCAAGGTGGAATACAGACCTTGAAAGATGCAGAAATACTCAGAAGTATTGACAGCAACGAAGAATTTAGAAGACTGTATAAAAAACAGATTGTTAACATGATAGTTGACTACTATTACAATAACTATGATGGAGAGGACATTATAGATTATCTTAAGAGTCTCAACGTGTCTGTGTTAGGTAATAAAGAGCGAAACAAACTGATAGAAGTTATGATAACAGTTGGAATGTATAATTATGCTGGGGATATAATGGATAAATATGGATTCCAGGGAATAGACTCCAGAAAGATAATGAAATATTGTGTAAGAATCCTCAGAACTCCAAGGGGAGAAAATGAAGATAAATATCTGTTGAGATATTGTAATTATGCATTCTCAGATGGAAAATACAATGAGCCAATCCTTTCTTATCTGTGTACGTACTTTAATGGAACTACCGGGGAAATGTTGGAAATGTGGAGAATTTCCAAGAGTTTTGCCTTTGAAAGCAGAGATCTTGAAGAGAGACTTATTGCTCAGATGTTATTTACCAGAACGCATTTAGGAAGTTTAACTACAGTATATGATTCTTATTACAAAAAAGGTGGAATAGAAATGATAAGATATGCATATCTATTCTATTTATCATATAGTTATTTTGTAAATGAAGAATATATTGACGAGATGTTTTTTAAGCATTTAGGTGACGAGTTATCTAGAAGCAGCAGATTGATGGACCTTTGTAAATGTGCATATTTAAAGCATTATTCAGAGAAAAAGAATTTAAGTGAAGGTATCAAAGAAGTTGCAAAGGAATGCATAGAATATCTCGAAAAGAGAAAGATAATATTTGATTTTTATAAAAAATATGCAAGATTTTTCAGAATATCTGCCAATATCGCAGATAAGACAACCATTGTTTATAAGACAAGACCAAAGGACAAGGTACTTATTAACTACTACATAGATAATGGCTATGACGAACATGGAGAATACGTAACTGAAGAAATGAACAGGTATTTTGCAGGAGTTTATGTAAAGGCCTTTACATTATTCTATGGGGAAAAAATCAATTATTATATAAGCCAAGTAGAAGATGGCAAGATGACATTTTCTGAACAAATGGTATATGAAGCAGGCAAGGAAGAAATAAATACAGATTCCAGATACGGAATGCTTAATAAATTATCGATTTCCTTAAGAGGAAAGGAAAAAGATAAAATTGCCAAGACGTCAGATAAATATTTCATGGAAAAAAATATAATAGACAAATTGTTTTAAAATAAGCTAATGGAGGTGAGGATATGAGTATTGATGCTACGTATAATGTTGTGGCTATTGATTTGTGTAAAGACTATACCCAGGTAGCATATTGTAGAGAGAAAATGTCCGAGCCTGAGTCAGTATCCACAATACCAGGAGAACAAAGATTCCTTATACCTACTGTGGTAGGAAGAACAAAGGATGAAGAAGTTTCAAAATGGCTTGTGGGAGATGAAGCTGAAAGGTTGTCTAAAGAGGGAACGGCAAAAAAAACGGGAGATATTCTGGGAGCCATTCTCAGTGAAGATGGGATATATATAGGGGACGAGAAGTATACAGCTCATGAGATAATGACTGTATTCTTCAATGGACTATTTAGATTGCTTAAAAGAAATCTAAATATAACCAATCCGGACAAAATTGTGGTTACTGTTGAATTTCCGGATAGAATATTAGTGAATCTTCTTAGAAGTGTCTTAACAGACATGGGATATGAAAAAAATAAAATAAAGATTATAGGACATTCAGAAAGTCTTATATATTACACTATATTTCAGAAAAAAGAGCTTTGGGTAAATGATGTGCTGGTTTTTGATTTTACAGAAAATCAGTTTTTAGCAAGACGATTAACCACCATAAGAGCCAGAATGCCACAGCCTGTAATAGTAGAGGAAAAAGATTTATCTTCAACATTTGACATTCAAGAATTGCAAAGTGAACATCAAAGGGTGGACATGGACAGAAAATTTTTAGAAGTCTTGAAAAAAATGTGTGGAGAGCATATAGTATCTACGGTCTATCTTACAGGAAAGGGCTTCTATGAAAACTGGATGGAAGAATCCTTAAGCTTTTTATGCACGAAACGAAGGGTATTTCAGGGATACAATTTGTTTGTAAAAGGAGCGGCCTATGCCGGACTTTGTAGTATAGGTGTGGGAAGCGAAGATACATATCAGTTTATATGTTCTGGAAGAACTGTAATTAACATCGAGTTGGATGTAGAAAAAGGGGACGATATGGTTCCTATAGTGCTATCCAAGGCAGGTACCAACTGGTATGAAGCAGGAGCAAAGGCAGAAGGAATCCTTGACAATACAGACCAGATAAGATTAAGATTTGTATCTAGTCTTACAAAAAGAGAGAGGATTTTAAATATAGATCTTAGAGGATTTCCACAAAGACCGAATAAAACTACACGTATAGAAGTGATGTTAGCGTATAGGAATGACAGCCAGTGCGTAATAGCAGTTAAAGATTTGGGCTTTGGAGACTTTTTTAAGTCTGAAGGAAATGTTGTAAAGACAACGATTAACATTGAAGACTATTTATAGTTTAAGATATGAGGTGATGGGATGAGTGGTCTCATTTTATGTGATAGAAGATCAGATGTGCCGTATAGAATCACAGATGCAGAGATAAATGTGTATTCTTTAGAGGAGATTGCATATTTTCTATATAACAACGCATATTTTGTTGATGATAGTTTTTTTAAATCGGATTTGGTGGATTACGTGGAAAAGCATTTAAAGCTTTCCCGTGTGGCCCAGAAATTAAGATATGCCATGGCCAACAGAGCAGGTTTCTATGAACTGGTAATGATAATTATGAGTTCAACTTCCTACTATAACGATAGGGAGATAAAGGAATTTGAAAAGGAATTAAAGGCCATAGGTTCAAAAAGTATGTTAGAAAAGATGAAAGCCAGAGGAGATATGTTATATGATAACAAACGTTTCCTGTCAGCCAGAAAGACATACTATAACATACTAAAGAACAAGGGCAGAGAAAAACAAGACAACAAATTCTATAGCGATGTACATACCGGTTTGGGAAAAGTTTATATGAAGATGTTTTATTTTGAAAAAGCAGTAGAGGAGTTTAAAAAGGCATATGATTTAAGCCCGTTGGAGAGCACTCTTACAAATCTTATAAACGCAAAACTTGTAATGGAATATGCTACAGATGAAATGGCGGATTTAAAAGAAGAAAATACGGTATTTCCAGCGTTGGTGCTTAGATGCGAAGAGGAATTCAAAGACATGATGGAAAGAATTGCCTTGGGCAAAGAGCACGAAAGGAATACCAATATATTTACTTACGACGGAAAACGTAATGTGGATGATTTTTACGAAAAAGCTGATGCAGAAGTAGAATCATGGAAAAATGAATACAGAAGGTCAATGATTTAATCATTACCTTAAACATAAATGTAATAATGAAAGGACTTATTAAAAATGGCTAAGGAACTAGAAAAAAATTATAATCCTGCAGATATTGAGCAGAGATTATATGACAAATGGCAGACGAACAAATATTTTCATGCAAAGGTTGATAAAAGTAAAAAACCTTTCAGTATCGTGATGCCACCACCAAATATCACAGGACAGTTACACATGGGTCATGCCCTTGATAATACAATACAGGATATCCTTATTAGAACCAAGAGAATGCAGGGATATGAGGCACTTTGGCTTCCGGGAACAGATCATGCATCTATAGCAACAGAGGCAAAGATTGTTGAAAAAATGAGGGAAGACGGAGTTACTAAGGAAGAAATCGGAAGAGAAAAATTCTTAGAAAGAGCATGGGATTGGAAGAAACAGTACGGTGGAAGAATAGTCTCTCAGCTTAAAAAAATGGGTTCATCTTGTGATTGGGATAGAGAAAGATTTACTATGGATGAAGGCTGTAATAAGGCAGTTAAGGAAGTATTTGTAAATCTTTATAATAAAGGACTTATTTACAGAGGAAACAGAATAATTAACTGGTGCCCTCATTGTCTTACATCTATTTCAGATGCAGAGGTTGAATATGAGGAGCAGGCAGGTTCATTCTGGCACCTTAGATATAAATTAACAGATGGCAGTGGATATGTTAATCTTGCCACAACAAGACCGGAGACATTACTTGGTGATACAGCAGTAGCTGTTAATCCAAAGGATGACAGATATAAGGATTTAGTTGGAAAAACAGTTATTCTTCCAATAGTACATAGAGAGATTCCTATTGTAGCAGATGAATATGTAGATATGGAATTTGGAACAGGTGTTGTTAAGATTACACCAGCTCATGATCCTAACGATTTTGAAGTTGGACTTAGACATAATCTTGAAGTTATAAATGTTCTTACAGACGATGCAAAGGTTACTGAGGATTATCCACAATATGCAGGTATGGATAGATACGAAGCAAGAAAAGCCATTGTTAAGGATCTGGAAGCAGAAGGTGCATTGGTTAAGATTGAAGATCATACACATAACGTTGGAACATGTTACAGATGTCATACAACAATTGAGCCAAGAGTATCAACTCAGTGGTTCGTAAAGATGGAAGAAATTGCAAAACCGGCTATAGAGGCAGTTAAAAAAGGCGATACAAAATTTATACCACCTCATTTTGATAAGACATATTACCACTGGTTAGAGAACATCCGTGATTGGTGTATCTCAAGACAGTTATGGTGGGGTCATAGAATACCGGCATTTTACTGTGATGACTGTGGAGAAATGGTGGTTACCAAGGAAAATGAAGCAGTTTGTCCACATTGTGGAAAACCTATGAGACAGGATCCTGATACATTGGATACTTGGTTCTCATCAGCTCTTTGGCCATTTTCAACATTAGGCTGGCCAGATAAAACAGAGGAATTGGAGTATTTCTATCCAACAAGTGTTCTTGTAACCGGATATGACATAATATTCTTCTGGGTAATCAGAATGATGTTCTCTGGAATAGAGCACACAGGAAATGTTCCATTTAAAAAAGTTCTTATACACGGACTTGTAAGAGATTCTCAGGGAAGAAAGATGAGTAAATCCTTAGGAAACGGAATTGATCCCCTTGAAGTTATTGAAAAATATGGTGCAGATGCTCTTAGATTTACACTTATTACAGGAAATGCTCCCGGAAATGATATGAGATTCTATTATGAAAGAGTTGAGGCATCTAGAAACTTTGCCAATAAAGTATGGAATGCATCAAGATTTATAATGATGAACATGCCTGAAGGCGGTATCAAGGAGGTAGGCGTAGATGCGCTTACAGATGCAGATAAGTGGATTCTTTCAAAGGCAAACAAATTAGTAAAAGATGTTACAGATAACATTGATAAATATGAGCTTGGAGTTGCAGCAGATAAGCTTTATAACTTCATATGGGAAGAGTTCTGTGACTGGTATATTGAAATGGTAAAACCAAGACTTTACAACGATGAAGATACTACAAAAGATGCAGCTCTTTATACACTTAAGAAAGTTCTTGAAACATCTCTTAAGCTTCTTCATCCATATATGCCATTTGTTACTGAAGAAATCTATTGTACATTAAACGAAGATGCAGACACAATAATGATTTCACCATGGCCTGAGTACAGTGAAGAGTATAACTTCCCACAGGAAGAAGAAGCAGTTGAGCTTATAAAAACTGCCGTTAAGAATATTAGAAATGTCAGAGCTCAGATGAATGTACCACCATCAAAGAAGGCAACAGTATATGTTGTTACAGCTAGCGGAAAGGTAGCAGATATTTTTGATTCTGGAAAGGTATTCTTCAAAGGTCTTGCTTATGCAGAAGAAGTTATTATCAAAAAGGATAAGGAAGGTATTGCAGAAGATGCAGTATCAACAGTAATTCCTGAAGCAACTATCTATATACCATTTGATCAGCTTGTAGATGTATCAAAGGAAATAGAAAGACTTAAGAAGGAAGAAGAGAAGCTTGCCAAAGAACTTGCAAGATCTAAGGGAATGCTTTCTAATGAGAAATTCTTAAGTAAGGCACCGGAAGCTAAGATTCAGGAAGAAAAAGACAAACAGATGAAATATCAGCAGATGATGGATCAGGTTAAGAAACAGTTAGCAAATCTTATGAAATAATTAAGAGTTGAAAAGATAAGTCGTCAGGTTATACATGGCCTGACGACTTTTTTGGAGGATTGTGAGATGCAGGATATAAAGGATATTCCGGTTATGGAAAATATTAAAGATATAGAAAATTACATAAATAACATACCAAGGTTTACAAAGAAACATTCCATAGAAGATACCAGAAAATTCATGGAAGCTTTAAAAATTGATACCAGTAAAATGAAGATAATTCATGTAGCCGGAACCAATGGTAAGGGAACGGTATGTGCGGTATTATCCAGTGTTTTAGACCATTGTAAGAAAAAGGTGGGATTATTTGTATCACCACATCTCATAAAAATAAATGAAAGAATAAAAATAAATGGAAAAGACGTTAGTGATGAAGAATTTATAAAAGCCTATAAAGAAGTAATAAAAGTCACAAATGAACTTAAGAAATGTGGAAATCCCACCTTTTTTGAGTTTGTATTTTTAATGGCAATGTGGATATTTACGAAAAACAAAGTTGAGTATCTTGTTTTGGAAACCGGAATGGGGGGAAGACTAGATGCCACCAATGCGGTAAAAAACAAATATCTTACTGTTATTACACCAATAGGTTTAGATCATATGGAATATTTAGGAAATACTATTTATGAAATAGCCGGAGAAAAGGCAGGGATTATAAGAAACGGTGTAAAAAATATTTTCTGGGATGATGAAGAAGATTCGGCAGATGTGATTTTGGATAAATGCGACAAAATAGGTTCTGAAGCAGTAAGTGTTAATGATAAGGATTACAAAATTATAAAAAAATCCATGGCGGGTGTTGATTTTTCAATGTGTAATGGGTATTATAAAAATTGGACTTTTAGAACATCTTTTACTGCAAAATACCAGATTGATGATACGGTATTAGCCCTTAAAACCATTGAAAACATAGAGGATATAAGGAGTTTGGAAAGCGAGATAAAGGCAGGAATAGAAAGTGTTAGCTGGCCGGGAAGAATGCAGATGATATTACCGGGAGTAATATTAGATGGTGCACATAATGGTCAGGGAATTGATGCCATTACCAGGGAATTTGAGCAGATGCAATGTGATGGAAGAAAAATGTTGTTGTTTTCTGTAGTAAAGGATAAAGATTATGATTATATGGTAAAAAGGCTTTCTATGGTGAATCCGGATAAGGTGTATATAACCAGATTAGATTCCAGTAGAGGTCTTGATACAGATAAAATATATAGTGATTTTAAAAAATATCAGTGCAAATCACAAATAGAAGTTATACCAGATGTGTCTTGTGCTTTAGAAAAGGCTCTAAAGGATAAGAAAGAAGAGGATGTGTTGTTTTGTACCGGTTCTTTATATCTGGTGGGAGAAGTTAAAAAGTTGATAGAATGTAAATCAATTGAAAATAAATGACTTATTAGAAAGGTATGAAATATGCTTAATTTCGACGAAGAAATCAAAAAATTCAAACCAAGTCTTGAGGTAGATGAGACTGAGGATGCAATATATAATAGTAATATTAAAGATGTAACTGATGTAGTTCAGGAATTGTTAGAAGAAATGAAGGAGAACCAGTAACGTGAGCAAAATGTATTGCTTCAAATGCGGCAGCGAATTAGGAAAAGGCGACATGTGTACTGGTTGTGGTGTGAAAGTCAGAGTTTACAAGCAGGTAATAAGACTTTCCAACTCCTATTATAACATGGGTATTGCCAAAGCTAAGAATAGAGATTTAACTGGCGCATGCGAATTACTTAATAGAAGTTTAAAATTATATAAAAGAAATACAGATGCCAGAAATGCATTGGGATTAGTGTATTTTGAAATGGGTGAAGCGGTTCAGGCATTGACACAATGGGTTATTAGTAAGAACCTTCAACCGGATGATAATGCTGCGGATAGATATATGGCTAAGCTTCAGTCCAATCCACAGAGACTAAATACAATTAATCAAAGCCTGAAAAAATATAATGTGGCTTTAACTTATGCTCAAAATGGTGATGATGATATAGCAGTAATTCAGTTAAAAAAGATACTTAATTCAAATCCTAATCTGATAAAGGGACATTTATTATTGGCCCTTATATATATGAAAAAGGGAAGCTATGAAAGAGCCAAAAAGCCAATTAATAAGGTGCTTAGAATTGATACCAATAATCCGTTGGCAAAGAAATATCTGGCAGAGCTTAAAAAGACTGAAAATGCGCCGGTTAAAATAGTTAAAAATTCTGCCAGTCAGGGCGGAATAAGAGACTACGAAATGGAGCAGATTAATCGTGAGATTAAGAATGGATATGATATAGTTGTTCCGGAAAAAACGGAGAAATTCACATATTCCAACTCTCATATATTTACGGTTATTAATATCTTAGTTGGAGCTCTTATTGGTATAGCAGCAACATATTTTCTATTTATGCCGGCAAAGGTTAAGTCTATAAATGCTAAGCATAATAAGGAAATAATACAGGTTGATACCAGAATAGAATCCTTGAATTCAGACGTGTCGGCTTTGCAGGCACAGGTAGATTCTCTTACTGCGGAAAGGGATAGTTTAAGTGGACAGCTTACCAATGCAGGAACAGAGAGTTCTCAGGTTATTGCAGATTTTGATAATCTTTTAGCTGCTATGAATACATATAACGCCAAGGATTATGTTACAGCAGCCCAATGCCTGAGAAAAATTGCAAACAAGGAAAGGTCGGCAACATTTACCTCCTTGTATCAGTCTATTCAGCCAGACACCTATGCCCAGGCTGCAAAGGCATATTATAATACAGGAATCGGACAGGCATCTACAGCTAATTCTGTAGAAGAATATTCAGAAGCTATAATAAATATTACAGAGATATTTAAATACGACTATGCTTCAGTGGATTATGTAAATGCCACAAATGTATTAGGTACAACCTATGAAAAGAGATATGATTTGGCATTAACCCAGGATGTAAATGCTGCAGCAGCATACAAGCAGCAAAGTATAACAGATATGAATAATCTTATAACCGGGGTATTATCTGTTAATCCATCAATAGATTCTAAAGCAATTGAGAATCTTAATGCGCATATAGCATCCCTGACAGCTAAATAAAATACGGAGATAATTATGAAATATGGATATGTAAAAGTTGCGGCAGCTACCTGTGATATAAAGGTAGGAGATGTTACATTTAACGCAGACAAGATTATAGAAAATATAGACAAAGCCCTTGAAAAAAAGGTTGAAGCCGTGGTGTTTCCGGAACTTTCTTTAACAGGGTATACCTGTAGTGATTTGTTTTGGCAAACAGAAATGTTAAACAAGGTCTATGAGGAAACCTTAAGAATAGCAAAACATACTTCAGGAAAAAATATAGTGGCTATAGTGGGTATTCCTTTTGAAGCTTTAGGTAAACTCTATAACTGTGCAGCAATTATTACTAATGGAAAAGTTATAGGTCTTGTACCAAAGAAGAACCTTCCTAACTATTCGGAATTTTATGAGGCAAGACATTTTACGCCGGGATTTAAAGACGCACTAAAGGTTACATTTCCAGGACAGAATGAAGAAGTTTTAATGGGAATGAATATAATCTTTAAAGATAAGAATATGTCTTCATTTACATTTGCAGTGGAAATATGTGAAGACCTATGGGTACCAAAGGCACCATCGGTTAACCATGCATTGGCAGGAGCCAATATTATATTTAATCTTTCCGCTAGTGATGAGATAACCGGTAAATCATCATATAGAAGAGAACTAGTAAGTTCCCAGGCTGCAAGACTTGTATGCGGTTATGTGTATGCAGATGCAGGTGAAGGAGAATCCACAACAGATCTGGTATTTGCAGGACACAATATAATTGCAGAAAACGGTAGGATTCTTAAAGAATCTGAAAGATTTAAAAATGAAATGATTATTGCGGATATAGATATGGATAGGATTGTAAATGAAAGAAGAAAGATGACAACCTATTCACCTAATCCGGAAAAATATATATACAGCAAGGTAGAATTTGAAATTCAGGAAAATGAATGTGTTCTTGAAGATAAGATTTTTCAGAATCCGTTTGTGCCTGACAATATGGATAAGAGAAATGAAAGATGTAATGAGATTCTTACAATTCAGTCGATGGGGCTTAAAAAGAGAATAGCTCATACTAATGCTAAGTCAGTAGTTGTGGGAATATCCGGTGGTTTGGATTCTACTTTGGCACTTCTAGTTGCTGTAAGGGCAATGGATGCACTAAAAAGAGATAGAAAAGATATACTGGCTGTTACCATGCCGGGATTTGGAACTACAGATAGAACCTATGACAACGCAGTAACCCTTATTAAAAACCTAGGGGCTACATTTATGGAAATAAGCATAAAGGATGCGGCTACAAAGCACTATGAAGATATAGGTCATGATATAAATGTTCATGATGTTACCTATGAAAATGTTCAGGCAAGGCAGAGAACCTTGTATCTTATGAACCTGGCCAATGAACACGGAGGATTTGTAATAGGTACAGGAGACTTATCGGAACTGGCCTTAGGATGGGCAACATATAACGGAGACCACATGTCTATGTATGGGGTAAATGCTTCCATACCAAAGACATTAGTAAGACATTTGGTTAAGTATTATGCAGATACATGTGGTAATGAAGAGTTAGAAAAAACACTGTTAGATGTTTTGGATACACCTGTTAGTCCGGAATTATTACCACCAAAAGAAAATGGAAATATATCCCAGAAAACAGAGGATTTGGTGGGACCTTACGAGCTTCATGATTTCTTCATGTATTATATGCTTAGACTTGGATATGGACCGGAAAAAATATTCTTCCTTGCCAATAATGCATTTTCAGAAAAATATGATAAAGCGACAATATATAAATGGTTAAGAAATTTTTATTATAGATTTTTTGCACAGCAGTTTAAAAGATCTTGTTTACCAGATGGACCAAAAGTTGGTACAGTGGCGGTGTCTCCAAGAGGGGACTTGAGGATGCCAAGTGATGCCTGTGCCAGACTTTGGATTGAGAGATTGGAGAAAATATGGGATTGCAAATCATAATGGGAAAAAGCGGTAGTGGAAAAACCGCTCATATGTTAAGAGAAATGATTGATAATTCAAAGGGCCTTCCGGATGTTACCGGGAGGCTTCTGTACATTGTACCGGAACAATTCACCATGGAGACTCAGAAAAATATTGTGAAATATTCTAATGGTGCAGGTTCTATGGCAATAGATGTACTTAGCTTTGATAGATTAGCAAAACGTGTATTTGAGGAGCAGGGTTATAATCCCCTTACAATTCTTGATGATACAGGAAAGTGTCTGATACTTAGAAAAATTATTGAGGATAATAAAAATAGATTGGGGATATTTGCTAAAAAGGCTGGGTACCCGGGATTCATAGATGAAATGAAATCCGTTATTAGCGAATTCTATCAGTATGGAATAAAAGCAAAGAATTTACAAGACATAATAAATGACGAAAAAATAAGTAAGCTGTTAAAGGAAAAGCTTAAGGATATCCACGTAATCCTTACGGAGTTTGACGCATTTATTAAGGATAAGTACGTGGTAAATGAAGAGCTGTTACATAAGCTTATTACACTTATTCCTGATTCAGAGTTTATCAAAAACAGTCAGGTCTACCTTGATGAATATACAGGTTTCACCCCTATTCAGTATGATGTGTTAAGGCAACTTTTAAAATACTCAAAGAACGTAACATTTGCTGCTACTATAAGGGATGCTGACAAAGTGGATTTTGCCCATGTGGATACCAGGACAAATATTTTTGGACTGGGAATCAAAGCAGTAAATATGCTAAAGACCATAGCTATGGAAGAAGGAGTAGAGGTTAGTTCTGATATTATAATGCAGGAAAATCATCGCTTTAAAAAAGATGAATTAATACATTTGGAAAAATCGCTTTTCAAATATAAGTATGATGCATTAGAGGTGATTGATAAAAATAGCATAAATATATATTCCTGTCAGGATACAGAAGACGAAGTCAGATTCCTGGCAAGAAATATAAGAGAACTTATATTTTCCGGATACAGATATAAGGATATTGCAGTTATTACCGGTGACATTCATGGATATTCTCCTATAATTTCAGAGATATTCAGTAAGAATGATATCTCCTTTTTTATAGATGACAAGAAAAGTATGACTGAGAATCCTATAGTTGAAACTATAAGAGCTCTTCTTAACATGATTATGGAAAACTTTAGTCAGGAAACGGTATTTGCATATTTAAGGCGAAGTCTTACAAATATTACCATGGAAGAAGCAGATGAGCTGGAAAACTATGTAATATCCAAAGGAATCAGGGGAAAGAGTAAGTATTTTAAGGAGTTTGTTCAACGACCTGAAGCCATTAAAAGAGGCATGGAAACTGATCCAAAGGAATTACAGCATTTAAATGAAATTAGAGAAAAGTTCATAATAGAAATTGCAGATATTGCAGATTTCTTTAAGAAACCTAAGAAAAATAGCGTTTCTGAAAGCTTCGATGTAATAAATATTTATTTAGAAAATATTGGTGCCAAAGATAAGTTAGAAGACATGAAAGAGCATTTTCAGGCCATGGGCGATTTATCAAAGGTAAGGGAGTATATGCAGGCCTTTACAAAGGTTAACGAACTCACTGAAAAAATGAAGAATCTAATTGGCATGGAAAAACTAAAAGTAGATGAGTTTTTAGCTCTTTTAGAGTCAGCCTTTGAAGATATAAAAGTCGGTGTAGTTCCGGCATCTTTAGACAGAGTTGTAGTAGGAGATATTCAGCGAACCAGATTAAATGATATTAAAGTGTTATTTTTAATTGGTGCCAATGAGGGAATAATTCCGGCAGCAGAGGGAGATGGAAAGGTACTTTCTGAAACCGAAAGAAGATATATGCAGGGTAAGGGTATAGAGATGGCACCGGATTCCAGAGAAAATGGATTTATACAAAAATACTATCTCTATCTTATTCTTACCAAAATGTCAGATAAATTGGTGGTAACTTATAAGAAAACAGATGGAACTAATTCTGCATCACCTTCGTATATAATCAGAACTTTAATTAATTTATTTAAGGATTTAAAGGTTAAGGAAAGTGAAAAATGTAGCAAAATGTTAGCTTATAACATTGATATGGCTTTGGAATATGTGGCAGAGAATATATCTGATTTCAGAAATGATTATATGCTACAAAAGGAGCAGGAAAGATTCATAGATATTTATAATGTTTTAAAGAAAAATGATGTAGATATGACGGATTTGATAGAAGCTTCAGAGTATGCATATAAAGAAACGGAGTTAGGAGCTGATATAGCTTCAGTAATTTATGGCAGAGAACTCCATAATTCTGTATCCAGACTTGAGAGGTATGTAAATTGTGCCTATAGCCAATTTTTAAATTATGGTCTTAATCTATATCCTAGAAGAGAATTTGAATTAAACCAGATGGATATTGGTAATATATATCATGCTGTTATGCAGGAATTTGTTAATCAGGTGATAGATAAAAAAATTGATTTGGTAAAGCTTTCTGATTCTGAAAGGGAAAATATTATTACTAATATCGTAAATATCCAGGGGGAGAATATTGCCAGGGATATTTTTGAAGATAGTAGTAGAAATAAATACATGAAAAAGGTTATTAACAGAATAGCCAATAAAACTGCCTGGGCCATACAGGAACAGATAAAGAGCGGTAAATTTATGCCTGAATATACTGAATGTAAATTCGATTCTAAAAAGGACGTAAAAGAGTTAAGTTTTAGTTATGACAATGGAAGTGAAATGACACTTAAAGGAATAATTGACAGAGTTGACTATTATCAGGATGGAGATGATGTCTATGTTAGAATTATTGATTACAAAACCGGTGGTAAAAAACTAGAATTAAACGATGCCTACAATGGTTTGCAGATTCAGTTGATTATATATATGAAAGCAGCTATGGCCATGGCAAAGAAAAAATATCCGGATAAAAACATTATACCGGCAGGAATATTTTATTTAGGAGTCGGTGATGAAGATATTAAAAAAGAAGATTTAAAGAGTGATGTATTTGATGAAAATGGGGAATTTTCTAAGGAATACAAGGATTTAAAACTTCAAAACTATACATTAAATGGATTAATAAATCAGTCTGCCAAGGTGTTGATGGCTATGGATGAAGTATTTACGCAACCTAGTCAGGCCAAATCTAAGGTTATAAATGTAAAAATGAAAAAGGATGGAAGCCCGGATTCTAATGCTTTATCCAGACTTAAAAGTACTGAGCAGCTAAATGACTTAGTGGAATGTATTAAAAATAAAGCCGGAAGCATTGGTAAGGATATGACAGATGGAAAAATAGCTATTAATCCTACCAAAGTAAGTGATAGTCTCAGTGCATGTACTTACTGTGATTACAAAGAGGTTTGTAAATTTGATAGAAGAATTAAAAATTTTGATTATAAGAGATTCAAAACGTTAGAAGAGAGTGAACTATGGGAAAAAATAAAAGAAGGAGGTAAATCTGATGCCGAATTGGACTAAAAACCAGGAAAAAGTATTCGAAATAGAGAATGGAACAACTAGAAATCTTTTGGTATCCGCAGCAGCAGGCTCTGGAAAAACAGCTGTGTTAGTGGAAAAGGTTATTAGAATGATTATGGATAAAGATAATCCTCTAGATATAGACAGACTTCTTTTGGTAACTTATACCAATGCGGCTGCTAAGGAATTAAAGGATAGAATCCTTGGCGCTATAGAAAAAGCTGTTGAAGAAAATCCCTTCAATGAACATTTGAGAAATCAGCAGACCTATATTCACAATGCATACATTACTACTGTACATGGATTTTGTTTAAGACTAATTAAGGAATACTTTATAGAATTAAACATAGATGCCGGTGTGAGAGTAATGGATGAGGGGGAAGCTTCACTTTTAAAAGATGATGTGTTAAAGGTTGTTATAGAAGACTATTACGAATCTGAATCGGAAAGATTTACGAATTTCGTAAGACAGCTTACATCAGATACCAAAGATACAGTCCTAAAAGATAATATATTAAAGCTATATGAGCAGGCCATGAATAAACCCTGGCCACAGGAATGGTTGGATTCTTGTGTAAATAGATATGACATAAATAGCATAGAAGAATTCTACGGTGATCCATATTTTAAAGATATTATAAACAACTATAAAAAAAATCTATTATCCATTGATAAAATATATACGACATTGGTAAATTACTGTAAAGATTTGGAATTGGAAAAATATGTAGTTTATTATTCTAAAGAACAAAATGAAATAAAAGAATATGTGGATAGTCTTTTAAAAATGGAATCTGTAAGAGATATGATTTTAAAGGCTAAAAGTTTTAAATTTCCTTCAGCTCTCAGGAAAAATAAAAATGAAATAGATGATAAGGATTCTGAAAGAATAAAAAAATGGAGAGAAAAGGTCAAAAAAATAATCTATGGTTTAAATGAATTTGCAATAGAAGATGAGAGTAAGTGCATAGAAATATTTCACAAGTGCAGGGATAATATGGAGACTTTCGTAGATGTAACAAAGACATTTATGATGGCTTACAAGGAAGAAAAACTCAAGCGCAATCTTATTGATTTCCATGATTTTGAACACTATGCTATTGAACTTTTAGTAGAAAAGCATGGGGATGATGTGATTCAAACTGATATTGCTAGGGACGTTTCTCAAAAATTCGATGTGATTATGATTGATGAATATCAGGACAGTAACTCTGTTCAGGAAACTATTCTTAAGGCTTGTTCGGGAGAATATGAAGGTCGATTCAATCGAATTATGGTGGGAGATGTTAAACAAAGTATTTATAGTTTTAGAGGCTCTGAACCACAGCTGTTTATAGAAAAGTATAATCAGTATAAAAATGATAGTAAAAACGAATTAGTTTTATTAGATCAGAATTTTAGAAGTTCAGAAATTGTAATTGATTCCTGCAACTATATTTTCAAACAGATTATGAGGGAAAGTACCGGCGGCATAGATTACGATGATGAGAACAGGTTATATTTTGGAGCTGTTAACCCTGAATGTAAAGATGCGAAACTTAAAAAGAATTTAAATGATTCGTCTGAATTTATTGTAGTTACGAAGGAAGATGAGTTTGAAAAAGAAGACAATATTTCTATAGAATGCACGGTTGTGGCAGATAAAATTCAGGAATTTACAGACAAGACCACAGGGCTTACCATTTATGACAAGGATAAAAAGTGTTATAGAACTGCAAGATATTCAGATATTGCAGTGTTAGTAAGTACCCTTAAAGTAGAGGCCAATACTTTATCAGAGACATTGGCTCTTAGAAATATTAAAAGCGTAATTAAACAGAAAGAGGGATATTTTGATACTGTAGAGGTTTCAACGGTTTTAAGCTATTTAAAAATCATCGATAATCCTTTGCAGGATATACAGATGGCGGCTGTTTTGCTATCGCCAATTGGTGGCATAACAGATAAAGAAATATCTGTATTAAGGGCGGCAGCAGGTAAGAAATATCACCTTATGGATAATATTAGAGCGTTTTTAAATGAATCATCAAATGAGGAGTTTTCATTAAATAAAACTGCTCTGTCAGCTTTAAGTCAACAAGAGATTAACGAATTAAAAGATAAGCTTAAGACTTTTATAGACAGGCTTAACAGCTATAGAGAAAAGGTGAAATATGAAAAGGTCAGTGAGTTGATTAGTAGAATCTATTATGACACAGGCTACTTTAATTATATTTCTGCTATGCCTAATGGAGCCCAGAGAAGAGCTAATCTTTCGACGTTAAAAAACATGGCCCTTAACTACGAAGAGGGAAGCTACAAGGGACTATATAATTTTGTAAGATATATTTATAAAATGCAAAAGCACAAGGTAGAAATGGGAGAGACAGAGCTTAATTCTGAAAATGATGATGCAGTTAATATTATGACCATGCACAAAAGTAAGGGGCTTGAATATCCAATTGTCATTATTCCGTTTTTGGAAAAGCAGTTTAATCAAAGTGATGCCAATGCCAAGGTGATTATTGATTCTGGCATGGGTGTGGCAATGAACTATACAGATCCAAAAACTGGAATTGTATATACAAATCTGTATAAGAAATTGATGAAGGATGATATTAATAAATCCATGATTCAAGAGCGAATAAGACTTTTGTATGTGGCCTGTACCAGAGCCAGAGAAAAGCTTGTATTGATTGCAGGACAGGTGGATAACAAAAATATAGAATCCATGTTAGATGCAAGAGAAGAACAGGATGAGTATATTGGATACGACAATATTATAAAATCAAAGTCTATGTTTGATTTTGTAAAACACATTTTTGGAAGAAATAAAATCTGTGAAATTCTATACGAAAAAATGGATATTGAAGAGCCAAAGGGGAATCCAATGTATCGTGAAAACTCTAACTTTTCTATGTCCTTAGTTTGGTTTGAAAAAGAAGTTCAAGATAAGATTAAAGCAGCATATAATGAAAAAACAAATATGGATAAGCTTTTAAATCTTCGGGAGGATTATGCCTATGATGAGGAATTTCAGGATAAATTGCAAAACTCCTTAGAGGCTAAATATGAATTTTCGAAGGAAACCTACACCCATGCAAAAATGAGTGTTTCAGAGATAAAGAAGATAGGATTAGATAGGGCTAAAGACTATTCAAATACAGAGGAGTATGATGAAGATAGCAGAAAAGCTGAAGATGAAGAGACGTCAATATCCACATCAGAGCTTAAAGGAAAGCAGCTAATTGGTGCCTTAAGAGGAACGGCTTATCATAACATTTTTGAAAAACTTGATTATAGCAAAGAATTTACAAAGGAATATATTGAAGAGGTAATAAAAGAGTTAGTGGCTAATAACAAGATAGACACTCAGGTTGTAGATACCATTAAGATATCGGACTTTGTGAATTTTGATAAGACAGATGTTGCAAAGAGAATGAGAAAGGCTCATGATATTGGCAGACTTTACAGAGAGACACAGTTTGTGGCAGGTGTTAAAGAAGGGGAATTAAAGGAACTAGAAGACATTTCTTTAGAATCCGGTGAAAATGAGAACTATCTAAAGTTTAAAAGAATCGATACATCAGGAGATAGTGTTATCATTCAGGGTATTATAGATGCCTGGTATGTGGAAGATGGAGAAATAGTTATCGTGGATTATAAGACTGACAAAATAAAAGATATCAGTGAACTTAAGAGAAAGTATTATGTCCAGTTGGAATTGTACGCCTTAGCTGTGGAAAATATCACCGGTTATAAGGTTAAGGAGAAGGTTTTGTATTCCGTTAGATTGTGTGATAGTATTAGTTGGTAAAAGGTTTTAAATTTGGAGGATGGAAGTTATATGATATATCCTGATTTTATAAAGCCTGGTGACACCATTGCATGTACTGCAGTGTCAGATGGGGTTGGAGAAGAATTAGACAAAAAAAGATTTGAAAACGGTAGAGATAATCTTAAGAAAAACGGATATGATGTGATATTTACAGACAACGTCTTTACTGCAGATAAGTGGTATAGAAGTAGTGAAGGCAGTGTTAGAGGTAAAGAGTTTAACCAGCTTTTTGATGATGATAAAGTCAAAGCTATTGTTGCAGCAAAGGGCGGTAACTTTCTTTGTGAAATGTTAGAATACATTGATTTTGACAAGGTTAAAAATAATCCTAAGTGGTTTCAGGGCTACTCAGATAATACCTGTCTTGTACATGCCCTTACCACTAAATGCGATATAGCAACAGTATATGGTAACAATTTTGGGGATTTTGGTGCATATGAGTGGGATGAGAGTGTGAGAAATCACATGAACATACTTACAGGTAAGAAACTGCTTCAGACCTCCTATAAAAGATATCAACACGACAGGGTAGATAGTGTAACCGGTCTTGAAGGTTATAATTATGACAGGGATGTGGACTGGAAAATAAATAAAGAATTTGAAACGGCGGATGCTTCTGTAACTTTTTCTGGAAGATTAATTGGTGGTTGTATGGATGTGTTGAGATTACTTCAGGGAACTAGATACGACGGCACATTGGAGTTCATAGAAAAATATAAAAATGATGGAATTATATGGTATCTGGAAACATTCGACTATTCCGGAGAGACCTTAATGATGGATCTGTGGAAATTCAAAGAGTTAGGTTGGTTTAAGTATGTAAAGGGCTTTATATTTGGAAGACCTTTGTTCTTTAGAAATTTTGAAGATGCAAACTACACAGAAACGGTGGAATACATTTTAAAGGATTTAAATGTGCCTATTATCTACGATTGCGACTTTGGACACAGAGGTCCTAGATTTGCCATAGTAAGTGGAGCTGTTGCAAATGTAGTTTGGAATCCTGACCACACAGGTAGTATGGAATTTGAGTTTAAGTGATATAATAGATTAAAATATTATAGGTGTGGATGTAATATTTTATCTTAAAATAATACGAGGTGATAAAAATGGCTAATGGAATATCTACAGACACTAATTTTGATGTAAGTAAAGTAATTGAGGAAACAGAAAAAGTTGTAAGAGAACTTCTTGCAGAAGCAAGACTTGAAAAGGGAAATATCTTAGTAGTCGGTTGTTCTTCTAGTGAAATAGATGCTCATCAGATAGGTTCTTTTTCAAGCAAGGAGATAGGTGAAGCGGTATTTAATACCATCAATAAAGTAACAAAGGAGCATGGGCTTTATCTGGCAACTCAGTGTTGTGAACATTTAAATAGAGCTCTTATTGTGGAAAAAGAATGTGCTGAAAAGTATAATCTTGAGATAGTAAATGTAGTGCCAAGACTCAAGGCCGGTGGCTCATTTTCTACAGCAGCCTATGAAGGTTTCAACAATCCTGTGGCAGTAGAAAAAATCCAGGCTCATGCAGGAATAGATATTGGAGATACCCTTATAGGAATGCATCTTAGAGCAGTTGCAGTACCTGTAAGAATTGGACAAAAAAGAATAGGGGATGCCAATGTAGTGTGTGCTAGAACCAGATACAAATATGTAGGCGGACCAAGAGCATCTTACAATAATGATTAGCGGACAAATTAATAGCCATCACTTTTTCATAGTGGGAAAAGTGATGGCTTATTTTTATACAAGTTTTGTTTTCTTAACGAAGCCGATTCCTAAGGCATATGGTCCGGTATGACAGCCGATTGCCGTTCCGATTCTACATGGAACAGTTTCATCGCATTTAATTCCGAGAGCTTCTTCAAATTGCTTTTGGAATTCGTTGGCTTCTTCTATACCATATCCACAGGCAACAATAAAGTTGTAGTCTTCTTTGTTGTTTTCAGGTCTGTTAAAATATTCTGTGATATTAGCTAAGACTTTAGAAAGGGATTTTTTTCTACTACGGGCAACACCTCCTAGGGAAATATCTCCCCCTTCCATGGTAATAACAGGGCGGATTCCTAACTTGTCACCAGCTAGAACTAAAAGTTTACCGGCACGACCATTTTTAACTAAATACTCCATGGAGCCTACTGTAAAGTAGATTCGTCCTGTTGTTTTTATAGTGTTAAGTTCTTTAACAGCATCTTCAAATTCAATTCCACCATCTCTTAACCTAACAGCTTCGTTTACAAATACTGCCTGACTGGCTGTATTAAGAGTTGAGTCTATAACTTCAATTTTAGCATTTGGATAATCTTCAAGAATTTGTTCCTTTGCAAGATTAGCAGCGTTGAATGAGCCACTGAATTTTGCAGTAATTGTAATGCATACAATAGGCATGTTGTTTTCTATGTAAGGCATCATTTTGTCAACAAAATCCTGAATGCTTGGGAGGGAAGATTTTGGAACTGCATGCTCGTCAATCATTTTCTTGTAGAAAATGTTATGGTCAATTCCCTCGCCTTCTTTTGTATAGTTCTCTCCGTCAAAAGTTACGTAAAATGGAACTACGCTAATCTCGTGTTCGGATACGTATTCGGGCATAAGATCACAAGCTCCATCACTGATGATTTGAAACTTATATTCAGACATAGTATACACTCCTTATATTATTTAGAAACAACACATAGTGTGAATATTATAGCATGTAGTTATTAAAACTACAACATGAGAAATGATGAATTCTTTTATAGGAAAGTACAATTATATGTAAAAGGTATCATTATGTGGTATAATAAAGCCTGATGTTTTTTTTAGTGAGGATAATATGTTTAGATTATGGGCTAAAATTTTTGAAGATAATCATATGATAAAAGATAGTGTTTGGGAAAATGACAGTCAGGATTTGACCCGAACCAAAAAGGTACTTAAAGCACTAGAAGAAGTCTGTGTAGAGTTTGATTTAAGTGTTCCAATATGGTTGGATAAAAATATAAAAGAATTTCAAAAGGTATCGAAAACCAGATTTTATAAGGATAATTTTGTAGAAGATATTGAGTTTGAATATTTGGAAATAAATGTGATAGAAGAAGATGATTTTTTCTAAAACTTAGTTAAAGAAGGTGCAATAATGGCAATAAATGATAAGAAAACTATAAATCCGTTTCAAAAATTAAAAAATGAGCACAGTAACATAAAGAAGGTTATAGCAGTAACCAGCGGAAAAGGCGGAGTTGGAAAATCTATGGTTACAGCAAGTCTTGCCACAGCTTTAGCTGATAAAGGCTTAAAAGTAGGTATTATGGATGCTGATATAACCGGCCCATCTATTCCTAAAATGTTTGGATTGAAGGGAATGATGGAAAGTGATGGAGAGGCTCTTTTTCCTTTTGAAACCAACAAAGGAATAAAAGTGGTTTCAATTAATCTGTTGGTAAAAGATGAGACTGAACCTGTATTGTGGAGAGGACCGGTTATTGGAACCGTTGTAAAACAGTTCTTTGGAGATGTTTATTGGGGAGACTTAGATGTGCTTTTAATAGACATGCCTCCGGGAACAGGAGATGTGCCGCTGACAGTTTTTCAGTCAATTGAGATAGACGGTACAATTATAGTTACTTCTCCTCAGGAATTGGTAAAGGTAATTGTAAGTAAAGCATATAACATGGCTACAAAAATGAAGATAGATGTGTTAGGTGTTATAGAGAATTTTAGCTATATGACATGTCCGGATTGTGGTAAGAAAATACAGGTATTTGGAGAAAGTCATATACAGGAAACTGCCAGTGAAATGAATATAGATGTGTTAGGACAGATTCCAATTATCCCAGCCATGGCAGGAAGTGCTGATGCCGGTGACTTTGATAATGTGGAAAACAAGTATTTAGACAAAGCGATAGAAAAGATTATTAATCTTTAGGAGAGGTTATGCAGGATATTTTTAAGGAAAATAGTGACGAGTTTGAAGAAACGAAGGGGAAAATAAATTGGTTTAAAGAAATCATTAGCTGGGTAATGGTATTTATAATTGCCTATGTAGTGGCCTATGTAGTTAGTCACTTTGTTATTATAAATGCAAATATACCAAGTGGATCCATGAAATATACCATTAATGAAGGTGATAAGGTTCTAGGTAATAGACTTGCTTATAAGTTCTCAGAGCCAAAGCGAGGGGATATAATTATATTTTGGGCACCAGATAAAGAAAAAAAATACTACATAAAACGATTAATAGGGCTCCCTGGAGATAAAATTGTTATAAAGAATTGTAAATTATATATCAATGGTAAAGAGATAAAAGAGGATTACATAACCCCGGGTAATTGGACAAAGGAATATGAAAGCTATGAAATTACAGTACCAGAGGGGGAGTACTTTATGATGGGGGACAATAGAGATAGATCTAATGATTCCAGATATTGGGGAACTATAAAAAAAGATGCCATGGTAGCAAAAGCTATATGTAAATATAAAATATGGAAACCATATGTAAAATTTTTGAAATAGAGGTATTGTTATGAAGGATAGCACTAAAGAGATAATAAGTTGGATAGCGGTATTTGCGGTTGCATTTATTTTGGCATTCGTTTTGAATAAATTTATAATTATAAATGCCAAGATACCAAGTGGTTCTATGGAAGATACCATTAACATTGGAGACAGAGTGTTTGGTAATAGATTAGCCTACAAAAGTAAGTCTCCAAAACGAGGAGATATAATTATATTCTGGTCTCCGGTTAAGGAAAATACTTATTATATAAAAAGGATAATAGGACTTCCGGGTGAGACAGTAGAGATTAAAGATAGAACAGTATATATTAATGGAGAGGCGCTAAAAGAGGATTATATATCTGAGGACAATTGGATAAAAAAAGGACAAGAAGGCAAGTGGATAATTCCAGAGGGACAGTATTTTATGATGGGAGATAACAGAGATAATTCAACAGATTCCAGGGCCTGGGGTCCAATTGAAAAGAAAGATATAGTAGCCAAGGCATTTCTTAGATATAGATTTTGGAAACCATTAATAAAAGGTATTGAATAAAAGGGTTTATGAAGACAACTAAGATTAATAAAAAAACAAAGGACAAGGTAAAAGTAATTACATATTCATCCATTGAGCGTGCCAACAACGGATTAAAATCGCCTTTAGGAATGTTGATTTTTTGCATAGAAATATATGCGTTTATTCCCTTTATTATGGTTATGATAAAAAAATTCAACCTGGGAATAGAAATCTCTAACAGCACGTATACCAAGGTATTAATTATGGAGGCAGTGGTTATATTTGTCGGCTTTATTTATAAAATTGCAAAATGGGTAAAGCAACTTTTAACTGTGTTTATAATTGATGATGGAAAACTATATACTCTGAGAATATCCATGTTCTGGTATAAGGTAAGGGACAAGATGTATCTGATTAATCCCACCGGATTGCATCAGGGCAGGATGCTTCGCTTTATGTATATGATAAACAACATCCGTCTGGTGTTTGATTCGGCAGCAGAGGATATTAATTTTGAAGAATTTGTAAGCATGGGAAAAATGCACGAGCTTTCAGAGATAAAAAATGTGACTATAAAAGATAAAAGAATTTCTTTTAAATCTACGATTAAATCTAATGGTGAGAAAAAGACAGCAACCATAAAGATTGATAGGATATTCGATAAGGATAAAGCTTTTTGCAATTATTTAAAAACATATGAAAAAGATGGAGTCAAAGAGGCGGCTAAGGTAGATTTTAGTGGAGTAACATATCTAAAAAAACTAATATTTACCAAGGAAAACTATGTAGGAAATCAAGTTGAAAAGCTTAAAAGAAACTCATTTTTTTGGATATGTATGACTATGTGGTTTTTAATATTAGCTACTTACAAAAATGTCTTTATAATGATGTGTATGATATATGCAATTTATTTGGCATCATGGATTGTTGATATGACTCCCATGGTTATTGAAAAAAAATTAAAGGCTCATTCGGTTGTTAACTGTGAAGAAGATGATTCAAAATAATTTGGAAATTTATAAATCTTGTGATATAGTAGGTAAGTGTGTGTTTTGGATGCACATAAAAGGTGCTTTTAAGTAGCACCGAATTAATTTGAATGTTTTTACAAGGAGGATATTACTATGGTAAGAGCAGTAGTTGGAGCTTGTTGGGGCGACGAAGGAAAAGGTAAAGTTACAGATATGCTTGCCGAGAATTCTGACATCATAGTCAGATTTCAGGGAGGAAGTAACGCAGGCCATACAATTATAAATAATTATGGAAAATTTGCATTACACTTACTTCCATCCGGCGTATTCTATGATCATACAACATCCATTATTGGAAATGGAGTGGCTCTCAATATTCCAAAATTAGTGGAAGAGGTTAACGACCTTGTATCAAAGGGAGTTCCAACACCACATATTCTTGTTTCAAATAGAGCACAGATTCTCATGCCATATCATATTCTTTTAGATCAGTATGAAGAAGAGAGACTTGGCAAGAAATCATTTGGTTCAACAAAGTCTGGTATCGCTCCTTTTTATTCAGATAAATATGCAAAGATTGGTATTCAGGTTTCAGAATTATTTGATGAAGAAGTTTTAAAGGAAAAAGTTGAAAGAGTATGCGAACAGAAGAATGTTCTTTTTGAACATATGTATCATAAGCCAAAGCTTGATCCGGCTGAGGTTCTAAAGACTCTTGATGAATATAGAGAAATGATTAAACCATATGTTTGCGATACTGCAACATTCCTTAGAAAAGCAATTAAGGAAGGAAAGAATATTTTATTAGAAGGTCAGCTTGGTTCTCTTAAGGATCCTGATTTTGGTATTTATCCAATGGTTACATCTTCATCAACACTTGCTGCTTATGGAGCAATTGGTGCAGGTATTCCTCCATATGAGATTAAAGATATTATTACAATAGTTAAGGCATATTCAAGTGCAGTAGGAGCCGGAGAATTCGTAAGTGAGATCCTCGATGAAGAAGAAGCTAAAGCTATGAGAGATCACGGCGGAGACGGCGGAGAATATGGTGCAACAACAGGTAGACCAAGAAGAATGGGATGGTTTGACTGTGTGGCTTCAAGATATGGATGTAAGATTCAGGGAGCAACAGAGGCTGTACTTACAGTAGTAGATGCTCTTGGTTATTTAGATGAGCTTAAAGTGTGCGTAGGCTATGAGATAAATGGTGAGGTTACAAAAGACTTCCCAACAACAGTAGAACTTGCAAAAGCTAAACCTGTATATGAGACACTTCCTGGATGGAAATGCGATATTAGAGGAATTCAGAAATATGAAGACCTTCCAGAAAATTGTAGAAAATATATTGAGTTTATCGAGAAAGAAATTGATACACCAATTACAATGGTATCAAATGGACCGGGACGTCATGAAATTATAAAGAGGGATAAATAAAATTATGGAAAAATTTAGTAAGTATTTTGATCATACCTTACTAAAGCCGGAAGCCAGTGAAAATGATATAAAACGTATAGTTACAGAAGCAATGTCTAAGGATGTTGCTTCTGTTTGTATAAATCAATACAGAACAAAGCTGGTAGCAGAGCTATTAAAAGGTACAGATATTAAGGTATGCACAGTTGTGGGATTTCCTTTAGGGGCAGTAAGTAAAGATATAAAAGCTTACGAAACAAAAAGAGCCGTGGAGGATGGTGCAGATGAAATTGACATGGTAATAAATATTGGAGCTATGAAGGATGAGAAATACGAGTACGTATTAGAGGACATAAAGGCTGTAAGAGAGGCTTGTAAAGATAAGGTTTTAAAGGTCATTATTGAAACTTGTCTATTGTCAGATGCAGAAAAAATAAAAGCCTGCCACTTAGCTAAAGAGGCAGGAGCTGATTTTGTAAAAACTTCCACGGGATTTTCTACAGCCGGAGCAAAAGTTGAAGATGTTAGGTTAATGAAAAACGCCGTTGGAAATGATACAAAAGTAAAGGCGGCTGGAGGCATTAGAGATATTGAAACTGCCAGGGCCATGATTGATGCAGGTGCTGACCGGTTGGGAACTAGCAAATTATTAATTTAAAAAACTAATTATTAGAAGTGTCGGATTTATTGTCTGATGCTTCTTTTTTTGCATCTTCAGCCGGATTGTTTGTTAAAACCTTTGCCAACCAAAGTACCACATAGATAAATACCGGTATAAATACTGTTGAAAATAATGCTGCGTTAAAGAATTTATTTGTAAGAGAATTATTCATAATGGCAAGAACAAAGGTTATTATATATATAATTAGAATTAGTATAATGCCACCAATAGCCATAATACGCTTGAAAATTGATTTATTATTTTTTGTTTCCATAAAAATCTCCTAAGATAAAATTGCCAAAAGGCTTCTTAATTATAACCACAAAAATAACTTTTAACAATAGAATTGAAGGGGTTAATTGTGAATGGTATAATTAGTATAGTTTGTTGAGAGGTTAAGAGGAGGATTGTATGGGTGATATAGAGACTAGTCAGATTAATGATTATATAAGATTAGGGCTTTTAGGTAAAGAAGATAGAGAGATAATAAAGCTTATAATAGATAATATAACTTCAGGAATATTTATATTTGATGTGGATGATAACGATGCAATAAAAATGCGTTATATAAGTAATCAGGGTTTTAATGTTATTGGAATATCAAAAAAAGATTATGAAAGTGGTAAGGTGGATGTATCTGGTATCATTGATAATAAAGATGTGGAAAAGATTACAAATAAGATTGCAAGGTCGTCTAGAACAAATACAACTTTTGAATCAATATTTAAGATAAACACAAATAAGGATTATAAGTGGCTTCACATCAAAGGTATTCCGTTGGATTCCAAGTACGAAGGAAAAGCACTGTTTGTAGCGTTTATTGATGATATTACCACCATGATGAATGAATATGAGGCTATTAACAGATATAACGAAGTTAGTGAAGAGTTAAATGTATCAAAACAAAGATATAGAATTCTTGAAGAAACGGTAGAAGCTATATTGTTTGAGTACAACATGGCAAGTGATGTAATGATATTTACATTTAATTTGCCTAATAATCACGAGCAAAAAATAATAAGCAATTACACATCATTTTTGGAAACCAATCCTATAGTACATAAGAGTTACTTGGGAAAATTTAAGGAAGCTATAGCCAAAGCTTGTTCTGAACCTATAAAGGATAGCATGATATATTTAAGTGAAATCGCGGGTAAAGGTTATAGATGGTATAGAGTAGTATATACAAGTATTTTGGATAAAAATGGAAACGTAACCGGCGTCATGGGAAGAATTTACGATATTGAAGAAGATATACAGGATACTGAAAGTCGTAAAGAATTATATAAAGTTGACAGCATGACTGGTGCACTGGAAAAACATACAGGAATGCATTATGTCAGAAAATATTTGGAAAAAGAATATGATAAAGAAAGTTATATAGTAATTGTCGATATAGATGGATTCAAAAATATTAACAGTCAGTATGGACATGCTATAGGAGATATATGCCTAAAAAAATTCACACAAAAGGCCATGGAATATACAGGTGAATCAGGAAAAGTTATAAGATATGGCGGAGATGAGTTTATCATATTTTTCGCGGATATTAATATTGAGTCGGTGGAAAAGAGTATGAAAGAACTTGAGCATGGCTGCAATAGAATTAGCATAAAAAGGGATATGGAAATAGTCCTTAAGTTTAGTTACGCAATAGCAGGTTGTCAGGGTAAAACTTTGGCTCAGGCTTTCGAAGAAGCAGATGGAAAAATGTATGAAGCAAAACATAAATAAAGAGAATATGTCAATTGACTTTACAAAAAAAATTCAATGATATATAATTTTGAATTGCTAGAAAAAATAAGTTTAAATTTTAGGAGGAACTATGTCAGAAGAAATTAAAGATACTAATGTAGAAAATGAAGAGAATCTTTCTCTCCTTGAGACTTGGAGAGGAATTGCATATAACAGCAATCAGACAAAGCAGGAGTACGACAGACTTTGGGCTAATTATTTCAACCTTGAAAAAGGAATCTATGAAAAAATATTATCAGATCCGGAAAATGTTGTAAGGGGAACAGTTAAAGAACTTGCTGATAAATTCGGAGTTAAACTTCTTATAATGGTTGGATTCCTTGATGGAATCAATGATAGCTTAAAGGTTCAAAATGATATTGAGAACATGACAGAAGATACAGAAGTCAATCTTGGATTTGATACCGAATTGTTATACAAGAACATGGTAGAAGCAAAAGCTGAGTGGCTCTATAACCTTCCTCAGTGGGATGCACTTATAGATGAGGAAAGAAGAAAAGTGCTTTATAAAGAGCAAAAGGCTTCTCATACTGTAGTTAAAGGCAAGAAGGTAGGACGTAATGATCCATGTCCATGTGGAAGTGGAAAGAAATATAAATTCTGTCACGGAAAGAACGCATAAAATCAAGGGTTACAAGCCACAAACTAATTAGTTAAAGAGTTAAACATTTTATATATGTTTTAACTCTTTTTTTTTACCAAATAAGTATTTTAGGAGGTAATAACTATGGTTAATAAAAGTTGGGACATAAAAATTTTCGAAAATTTTAAAAAAGTGGTTTATTTGATATGCTCTTGATATTTACTATATGTTATAATGTATATGAAAATAAAGGTAGGCATTAAACATATAAATTAATGGAGAAGGAGGTTCATAATATGAACGAAGAAAAGAAAGAATTAACAGAGGAAGAGAGAAAGGAATTAAAAGAAAAATTAAAAAAGCAAGTTGATGAAATGTCTGATGAAGAATTAGACAAAGTTGCAGGTGGTAGGGAACTTGGTAAAACTTATGGGCAAGCTGACTGGCCAGTTGGGGAGACTCGTAGTACTTTTTCATATGATAAAAAATCTGGGAGAATATGGAGAATTAGAAAAATAGAAGGAAATTATATCATAAAGATTCATGGAGATTGGTTTTGCAAATTAAAACATGGATATAAATTTCGAGTTGGCGGAAATGAAAATATATTTACGCTTACAGGAGGATCATTTAATCTTGGAAACGATGGGGTAATAGAGATAGGAGTGCCTATTATAAATGGTGTAACACAATATCAAAATATAGGTGGTTATCCAGACATTACCAGAGTAGAATAAATGTCGAAAAAAAGAAAATAAAGGTAGCCATTAAACCTATAAATTGATGGAGATAGAAGGTAAAATTATGAGTGAAGAAAAGAAAAATTTAACAGAAGAAGAAAGAAAAGAATTAAAGGAAGGATTAAAGAAGAAAATTGATGAAATGTCAGATGATGAATTAGATAAAGTTGCTGGTGGAGGTTTCATTGTAAATGAAGGAGAGATTAGCCCATATATATCAGATCAACAAAAACCTGCAGCCTATTCTGAGGATGATATAAAAAATATTATGAGTATTATGAGTACGGGTGTTTGTCCAAAATGTAACAATAAAGTATCTGACAAATCTTATAATATAGCGGTTGGACATTACGTAAGCGGATGTAAAGAATATATTGATGGTTAAGGTATTATTAATAATATAAAAAGTTAGCAATATTTTATATAGTAAACACATAAATTTTATAAATTTATAATAAAGTAGAGAGAAATCTCTGCTTTATTTTTTGCAAAAAAATTAATAAAAATTTGATTTTATTGGACGAATTTACTGACAAAATTCTATTTTATGATATATCATTGATATGATAATATAATTATATAAGGAGTGGAAGATTATGGAAATAGAATTTAAAAATATAGATGGAGTTCAAGAAATTATATTTGATGTAGAAAAATAAAAAGATTAAGGAGTAGTCAAAATGGAAGATAAAAAGTTTAAAAAGGTTAATTCACCAGACCAATTAAATCAATATATTAGATTATCCAATCCTGGAGTATGGATATTGCTTTTAGCAATAGTAGTATTACTTGTAGGTGTTTGTATATGGGGATATTTTGGAAAAATCGATACTAAGATAAAAACAGTTGTAATTTCAGATAACTACACTTCTTATTTATATGTAAAAGAAGAAGATATGGCAAAGATAAAAAATGGTATGCAAGTTGAACTAAACAATAATGAAAATATATTTGAAATTGCAGATATAGAAGAGACTCCTGAAAAAGTAACTGATGATATGGACGAATATGCTAGACATTTAGGTAACTTTCAAGTAGGAGAATGGGTATATAAATGTAGATTAAATAAAAATGTAAAAGAGGGAACTTATTCTGCAAATATTATTATTGAAAGTATTGCTCCAATGACATTTATAACAAATTGATACCATTAATAAAAAAAGGAATGATTAAGAAATATGAAAAAAGTAAAAAGACCAATAAAAAATGGTGTAGCTAAAAAAGTTCCTGTTGTAATACAACTAGAAGCATTAGAATGTGGAGCAGCTTGTCTTACAATGATACTCGCATATTATGAAAAATGGATACCACTAGAACAAGTACGTTCTGATTGCGGTGTTTCTCGTGATGGTTCAAAAGCAGGGAAAATATTGAAGGCCGCAAGAAATTATGGATTTGAAGCAAAAGGTTTTAAATATAATGTAGAAGATTTGCAAAAAGAGGCAATTTTTCCGTGCATTATATTTTGGAATAATAACCACTTTGTTGTACTTGATGGATTTAAAGGAAACTATGCAATTATAAATGATCCAGCAAGAGGAAGAACTAAATATACAATAGATGCTTTTGAAAAAAGTTATTCAGGAATATATTTAGAATTTAAACCAACTAGAGAATTTAAACCAGAAGGGAAACCAAAGAGTGTAATTAAATTTGCTAAAAAAAGATTAAAAGGCACAAAAGCTATGGTGTTATTTACTTTAATTACAACAATAATTGCTTCATTATTGTCAATTATTGGACCTGGATTTTCAAGAATATTTATAGATAGACTTCTTACACATCAAAATCCAGAATGGTTTGTTCCTTTTATAATTGGAGTATCTGCTATTACATTTATACAAATTATCATTCAGATTATCAATCAATTATATAGTTTAAAATTAAACGGAAAACTGGCAGTTGTTGGTAATACTACATATATGTGGAAAATATTAAAACTTCCAATGGACTTTTTCTCTCAAAGAATGGCAGGAGATATTATTGGAAGACAATCTTCAAATGCGACAGTTGCTTCTACTTTTATTAATACTTTTACACCATTAATATTAAAGGTAGGTATGGCTATATTTTATTTAGTTGTAATGTTTAGATATAATGTAATGTTATCTTTGATAGGATTAAGTTCGCTTTTGGTAGATGTAATTGTTTCAAGAATTGTAACTAGAAAAAGGGTTGATTTATCAAGAGTTGGAACAAGAGATAGTTCAATGCTAGCAAGTACAACAGCTTCAGGAATACAAATGATTGAAACAATAAAAGCAAGTGGAGCAGAAAATGGATTTTTTAGAAAATGGGCTGGATACCAAGCAAATGTAAATAATAATGAAATTCAAATGTCAAAAACGAGTATGTTTTGGGGTATTATCCCAAGTTCTATTAGTATGATTGTAAATGTTACTATAACTTCAATTGGTTTATGGTTATGTATGAAAGGTGAATTTACTATTGGTATGATAATGGCATTTCAAGGTTATTTAAGCTCATTTATGGAACCTGTAAATCAAATTGTATCAGCTGGAAATTCATTATTAGAAATGCGTACACAAATGGAAAGAATTGAAGATGTTATGGAATATCCTGATGATGATATATTAAAAGAAAGTAAAGAAGATATAGAATATAAAAAATTATCTGGAGAAGTAGAACTTAAAAATGTTACATTTGGTTACTCAAAGTTAGAAAAACCTTTAATCGAAAACTTTAATTTAAAATTAAAACCTAGAAGTAGAGTAGCTTTAGTTGGACCATCAGGTTGTGGTAAATCTACTATATCAAAATTAGTTTCAGGACTTTATAAACAGTGGAGTGGAGAAATATTATTTGATGGAAAACCATTATCAGAAATAGATAAAAATATCTTTAGAAGTTCGCTTGCTGTTGTTGATCAAGAAATAACATTATTTGAAGATACAATAGCAAATAATATTAAAATGTGGGACGATTCTATTGAAAACTTTGAAGTGATTATGGCAGCAAGAGATGCAGGTATGCACGATGAAATAAATGCAAGAGATGGAGGCTATAATTATAAATTAATAGAAAATGGAAAAGATTTTTCAGGAGGACAAAGACAAAGACTTGAGATTGCAAGAGTTTTAGCTGGAGATCCATCAATAGTTATTTTAGATGAGGCGACATCTGCTTTAGATGCTAAAACAGAATATGAAGTAACAAAAGCTATTAAAGATAGAGGTGTTACTTGTATAATAGTTGCACATAGATTATCAACAATTAGAGATTGTGATGAAATAATTGTTTTAGATAATGGAAAAGTTGTAGAGAGAGGAACTCATGATGAGCTATATAGATTAGGCGGAGCGTACACGGCTCTTGTATCAAATGATTAGTAAAAGCAAAAAATTACACAAACTTTTATCTGACCAGAAGGGATAGAATAAATTATGGGATGGTTTGAAGAACAGATTAGGCAAAGAAAACAGTATAGTGATGAAGCATTTGAAGAAGCATTTTATAAGGTAGCAGATTCTGTTACTGGTAAGAATGTATCTAAAGCTATGGAAAACGATAGCAAAAAAACAAAAGATGCTATAGAATCTGTGCTTAAATATTATGGAATAAAAAAAGCAAAAGAATTACCGCCTAAACTTACAGGTGTAAACGAACAATTAGATTATCTAATTAGACCTGAAGGAATGATGACAAGAGATGTAAAGTTAGAAAAAGGTTGGTATAAAGATGCTTATGGTGCAATGCTAGGAACATTAAAAAAAGATGGCTCATTAATTGCATTAATACCTGGAAGAATTAGTGGCTATACTTTTTATGATTCAGAGTTAAGAAAAGTAAGAAAAGTAAATGAAGAAACAGCAAAATTAATAGATGAAGAAGTAATTAGCTTTTATAGACAATTTCCATTAAGAAAATTACATATATATGACTTGGGAATGTATGCCATAAAAAGTTTAAAAGTTAATGACTTTATATTTTATGGAATATTAACATTAGTTGGAACATTACTTGGAATGCTTGTTGTAAATATCAATAAAGTTCTTATGTCAGATGTATTAGAATTTGGAAAGGTTAGTGTTTTAATTGCTTGTAGTGTATTCTTAGTTTGTACACAGTTAAGTCAATCAATATTTGGAATTGCAAATTCATTATATACTGATAGATTTAATAAAAAAATGGATTTAGCAATTGATTCAGCTACAATGATGAGAATATTATCACTTCCACCAAGTTTCTTTAAAGAATATTCATCAGGAGATTTGTCAAGTAGAATAGGATATATTGGTTCATTATGTAATATGATAACATCTGCAATATTTGGAACTGGATTTTCTGCAGTATTTTCACTAGGTTATATTACTCAAATAATGAAATTTGCACCAATGCTTGTAATACCATCAATTATTATTACACTAGTTACATTTGGGTTTTCAGTATTAAGTACATTTTTGACAATGAAAATATCTAAAAAGAAAATGGAACAAAGTGCAAAGGAAAGCGGATTAGATTATGCTATTGTAAACGGTGTTAAGAAGATAAAACTTGCAGGAGCTGAAAAACTAGTATTTGCAAAATGGGCAAATCTTTATGCAGAAGGAGCTAAACTAGAATATAACCCACCATTTTTTATTAAATATAATGGAGTTATATCAAGTAGTATAGGTTTAGTTACAACAATTGTTATGTACTATTTTGCAGTAGAGTCAGGTGTTTCAGTTGCCGATTATTATGCTTTTAATTCTGCTTATGGAATGTTATCTGGTGCATTTATGTCAGTGGCTTCAATGGCTTTAACATTTGCAAATATAAAACCAATAATGGAAATGGCAAAACCATTGTTAGAAGCAGAGCCCGAAATATCAGAAGGAAAACAAGTTATAACAAATGTATCAGGAAATATAGAAATTAATAATTTATCTTTTAGATATAATGAAAAAATGCCTTATGTAATAGATGGATTAAATCTAACAATTAAACCTGGACAATATGTTGCAATAGTTGGAAAAACAGGTTGTGGTAAATCAACTCTAATGAGATTATTATTAGGCTTTGAAAAGCCAAATAAAGGCTCAATTTATTATGATGGAAAAGATATGAATACTATTGAACTTCGTTCCTTAAGAAGAAAAATTGGCGTTGTAATGCAAAATGGAAGCTTGTTTATGGGAGATATTTACTCAAATATTGTAATATCAGCACCAGAGCTAAGTTTAGATGATGCATGGGAGGCTGCAAGACAAGCAGGTATTGCAGAAGATATTGAAAAAATGCCAATGGGAATGAATACATTAATTGCAGAAGGAGCAGGTGGAATATCAGGTGGACAAAAACAAAGAATAATGATAGCAAGAGCTATAGCTCCTAAACCAAAAATTCTAATGTTTGATGAGGCAACATCAGCTTTAGACAATATCACTCAAAAAATTGTATCAGATTCTCTAGATAAATTAAATTGTACAAGAATAGTAATTGCTCATAGATTATCTACAATAAAACAATGTGATAGAATTATTGTTTTAGATAAAGGAAACATAATTGAAGACGGAACTTATGAAGAACTGATAAGTCAAAATGGTTATTTTGCAGAATTAGTTGAAAGACAACAAATTGGAGAAAAATTATAAAAAAATTTTTAAAAAAGACCACTTTTTGATATGCTCTTGATATGTACCATATGTTATAATGTAAATATAAAGAAAATAAAGGTAACCATTAAACCTGTATAATTAATGGAGAAAGAAGGTAAAATTATGAGTGAAGAAAAGAAAAATTTAACAGACGAAGAAAGAAAAGAATTAAAGGAAAACTTAAAAAAACAAGTTGATGAATTATCTGATGAGGAATTAGATAATGTTGCGGGTGGCTATATTACAGATGATAATGGGGATTTCTTATGCATTTATTGTGGTAAAACAATTAAAAACACGGGAGGAATACTTTCAAAGATGTCTTATGTAGGACATGTACAAACTCATACTCAAGGTGCCCATGCTGTATATAAAATTTGTGATATATGTGGGTATAGAAGTATTACAGAGTATGAATATAATTATCATATGAAAACACAACACAATAAATAAAGCAGAGAAATACTCTGTTTTTTCCATAATATCTAATATTTGAATATATGGAAGAAAAATTTAATAGAAGAAGAAAGAAAAAAATTAAATGAGTAAATGATTTAAGCGTAGTAGCCAAAACTGCTACGCTTAAAAAGTCTAACTTTTTGGGGTCACTTCAAAACCTATAAATTAATGGAGAAAGAAGGTAAAATTATGAGTGAAGAGATGAAAAAATTAACAGAAGAAGAGAGAAAAGAACTAAGGGAGAATTTAAAGAAACAAATTGATGAAATGACAGATGATGAATTAGAAAAAGTTGCTGGAGGTGCAAGTGGTGTTGGCAGTTTAGAATACTGTTGGAATTATCTTAGAAAAAGTGGTTACGCTAAAAAAGCAAAAGAAATAGCAGAAACAGAAGGCGAAACTGCATGTCGTAAATATATACATTTTGTGATTGTTGAAAACCTTGGAGTATATCCTCCAGGCACAGCTGTACTTTCTTCATGGTGCCAACTATATATAAAATAATGAGTAAATGCTTTAAGAAAATAGCCATTAAACCTATAAATTAATGGAGAAAGATAGAAGCAAATAAAATATTAAAAAGTAGTGGAAAAATTCCTGCATCTAATTATTTAGATAGTATAATCACGAGTAATAATTTGCCTAAGGAATGGAAATTTCCAAAAAGTTTTTATACACTAATTGAATATAAAGCACAAAAAGGAGTGTAGGAGGAATGAATATGGAATTAACAGATAAAGAATTAGACAAAGTTGCAGGTGGCTTTGAAATATTAAGAGAAGATATATGGTGTGAAATGAGTTATAAATTTACGGAAGAAGAAACTAATAAACTATTAGCACATGGATTTCAAATTCAACCAAATCGTACATATAACATCGCTGAAGTGATTGCAATGTTAAATCTTATACCACAATATATTGAATTAATTACTCTTAATAGACATCTTAGTAGTCGAGAATTAGGAAAAGTGACTGAAGAAATGGTGCAAAGAGCTTTAGAAAATATACTTAGTAAGTAGCCATTAAATCTTTAGATTAATTGAGAAAGAAAGTAAATGATGAGTGAAGAGAAAAAAATTTAAACAAAAAAGAAATGTTGTTTAAGAAAGTAGATATTATATGTATACGCTAATTATAAATAAAGATAAAGAAGAGATAGTAAAAATAAAAAATGTATTAGATAATATGTTTGAAAATCAAACATATATAATTGAAAACTCTGAATCACAAGCAAGAGAGATTATAGACGAAAAGCAGATTTCTCTTGCTTTTATTAAAATTACTTCTTTGAAAGATATAGAACTTGCAAAAAAAATCATTAAAAAAAATCCAGTAGTAAATATTATATTTATTTCAGATACAAAGGATTTTGCATATAATGCCTTTGAAATATACGCAAGTGGGTATATTGTAAAGCCAATAACAGAAGAAAAGATTATAAAGAATCTAGAGCATTTAAGATTTCAATTAAATTATATGAATAAAAAAAGAGTAGAAGTACAATGCTTTGGAAAATTTGACATATTTGTTGATGGAATAGCTGTAAAATTTGGTAGAGCAAAAGCAAAAGAACTTTTGGCATATTTAGTAGATAGAAATGGAACGATGTGTAATAACGAAGATTTACTTTCTATTTTATGGCAAGATAAGAAACCTACTAAATCATTAAAACAACAATTAAGAAATTTAATATATGATTTGAATAAATCGTTAGATAAAGTAGATGCGAAAAATATAATTATTAGAGAAAACAATATTATAGGAATAGATAAAGAAAAAATAAAGTGTGATTATTATGATTTCCAAAAAGGAGATCCAAAAGCACTTCAAAGTTTCAACGGAGAATATATGACACAATATTCGGATTGGTCATATACAATGGAACTTAATTTACAAAAATATTTTTATGAAGAATAGGAGGCAAACCAAAGTGAAAGAATTAAATGATGACGAATTAGATAAAGTTTCAGGTGGTATAGGAAATTCAAATGATGAAAATAGCAACAAGGAAAAATGGGCAAAAGTTGGAATAAAAATAGTAGAAGTAAATGGACTAGCAGAATACTATTTAATTAAAGATGGAACAAGAATAAGCCCTAAAAAAGCTATTGAAATATATACTGTAAATGGTGGAGAATTATAGAAAAAAACAAAACTATGAAAATACATGATACTACTCTTTCAGTAGAAGATAGACAAATAGGTGGAATATTCTTTATGCGTTTGGAATAATTGCAATAGGTGCTTCTATAGTTGGAAAATTCTTTGATATGCGCTTGATATGATTTATATGTTATAATATAAACATAAATAAAATAAAGGGTAGCCATTAAATCTATAAGTTAATGGAGAAAGAAGGTAAAAATATGAGTGAAGAGAAGAAAAATTTAACAGAAGAAGAAAGAAAAGAATTAAAGGAAAAAATAAAAAAGCAAGTTGATGAAATGTCTGATGAAGAATTAGATGGTGTTGCAGGAGGCATGTCAATTGAGGCACTTCAAATGAGGATGGAATTGGCTAAAATAGCAAAAGCTGGAATATGCAATCGCTGTAATTGCGAAATATCTGATTTAACTGGAAAACTGGAAAGCGATATAAGAATAGTAATGGATCATATTATTAGTAGGTGTACACGACATATTGCTCCTCCTACTCCTGGTGTAATTGGACCAAGCAAACCAATAAATGTTCGCTAAAGGCTTATTAATAAAGGCATCATAAATTCCTCGTTAATTGACAGAGATACCTTAATATGATATGATTTTACGTGGATTTAGCAATAAATCCGATAATATTTTATTTTTATTTTTGGAGGTATCTACATGAAGGGTACAGTTAAATGGTTTAACAACCAGAAGGGTTACGGTTTTATTTCTGATGACGAGGGTAAGGATGTATTCGTACATTACTCAGGAATCAATAGTGATGGATTCAAGTCATTAGAGGAAGGCGCAAAAGTTGAATTTGAAGTAGTAGACGGCGCTAAAGGACCTCAGGCAACAAACGTAGTTGTAGTTGCATAATATAACCCTGAGAAGCAATACGAAATATAAATGGTGTGCCTTTTCAATAACATAAATTATTTGAATTAGCTATATTGTTTAAAAGTCGTTGACAGCTAAAGCTCTAGGACATTGTCCTAGAGCTTGTTTGTTTTATATTACATTTTTTCTCTAATATTTTTTAATTCATCAATGCTAAATTTGTAATGCTTGCAACAGAAGTGACAAGCTACATCGATTTCTTTTCCATCGTTTATAATGCTATCCATTTCTTCTTTGCCAACAGATATTAAAGCATTAACGATTTTATCCTTGGAACAATCACATTCAAAACCAACAGGGATTTTCTCTAGTATTTCTAAATCCAGACCTTCTAGTACTTTTTCAAGAATGGTTTTAGGAGTCATTCCCTTTTCTAACATATCGGTAACGGAGTGTATTTTGGAGATGTTTTTTTCTAATTTGGAAATGGTTTCTTCTGTGGCATCCGGCATAAGCTGAACTATGAAACCACCAGCCTGCTTAATTGAGGTATCGGTATCAACTAAAACACCCAGGGCAACAGCAGAAGGAGTCTGCTCAGAAGAAGCAAAATAATAGGTTAAATCTTCAGCTACTTCACTAGTGGTAAGGTTGATGGTGCTGCTATAAGGTTCCTTTAAGCCTAAGTCTTTAATGACTGTCATGGTTCCGTATCCGATTGCTCCACCTACATCTAATTTTCCCAGGTAGTTAAGTTCCATATCCACATTTGGATTACCGGGATAACCTTTAACCATTCCCTTGGAATTAGCCGTAACAGTAAGTCCATTAACGGGACCGTCTCCCTTCATAATGATTGTAAGGACATCTCTATCGCCTTTCATCATAAGGCCCATCATAGAGGCACCAGATAAGAGACGACCTAAGGCTGCGCTTACTACAGGGGATGATTGGTGATATTTTCTTGAAGCTTCTGCCATATTTTTGCTGGAAATAGCAAAGGCTCTTATTTGATCTTTAGCAGCAGTTGCTCGTAATACGTGATCTTGCATAATTATTTACCTTTCTCTCTGGCGATGATATATATTCTTTCGCTGTCGGATCTAACAGGATTCTTTGTAAATGCATCATAGGAAGCAACAAAATCCATACCAGCCTCATTAATGAGTTCCTTTATGGTTTCCAAAGAGTAAGCTCGCTGGATGTGATTTTCTACGAATTTATCGTATGAGTCAGAAGGGTTTTTGATAAACAAAGTAAGGTCGTATTCGTTTATCATTTCCTCAGGATAATAATAGTTTTCCCAAATGAAACTTCCTTCATCTCTATTTTCTGCAATAGTTTCATCGCCTATGTTTTTATATTTATATTCGGTATTCATATCAAAAATGAAAATACCTTTAGGATCCAAGTAATTGTTAGCCAGTTTAAAAACTGTAAGTAAATCCTCTTTTGTTGTCATGTAATTCATGGAATCACAAATGCTTATGATTGCCTTAACTGTACCATACAATTCAAATTCACGCATATCCTGATTCAGATAAAGAGTATTGGATTTAGGTGACTTATTTTCCATGGCAATGTTAAGCATTTCGTCGGAGTTGTCTATGCCAATCATATCATAACCGGCAGCAGATAAGATTTCTGTGAGTTTTCCTGTGCCACAGCCCAGATCCGCTACAAGCCCATCTTTAATATTATATTCTCTTAAAAGATCTATGACATATTTGCTCCAATCCTCATAGGGAACATTGTCCATAAATATATCATAAACTTTTGCAAATTCGTTGTATGCCATAAACGACCTCCTTTATAACATTCAATATACTTTAAAACATTTTTAGAATTTTGACAAGGATTATCAAATACCTTCTTGATTAATAACTCTTTGATAAGTATAATTCTTCTTAGTAAATCCCTAGGGAGTATCAAAGTGAAAAATTCTATTTTTTTATATATAAAAAAAGTAAGTGTAATATTTATAATTATATCAGTGATAATACTAATTCCCACAGTAACATTATTAATAAATATACCGTTTGACGAAGCATTGAATCCTAAATCTATAGATTCTATTGAAACCATCAATGATGAGTATAAAAAGGGTGAATTATATGTAAATACCAGGGTAGATGCCAAGTATACAGGTTATGATTATGTAAAAAGAGGAATAGTGTGTGGGTCATATTACTATTATTTAAAGGATAATAAATGTACCTTTATTCTGGTGCAAAGAGATCCTTTAAAAAAATTACCAGGTGAACTTAAATCTTATGAAATAAGCGGAAAGATTTCAAAAATAGATAATTATGATATAAAGATGATGAAGGGTGTGGCAAAGGATCTGGACTGGGATTACAACAGTTTGCTTAAGATTTCTTCACCGGTTATTTTGAACCAAATGAATTATCAGCCGGAAGTATATTTGTACTTGTTAGTTGTGTTGGGACTCTTAGCGGCGATGTCAGGTTCTGTTTTTATTATTCATACAATTTATTTCTTTTTGCCGGCTTTAAATCCTAATATGCTAACCCTTTATAGATTAGTGGGAAGAAATGGTACCAAAATAATTGAAACTGTAAATGACGAGCTGGAAAATGATGTTGTACTTCAATGTGGAAATATAACATTTACAAGAAACTTTATCGTGGCAAAACAATTTCCGGCAATTGAAGTGGTGCCAATAAGCAAAATAATCTGGATATATGAAAGAGAAGCACTAAGAAAAATAAGATTTCAAAAAAAACACAGGCATATGATTTACTCATTGCATATTTATTGTAAAAACGGAATTTATATATTCTCGCCTAAGAATCTTAGAAAAGATGTAGAGATGGCTGAGGATTATGTAAGTGAACATTTTCCTGGAATTATAGTGGGATATTCTAAAGTTAATAAGAAGAATGCAAAGCGTAGAATAGAGAGGGAAGAAAGTGGAAGAAAGCAAAATAAATGATTTGTTTTTAAGTAAGAAATATTTAATTGATTTTCATACTCATACTATTGCCAGTGGTCATGCCAAAGATACCATAGAAGATATGGTGGAAAGTGCGAAAAAAGCAGGCTTAGAATTGTATGGTATAACAGACCACACAAAGACTATGCCAGGAACTGCAGGGGAAGAATATTTTCGTGGGTTGAAAAATCAAAGTAGAGATTTTTTTGGAATCAAAGTGTTCTTTGGAGCTGAACTTAATATTATAGACTATGATGGAAATGTTGATATGGATGACGAGTTGCTGTCAGAGATGGATATATGTATAGCCAGTATACATCCAGACATAGGATACAAGGCAGGAGATGTAAAACAGAATACAAAAGCGTTGATATTAGCTATGGAGAATCCTTATGTTAAGATAATAGGTCATCCTGATGATGAAAGAGTCCCTGTGGATTATGAAGAATTAGTAAAGGCATCCATAAGAACGGGAACAATTCTAGAACTTAATAATAACTCCATGGCTCCGGGGAGTTTTAGGGGAAATACTGTGGTAAATGATGAGAAGATGTTAAAGGTATGTATGAAATATGATGTACCGATTATTGTGGGTAGCGATGCACATGATAAGGGCACAGTAGGAAGACATGACAGAGCAGTGAGTCTTATGAAAAAAGTGGAATTTCCAATTGATTTGGTTTTGAATTACGATTGTGATAAAGCAATAAAATCATTGGAATTAAAAGAAGAGTAATCTGATGATTACTCTTTTTTCTTATCCTTTGAAGTTTTTTCTTCGTATTTGTTAATCTGATCCACAATGGATTCAATCATTTGCTTTTTTACGTAAATGTCATAGGTAAGTCCTGTTACCAATGCAAATAATTGTAAATAGTCAGTATCCTTTTTAGGATTATCTAAAAACATCTCCTTAGATTTGTTAATCTCTCTAATAATATCAGACTTGATGAAATCTGTCATTTCTTCCTCGGAATTGGAAAGAGTTTTGTATATTTCTTCCATAGAGACCTTATTATTACCATCAAAATATCGTTCTGAAATTGGCTTAAGAAGAGTCTTTATATCGTTAATTGAAAGGAAATTCTTCATGTAATATATATATGTTAACATAATCACATGATCCTTAGTATAACGTTTCTTCTTAGGGGCAGGCAAAAGGTCATTCTTTGCGTAGTTGTTAATCATTGTTTTAGTAAGGACCTTGTCGTCTTCAAAACGTTTGTTGTTGCCAAGATGACTGTCCATAAAGGTTGTAACCTGATCCATATAAAGGTCAATGGAAGGAATATCATCTGCATCTATAATTTGTATTTTTTCAATTATGTTATCTAAAGTCTTCTCTGCATCAATCATATTTTCACACCTCAAAAAAGCTAAGTCTTATTATATAGTATTAAAAACTATATTACAAGTTATTCAAAAAATATTTGTGAAATATATGTGGAAATGATGACAAAATTGAGTTTATAGATTATAATAATAGCCGTAGACAAATTGGCTATTTGCTATATATTTTTAGGAGGAAATTGAATATGGGAATTTTAACAAGATTTAAAGACATTATGTCTGCAAACATTAACTCACTTTTAGACAAGGCTGAGGATCCAGAGAAAATGATTGATCAGTACTTAAGAAATATGGAAAGTGATCTTGGAAAGGTTAAGTCTGAGACAGCAGCAGTTATGGCTGAAGAGACAAGATGCAAGAGAGAATTAGACGAATGTGATGCAGAGATTGCTAAGTATCAGGGATATGCTGAAAAGGCAGTTATGGCTGGTAACGATGCAGATGCAAAAACATTTCTTGCAAAGAAAGCTCAGCTTGAAAGTACAAGAACATCTCTACAGCAGACATATGACATCGCAGCAGCAAACGCTGCAAAGATGAAGCAGATGCATGATAAGTTATCAAAAGACATTGGGGAGCTTAATGCACGTAAAGATGCTATCAAAGCTAAACTTGCTGTTGCAAAGACACAGCAGAGTATTAACAAACTTGGAAGCAGTGTATCAGGTGTAGAGGGAAATATGTCAGCATTTGCAAGAATGGAAGCAAAGGCAGATAACATGCTTGATAAGGCTAATGCAATGGCAGAGCTCAATGAAATTCCAAGAGATGAAGCAGAGGATTTAGCAGCTAAATATGAAGATAATTCAGCAGCTTCACCAGCAGTAGATGATGAACTTGCAGCTCTTAAAGCAAAATTAGGCAAATAATTTAATTATAGAAAATAATTACTTAATTATAATCCGAAAAATCGAGTAGGTACCCTACTCGATTTTTTGGGATAAATAGATACGAAAAATGAGAGAAATAGGAGAAGAGTATGGCAGATAAGGTATATTATTGCGAGAACTGCGGTAATATTATGGAATTTGATGTAAAGTCCCAGAAACTTAAATGTAAAAGTTGTGGAACTACTCAGATGATAACTAATGATCAAAAGAGTATTGTTGAACATCCATATGATAAACGTGCAGAGCGAAAAAAACAGACAGAGATTATCGAACGAGAAGAAAAAACAATGGAGTGTAAAGGATGTGGAGCTTTAATACGGGTTCCTGGAGATGTTACCTCAACTGAATGTCCATATTGTGGATCTCAATATGTACTGTCTGATAAACAGCAGGATGCCATCACCCCGGACGGAGTGGTACCTTTTAAGATAGATAAAAATAGTGGGAATGAGATTTTTAAATCATGGATTTCTAAAAGATGGCTTGCACCAAGTAGATTAAAGAATCTCTATGAAAAAGGTGGACTTCAGGGTATATACATGCCTTACTGGACCTTCGATGCAGATACGTACAGTAGATATAATGGCGAAGGTGGTAGAGATAGACAGGTTAAGGAAAAAGACAAGGATGGCAACGTAGTTACAAAGACGGTAACTGATTGGTATCCGGTTTCAGGACATGTGGAGAAATTCTTTGATGATGTATTAGTAAGAGCTTCAGAAAGTCTAGACGGAAAACTTTTAAAAGGAATAGAGCCTTATAATACAACAAAAGAACTCAATTCATATTCTCCAGAATATATGTCAGGTTACTCTGCAGAGTTATATAAGATTCCTATTGAGGATGCGCATGAATCTGCAACAGGAATAATGGAGAGAGAATTAAAAAATATGGCAGAAAAAGACGTAAGAAGAACTTATGACCAAGTTAGAAATATACGTCTTGATACAAGATATAGTGATGAAACATATAAGCATGTTTTAGTTCCAATTTATTCTATGGCATACAATTTTGAAGGTAAAACTTATAACGTACTTATAAATGGAGAAACAGGTAAGATAGATGGTGCTTATCCTAGAAGCAAGGTAAAAATTATTGCTATTATCTTAATTGTTATTGCCATTATTGCTGGTATTATTGCAGCAGTTAGTGCTAAGGAGACAAAGGGTGCACAGTTAGAGACAGAGGCAAGTGTAGAATACGAAGTAGTTATGGAACAGGATTATAATGAAGTGGTTTAAAATAAAGGAGGAAAAAGGATGGGATTATTTAGTAATCAGTTTTCAAATGTAGTAGAGTGGCAGGAAAGTCGTGACGACATAATGTTTTGGAAATGGAAAAATGATGAGATCAAGAAGGGTTCAAAGCTTATTATTAGAAAAGGTCAGGATGCTATCTTCATGTACAATGGTAAAGTTGAAGGTATTTTCCAGGATGAAGGAAGCTTTGATATTGAATCACAGATTATACCATTTCTTTCAACATTAAAGGGAATTAAGTTTGGATTTAACAGTGGTGTTAGATGTGAAGTGTTATTTATAAATACAAAGGAATTCACTGTTTCTTGGGGAACAAAGAATCCGATTAGTATACAAACAGCTAGTTTGCAGGCTGGAATGCCTATTCGTGCATTTGGTAAGTTCACATGTAAGCTTGGAGATTATGATACATTTATTGATAAGATTGCCGGTGTAAAAGATCAGTACACAATAGATGAGATTAAAGAAAGAGTAGTATCAGTGCTAAATCCATTACTTATGAAATGGATTACAAAAGAAGGTAAGGATATGTTTAACCTTCAGGCAAATGCTATAGAAATTGGAAACGGTATTAAAGAAGACCTTGATATGGAAATCAGCAAGATTGGTATTAATATTACAGGTTTCTACATTGAGAACTTCAACTATCCAGAACAGATTCGTAAGATGCAGGAGAAAGTTGCTTCTCAGTCTATGATTGGAGATGTAGGAAAATATACACAAGTTGCTATGGCAGACAGCATTGAAAAAGGTTCTGGTGCTGGAGCAAATATGAGCAATATGGCTGGTACAATGGCAGGCATGCAGATGGGTATGATGATGGGACAGCAGATGATGAACCAGATGGGTGGCATGATGGGACAGCAGATGCAGCCACAGATGGGACAACAGATGCAACCACAGATGGGACAGCAAATGCAACCAGCTAATGCAGGTGCTGGAAATGGAACAGCTCCAAAGTTCTGTCCTAATTGCGGTAATCCAACTAATGGTGCTAAGTTCTGCTCAAATTGCGGACAGCAGTTATGATGAAAATATATGATTCGTTAAATGATAAACAGAAAGAAGCTGTTTTTTACTCAGATGGCCCGCTCCTGATATTAGCAGGAGCGGGTTCTGGTAAAACCAGGGTTCTTACTCACAGAGTTGCATATCTTATTCATGAGAAAAATGTTAATCCGTACAACATAATGGCTATAACATTTACAAATAAAGCGGCTCGTGAGATGAGGGATAGGATAAACAGGCTCATAGGGCATGGAGCAGAAGCTGTATGGGTCAGCACATTCCATTCAGCATGTGTAAGGATACTTAGACGTTATATTGACAGAATCGGTTATAATAACAATTTCACTATATATGATTCGGATGATCAAAAGACAGCCATAAAGGCAGCTTGTAAGAAGTTGCAGGTGGATACGAAGTTCATAAAGGAAAGAGCTATAATGTCAGCTATTTCCATGGCCAAGAATAATATGATTACTCCGGAAGAATATAGAAATAGTGCAGATGATATAAGAACAAAAATAATTTCAAAGGTTTATGAGGAATACCAGAGCAGATTAAAGAAAAATAATGCTCTGGATTTTGATGATTTATTGGTAAAAACCATTGAGTTGTTTAAAAGTGACAAGGAAGTCCTTATGGCATATCAGGATAGACTTCAATATATCATGGTAGATGAATATCAGGATACTAATAAGGTGCAGTTTGAATTTATAAAGCTTTTAGCTGACAAATATAAAAATATTTGTGTGGTAGGGGATGATGATCAGTCTATCTATAAATTCAGAGGAGCTGATATATCTAATATTTTAAATTTTGAGCAGATATTTACTGGAACAAAGGTTATAAAACTTGAGCAAAACTACAGATCCACAAAGAATGTTTTGGAAGCAGCTAATCAGGTGATTGCCCATAATTATTCCAGAAAACAAAAGACTCTATGGACAGAAAGAGAAGCTGGAGATTTAGTGGAGTTCAGACAGCTGGATAATGAGTACCATGAGGCAGAATTTATAGTAAATAGCATCAAAGATTTAATAGATGAAAATCGATATGATTATAAAGATATAGCATGTCTTTACAGGACAAATGCCCAGTCCCGTGTTATTGAAGAAGCACTGCTTAAGGAAAATATTCCATACAAGATTATCGGTGGTCAAAACTTTTATCAAAGAAAAGAGATAAAGGATCTTATTGCATATTTGAAAACTATTAGTAATGGTGACGATGATTTTTCGGTAAGAAGAATTATAAATGTACCTAAGAGAGGAATAGGTGCGGCCACCATTGAAAAAGTGCAAAAATATGCAGATGATAATAATATGAGTTTTTATCAGGCGCTTGAAGATAAGAAATGTAGGATTTCCCTGGGTTCAAGAGCGGAAGGTAAGGTGAATTCTTTTGTATATTTCATACAGAGAATGAAAGCGGAGTTAGAATACGACAGCATTTCAGATCTGATGGAAAATATTTTAAGTGAAACCGGATACGAAGATGAACTCAAGATGGAAGATACAGATGAGGCTAACGCAAGGCTTGAAAATATTAATGAATTCTTTAATAAGATTGTTGATTATGAAGATAAATGCAAACAAGCCGGTAAAGAGAATAATCTGGATGAATTTCTTGAAGAGATAGCCTTGGTGGCAGACATTGATAATTTTGATGAAAATGAAAACTATGTGGTGTTGATGACAGTACATAGTGCAAAGGGGTTGGAATTTCCAAAGGTTTTCCTTTGTGGAATGGAAGATGGATTGTTCCCTTCTAAGATGACATTGCTTAGTGATGATAAATCTGAGATTGAGGAAGAAAGACGTCTTTGCTATGTGGCTATTACGAGAGCTATGGATTCAATTACAATGACTAGTGCTAAACGAAGAATGATGCGTGGAGATTTATATATTATGAAGGTATCAAGGTTTATTACAGAGATACCGGGATTAAGTGCTGATTTGGAAAAAACAAGGAAAAAGAGAACAGGTATGAGAAGTGAAGAGGAAAGAGAAGCTCTTCAGCGTGGTTTTAAACGTAAAACTTCATACAGTTTAGATATGTTTAAGAGTGCCAAATTAGAATCTCTAGATTATCAGGTTGGGGACAGAGTAAGACATATGAAGTTTGGAGATGGAACAGTAACGGATATAAAAGACGGCGGAAAGGATTATGAAGTGACTGTAGATTTTGATACAGCTGGAACTAGAAAGCTTTTTGCGACCTTTGCAAAGTTGAAAAAAATATGAAAATGATATCAAATTATACAATTTTATGTAGTAAAAAAAATGCATAAATGGTATAATTACACAAGATTAATGGCGTAAGCGAATAAAATAATTAGAAAGGAATGGTAGATTATGGATAGGTTTGATAATATCATCAATGTTTCAAAGCTTAATAGCTTAATAAAAAAAGAAGAAGAGCAGAAAAGAGATAATAAGAAGATTAAATGTTTACTTTTAATCATTTGCATATGTGCAGTTATCAGCACAGCATTATTACTCTACAAGAAACTTCGTCCAGACTATATGGATGATTTTGATGATGATGATTTTGACGATATCCTTGATGATGATTTCTTTGAGGATGATGAGTGATATTATAATAATTAAATCTGTTAATTACAGCTATCGCTGAAAGGCGATAGCTGTTTTCGGGTAAAGAAATACAAGGGGATTATCCCCATAAGAAACGAGGTAATTTATGAGAAAAGGTCAGGAATATTCAGGTATAATTGATAAAACAGTTTTTCCTACAAAGGGATATACCACTGTTGTTGATAATAATGGGGATCAACAACGGGTAATGATTAAAGGAACTATTCCTGGTCAAAAAGTGGATTTCAGGGTTTCAAAAAAACGTTCGGGTAAATGGGAAGGAAGATTGCTTTCTATTGTTGAAGATTCACCATTGGAAAATCGAGTATCACCATGTCCGGCGTATGGAAAATGCGGTGGATGCACATATTTAAAAATGGATTATGACAATCAGTTAAATATTAAGAAAAACATGGTTAAAGAGCTGATTGATAATGTGACTACTGATTATGAATTTCAAGGGATAATACCAAGTCCCTTGGAAAATGGATATAGGAATAAAATGGAATATTCCTTTGGAGATGAAAAAAAAGGCGGAGAGCTTGCTCTTGGAATGCATAAGAAGAATAGCTTTTATGATATTGTAACAACTGATGAGTGCGTGATTACCCATGAGGATTACAATAGAATTGTAAGATTTGTTCTGAATTTATGTAGAAAAGAGGGACTTACGTTTTATCATAAAATGTCTAGAGAAGGGTATCTAAGGAATCTCCTAATAAGACGAGGTGTAAGGTCTCAGGAGATTTTAGTGGCTTTAGTGAGCACAACCCAATGGACAAAAGAAGAAATGGAAAAAGATTTCTTTGAAAAAATAGTAGAGGGAATTAAAAATCTGCAACTTCAGGGAAATGTAACAGGTATATTAAATATAAAAAATGACGGTTTGGCAGATATGGTCAGAGCCGACAGTATAGAAGTATTGTATGGTAGAGACTATATTCATGAACAGGTCTTGGGATTGGATTTTAAAATTTCAACATTTTCATTTTTTCAAACCAATTCTTTAGGAGCTGAAAAATTATACGAAAAAGCCAGAGAATACTGCGGTGACACAAAAGATAAGTTGGTATTTGACTTGTATTGTGGTACCGGAACCATATCTCAGATATTAGCTTCTGTGGCAAAAAAAGTAATTGGTGTGGAAATAGTAGAGGAAGCGGTGGAAGCTGCTAAAGAAAATGCCAAGATAAATGGTCTTAATAACTGCGAGTTTATTGCAGGAGATGTTTTAAAGGTATTGGATGAAGTTGAAGACAAACCTGATTTGATAGTTTTAGATCCTCCTAGAGATGGTGTACATCCAAAGGCTTTAGAAAAAATAATTAATTATGGTGTTGAGAATCTGGTATATATATCATGTAAACCAACATCTCTGGCCAGAGATATTGAGATTCTAAAAGCTGGAGGATATAATCTTAAGAAAATGTGTGTGGTAGATATGTATCCTCAAAACTATCATGCAGAAACAGTGACACTTTTAACAAGGGGTTAATCAAAATCGTTTAGGAGTTTTAATGAGCAATATAGAAAATAAGAATAACGTTGATAAACTAAATAGAATAACGTTTTTTCAGTTGGGAATTTTAATAACAACAGTAATAACTAGGGTTTTATTGCAGATGATGTTACCAATCGTTGCAAGAGCCAGCTATTCTGATGACGATGAGCTTATGGTGGAATATGCTAAGAGCGTTTTTAATGGGAATTGGTTAGGGGAATATAATGTACATACCCTTAATAAAAAACCAATATTTGCAGTGCTATTGGCATATTTTAAATCATTTAATGTTCCATATATGTTATGGACAGGCCTATTATATGCAATGGCTTGTGTAATATTTTTTTATGTCATAAGAAAATGGATAAAGAACTTCTGGGGTTCATATTTATGTATGTTATTTTTAATGATGTCTCCGGTAATGTTTGATGATTATATAGCTCAATGTGTATATAGAATGTCTATAGTTCCAGCACTTATCCTGCTAATAGTTTCATCATATTTAGCAATATATTTTGATAGAAAACAGGGAATTTTGGGAAATTGGTTCTGGATTCTTATAGCGTCAATTTCTTTAAGTGTATACTCCCTTTCAAGAGAAGAAGCATCGTGGATAAAATGCTTTTTGCTTGGAGCTATACTTGTTTTATTTGTATTGTATATTATTGATAACGGATTTAAGTTTAAGAAACAATTCTTTTACACGATATTTCTTATAATTCCTTTGATAGTATCTGAGTTATCAGGTGTGGCATTAAAAACTATTAACTACAATGTATATGGAGTATTTGCAGAAACGGATTTTAACGATACCTATTATGAAACGGTATGTAAAGATATAGTATCCATTAAACCTACAAAAGAGGTGAATAATTGTTATGTAACAAAAGACACCTTGGATAGATGTATGGAATATAGCGAGACACTAGGTACGCTAAAGAAAAAAGTGGATTGGTTTTATAATAATCCTTCCACACCGGGACTTAAAAATGGAGAATTAAAATCCGGTAATTTTGCGTGGATACTTAGATGGTCAGCAGGGGCTTGTGATGTATATACAAGCGCGAAAGATGCAAATAATTTTTATAAAAAGGTGCACGAAGAATTAAGTAAAGGCTTTGAAGATGGAACCTTTGAAAAGAAAGATGCCATAATATTATCAGGTATATCAAGACCGATAAAAACAGAAGATATTCCGGATATTATGGAATATGCATTTTCTGGAATCTGGAATATGGCAGGATATGAAAAACTAGGTCCGGAATACAAAGAACCTTTAGGAACAGCTTCCCAGATTCAGGATATGGCAGATATGACATCAACCAACATCACAGGAACAGGAATTGATAAATATACGTTTAAAGGATGGATATTTGCCAGAGATGAAAATTCTCATGTGGATATAGAGATATATGATTCTCAGTACAACACATATATTCCGGATTTCACAAGTAGTACAACAGTATATAACAACTTCAAGGATAAAGAGGGTAATTCTTATAAAAATGCAAAAAATGCATCTTTTACCGTGGAGCTTTCTGCAGATGATTCCATTGATATAACAGATTTGAAAGTTAAAGTATTGTTGGATGGTAGTGAGATATACGATGGAGATATTAAGGATATAAAGAGCCTTGTTAACAGTAATGTAATATACAATATAGATACTAATGAAATGGTTTATAAAAATGATTCTTCAAAAGTCATAAATCAGTCAAATGTAAAGTATATCTCAAATATGATATACGTGTATAAGCTGATAGGATTGCCATTATTTGCATTTGCACTTGCAGCATTTGTTATGGAATATATTATGAACTTTATAAGAAAAGCAAATAAAATAGAAACCAGATTTTCATTAAGTTTAATACAATTGGGCTTGTTACTTACAGTTTATGCCAATCTTTTAGTAATTGCTGTGGTATATGTAGAGTCTAAATCAGTGGCTTATATTATGAAATATTCTGCAGGTACAATACCTGTAATGCAGATATTCATATGTATAGCCATAACCGGTTTGGTGTTTAATATAAAAGAGATTATAAACGTAGTAAATAAAGATGAAGAAGAGCCGGAAGATAAAGAGGATGAGGAAGAGGAAGACGAGATAATATTTATAAATTAAATCTAATGTGTTATAATTACCAAAGATTGATGCCGTTTGGAGGGTATTATGATAAATGAAAACAAGGTCAAGTTAATGACAAGACTTGCCATGCATGAACAAAAAGAAGGCAAAGATGCCTTGCGTCAACATAAATATTATAAAAGCGATTACATTAGTATCAGAATGATCGATACGGTAATAACCATAACTCTTGCATATATACTTGCAGTTATTTTATGGGGTATTACAAAAAATGATTATATATTGAATCAATTGGTGCGCTTAGATATAAAGCCTTTGGCTATAAGGTTGATTTCAATCTATTTAATTATATTGATTATTTATATATTCATATCCTATGTTGTTTATTCTTTGAGATACATAAAGATAATGGAAATGAATAGAAAATACGCCGATCTTCTTAAGGAACTCTATATAGAGTATAAGAAGGAGCAGGCAGAGCAAAAAGAAGCGGATATGGGAGGATTTGAATCTGATGAACAGAATACTTGAGATAAAAGAAAGATTGAAGGACATATATAGCAACTATTCTTCATATATTGATCCTTTAGTGAGATTCATAGCGATTTTCTCATCCATACTTGTTATAAAACACTATATTGGAATTGAAGGAATGCTTGGAAGTATAGTGATTGCAATATTAGTTAGTGCACTGTGTTGCTTGCTTCCAATAAACGTAGGAGTATTTGTATCTTCTCTATATGCAGTGGCAGGATTGTATTATATAACACCTCTTATGGCTGTTATAGGAATTATGATTTATATAATAGTTCTTATATTATATTTTAGATTCTCAGCCAAATATGGATATGTATTCATGTTGATGCCAGTGTTGTTTTTCTTTAAAATTCCTTACATAATGCCACTTATAGTAGGAGTTGCATTAGCACCTTCAGCTATGGTAGCCATGGCGTTTGGTGTGGTTATTTATTATATGATTAGTTACGCAGGCGGCAAGGGAATAACAGTTATTAATGGAACAAGTATTTCTTCTACAGACAAACTTAATTCCTTTATAAATAACATAATCAGTAACAAAGAGATGATGCTCATTATTGTGGCTTTTGTGGTTGCAGCAATAATTACTTATCTTATAAGAAAATCATCCTTTGATCATTCAAGAACAACAGCTATTATATGTGGAGCTATTATAGAGATTGCAATTGTTATACCTGGAATTACTGTTTTAGATGTAGATGTAACAGGTTCAATTTGGATGATAGCCATCTATGTATTGATATCCGTGTTAGCGGTATATGTATTAGATTTATTTATTTTAGCAGTAGATTATCAAAGAACAGAATATGTACAATTTGAAGATGACGATTATTTTTACTATGTAAAGGCTATACCTAAGATCAAGGTAGGAGCCAGTGATGTTAAGGTTAAACATATAAATGTTAAGAATACCAGGAGACGCCGTAAATAATGAAAAAAATTATTTCCAATGTGATAGATTTTTTGAACAACTACATAGCATTTCCGAATTTTGGATTAATAGATGTAATAGAAATTCTTATTATTGCATTTGTTATATATCATATTTTGGTGTGGATTAAGAATTCCAGAGCATGGACCTTGTTAAAGGGTATTCTTGTGATATTGGCATTTGGAATTGTTGCAGTTTTGTTTAACATGTCTACAATTCTGTGGATAGCTAACAAAACTTTAAGTGTTGGCGTAATTGCAGCAATTGTTATATTCCAGCCAGAACTTAGAAGAGCATTGGAACAGATTGGTAGAAGAGAGTTTCTTAACAATTTTTTTGATGTAAAAAATGTAGAAAAATTTTCTGATGAAAATATTAATGAGATCACTAGAGCCGCATATGAAATGGGTAAGCATAAGACAGGTGCTCTTATTGTAATTGAAAACGAAGTTAAATTAGGAGAGTATGAGAGAACGGGTATTTATCTGGACGCTGAAATTAGCAGTCAGCTCCTTATTAATATTTTTGAACACAATACTCCTCTCCACGATGGAGCGGTAATCATAAAAGGCGATAGAATATGTTCTGCTACATGTTACCTTCCATTATCAGATAATATGGAGATAAGCAAGGAGTTGGGAACAAGACACAGAGCTGCAGTAGGAGTAAGTGAGGTAACAGATAGTCTTACAATTATAGTTTCTGAGGAAACAGGTAAGGTATCTATTGCAATAGCGGGTAATCTTACGGAAGACATAGACAGCGAAACTCTTAAGGAAGAATTACGTAAGATACAGAATAGACAACCTAAGAAGAAGTTTAGACTTTGGAAGGAAAAGAAGAATGATAAAGAGGCTGTTAACGAATAATATTGGATTAAAATTATTGGCGTTATTTGCTGCCATGGGATTATGGCTTATTGTTATAAATATTGAAGACCCGGAAGTTACTAGAACCATTAGTGGGATCCCTGTTGTTGTAGAAGATGTAGAAGCGATAACACAAAATGGACAGGTTTATACTATTATATCCGGTAGTGAAGCAACTGTTAATGTAAAGGGCCCAAGATCACAGGTGGATAAAATGACAAAGGATTTCTTTATTGCTAAGGCGCCATTTAGCGAGAAATCTAATGTTGATGCGGTGCCTATATATGTAAGCTTTAAAAATCAACAATATGATAAAGAGTGTGAGATAAGTCAGAAAACAATGACTATGAGGTTAAGTGTAGAAAATATCATAGAAAAAACTTATGATATACAGATTAGTCATAAATCAGAACTTTCAGATTCGTATTATTTAGGCAAGGAAAGTATAAATCCGGCTACGGTAACAGTATCTGCGCCACAATCTGTAATAGATACTATCAATAAAGTTACAGTAGAGCCGGATTTGGGAACCCAGACTGAGAATGTAGATACTTCATTGAATATACATTATTATTCAGGATCTGGAAGTGAGTTAACATTGGATAGCAATACTACACCAGATATAATTACAACGAATTATACAGCAGATATTTATTCGGTAAGAGAGGTTCCTTTGGAATTTAATACATCAGGAACTGTAAAAGAAGGATATCAGATTTCAGAGATAATCGGAGAGAAGAATGCTGTTAAAATTGCAGGACCAAATGCTGAGACAGTTGAAAGTGTAGTTATACCGGCAGAGCTTATTAATATCTCTGGAAAGAGTTCGGATGTAACGGTATCTGTGGATGTTTCGGCTCAATTACCAACTGGCGTATATTTATGTGATGAAGAGGATGCAAATTTAAATGTAACAGTTAAGATTGGTGCATTGGTTAAGAAGATATATAATGTTCCGGTAAGTGAAATCGACAAGAATAATTTACCGGCGGGATATAGCGCAACTATTTCGGAGAATCAGATATCAGTTGTCCTTACAGGATTACAATCTGCCCATGATGATTTTGATATTAATGATCTGAAACCATATGTAGACCTAAAGAATACAGAAGAAGGGGAAAATGAAGTAATTGTTAAATTCATTTTGCCGGAAAGCTTAAAATTAGATGAAGAAGTAAGGATACATGTAATTCTTGCAGCAGATGCTACAGCTACTAATCCGGAAACCACAACGGTAGCAGAGACAACTAGCGCTACGGAAACATCCGGTGAAATCCAAAGCAGTGAGTCAACTCAGGAAGACGAAACCACTGTGGAAAGTACGGAATAGATTTAAATGATAGAAGGAAGTGTGAGTGGTGGTAAGTAAAGAAATAGTGATTGGGATTTCTCCTGGAATACATTTCAGACCGGCCGAAAAAATTACAAACAGTGCGTTGGAATTTGATTCAAAGGTAAGCATTATCAGAGATGATTATAATGCTAACGCAAAAAGCTTTCTTAATCTTATTGGAGCAGGATTCAGATATGGAGAAAAAGTCACATTGATATGTGAAGGACCGGATGAAAATGAAGCTCTAGAACGCATCAGGAAACTACTTACAGGAGGAGAACCGTAATGGGAAAATATTTTGGGACAGATGGATTTAGAGGAGAGGCAAACGTTGTATTAACAGTTGATCATGCTTTTAAAGTAGGAAGATTTTTAGGATGGTACTATTCAAAAAATCATAGAGCTAAAGTGGTTATAGGAAAGGATACCAGAAGAAGTAGCTATATGTTTGAAGATGCTTTATCAGCCGGATTTACAGCTTCAGGAGCAGATGTTTATCTTATGCATGTAACTACCACACCAAGTGTATCTTACATAGTAAGGACGGATGGATTTGATTTAGGAATTATGATATCTGCCAGCCATAATCCATTTTATGATAATGGTATAAAGGTAATAAACGGACAGGGACGCAAGATAGAGTCTGAAGTGGAAGAAGCAATCGAAGATTATATTGATGGTAAAACACCTGAGATTCCTTTGGCTACTAAGGATAATATAGGAAGAACCGTTGACTATTCCATGGGAAGAAATAGATATATAGGATTCTTAATATCATTGGCAACTCGTTCGTTTAAGGATAAAAAAGTTGGTTTGGATTGCTCTAACGGAAGCGCCTCATCAATTGCCAAGAATGTATTTGATGCCTTGGGAGCCAAGACTTATGTTATAAACAATGAACCGGATGGAACTAATATCAATAATAATTGCGGTTCTACTCATATAGAGGTATTACAGAAATATGTTAAAGATAATAATCTGGACGTAGGTTTTGCTTACGATGGAGATGCGGATAGATGCATAGCTGTAGATGATAATGGAGAAATCGTAGACGGAGATTCTATTATTTATGTGTGTGGAAAATACTTACATGACCAGGGAAGACTAACGGGAAACAAGGTAGTCACCACTGTAATGTCTAATATGGGACTTTATAAGGCGTTAGATGCAGCAGGCATAGGATACGAACAGACTCAGGTTGGAGATAAATATGTAGCAGAGAATATGTTTGAAAATGGTTATATCCTAGGTGGAGAGCAGTCAGGACATATTATTTTCAGTAAACATGCTACAACAGGAGATGGAATTCTTACATCATTAGAGGTGATGGAAGCAATTCTTGAAACAAAACAAAGCCTTTCGAATCTTAGAAAAGATTTCAAGATATTCCCACAATTGTTGGAAAATATTAAAGTAGATGATAAAGACAGAATCTTGAATTCGCCAGCTGTAAAAGCAGTAAGTGAAGAAGTAACAAAAGAACTTGGAGATAACGGAAGATTATTACTTAGAAAAAGTGGGACAGAACCACTTATTCGTGTAATGGTGGAAGCTGAAAGCGACGAAGTCTGCAAAAAATATGTGGACAAAGTAATAGAGGTTATCAGGAAGGAATTATAATGGATGCACAGGTAAGCTCGGTGGATGTGATAATACCTACATATAAGCCGGACAAAACTTTTATTTCATTAGTAAAAAAACTTGCAGAACAGCATGATAAACCCAATAAAATTATAGTTATTAATACAGATAAAGAATATTTGGATGAGGATAAATATAAAGATTTATTTGAGAATATAGAATTTCATCATATAGAAAAAGAAGCTTTTAATCATGGATTGACTAGAAATGAAGGAACAAAGTATTCAGATGCCAGATATATTTTATTTATGACCCAGGATGCAGTTCCTGCAGATAACTATCTAATTACTGAACTTTTAAGACCATTTAAAAATGATTCAGGGGTAAAGCTAAGTTATGCAAGGCAATTGCCAAAAAAACACTGCAATTATGTGGAAAGATATACCAGGCGTTTTAATTATCCTGTAGAAGATATTGTTAAAACAAAAGACTCGTTAAAGAGCATGGGTATTAAGGCAATATTTTGTTCAGATGTCTGTGCCATGTATGACAGAGAATATTTTCTGGAAAATGGCGGATTTGAAAAAACGGATTTTAACGAAGATCAACTGTTTGCATATAAGCTATTAATGAATGGAGATACATTGTATTACGCATCAGCAGCAAGGGTATTCCATTCTCATAATTATTCGTATATACAACAGTATAAGAGAAACTTCCAAATTGGAAGGACACAAAAAGAAAGAGCAGAGATATACGATTCCATATCTTCAGAAAGTGAAGGTATAAAAATGGTGAAAGCTGCTTTAAGTCATATGATCAGACATAATAGATGGTATATGATTCCAGACTTAATTCTTTGTTCCGGATTTAAATTCATTGGATTTAAAATGGGACAGTTAAGTTACAGAAAATAGTTATCAAAAAAATACCTGATTGCCGTGTTGTAATGAATTTTAAACGGTGTTATAATGCGAGTTGAATCAAAAAGATTCGTGATAATAAAATATCGATAAATTTAAAGTAAAGGACTGATTTGAATGGGGCTAGTAACGAGATAATAGCTAAAGTCAAAATCGTAATACTGTGTAATCGCAGCGTGATTTATCGACTACAGGATTCATAGAGCGAAAGCTAATCACCCAAATTACTTAGAAAATGAATTCTGAAAGGAAAGGTAAAGTATTATGATGAATTATAAAAGATATAAAAGAGTTCCAGTAATGGATTATCCGGAAAGAGAGTGGCCAAATAAGCAGATAGAGAAGGCACCTATATGGTGTAGTGTGGATCTTCGTGATGGTAACCAGGCACTTATAGAGCCAATGGTTGTTGAGGAGAAGATAGAGTTCTTTAATATGCTTATTAAGTTAGGATATAAGGAGATAGAGGTTGGATTCCCGGCAGCTTCTCAAATTGAATTTGATTTTTTAAGACAGTTAGTTGAGAGAAAATTAATTCCAGATGATGTAAAGATACAGGTACTTATCCAGTGTCGTGAACATCTTATAAAGAGAACTTTTGAGGCTATCCAAGGAATTAAAAATGTTATTATACATATTTACAATTCCACATCAACTCTTCAGAGAGATGTAGTATTTAAAAAGAACAAAGAAGAGATTAAGGAAATAGCCATCGAAGGTGTTAGATTAGTTAAGAAGTACATTGAGGAAAGCGATTTCCCAGGAAATATTGAATTAGAGTATTCTCCTGAAAGCTATACAGGTACTGAGCCGGAATATGCATTAGATGTATGTGAAGCAGTTATGGATGAGTGGGGAGCTACAAAAGATAATAAGGTTATTATCAATCTTCCTGCAACAGTTGAGATGACTACGCCAAATGTATATGCTGACAGAATTGAATGGACAATTAAACATTTTAAGGATAGAGAAAGAGTTATCTTAAGTGTACATCCACACAACGACAGAGGAACCGGTGTGGCAGCTACAGAGTTAGCATTACTTGCAGGTGCTGACAGAGTTGAAGGTACATTATTTGGTAACGGAGAAAGAACAGGTAATGTGGACATTGTAACGCTTGCTTGCAACATGTTTTCTCAGGGTATAAATCCGGAATTAGACTTCTCTCATATAAATGAACAGGTCGAAGTATATGAAAGATGTTGTAAGATGAATATCGATATGAGACAGCCATATGCTGGAAAATTAGTATTTACAGCATTCTCAGGCTCTCATCAGGATGCCATAAGTAAAGGCGTTCAGGCAATGCAGGAAAGAAATGATGGATATTGGGAAGTTCCATATTTACCGGTTGATCCGTCAGATTTAGGAAGAGAGTATGAGCCAATTGTAAGAATCAACAGCCAGTCCGGTAAGGGTGGTGTTGCATTTGTTATGGATACATACTTTGGATATAAGCTTCCAAAGGGAATGCACAAAGAATTTGCAGATGTAATCCAGAAGATTGCAGAAGCACAGGGAGAGGTTTCGCCGGATACTATCATGGAGAAGTTCTCAGAAGAGTATCTTGTTGCTAAGACAGAGAGAGAGACACCTTATGAGTTTGAAAGTTGTAGAGTAACAGATGGAGATGACGATATGTCAACTATCGACTTCAAGTTCAGCTATAAGGGAAAGAAATACGAGGTTAAAGAAGAAGGAAACGGACCTATTGATGCGGTTTTAAATGCTATTCGCAATAATACAGGTGTGAAAGTTAAACTTCTTGATTATACAGAACATACATTAGGAGAAGGATCTCATGCTAAGGCTGCTAGCTATATCCAGTTAATGGATAAGGAGACAGGGAAAGCAACCTTCGGTGTTGGTGTAAGTTCTAATATTACCAGATCATCAATAAGGGCTATCTTCAGTGCATTAGACAGATTATTTTAGAAATTATAGTTAGGGCCGCCATTTCAACGGCCTTAATTTTTTGAGTTGGAGGATTTATGAAATCAGGCATCATTAGTTATATAAAATACTTTATTTTGGCTGTATTAGGTATGGGAATAGTTTTATTATATTTGTATTCGGATATAGTGGTAGGAAACTATAAGCTTTCTTACTATAACTTTGCGTATGAATCAAAACCTTGGGATTCTGAAAATGTAGAGATAACCGGACCGCAGCTGACAGATCCTTCCGATTCAGCACTTCCATCTTTATATGATGTATTTTATGAAAAGAATGGATTTTCAAATGAATGGAATTCAGATGTGGCCTTAGGAACACCATCGGGAACCTTTGATAAAATGTATCCTTTGGATTTTGTATATTTTTTGCCCTTTGATTATGCCGTTCTTATAAAATCTATATTGGAATATGCCTTTGCATTTCTTGGGATGTATTTGCTTTTAAAAACCTTCAAACTTAATAACTGGACCTGTGCTTTAGCAGGATTATCCTATTGTTTGTGTTCGGTAATGGTATTATGGGCAGGATGGCCTCATTCCGATGTAACAGCATTTGCACCATTTGTAATTATGTTTACATATCTTGTTATGAAAAATGCTAAGCTAATATGGGTGTCACTTTTGGCAATATCTATTTACATATTTACCGTGGCCGGAATGCCAACTTACGCAGTATATTTTTTGTATCTGGCTGGTTTTTATGCACTGTACCTGGGAATTGCAAACTACGTTGTAAAAAAAGAAGACAGAGATATTAAAAAACTATTTAAATCCTGGATAATGTTTGGAATGGCTGCAGTAATTGGACTTATGGCCAGTGGACCATATTTGTACAGCACCATGTCTAATATTAGCGGGGACTATGTGGATTCCAGAGCAGGTCTGGGAACCTTCACCATAGGACTAAAATATTTAAGATCCGGAATATATCCATATTTTAGGAATGGATTTGTAAAAACTATAAGTATTAATGAAACCACTATATATGCAGGATTATTAGTTGTTATATTGTTGCCGTTTATATTTGTGGGTATTAAGAGAAAAAAGAAAGCCATATATTTTAATGTAATGGCGATAATTAATTTCCTTTTGGTGTTTACCCATGTGCTAGATCCTATATTTACAAAGATGCCGGCTATTAATACATCATTAAAAATAAGGGTATTAGTAGTGTTTATATTCTGCACGGTAATATCAGTAGCTTTTAATTTAAATGATATTATAGAGAATTCAAATGAATACAAAAAAAGGTGGTATATATACATACCGGTTTTGGCAGTTTATACATTCATGGTTATATACCTTTCTTCAGAAAAACTTATAAAGGTAATGACTAAGAAAAATGGAACTTATTGGATGTATGAAAAAAGTATAATTGTATCTATATCCATAGTTATCATAGTATCTGTGCTTATGTTTGTAAGTAAGAAAAATATATTCAAAGAATTTAAAGTTTACAATATTCTTCTTGCAATGTTGTTTTTGGTTACAGTATGGGATATGGCAGGCTTTGCCAAGGACTATCTGCCTTTAATCTCTAAGGATGCAGCAGGTATTCCATCAGAGACTGAATCTATACAGTATCTAAAGGATAACATGAGTGATACAGATAGATTTGCGGCGATAGGCGATTGGACATTGTATCCTAATATTGGAGAAATGTACGGTTTAAATGATGTTAGAGCCCACGATTTCGTGGTAAAAAATGAGGATATGTCTACATACTATAACGATATCAGTTCTGAATATACCAATGATGAGTTGCAAAATATCAAAAAGCAGGGAGGAGAAAAACAATCTGTTACAAATGGTGGCAGCAGTATCAGTGGAACCAGAGCCAGATTTTTAGAGATATATAAACCTCAGCTGCTGGCGTACATAGGAACAAAGTATATCCTTGGTGAAAAGCTGGGAGATTACGAAGTGATTGGTGAGAATATATTTGATCCGGATAAAAATGTAGTAGGTGTATTCACACCTGGTATTATGATTGAGCAGAATATAGTTGCTCAAGCTGAATTTGTGGGATTGGATATTGCAGCCGCTAACTATGACCATGAAAATATATCTGAGAATGTTATGATAGTGGATTTGGTGGATGAAGAAGGTAATCTGTTGGAACAGAGCAGACATTGCTTTAAGGATATACAGAGTAATGATTATATTACTTTTGGATTCTCAAAATCTTATCCAAAGGGAAAGTACAAGATTAGAATATATACGGATCTGGAAAAACCAAGTGAGGACCAGGTTACTATCTGGAGAAGTAATTATACTGTAGACGGATTTGAAATGACTTTAAATGGTGAGGCTTACACTGGAACGACAGTTATGAAAATCATTTATGAAAACCAATATTATGATATAGTAAAAATCTGTAATGATGGACTTATGATAGGGGAATTAAATGAATATGCACCTAAGGTAGAAATTGCAGAAAATGTTGTTAAGTGCAAAGATGAAGCAGAAGTATTAAAAAATATGAAAAATGAATACTATGCAGCTACCATGTATACAACTGCAGATGTAAAAGAAACATCCCGGGATGTAGGCAGGGATAGTGTATTTTTGTACAGCTATGATGACGATGAAATGACCATAGAATGCAGTCTTACTGAAGACAGATATGTTATGATAAATGACTATTATGACGAGAATTGGAAGGCATATGTGGATGGAAAAGAAGTAAAGATAATTAAATCCAATTATTTAACCAGAGCAGTGTTAGTTCCTAAAGGAGATACGACTTTGACATTAAAGTATGAAAATCCTACTAAAATGAAATTGTATTATATAACATTTGCATCTCTGATACTTTGCTTAATATTAATAATTATAGATGTTGTTTTATATGTAAGAAGAAAAAACTTGTAAATAAAAATATATCGGTATATAATTGATTAGATTATGGGTAAGTGTGTTTTGCTCATATTTACGAAGATAATAAAAATAAAATGTGGAGGATATAGTATGAAACTCATAATACAGATACCTTGCTACAATGAAGCAGAGACTCTTGAGATTGCTTTAAATGACCTTCCAAGACAGATTGAAGGGGTTGATGAAATAGAATACCTTATCATTAACGACGGAAGTAAAGATGATACAGTTAAAGTAGCAAGAAACTGGGGTGTGGACTACATTGTTGACTTAAAGAGAAACAAAGGACTTGCTCATGGATTTATGGCAGGTATTGATGCATGTCTTAGAAATGGTGCGGATATTATTGTTAATACAGATGCAGACAACCAGTATAATGCAGATGATATAGAAAAAATTATAAGACCTATTATAGAGGGAAAAACTGATATCGTTATTGGTGCAAGACCAATTGATGAGACAGAACATTTTTCGCCACTTAAAAAGAAATTACAGCATTTAGGAAGCTGGGTAGTTAGAAAAGCTTCTAACTCAGATATTCCTGATGCACCAAGTGGATTCAGAGCTTACAGTAGAGAAGCAGCCATGAGAATTAATGTTACTAATGAATACACATATACATTAGAGACAATTGTTCAGGCTGGAAGAGAAAAGATACCTCAGACTTCAGTGCCAATTAGAACAAATGCAGAGTTAAGACCATCAAGACTTTTCAATAGTATGTATGGTTATGTAAAGAAATCAATGGTAACTATTATGAGAGCATATCTCATGTATTCACCACTTAAGACATTTACATTAATTGCATTATTCCCATTAACTCTCGGACTTGGCATAGATATAAGATATTTAATTAAAAAATGGAAGGGTCAGGGTCAAGGCCATACACAGTCACTTATTCTTGGTTCAACTCTTACAATGATTGGATTTATGACATTTGTTATCGGTCTCGTTGCCGATCTTATTGCAAAATCAAGAAGAATTCTTGAGGATGTACAGTATCATACAAGAAGATTAGATTACGATAGAGAAATTAAGAATAATGAAAAATAATAATGATAAATCAACTCCTCTAAGTAGATTCCTACTTAGGGGAGAAAATAAAATAAAGAGAAATACTTTTTTCTGGAATGCATTCGGAGCAGTGATGAATTCATTCCAGACTATGCTTTTATTGCTGGTTATTACAAGAACCGGAAACGACAATGATTCAAGTATATTTGTAATGGCCTATGCAGTGGGAAATTTGGTTTTGAATCTGGGTAAATATGGCGTCAGACAATATCAGGTAACTGATGTAAATGAGGAGCATAGTCTAAAGGACTATATTCAAGCCAGATATGCTTCAATGACAATGATGATGGTTGCCATAGGAGCTTATTTGTTAGTTAAGATATTTAATGGTGGATACACAAGAGAAAAGGTAATAGTAATCCTTTGTATATGTCTTGTAAAAGCAGTGGAGGCTTTTGAGGATGTATATCAGGGAAGAATGCAGCAGAAGGGTCGTTTGGATACTGCAGGAAGAATTCTTGGAATCAGACTGTTAATATTTATTATTGGATACGCAGTAATGTATATCCTTACAAAGAACCTTGTGCTTACAAGTGTTGTTAATTTGGCTATCACAGTTGTTCTTTCTATAATAATGAATGGATGCGTAATGTATAAATTCAAAGAGGAAGACAGAGAGACAGATAAGCATAGCGTAAACAGAATACTTATTGAATGTTTACCATTATGTGCATGCATGTGTCTTAATATGTATGTGGCAAATGCACCAAAGTATACTATAGATACTGTGGTTTCAGATGATATTCAAACCAAATTCAATATCATATTTATGCCTGTATTTATAATTGCATTACTTGCAAACTTTATATTCCAGCCATTCTTAAAAGGAATGGGAGAGACCTGGTCTGAAGGAAAAACAGGTAAGTTAGCAAGAACAGCTTTCAAGTTCACTATAGTAATAGTAATTATAGATTTGGTTATAACATTTGTAGGAAGCTTCATAGGAGCACCGGTGTTAGGAGCTGTATATGGAGTAAACCTTAAAGATATGAATAAAGAATTGATAGTATTTATGTTGGCAGGTGGACTTGTAGCACTTCAGAATCTCTATATTATGATAATCACAACCGTAAGACATCAGAAATATATGATATACGGATATATTGGAACCGGATTATTAATGTTGTTATTTAGTGGAAAAGCTTTGGGAAGTGATGGTTCACACCTTCTCAGATTATGCGTATATTTCTTTGGAATATTGTCATTGTTGACAGTATATTGCATAGGACTTATAACATACGCTATTTTAAAGAGAAAGAAACAACAGGTAGAAGAGAGAAAGTAGAAATTGTAAAATGATATCATTAAAAGATAAGAAGATACTGTTTATTACAACTAAAAATCTCGATTATATAAGAAATAGTCAGGAAATCGAGATGCTTAAAGGATATACAGATAAGTTAGATATAATTGGATACACAGACAAAAGTTATCCTAAGAGATTAGCTAAGGTATACAAAGATATAATTCTAAGAGACATGTCAATATACGATGTGGTATTTATTGGATTTGCTCCACAGCTTATCCTTCCAATGTTTAATTGGAAATTTAAAAACAACATTGTAATTATAGATTTCTTTATATCGGTATACGACACCATGGTAAATGACAGAAAGAAGATACCTGAAAAAAGCATACCTGCTTCCCTTTGCAAGTGGTTGGATAAGGCATGCATTAAAAGTAGTAAAAAGGTCATTTGTGATACCAATGCTCACGGAGATTATTTTGCTGAAGAATTCAAGGTGGACAGACGAAAGATAAAGACAATGTATTTGAAAGCAGATGAAAGTCTTTATTATCCAAGACCACAGATAAAACCTGATGAGTTAAAAGATAAATACGTTGTGTTATATTTTGGTTCAGTACTTCCTCTTCAGGGAGTTGAAGTAATTATGGATGCCCTTAAGCAATTAAGATATGAGGAACAGATATATTTTTATTTTGTAGGACCTATAAAAGACAATATAGAAAAGGTCTATGCAGATAATATAGAATATATACAATGGTTACCACAGGAAGAACTTGCAGAATACATAAGCAGGGCTGACTTGTGTCTTGCCGGACATTTCAATAAGGAGATAGGTAAAGCTAGAAGAACCATACCTGGTAAAGCATATATTTACGAATTAATGCAAAAACCAATGATTCTTGGAGATAATCCTGCAACTCATGAACTGTTCGAAGAAGACGATAGTCATTTCTTCGTGGAAATGAGTAATCCACAGGCGCTTTACGACAAAATCATGGAGCTTGCCAGTGGTTTGACAAATGAATGATAATAATGTAATGTTATTAAAGAATGAAAGAAAGGATATGTGCGAGGGAGCACTGAAAGGAAAGATTGAAATGAGAACATATTTAGTAACTGGTGGAGCTGGTTTTATCGGATCTAATTATATTCATTACATGTTTAAAAAATACGATAACGAGATTAAGATTATTAACGTAGATAAACTTACATACGCAGGTAATCTTGAGAATCTTAAAGATATAGAAGACAGAGATAATTATGAATTTGTAAAGGCTGACATTTGCGATAAGGAAGCAATTAAGAAAGTATTTACAGATAATGACATTGACAGAGTTGTACATTTTGCAGCTGAAAGTCATGTTGATAGAAGTATTAAGAATCCGGAAGTATTTGTTAAGACAAATGTACTTGGTACAGCAGTAATGCTTAACTGCGCTAAGGAAGCATGGGAACTTCCAGATGGAACATTTAAAGAGGGAAAGAAATTCTTACATGTTTCAACTGATGAGGTATATGGTTCACTTCCAGAAGATGATAACGCATTCTTCTATGAGACAACACCATATGATCCACATAGCCCATATTCAGCAAGTAAGGCTTCTTCAGACTTCCTTGTAAAGAGCTACATGGATACATACAAATTCCCAGCAAATATTACAAATTGCTCAAATAACTACGGACCATACCAGTTCCCAGAGAAATTGATTCCACTTATTATCAATAATGCACTTCAGGGAAAAGACCTTCCAGTATATGGTGACGGAAAGAATGTTCGTGACTGGTTATATGTAGAGGATCATGCAAAGGCAATCGATATGGTTCAGGAACAGGGAGAGCTTTTTGAAGAGTATAATATCGGTGGACACAATGAGAAGCAGAACATCGAGATTATTAAGATAATCATCGAGACACTTCAGGAAGAGCTTTCAGATGACGATCCAAGAAAAGCTCATATTAATGAAGGCCTTATTAAATATGTTTCAGATAGAAAGGGACATGATAGAAGATATGCTATCGCTCCAGATAAGATTAAGAAGGATCTTGGATGGTTCCCAGAAACAATGTTTAAAGAGGGTATTAAAAAGACAATTAAGTGGTATTTTGAAAATCAGGATTGGATGGCAAATGTTACCAGCGGAGATTATCAGAAGTACTACGAAGATATGTACAAAAATAGTTAATTAAATCAAGTGACTATATACAACACAGCTAGGCAAAATTACATTTTGAGCTGGCTGTGTTGTTTGTGTGTATAAATATTTATGATTTTGGAGAAATCCCTAATGAAAAAATTCAGGATTGCACAGATAGGAAGTTTTGATGTAGAGAACTATGGAGATTTGTTGTTCTCATATGTATTCAAGGAAAATATAGAAAAATATCTAGAGGATATGGATATAACATTATTTGCACCTTTGAATTGTATATCTCCATTTACAAAGGATACCCAGGTATACTCTGTAAAGGAAATGGAGAAAATGCATAGCGAGAATCCCTTCGATGCCATTGTAGTTGGAGGAGGAGATCTTGTTCAGTTCAAAAAAATCATGGTTAAGCTTGCAGACGACCCGGATAGAGAAGTGGTATATGATGTACTATCAATGTGGTTTATCCCGGCAATGGTAGCTATGACATATCAGGTGCCTATTATATGGAATTCCTTAGGGGTTCCTTTTGAATTAAGCGAAATTCAACAACAGCTCATGGCTGAAGTCATGAAACAATCAGCCTATGTGACAGTTAGAGATGAATCATCCAGAGAAAACCTTGGTAAGGCGGCATCTGCCTTAGATGTCAAGGTGGTTACAGATTCTGTTTTAAGCATAGCTAAAACAGTAGATTATAAGGATATGCAAAGTAGATTTGAAAATGTATATAAAAATTTGGATGTTGAATTCAATAAAGATAGTTATATCGTGGTTCATGTTAATAAGAATATAAAGGATGACGAAGGAAAGATACTGTGTGAACAGCTAAATGCTATTAAAGAAAAACATGGTGTGGATGTTGTTCTTATGCCAATTGGATATACTCTTGGAGATGACATGGGTATAACAAAGCTTAAGTCCATGGAAGATGGATTTGTGCAAATAAAGAAAAAACTTGCACCATACGACATGATGTCTGTTATAGCAAATGCAAAGTTTTATATAGGTGCAAGTCTTCACGGATGCGTAACTTCAACGGCATTTAAGATTCCTAATATTGTCTATAATTATAGTAAGCTAAATAAAATTGAAGGATTTCTTTCAAATGTAAAAAGAGATTACGCAGCACTGTATGATCCAAAGAAGTTAGCCCAATGCTATGATAAGGTGGCTTCTATGGAGATGCCTGATATACAAAAGCCATTACAGGATATAGAAGAACATTTTCAAAAAATGGCGGAGGTTATCAAAGAAGGTAGAAAAAAAGAGGCAGAGATTTCCAATGAGACATTAGATGAAATTATATATAATGAATCTGTGTATAGTAAGGAGGCTCAATACTACAAAAAGATAACCGAACAAAAAGATGTTCATATAAAAATTATTGAAGCAACAGTTGTTGACAGAGAAAACAAGCTTCAGACAGAAAAAGCAGAAAGAAAAGCCTTTGAAGAAAATGCCAACACAAAGATAGAGCAGTTAGAAACTCAGATAACAGAAAAAGATGACCATATATCTAATCTTCAGGGCATTATTGAAACATACAAAAAAGAGATAGAGAATCTTAGAAAAGCAGTAGATGACCAGGTAAAGGAAAAAGAAGCAATTCTTAATTCAACTTCTTACAAGATAACAAAACCATTACGAAAAGTGGCATCCATAACTAAGAAAAAATAAAATACAGGAGGAAGATATAATGAAAGGTATTATTTTAGCAGGAGGATCAGGAACACGTTTATATCCACTTACAAAGGCAGTATCAAAGCAAATTATGCCGGTTTATGATAAACCAATGATTTACTATCCATTATCAACACTTATGTTAGCAGGTATCAGAGAGGTACTTATAATCTCTACACCAAGAGACCTTCCTGTATTTCAGGAGTTATTTGGAACAGGTGAGCAGTTGGGAATGAACTTCTCATATGCTATACAGGAGCAACCAAGAGGACTTGCTGATGCATTTATTATTGGAGCAGATTTCATTGGAAATGATAGTGCAGCCCTTGTATTAGGTGATAACATTTTCTATGGACAGAGCTTCTCACAGGTACTTAAGAAAGCTGCTGCAAGAGAAAAAGGAGCAACAATTTTTGGATATTATGTAAAGGATCCAAGAGAGTACGGTGTAGTAGATTTTGATGAAAATGGAAAGGCTCTTTCTATTGAAGAAAAACCAGAGAATCCAAAGTCTAACTATGCGGTACCCGGACTTTATTTCTATGATAACGACGTTGTTGAGATTGCTAAGAATGTTAAACCATCTGCAAGAGGTGAGATTGAAATCACATCTATTAACAACGAATATTTAAACAGAGGAACACTTATGGTAGAGACTCTTGGAAGAGGATTTGCTTGGCTTGATACAGGTAATCATGACATGCTTCTTGATGCAGCTGATTTCGTAGCAGCATTCCAGAAGAGACAGGGACTCTACATTTCATGTATTGAAGAAATCGCTTATAAGAGAGGTTTCATAGACAAGGATCAGTTATTAAAACTTGCTGAGCCACTTATGAAGACAGCATATGGCCAGTATTTAGTAGATGTAGCAAACGGTTTATAATACAACTAAAAGAATAGATGTAAGGAGATTTTTAAAATGGGTAAGATTCAAGTTGAAACATGTGAAATTGAAGGATTAAAGGTTATTACACCTACAGTATTCGGCGATGAACGTGGATACTTTATGGAGACATACAATTATAATGATTTTAAAGAGGCAGGCATTGATCAGGAATTCGTTCAGGACAATCAGTCAAGCTCTAAAAAAGGTGTTTTAAGAGGTCTTCATTTCCAGATTAATTATCCACAGGATAAATTAGTTAGAGTTGTAAATGGAGCAGTTTTTGATGTTGCTGTAGACCTTAGAAAAGATTCTAAGACATATGGTAAGTGGTTTGGAGTATTACTTTCTGCAGAGAATAAAAAACAGTTCTTCATTCCAAAGAATTTTGCGCATGGATTCATCGTTCTTTCAGAACAGGCTGAATTCTGCTACAAATGTACAGATTTCTATCATCCAAATGATGAAGGCGGTCTTAAATGGGATGATCCGGAAATTGGTGTAGATTGGCCAATGCCAGAAGGAATGACAAAGGACGACCTTACAATTTCTGACAAGGATCAGAAGTGGAATGGTATAAAGGATTTCGTTCCTAAGAATTAATTAAGAGTTTGAGATAGAATTTGACAGGAGCTGTAGGATTTTAATGGATGCTAAGTATCATGTGGATGCAGTTGATTATAAAATAATTGACAACAAAAAGGTTGTTGTTATAAACGGATGGTCTTACTCAAAAAACGGTGAAAGTTATGAAGTAAAGACTACAGTTAATTCAAAAAAATATCCAGCCGAAGTTCACAAAAAGAACAGACCAGACGTAAATGCAAAACTTCACATTCCAGATTCAGAAGAAGTAGGATTCGAGGTATTTGTCGAATTTGATAGTGAAACAAAGGAAAGCGATATTCACGAAATTGAATTATACCTGGGTACAAAGGTCGACTATAAGCGAATTTTTAAAATGGGCGAGAAGCGCATTAATAAAATGATGAGTGCATATAATGACTCTGTTAATCATATAGTGTACAGTATAGATGATTACATGGCTGATGGCCACTACATAACTTTAATGGGTTGGGTAGTAAATGTGTTTTCAGACGAAGCTGTGGACATAGCTATCTTTGATGAAGATAAAAAAGAATTGGAGATTCGGTTAACCAGAACTGAAAGAAAAGATGTTCTTGATATTGTATCTAAGAATAACAAGAACTTTATGCGAGGATTTAACGTTAACTTTAGATACAATTATAGAAAACAGTATTATATTGTTTTTAAGAGCAGTGATTCCATTATCAGGAAAAAGTTAGATGTTAATAAAATTATAAAAGACGAGGCCCGTAAAAAGAAAAAGAAGTTTAGTAGAAAGCAGTTTGTAAGGAAACTTACAATTAAGAAAAGTGCAGAAGCTACTAAGGTATTCCTGACAGAGGGACCATTGGCTTTTTATGAGAAGTATAGCTTAGGTGTAAAGGTTAATAGAAATGCAGAATATGCAAAATGGGTTAAGAAACATTTTGTTACAGAAGAGGAATTAGAGGCTCAGAGGAAACATAAATTCCAGTATGAACCATTGATTTCCATAGCAATTCCGTTGTTTAAAACTGATCACAAGTTTTTGGATGATCTTATTGAATCTATACTTGGACAATCCTATGGTAATTTCGAATTGTGCCTTGCAGATGCCAGCCCTGATAATGAATTAGAGGGATATATAAAGGAAAAATATCCGGATAAAAGAATTCTTTATAAGAAACTAAAGGATAATGCAGGCATTTCCGATAATACAAATGAAGCTTTAGATATGACTCATGGTGACTATATAATGTTCTCGGATCACGATGATGTATTATGTAAAGATGCATTGTATGAAATGGTTAAAGCTATAAATGAAGACAGAACAATAGATGCAATATATACAGATGAGGACAAGATAAACTTTGAAAATAATAAGTTTTTTGAACCTCATTTTAAACCTGACTTTAGTATCGATTTACTAACAGATGTTAATTACATATGTCATATTTTCATGGTTAGTAGAGAGTTATATGAAAAGGCAGGTAAGTTAAACAGAGAATTTGATGGTGCACAGGATTACGATTTTGTATTCCGTTGCGTTGAACAGGCTAAGAATGTTTATCATGTTCCAAGGATTCTATATCATTGGAGATGTCATGAGAAGTCCACAGCAGCTAATCCAAAGAGTAAAATGTATGCCTTTGAAGCTGGTAAAAGAGCTATCGAAGCTCACTATAAAAGAGTGGGTATTCAGGCAACTGTTGATATCACAAAGAATCTTGGACTTTACAAGAGTCATATAAAGGTTGAAGGAGAACCTTTGGTTTCAATTCTTATACCAACAAAGGACCACATAGATGATCTTGATAAATGTCTTAAGTCAGTATTTAAGAAAACAACTTATAAAAATTATGAGATTATTGTTATAGAGAATAATAGTGAACTAAAGGAAACCTTTAACTACTACAAGAAGATTGAAAAAGATCCAAGAGTTAAGGTGGTATATTGGAAGGATGAATTCAACTATGCTGCCATCAATAACTTTGGTGCAGAGCATGCAAATGGTGACTATTATATTCTTCTCAATAATGATACAGAGGTAATTGCCAAGAACTGGATAGAGGAGATGCTTGGCTATTGCCAACGAAAAGATGTTGGCATAGTTGGTGCCAGACTTTATTATCCGGATGATATAATTCAGCATGCAGGAGTTATCTTAGGTTTTGGCGGAATAGCTGCTCATGCGGCTATTGGACAAAGCAGATATGAATTAGGATACATGGCAAGACCATGGACGGTACAGGATATGAGTGCTGTTACAGCGGCATGTCTCATGGTAGATGCCAAGGTATTCAAAGAAGTAGAAGGTCTTGATGAAACATTTAAAGTGGCCTTTAACGATGTAGATTTCTGTATGAAGGTTAGAGATAAAGGATACCTTATAGTATATAATCCAGCGGTAGAGCTTTATCATTATGAATCCAAGTCTAGAGGATATGAGGATAATCCTGAAAAGGTTGCCAGATTTAATTCAGAGATTAAGAGATTTAGAGATAAATGGAGCAAAGAACTTGAGGATGGAGATCCATTCTACAACAAGAACCTTTCTCTTGATAAAGCAGACTATTCGTTAAGAGGCGAGAACGAGAAACTTGCCTAAGGATTGATATAAATTTAGGAGAAAAATTGATGAGTAGATATTTTCAGAATCTCAAGAAATTCCTTCCCCTATTAAAGGAACTGGTTTCGAGAGATATCAAAACAAAATACAGACGTTCAATTCTAGGCGTATTCTGGACATTACTTAATCCTTTACTTATGATGATTGTACTTTCTGTAGTGTTTTCACATTTGTTTAGATTTCAGGTTGAGAATTTCCCGGTATACCTTTTGTGTGGACAGGTTATATTTAACTTTTACAATGATGCAACAACCTCGGCTATGTCATCAATATTAGCCAATGCATCCCTTATAAGAAAAATGTACATACCAAAATATCTTTTTACTATATCAAAGATATTGTCCAGCGTAATAAATATTATGGCTTCATTTTGTGCATTAATAATTGTAATGGTGTTTATGAGAATAGAACTTCATTTGACAATATTATTATCAATAATTCCAATTGCCTTGTTAATAGTATTATCAACAGGAGTCGGTCTTATAATTGCTGCATATACAGTAAAATTCAGGGATATTCTTCATTTATACAGCGTATTTACAACAGTACTTATGTATTTGACACCAGTAATTTATCCTATGACTATATTGCCAGAGGGTGGATTGGTACGTAAGATAGTAAGAATTAATCCAATAACAAACATTCTTGAAATGTTTAGAGATGTGGTAATGTATAATACATTCCCGGATTGGAAGATATGTTTGGCAGCATTTTTGCCAAGCGTATTGTTGTTTTTCCTGGGAATTGTAGTATTCTACAAGAGACAAGATTCATTTATCATGGATATTTAATGGAGGCAGATTATGAGTGATTATATAATTGAAGTTGAAGATGTGTCCATGAAATTCAATCTGGCTAAGGAAAAGGTAGATAACCTTAAGGAGTACATTATAAAAGTTTTAAAACGCCAGATATCCTATGATGAATTTTGGGCACTAAAAAATATAAGTTTTAATATTGAAAGAGGCGACTCTGTGGGACTTGTAGGGTTTAATGGAAGCGGTAAAAGTACACTTCTTAAAACCATTGCCGGAGTCTTAAAGCCAACTAAGGGTGATGTTAGAGTACATGGTAATATAGCTCCCCTTATAGAGTTAGGTGCCGGTTTTGATATGGACCTTACAGCTAGAGAAAATGTTTTCTTAAATGGAGCCATTCTTGGATATTCCAGAAAAGAGATGGAAGAATATTACGAGGATATCGTTGAGTTCTCGGAATTAAGAAGCTTTATGGATGTACCTGTTAAAAACTTTTCTTCAGGTATGTTGGCAAGACTTGCATTTGCAATAGCAACAATTGGAACTCCGGACATTCTCATAGTAGATGAGGTATTGGCTGTAGGTGATTATAAGTTCCAGGAGAAATGTATGAAGAGAATACAGTCAATGATTGATAATAAAGCAACTATTCTTTTCGTATCTCACAGCATAGATCAGGTAGAAGCTCTTTGTAAAACAGTGGTATGGATAAACAAGGGTGAACTAAAAATGATAGGTGATTGCGCAACTGTATGCGAAGCCTACAGACAATCATAGGATTGGAGAATTATGATGAAGCAGAAAATACGTAAAACCATTATCGCTATAGTAATCATAGCTATATTAATGGTATTTAATATATGGTATGCTTTTGTAACCAAAGAAGTAAAGTTATATGACAAGTCAGTTGATTCAGGAGCATATAATAAAATAATAAATGTAAATAGTGATACAGTTCTTACCCAGAATTTTAAATGTAATTATGAAAATCTTTCTAAAGTAAGCATTTTCCTTGCAACAAATGCCAGAACAAACGCAGGTGAAATGAACATTACTATTACAGAGAAGGGTACAAAAAAAGTATTAGCTGAAAAATCCTATGATGTATCAACTCTTAAGGATACAGAGTTTAATGAGTTTAAATTTGATACAATCAAAGATTCTAAGAATAAAGAGTTAACAATGACTCTTACCTTTGACTTTGAAACAGAAGCAGATACGCTTGTATTTTACAAGACCATAGGAAGTAAAGAAGCAGGAGCACAGAATATAGTTGAGGCTGGTAATGCAGTAGTAGTTACATCTGCAGGACAGGAGATTACAGACAAAGAAACTCTTAGCAATCCATTTGTAATGAAAGTATATGCTACAAAGGTATTTGATTTGGAAACAATACTGGTGCTTATAGTATTTGAAGTATACATTTATTTGTTTATGAAATTGTTATATAAATATCTCGCATAATAGGTTGAATTCATAGAATTATTAGGAGAATATATGGATATTAAATATAATATTGAGGGTATAGGTTATAGAGGAAAAGTTGAAAACAGATTCTTTTATATAAGGGGTTGGTGTTTTGAAAAGTCAGGTAAGGAATATAACCTTATTGCCAGAGTAAATGAAGATTACGTGGAACCGGCTATTGCGTGGAATAATAGGGAGGACGTAGAAAAAACCTATCCTGAAAGCGCTAAAACTAAGAATCTGGGATTTGATGTAAGAATACCGGTAAGTAAAGATATCAATATTGCTACCCTTAACAAAGTTGAGTTGTTGGCAGTTGTTGGAAAAGAGCAAAAGGTTATTTATACATTTTCCAATGCCAATATTGAAAAACTTATAACGGATTTTAACAAAAAGAATAAGAAAATATATTATAAATTAGATAGAGCAGACATCAGAGATGGTTATGTAACTTTATCAGGCTGGGCTTTAAGTTTATACCACGATGAACAGGTGAATTTATATTTTACGGACTCTAATGGAGAAGATGTGGAAGCAAAATTCGTGGAAATAGACAGAAAAGACGTTGTAAATGCCCTCTCTCCTAACAATAAGAATTACAAATGCGGATTTAATATTATATTTAAATACGACGAGAGTAAAAAGTATGTTCTGGGCCTTAAGTCAAAAAATAATTACGAGATAGTTGATATAGATGTGGAAAAGCTTGTAAAGAAGACAAAATTTAGAGATGCCCACAAGTTAAATCTTGTAGATATGGCTAAGAGATTTACATTTAAAAGGGCGGCTAAAGGTATCAAGATTTTATTTACAGAAGGTCCATCATCATTTTATAAAAAACTAACTGAAAATGTAGTAAATAACACAGCTATAGAGTATAGTAAATGGATTAAAAAGAATTTTGTTACTGAAGAAGAGTTAGATGTTCAGAGAAATCACAAATTTGATTTTAATCCACTTATAAGTATAGCTATCCCTCTTTATAAAACAAATCATGGTTTCTTAAAGGAACTTATTGATTCAATTATGGAACAATCATATTCTAACTTAGAGTTATGTCTTGCAGACGCAAGTCCAAGCGATGAATTGAAGGCTTTTATTCAGGAGGAGTATCCTGAAGAAACAAGAATTAAATATAAGAAATTGGATAAAAACATTGGAATATCAGAGAACACCAATGAAGCTCTTTGGATGTGTACAGGAGACTATATAATGTTTTCTGATCACGACGATGTGTTATGTAAAAATGCATTATATGAAATAGTATCAGCACTTAACGAAGACAGATGTATTGATGCAATATATACTGACGAAGATAAAACTGACTTTAAGGGTAAGAAGTTTTTTGAACCACATTTCAAACCGGATTTCAGTATCGATCTTTTAACAGATGTTAACTATATCTGTCATATATTTATGGTTAGCAGAGAGTTGGCAGATAAAGTATCTGAAACAGTAGACGGAAAGAAAATGTATCTTCGTGGTGAATATAATGGAGCACAGGATTACGACTTTGTTCTTAGATGCGTAGAACAGGCAAATAAGATTCATCACATTCCAGAGATTCTATATCATTGGAGATGTCATGAAGCATCAACTGCAGCTAATCCAAAGAGTAAGATGTATGCTTTTGAGGCTGGTAAAAAGGCCATCGAAGCTCATTATGAAAGAGTTGGAATTAATGCAAAAGTTGAACTTACAAAGAATCTGGGAATATACAGAAGTCATATTGAAATAGCAGGCAATCCATTAGTGTCAATTATAATCCCGAACAAGGATCATACAGATGATTTGGATAAGTGCTTAAAATCAGTATTTAAAAAGACTACATATGACAATTATGAAATTATAATTGTTGAAAACAATTCAGAACTGGATGAGACCTTTAAATATTACGAAAAGATTCAAAAGGAACACAGTAATGTAAAGGTGGTATTCTGGAAGGATAAATTCAATTATGCTGCAATTAATAACTTTGGTGCAGGCTTTTGTAAGGGAGACTATTACATTCTTCTTAACAATGACGTGGAGGTTATTGCAAAGAATTGGATTCAGGAGATGCTTGGATATTGTCAGCGTGAAGATGTAGGAATTGCCGGGGCATTATTGTTCTATCCGGATGATACAATTCAACATGCTGGAGTTATCTTAGGATTTGGCGGAATCGCAGGTCATGCAGCAATTGGCCAAAGTCGATATGAATTAGGATATATGGACAGACCATTTGAAACCCAGGACATGAGTGCAGTAACAGCAGCTTGTCTTATGGTAGATGCCAAGGTATTCAAGGAAGTTGAAGGCTTGGATGAAACATTTGAAGTAGCATTTAATGATGTGGATTTCTGTATGAAGGTTAGAAATGCAGGATATCTAATAGTATATACACCGTATTGTCAGTTGTATCACTACGAGTCAAAATCAAGAGGATACGAGGATACACCTGAGAAGGTGGAGCGATTTAACGGGGAAATAGCTAAGTTTAAGGCTAAATGGTCTAAAGAGCTTGAAGCTGGCGATCCATTTTATAACAAGAATCTTTCTCTTATTAGAGCTGATTACTCAATACGAGGTGAAGACGAAATATTAGCATAAATATTAACAGAAAGCAGGCTATATATGAATAAAGTATCTGTAATAATACCTAATTATAACGGTATGAAATTTGTAAATGACTGCATGGTTTCTTTGCAGAAACAAAATTATAAAGCATTTGATACAATAATCATAGATAACTATTCTACAGATGGAAGCTATGAATATCTTGTAGACAATTATCCAGAGGCTATCATTAAACGTATGGATAAAAACTATGGTTTTAGCATCGCTGTTAATGAAGGTATAAAAATGTCAGAGACAGAATACGTACTTTTGTTAAACAATGATACAGAGGTAGATCCTAATTTTGTAGGTGAATTGGTTAAAGCAATAGAAAAAGATGATAAGATATTTGCAGTAAGCAGTAAAATGATTAGCTACTGGGACAGAAAAGTAATGGATGACGCTGGAGATTTATATAATTTATTTGGTTGGGCATTCCAAAAAGGCGTGGGACGTTCCATAAATGAATATAATAAAAAATCCAATGTGTTTACTGCATGTGCCGGAGCGGCTATTTACAGAAAAAAAGTATTTGAAAAAATAGGTTATTTCGATGAAAAACATTTTGCTTATCTTGAAGATATTGATATAGGCTACAGGGCAAGAATATATGGATATAAGAATGTATATTGTCCAACAGCTATTGTATATCATATGGGTTCAGCTACATCAGGCTCAAAGTACAATTCATTTAAGGTAAAGCTTTCTGCTAGAAATAATATTTATTTGATTTATAAGAATACACCTGTATGGCAGTTTATTATGAACTTCCCATTTTTATTTGCAGGTTTTACAATTAAGGCATTGTTCTTTAAAAAGATTGGTTTTGTTAAGGACTATATAGCTGGAATCAGAGAAGGAGTTCTTACAAGCTACAGATTAAAAAGAATCGATTTTGATAAAGAAATGCATAAGAGATGTTTAATGATTGAATTGGAGTTAATTGCGAATACTTTTGTATATGTTAAGGATTATCTTGACAGAAGAAGCAAAAAGGAAAGCTGAAAGAGTGATTACCGATGATTAAAGATAATCAAAAATATTTTAATAGATTAACATTAATAATGGATTTTCTGGTTATCATGTTTTCGTATTTCGTAGCGTGGTACTTAAAGTTTAAGACACCACTTTTTGATGCAGAACATGAATATGGACGACTTCCATTTTCTCAGTATATGAGTGCGTTAGTGATAATTGCGCCATTATTCTTAGTGTTGTATGTTTCATTTCACATGTACACCTCAAGAAGAATTCAGGGAGCAGTTACAGAAATTGCCAATATAATCAGAGCTAACAGTCTGGGTATAATTCTTGTGCTTACAGCTCTGTATATAATAAGACAGCATGACTATTCCAGAGAAATGTTGTTCATCTTTTATATTATAAATATGCTGTTGGAAATTGCTTTCAGACTTTCTATAAGAGCAATTCTCAGGGCAATAAGAAAAAGCGGTTTTAACATGAAGCATATTCTGATTGTTGGATATTCGAGGGCAGCAGAATCGTATATTGACAGAATCAGAATGTTTCCACAGTGGGGATTTGACATTTTAGGTATCCTTGATGACAAGGTGGAAATGGGATTAAATTACAATGAAGCAATAGTTTTTGGCAGAACTTCAGATTTGGAAAAAATTCTTGCCGAAAACAGCTTAGATGAGATTGTAATTGCACTTAATCTAGATGAATACGGCAAACTGGCTGATTTAGTTAAAATATGTGAAAAGTCCGGAGTTCACACACAGTTCGTTCCGGATTATAACGAGATTATTCCTTCTAGACCGTACACAGAGGACATTATGGGCTTACCTGTAATAAACATCAGATATGTTCCATTGTCTAATACATTTAATGCAATTGTTAAAAGAGCATTTGATATCCTGTGTTCCAGTGTAGGACTTATAATCCTATCACCGTTATTGTTGGTGATATGTATAATTATAAAAGCTACGTCTAAAGGACCTCTTATTTTCAAGCAGGAAAGAGTAGGTTTTAGAAATGAAACATTCATGATGTATAAATTTAGAAGCATGAAAGTTCAGGATGAAGCCGAGGAAAAGAAGGCGTGGACGGTTAAGGATGACCCTCGAGTTACAAAATTTGGTAAATTTATTCGTAAAACAAGTCTTGACGAATTGCCACAATTGGTTAATATATTAAAGGGTGATATGAGTATAGTTGGACCTAGACCTGAAAGACCTTTCTTCGTTGAAAAATTCAAAGAAGAGATTCCTAGATATATGATTAAGCATCAGGTAAGACCGGGACTCACCGGTTGGGCGCAGGTAAATGGTTTACGTGGAGATACATCCATAAAGAAAAGAATAGAGTATGACCTTTATTATATAGAGAACTGGACTTTTTGGTTTGATATAAAAATAATGTTCCTTACAATATTCAAAGGTTTTGTAAATAAGAACGCTTATTAGCGATATTCAGAATGGAGACACTATGGCATCTAGATATAGAAATAGGAATAGGAATAGGAATAGCCGAGGAAAAGTGGCTAAATGGAAAGTTGCTTTATTAAGTTTTGAGGCTTTAGTTATTGTTATGTATCTGCTGGTTACTTCGGTATATGCATGGTACAAGGTAGATAAGATAGGATTTATCAAAGCTGCTTCTAAGAGTACAATTCTTAGAGGCCTAATCAGTGGAACTGATACAGCTAAGAGTTATGAAAAAAATGTTCAAGATAAAGATTTTAACAAGGATAATGTAAAGATAAACGAAGGTGTGTCTAAGAAAACGGAGACATATCTTAACATAGCATTATTTGGTATCGACTCAAGATCTGAGGATTTCGATGATGGTTCAAGAAGTGATTCTATTATCGTAGTAAGTATTAACAGTAAGACAGGAAAGGTTAGAATGGCCTCTGTTTATAGAGATACCATGTTAAAAATAACAGATAGTGATGGAGACGTTACTTACACAAAGGCAAATGCAGGTTTTGCCATTGGTGGTGCTGAAGGTGCCATTAATATGTTAAACACTAACCTGGATTTAAATATTACAGATTACGCAGTTGTTAACTTTACAGGCCTTGCAACAATCATCGACAAGCTTGGCGGAATTGATGTAAAGATCAGTTGGGATGAATTAACATATATCAACGGATATCTTACTGAGACTAGAAAGATTACAGGACTTGATACTCCTGACCTTACAGCTGCTGATTATGGTGAAGATGGATTAGTTCACTTAACCGGACTTCAGGCAACAGCTTTCTGTCGTATCAGATATGTACCATTTACAGATGTAGATGGACAGGTATATAGGGACGACTATGGTAGAACTGCAAGACAGAGATTCGTAATTAAACAGTTAGTTGAGAAAGCTAAGGCAGCCGGATCAGATCAGGTTATATCTATTGCCAAGGATATCCTTAACCAGGGTTCAGGTGATGAGAAGATATTTGCCACAAGCTTATCTATCAACGAAATTTTTGACCTTATACCAACAGTTCTTGATTTTGAATTAGGAGAGTCAATTGGATTCCCATTCACATGTGATACTCCAAAGGTAAATGGAGCCAGCATGGTAGTAGCTCAAGGTCTTACATACAATGTATCTAAGTTACACGATGCCATGTTTGATGAAAAGAACTATGAACCAAGTTCTACCGTTAAAGAAATAAGTGATTACATAACCAGTTATACCGGTGTACCGACAGTGGTATTAGAGGGAGATGAAGATACTGTTAATGAATACGGAAGTACTTCAAATGAAGACGGTTATTCAACAGAAGGCAACAGTAATTCAAATTACTAAATAATGATTATAACTGCCGCACAAAAGTGCGGCAGTTTTTTAGGTTCACCTAATCAACAAATTCATATTACAATTCTTACAGATTATGTTAAAAATATTTACAATTTTTATACACAGAATAGACACAAGAGGTAAGTATTATAATACATGTAAAAAAGATAGCAGTTGCACTTTAAAGAAAATGTGTGCATGGCAAATTATAAGTGGAAGGTGGTTTTTAAAATGAACGAAGAATACAAATCAGACGAGAATTTTGAAAATAATCCAGAGGAGCTGAATAACGATCAGACAGATAATAACAAAGAAGTGTATAACAACCAGGCAGACAGCACTCAGGAAATGTATAATACAGTAAATAATGTTCAGGAAACTGTAAATGATTCAGTAAATACACAGAGTTCTGGTAAGAAGAAAAAACATAAAAAAGATAGAAATAAAAGAAGCTCATTTGTGTTAGTTTCTGTGGCAGCTATTTTAACAGTAACTGTAATTGCTATAGGAACTCTTTTTGTTGGATCCGGAAGATCAAGATTTTTAAATAGTACATCTAATAAAACTTATGATAAGGTAAGCACAACAAATACTGTAGATGCTAATACAAATGATTCAAAAACAAAGGTGACAACTACAAAATCAGACAGTTCATCATCAAGCACAAATGAAGCAGTAGTAACAGATGTTTCAGCAGTTGTTGAGGAGGTAATGCCTTCCATAGTTGCTATTACAAGTACATCAATTGTTGAAAGTGGATTCAGTAATGACTGGTATGATTATTACTTTGGATACGGAAACGGAAACGACGGTGGAACCTATGAAGAAACAGGCGCAGGTTCAGGAATAATTATTGGACAAAGTGATTCAGAACTTCTCATTGTTACTAACAATCATGTAGTTGAGGGTGCAGACAGTTTACAGGTTCAGTTCATAGATGAAGAAACAGTAGATGCTGCTATTAAAGGAACTGATTCTAGTAATGACCTTGCAGTAGTGGCAGTGAAGCTTGAAGATATTCCAGAAGATACAATGAAGGAAATCAAAGTAGCTACCATTGGAGATTCAGATGCTCTTAAAGTTGGTGAGGGAACAATTGCTATTGGAAATGCATTAGGATATGGACAGTCAGTTACTACAGGTGTAGTTAGTGCATTAAATAGAGAAGTAGAATACGAAGATGGTTCAAAAAAGGATTTAATACAGACAGATGCAGCTATTAATCCGGGTAATAGTGGTGGAGCTCTTCTTAATATGAAGGGTGAAGTTATTGGAATTAACGCTGCTAAGTATTCATCATCATCAGTTGAAGGAATGGGATTTGCAATTCCTATTTCAAATGTAGAAGATATCATTAACAAACTTATGAATGAAGAGACAAAAGAAAAAGTTGATGATGAAGAAAGAGGATATTTAAATATCAATGGTAGAGATATTACCAGCACCATGAGTGAAGAATACAACATTCCGGTAGGTGTATATGTTGTAAATGTTACAAAGGGTGGTGCAGCTGACAAGGCAGGACTTCAGGAAAATAGTGTTATTGTTGGAATTGAAGGAAAAACCGTGGATTCCATGGAAGAACTTCAGGAACAGTTACAGTATTATGCTGCAGGAGATAAAATTACAATAACAGCCAAAGTTCTTGAGGGAAATGAATACGTAGAAAAAGAATACAAAATAACCCTTGATGCAAAACTAAAAGATTAAAACATAAAAGATTTAAATAGATAGCAAGCTGTCTCATTAAGATATTAGTGAGACAGCTTTATTTGTTATTGTGGGAAAGTAAAATTGCATTAGGGCTATATTAAAGATGTTTATTTTAGATAGCATAATAAAGATAAATTTGATATACTAAGAACGCTATGTTAAGAAAGTGAATGGTGATAATGTATGGAAGAATATAGAGATGATGAATACGAAAAAATATGCATGATTTGTAAGAGACCAGAAACTGTTACAGGTAAGCAGATTTCTATGCCTGGAGGTATAACAGTCTGTCCAGACTGTATGCAAAAGACTATGGATCAAATGGGTTCTAGTCCGCTTACAATGCAGATAACTCCTGAGATGATGGAAAACTTTGATTATGAGCAGGAATCAGAAGAACCTGATTCAGAAAAAAGTGAAGTAGAAATAGAAAAGAAGAAAAAAAGAAAACCAGAGGTTCATTTTATAAATATGGCAGATCTCATGGGAGGGATGCCCAACCAACCAAAGATTAAAAAGAGAAAGCCGGGAGAAAAGAAAGAACCACTAATCCAGTTAAAGGATATTCCGGCACCACACAAGATAAAGGAAGCTTTAGATGAATATGTAATTGGACAGGAAATGGCAAAGAAAGTAATTTCCGTAGGAGTTTACAATCATTATAAGAGAGTAGCAACAGAGTATGAAGAGGGCAAGGTTGAGTTAGAAAAATCCAATATGCTTATGATTGGACCAACAGGTTCAGGTAAGACATATATGGTAAAGACATTAGCCAGAATTTTAAACGTACCACTTGCAATAGCAGATGCTACATCCCTTACGGAAGCAGGATACATTGGAGATGATATAGAAAGTGTCGTTTCCAAACTATTAAAAGCTGCAGATAACGACGTGGATAAGGCTGAAAATGGAATAATATTTATTGATGAGATTGATAAAATTGCCAAGAAAAAAAATGCCCATTCTAGAGATGTTAGCGGAGAAAGCGTTCAGCAGGGACTTTTGAAGTTATTAGAGGGAAGTCTGGTTGAAGTACCAGTAGGTTCCAACAGCAAAAGCCCAATGGTTCCAATGACAACAATTGATACTAAAAACATTTTATTTATCTGTGGTGGAGCATTCCCTGACTTGGAAGAAGTAGTTAAGGAAAGACTAAACAATCAGGCATCTATTGGATTTATGGCAGACCTTAAAGATAAATATGATAATGTAAATGATATTGTAAGGCAGGTTACCACAGATGACCTTAGAAAATATGGAATGATTCCAGAATTTTTAGGACGTCTTCCTGTTGTATTTACATTGGATGGCCTGACGGAAGACATGTTGGTAGAAGTATTAAAAGAGCCAAAGAATGCTATATTAAAACAGTATGAAAGACTTTTAGAGATAGATGAAGTGAAACTTGAATTCACTGATGGAGCTATGAAGGCTATTGCCAGAAAAGCTTTGGAGAAAAATACCGGAGCCAGAGCGTTGAGATCTATATTAGAGGCTTCTATGTTGGATATCATGTATGAGATTCCAAAGGATGATAACATTGGAAAGGTTATCATAACTGAGGATTATATAGAAGGTCATGGTGCACCAAAGATTGAGATGAGAGGAGCCTATGAGTAACAAGTATTACGCAGTAAAGGTAGGCAAAAACCCAGGAATATATATGACCTGGGATGAATGTAAAGAACAGGTGAATAAATATCCCAAGGCTGAATTTAAAAGCTTTACTACTATGGAAGAAGCACATGCATTTATGGAAAATAAAACTGTTGAAGTAGAGATTGATTCTAAGGACACGGCTGTGGCATATGTAGATGGAAGCTTTAATGTAGATACAATGGTATATGGTTATGGAGTTGTAATGATGTATCATGGAAGGGAAGAATACTATAAAGGTTCTGGCAATGAAGAAAACATGTCTGCCATGAGAAATGTTGCCGGGGAGATACTTGGTGCTACGTATGCTATGAAATATGCCTATGACCATGATATTAAAAATCTGGTAATTTACCATGATTATGAAGGAATAGCCAAATGGTGCTTAGGAGAATGGAAAACTAATAAGTTAGAGACGCAGACATATAAAAATAAATACCAGGAATATTCAAAAAAAGTAAATATAAGTTTTGTTAAAGTAAAAGGACATTCTGGAGATAAATATAACGATTTGGCAGATGCATTGGCAAAGGAAGCGGCTGGAGTTGAGTAAAATATTTATAATATAAAAGTAGCTATGGTGTAGTGTGATATGTCTACTTGACAGGGGCATATCAGTGACCATAGCTACTTTTTGTATATTAGTATTTAATAAGTTTTTGAAAGCAATGAGGCTTTAATAAAACCTTTAAATAGAGGATGAGGTCTGTTTGGTCTTGATTTTAACTCAGGATGTGCCTGAGTTGCCACAAACCATGGATGATTAGGAAGTTCAATCATTTCTACAATTCTGTTATCTGGAGACATGCCGGAAAGCAAGAGACCATTAGCGCATAAATCCTCTCTATAGTCATTGTTTACTTCGTAACGGTGTCTGTGGCGTTCATGAATTTCCTTTGAACCATACATTTCATAAGACTTGGAAGACTCGTTTAAAATACAAGGGTAAGAACCAAGTCTAAGGGTTCCTCCTATATCAGTAACGCCATTTTGTTCTGGCATAAGATTAACAACAGGGTGAGAAGAGTTAGGATTGAACTCAACGCTGTGGGCATCTTTATAACCAATAACATTTCTGGAGAATTCTACAATGGCCATTTGCATGCCAAGACATATTCCAAAGAAAGGAATGTCATTTAATCTGGCATATTCAATGGAATAAATCATACCATCAATACCTCTGTCACCGAATCCACCTGGGACAATTATTCCGGAAATGTTTTTAAAAATTTCGTTACAGTTTTCTCTGGTAACCTTTTCAGAATCTACCCATTTTATATTTACCTGAGCGTGATTGGCAATACCTGCATGTTTTAAAGCTTCAACGACGCTTATGTATGCGTCATGAAGAAAAATGTATTTTCCAACCAGGGCGATATTTACTGTTTCTGTGAGATTCTTACTGGCTTCAATCATGTGAATCCAGTCTGTTAAATCAGGAGTTCGGTTTTCGAGATTTAAGCAATCACAGATAACTTCTGCTAAGTGTTCTTTTTCCATGGCAATAGGCGCTTCGTAAACAGAAGGAAGGTCTAAGTTTTCAAGAACATGGGATGAAGGTACATTACAGAATAAGGCAATCTTTTCTCTGATGCTTAAAGATAATGGTAATTCTGTACGACATACGATGACGTCAGGCTGAATACCCATTCCCTGTAACTCTTTAACACTTGCCTGGGTAGGTTTAGTTTTCATTTCCTGGGATGCTTTTAAATATGGAATAAGGGTAACATGAATAAGGGCCGCATTTTCATGACCAACGTCATGTTGAAACTGTCTGATAGCTTCCAAAAAAGGCTGACTTTCGATGTCACCAACGGTACCACCAACTTCTATTATGGCGATTTCAGTTTCGTCAGTATTGTAGTTTCGATGAAAACGACTTTTGATTTCGTTGGTAATGTGAGGAATGACCTGAACAGTACCTCCACCGAAATCTCCGCGTCGTTCCTTTTGAAGAACAGACCAGTAGATTTTACCAGTTGTTACATTAGAATTTTTAGTGAGACTTTCGTCTATAAACCTTTCATAATGACCAAGGTCAAGGTCAGTTTCGGCTCCATCGTCAGTTACGAACACCTCGCCGTGCTGTATTGGATTCATAGTTCCAGGATCAATGTTGATATAAGGGTCGAATTTCTGCATTGTGACTTTGTAGCCACGAGCCTTGAGAAGTCTTCCAAGAGAAGCGGCAGTTATTCCTTTGCCGAGACCGGATACGACTCCCCCTGTTACAAATACGTATTTAACAGGCATAAATATCCTCCTATTAAATCACAAAAAACACGTTTCAAATTATAACTCCATAAAAAATAAATTACAAGAAAAATAAAAACATATGAAAAAATTTTTTTGTATGTTATAATCAATCATTGTGGGAGAAACACATTTTTAAAATTGTCATGTGGAAAAAAATTAATTTAAAGGAGAAATTTATTATGAAAGAATCAGGATTAGGAAGCTTTTTGTTAGGATTTGTATTGACATGCGTGGGAGTAATTGCGTTTCTGAAAAATACAGTTATTTATCAGGGTGGTTTTGGTGGATTGTTTATGATTGGAGGACGTAATTATGCAGGGCTTTTAATATTACTTATGATAATAGCCTTTGTAGCACTTATTGTACGACCTAATTTTATAACAAAGTTAATATGCATAGGAATAGTATTACTTTTCCTTATTACTATAATTCTTAATTTGGATTTTCATTTTAGAACAATTAGCGCATTTGATGCAATTATTATGTTTGGAACATTAGGAGCAGGAATTGCATTTCTACTTAAGGCTTTGGTATTTAATAAGACAGAAGACAGCAGTGATGCATATAAAGAGTATAAAACCAAGAAAAAAGAATTAGAAAATAAGTATAAAGATTGATAAAACAATGAAAATTAAATTAAAAGTTGCCTTAATTTACAATATTGTTTTATAATGGGGATATTGTACTTTGTGAAGGAGGCAAAATTGTATGGATAATGATATGGATAAATACAATAATTATGATAATAATCCTAACAATAATAAAAAGCCTGATAATAATCAGAATAATGGAGATAATGACAATAAGCCTAAAAAAGGACAGACACTTATAATTCTGCTTATTGTAACTATTATCACCATTATAATTATGACAGTTATAAACTCTACTTATGAATATGCAACAACTAAGGAAATTTCGTATAACGAGTTTATAGAAATGGTTGAAAATGATGAAGTAGAAAAAGTTAGATTTGAAGATGAAAAGATTATAATTACCAGATATGATCAGGATGAAGAAAGTTACTTTGGTGTAAGTTATTGGACAGGAATATTACCGGAATCAATTGAAGATGCCGATTTAGTTTCGTTATTGGATAAACATAACGTTGAGTATTCTACAAAGGTATCAGATAAACAGTCAAGTATAGTGACATTTTTGATAGAATTTGTATTGCCTATTTTGATTGTATGGGCAATCATGGGACTATCCATGAGAAAAATATCTGGTAGCTCAGGTGGAATAATGGGTGTTGGAAAATCCAATGCCAAAGTCTATAACAAAGAAGAAAAAACAGGAATTACGTTTGGTGATGTGGCAGGACAGGAAGAGGCTAAGGAATCCTTAACAGAGATTGTAGATTTCTTACATAATCCGGGAAAATATGCCAGTATCGGAGCAAAGCTTCCAAAGGGAGCGTTGCTAGTTGGACCTCCGGGAACAGGAAAGACACTTCTTGCCAAAGCTGTAGCAGGAGAAGCGGGAGTACCATTTTTCTCGTTATCAGGTTCAAACTTTGTAGAAATGTTTGTTGGTGTAGGTGCTTCCAGAGTTAGAGATCTTTTTGAAAAAGCAGAAAAGTCTGCACCATGTATTGTGTTTATTGATGAGATTGATGCAATTGGTAAAAGTAGAGATTCAAGAATTGGCGGAAATGACGAAAGAGAGCAAACCCTTAATCAGCTTCTTTCAGAAATGGATGGTTTCGATTCTTCAAAGGGAATATTCCTTTTGGGAGCAACCAACAGACCGGAAGTTCTTGATAAGGCTCTTTTAAGGCCGGGACGTTTTGATAGAAGAATAATCGTAGACAGACCGGATCTTAAAGGAAGAATCGATACCCTTAAAGTTCATTCCAGAAATGTAGTAATGGATGAAACTGTAGATTTTAAAGAAGTTGCATTGGCTACTAGTGGAGCTGTGGGTTCTGACTTGGCTAATATTGTAAATGAGGCAGCTATTAATGCTGTAAAGAATAATAGAAAGGCAATTTCACAAAAGGATCTTTTGGATTCGGTTGAAGTTGTGTTTGCTGGTAAGGAAAAGAAAGAAAGACTTCTCAATGATACCGAAAAGAGAACAGTTGCAGTTCACGAGACAGGACATGCTCTTATTACCGCAATTCAAAAGAATTCAGAACCGGTACAAAAGATTACCATTATACCTAGAGAAATGGGTTCATTAGGATATGTATGGCAGGTTCCGGAAGAGGAAAGATATTTATATTCTAAAGAAGAGATTCTTGATAGAATCGTAACATTGTTTGGTGGTCGAGCAGCTGAAGACGTAGAGTTTGGAGTGATTACCACAGGAGCTTCCAATGATATGGAAAAAGCTACAGAACTTGCCAGAAATATGATTACCAAATATGGTATGTCTGAAGAGTTTGGTCTTATGACTCTTGAGGTTATGGAGGATCAGTATTTAAATCAGAATTCCAGAATGAACTGCTCAGATTCAACTGCGGCAGAGGTGGAGGTTGTTCTTAATAAACTTCTTAAAGACTGCTATGCTAAAGCTAAGAAAATGATTCAGGAGCATAAAAAGGAATTAGAGGAGATATCTGATTTCTTATATGATAAAGAGACAATTACAGGTAAGGAATTCATGGAGATTTACAATAGAGTAAATGGAAGTGAAACATAAGATAAAAAAGTTGCAGAAAAAAACTGCAACTTTTTTTATAATGTTTTATGTAAGGTGGTGAGATTATGTTTGATATTCAAGAAGAACTAAAAAAACTTCCGACATCGCCGGGAGTGTATTTAATGCATGATGAGAAAGATGAAATTATATACGTAGGTAAAGCTATTAGCTTGAAAAATAGAGTGAGACAATATTTTCAAACCAGCAGAAAGCGTACTGCCAAGATTGAGCAAATGGTTTCTAGAGTAAAAAGGTTTGAATACATAATTACAGATTCGGAAGTTGAAGCTTTGATTTTGGAATGTAATCTCATTAAAGAGCATCGGCCTAAGTATAACACCATGCTTATGGATGATAAAGCCTATCCATTTATTAGGATTACTGTAAATGAGGATTTTCCAAGAATAATGTTAGCAAGGTCTATGAAAAAGGATAGTTCTAAATATTTTGGTCCTTATCCTAGTGCCACAGCGGTGAAGGATACCATTGATTTGCTGGCTAAAATATATAAGATTAGAACCTGTAATAGAAAACTTCCTAAGGATATGGGGCAGGGCAGACCTTGCCTAAATTATCAGATAGGTAAATGTGATGCTCCATGTATGGGATACATTTCCAAGGAAGATTATGGAAAAAAGGTTAAAGAAACCATAGGTTTTTTGAATGGAAATTATAAGGGCGTTTTAGATATTTTAACGGAAAAAATGGAAAAGGCTGCAGAACTTATGGAATACGAAGATGCAGCTAAATATAGAGATTTGATAAACAGTGTAAAGTCAGTATCCATAAAACAAAAAATTACTTCAGATGAACATATGGACAGAGATATAATTGCCTATGCCATGGAAGGAAATGATGCCGTGGTTCAGGTATTCTTTGTAAGAAACGGAAAGGTTCTTGGAAGAGAGCATTTTCACATAGAATTGGCTCCTCATGATACAGGTATGGAAGTATTGGAGAATTTTATTAAACAGTACTACGCCAATTCTCCATACATTCCAAAGGAATTGCTGATTCAAGAAGATATTGCGGATAGGGAAGTTATTGAGAAGTGGTTAAGTATTAAGAGAGGACAAAAGGTTGTTATAAAGCATCCGGTCAAAGGTAAGAAGGAACAAATGGTGGAATTGGCTGCTAGAAATGCCACCATTGTTTTAAGACAGGATAAAGATAAAATTAAAAGCGAAGAAAGAAAGACCAAAGGCGCCGTAAGGGAAATAGATGAATTGCTGGGGCTTCCATATACAAAGAGAATGGAGGCCTATGATATATCTGATATAAGTGGATACGATACGGTAGCATCCATGGTAGTATACGAGGATGGAAGTCCTAGGAGAAATGATTATAGAAAGTTTAAGATAAAAACTGTTATTGGAGCAAATGATTATGCCAGCATGAAAGAAGTGCTTACCAGGAGATTTACCCATGGATTAAAAGAAAGAGAAGATTTAAAAGAGAATAATTTAGATGATGACTATGGAAGTTTCACTAGATTTCCGGATATAATTATGATGGATGGAGGTAGAGGTCAGGTAAATGTTTGCTTAGAAGTTCTAGAAGAGCTAGGGCTTGATATTCCGGTGTGTGGAATGGTAAAGGACGATAATCATAGAACCAGAGGGCTGTATTACAACAATGTGGAAATTCCCATTGATAAAACCAGTCAGGGCTTTAGGTTAATTACTAGAATACAGGATGAGGCTCATAGATTTGCCATAACATTTCACAGGGACCTTAGAAGTAAAGGACAAGTTCACTCTATTTTAGACGATATTGAGGGAATCGGTCCGGCTAGAAGGAAAGAACTTATTAAGCATTTTAAATCTATTGATAATATAAAAAATGCCTCCGTAGAAGAATTAAGTGAATTGTCAACTATGAATGAGAAAGCGGCTCAAAATGTTTATTCCTTTTTCCACCGTGATATGGTATGATTTTACTAGGTTTTATATGGAATTTATGCTATTAAAGCAAATAATTTTTTAAGGAGAGATTAATGAAATCAGTTAGTTTAGCAAAAGTTATCGAAAAGATGAACTTAAAAAATCTAACACCAGATATTGATGTAGATGCTATTCAGGTAGAGCAGACAGATATCAACAGACCTGCTCTTCAATTAACAGGTTTTTTCGAGCATTTTCCAACAGATCGTGTACAGGTTATTGGACATGTAGAGAATACTTATTTGGGAACGCTTGATGAAGGAAGAAGAAGATACATTTACGATGAAATTCTAGGTGCAAAGATTCCTTGTGTTATCTATTGTAGAAGTATTCAACCGGATTCGGATATGATAGCGGCAGGTAACAAATACGGAGTTCCAATTCTTGTAACAGATAAGACCACATCTGCGTTCATGGCAGAGATTATCAGATGGTTAAATGTGGAGCTTGCACCAACTATAACCATACACGGTGTTTTGGTAGACGTATTTGGTGAAGGTGTATTGATTATGGGTGAGAGCGGAATTGGTAAAAGTGAAGCTGCTCTGGAACTTTTAAAGAGAGGGCATCGTCTTGTGGCAGATGATGTAGTTGAGATAAGTAAAGTCAGTGATGAGACTTTAGTAGGTACATCTCCTGGGATCACAAGACATTTTATTGAACTTCGAGGTATCGGTATCATAGATGTTAAGACATTGTTCGGTGTTGAAAGTGTTAAAGAAACCCAGAACATTGATATGGTTATTAAACTTGAAGAGTGGAATAGAGATAAAGAATACGATAGATTAGGTCTTGAAGAGCAGTACACAGAATTCCTTGGCAACAAGGTTGTTTGTCATTCAATACCTATCAGACCGGGTAGAAATCTGGCAATTATCGTTGAGTCGGCAGCAGTTAACCACAGACAGAAGAAGATGGGATATAATGCTGCACAGGAATTATACAGAAGAGTTCAGGCAAATCTTGGGAAAGGTGAATAAAGGTGGTTAATATGGCAGAATATTGTTTTGGTGTTGATTTAGGTGGAACAACAGTTAAGATAGGTTTGTTTACTTCAGAAGGTAAGTTGATTGATAGTCAGGAGATTCCTACAAGAAAGGAAGATGAAGGAAGTCATATTCTTTCAGATATTTGTGAGGCTATTGATGCTAAACTTGTTGATAGAAAAATGACAAGAGATGACTTAATTGGAGTAGGAATAGGTATTCCAGGTCCTATAACAAAGGATGGTTCAGTTCTTGGTTGCGTAAACCTTGGATGGGGTATTTTTAATGTGGAAGAAAAATTATCTCAGATGCTAGGTGGAGTTAAGGTTAAAGCAGGTAATGATGCCAATGTGGCAGCCTTAGGTGAAACTTGGCAAGGTGGCGGAAGAGGTTTTGAAGACATTGTGTTGGTAACTCTTGGAACCGGTGTAGGTGGTGGAATCATAATTGGAGGAAAAATCATACCGGGTTCTAATGGAGCAGCAGGTGAAATTGGACATATTCCAGCAGTTGTAGGAAGAGATGCTGAGGTATGTGGTTGCGGTAAAAAAGGATGTCTTGAAACAGTGGCATCAGCAACAGGTATTGTAAGAGAAACAAAGAAGCTCCTTGCAAAATCTGAGGATGATTCTTCTCTTAGAAAGAAAAAAGAACTTACATGTAAGGATATATTTGATGCCGCTAAGGAAGGAGATAAGCTAGCTCTTAAAGCTGTTGATAAACTTACTTTTGCCTTAGGAAAATCAATTGCAGGTATAGCTGCAGTTACTAATCCACAGGTTATTGTAATCGGTGGTGGTGTAAGTAAAGCAGGAAAGTTCCTTCTTGATAAAATTGAAGAATATTTTAATGAATATGCTTTTCATGCTACAAAAAATGTAAAATTTGCTCTTGCAACATTGGGAAATGATGCAGGAATGTATGGTGCGGCAGCACTTATCTTAGACTAATAAAGGCCGGTAAATATGAATAAGGAATTAATTAAAGAAAGTCTTATTAATATAGCAGGAGAGGATAACGTAAAAATTGACGAAGATATGAAGAAGCACACCACGTTTAAAGCTGGTGGCAAGGCGGCATTTTTAGTTACTCCTGACAGTGAAGAAAAAGTTAAGGAACTTATAAGATTTTTTAAAGAAAATGAAATCGCTAATTACATAATTGGTAATGGAAGTAATTTATTGGTAAGAGACGAAGGCTTTGATGGCGTAATTCTTGAGATAGGAAGTAAGCTTTCAGAAGTTGTAGTGAATGAAAATAAAATCACGGCTCAGGCTGGAGCATTGCTTTCTAAGACAGCCAATCAGGCTTACAAATCAGGACTTGCCGGCATGGAATTTGCCAGCGGAATTCCAGGTTCTGTAGGTGGTGGTGTGGCTATGGATGCAGGTGCTTATGGTGGAGAGTTGAAGGACATTGTTGAAACAGTAACTATGTGTGATGAAAATGGTGATGAAATCACATTGACTGTGGATGAGATGGATTTTTCATATCGTCACAGCATTGTTCAGGATAAGAATTATATAGTACTATCTGCTACATTTTCTCTGACACAGGGAGAACCAGAGAAGATACTTGAAACCATGAATGATTTAAATCAAAGACGCAGAGATAAACAGCCATTGGAGTATCCAAGTGCAGGTTCAACCTTTAAAAGACCTGAGGGATATTTTGCCGGAAAGCTAATACAGGATGCCGGACTTAAAGGATACTCTGTAGGTGGCGCATGTGTGTCAGAAAAACACAGTGGATTTATCATTAATAAAGGTGGAGCTACAGCCACTGATATTATTACACTAATTGGCGATGTACAAAAAATCGTTAAGGATAAATTCGGGGTAGAATTAGAACCAGAGGTTAAAATATTATGAAATTCGTAATCGTTACAGGTATGTCTGGGTCAGGCAAGAAAAGTGCCGTAAGGATATTAGAGGATCACGATTATTTTTGCGTGGACAACATGCCTATTGAATTGATTTTGAAATTTGCAGAGATATCAGACCACAAGGCTGATAAAAATGTAGCATTAGGGATAGATGTAAGAAGTGGCGACGAGCTTTCTCAGATAGACAAAGTTTTATCTGAGATGAAGGCGCGTCATTACAAATATGAGATATTGTTTTTGGAATGCAGTGATAAGGTTCTTTTGAAGAGATATAAGGAGTCGAGAAGACCACATCCTCTTGCACCTAATGGAAGTGTAGAGGAAGGTATAGCTAAAGAAAGAGAACAACTGGCATTTCTTAAAAATAATGCGGACTATATTATTGATACAAGCCAGCTTTTAGTTAAAGATTTAAAACATGAAATGGAAAAAATCTTTATAGACAACGGAGATTATAGAAATCTTTTTGTAACGGTATCTTCCTTTGGATTTAAATACGGAACTCCGGCGGATGCAGATCTTATAATGGATGTTAGATTTTTGCCAAATCCGTATTATGATGAAAAGCTTAAATATAAGACTGGCAACGAAAAGGAAGTTCAGGAATATGTTATGAGTGAGGAATACTCTCATGTATTTTTAAAAAAACTGCTGGATATGGTGGTATTTTTAATTCCTTACTATATAAAAGAAGGTAAGAATCAGTTGGTAATTGCTATTGGCTGTACAGGTGGTAAGCACAGATCGGTTACCATCGCCAATAAGCTATTTGATGAGTTGTCCAAGATAGATCAGCTTGGAGTGAAAATTCTTCACAGAGATGTGGAACGAGATAAATAGATAAAAAGCGAGTTGATATAGATGTCTTTTTCAAGCGATGTCAAAGAGGAACTATTTAAAAAGATACCCCAGGGAAGGCATTGTAAAATTGCTGAAATCTCAGCTATTATCGGGATGTGTGGAAGAATACAGATATCCTCCAACAATAGATTAAGAATCAGGATTCACACTGAAAATTCAGTTGTAGCTAGAAAATACTTTACATTGTTGAAAAAAACGTATAATATAGAAACTGTTGTTTCGGTAAGACAAAGTAACAAACAGAGTATATATACCATAACAACCATATATCATGAAGATGCAGTTACTGTATTACAGGGCTCGAAACTTCTTGATAAATATGGAAATGTCAGAGAGGATCTTTCTATAGAAGATGGGCTTCTTGTTCAAAAGGAATGTTGTAAAAGAGCATACATAAGAGGAAGTTTTCTTGCGGGAGGATCAATAATAGATCCTAATAAATTCTATCATTTAGAGCTGGTTTGCAATACTCAGTATAAAGCAGAGCAGTTAAAGAAGATGATAAGCTATTTTAATATCAATGCCAAAATAGTTGAAAGAAAAGGTCATTATGTGGTATATATTAAAGAAGGCTCAGATGTTGTGGATACGTTAAGTGTTATGGAAGCACCGGTTTCCCTGATGAATCTGGAAAATGTAATGATTCTAAAGGATATGCGTAATTCAGTAAACAGAAGAGTTAATTGTGAGACAGCCAATCTCAACAAGACCGTATCTGCTGCGGTTAAGCAGATAGAAGATATTAAATATATTAGAGATACGGTGGGGCTTTCAAAACTATCTAGCAATCTTCAGGAAATTGCAAAATTAAGATTGGAAAATGGAGATGCTTCTCTAAAAGAGTTGGGAGAAATGCTTGATCCAAAGGTAGGAAAGTCTGGAGTGAATCACAGACTTAGAAAAATCAGTGAAATAGCTGATGGTCTACGTAGTAAATGAAATGGAGGAAGTTATGATCACAAAAGATATGACAATTGAGATTTCAACTGGACTCGAAGCAAGACTTGTTGCTGTATTTGTTCAGGTAGCCAGTCAGTTCGAGAGCTCAATTTACGTACAGCATGACAATAAAAGGGTAAACGCGAAGAGTATTATGGGAATGATGACATTAGGTCTTCCTGTTGGTGAGAACATCACAGTATCAGCAGAAGGTGCTGATGAGGAAGAAGCTATAAAAGAAATTGGCAATTACTTAAGCAATACGAAATAAAAACATGTTGACACATTATGTCATATTTGTTATTATATAATTCGTTGTGAACAAACAAGCAGAGTATCCACTCTCACCTATGCACCTTATGTGAGTGACATAGAGTAAAGATTTCTAACGATAACTATTTAAGTTTGAAATTATAGGTGGATAGTCTGACTATCCACTTTTTTTATATTTATTTATGGAGGTATACAGCAATTAGCGAGGTATTTATTAACGAACAAATCAGAGATAAAGAAGTCCGTGTAATAGGTCAGGACGGAGAACAGTTAGGAATTATGTCATCTAAGGATGCCATGAAGATTGCAAGAGAGGCGGAGTTAGATCTTGTAAAAGTAGCTCCTAACGCTAAACCACCGGTTTGTAAGATTATTGATTATGGAAAATACAAATACGAGATGGTTAGAAAAGAAAAGGAAGCTAAGAAGAAACAAAGAGTTATAGATGTAAAAGAAGTGAGACTATCACCTAATATTGAAGCTAACGATATGGCTACTAAGGCTAATATGGCTAGAAAGTTCCTTTTAAAGGGTGACAGAGTTAAAGTTACTCTTAGATTCAGAGGAAGAGAGATGGCTCATGTTCAGGCAAGTAAACACATTTTAGATGATTTTGCCGAAATGCTTGCAGACGTATCAGTAATTGATAAGCCAGCAAAAATGGAAGGTAGAAGCATGCAGATGTTCTTAGCAGCTGACAAGAAACAGTAATTACGATATTTTACCTAACAATGGTATCAATATAATTTAAATTCAAGGAGGATTTTAGAAATGCCAAAGATGAAAACAAACAGTGCTGCAGCAAAGCGTTTTAAAAAGACAGCAAATGGAAAGTTAAAAAGAATGAAAGCTTATAAGAGCCATATTCTTACTAAGAAAACAACAAAGAGAAAGAGAAATCTTAGAAAAGCTACAACAGCTGATGCAACAAATGTTAAGAACATGAAGAAGATTTTACCATATTTATAATATTTGAAATAACGATCGGAGGAATAGTAAGATGGCAAGAGTTAAAGGCGGATTAAACGCTAAGAAAAAGCATAATAGAGTATTAAAACTCGCTAAAGGTTATAGAGGTGCAAGATCTAAACAGTATAGAGTAGCTAAACAGTCAGTTATGAGAGCTTTAGCAACATCTTATGCTGGTAAAAAGCAGAAGAAGAGACAGTTCAGACAGTTATGGATTGCAAGAATTAACGCAGCAGCTAGAATTAATGGTTTATCATACAGCAAATTTATGTATGGTCTTAAATTAGCAGGTGTTGAAGTTAATAGAAAGATCCTTGCTGATATGGCAGTTAACGATTCAGCTGGTTTTGCAAAACTTGCAGAAGTTGCAAAAGGAAAATTAGCATAATTAAAAATCAAACCGTTGTAGTAAAAACTACAGCGGTTTTTTTGTATGTATACTATGTATATATTTTTATTTTTGCTATAATAGAAATAGTTGAAGTTCAAAAAAATAATTAATTTACATCTGGAGGGTAATTATGGATTTTAAAGAAGTTGTTAAGAATAGATATTCATGTAAAAAATATAGTGATAGAGTTATTGAAAAAGAAAAATTAGATGCTATTTTAGAGGCAGGAAGACTGGCACCTACAGCTAAGAATCTTCAGGAACAGCACATTTACGTAGTACAGAATAAAGAGATTCTTGAAGATATTGATAAATTAACCCGTTGCAGATATGGTGCTCCAACAGTTTTGGTGGTTGCCTTTGATAAGGAAAATGTATTCACATATCCGGGAGGACTTAGAAATTCCGGAATAGAAGATGCAACTATTGTAGCAACTCATATGATTCTTGCTGCTGCTAATGAAGGTGTAGATAGTTGTTGGGTAAATGCTGTGGATCCGGAAAAACTTGGAGCAACCATTGGTATTCCTGAAAATGAAGAGGTATTAATGATGATGGATTTGGGTTATGGAACTGAAGATGCAGCCCCATTACCAAACCACAGTTCAAGAAAAAATATTGATGAAACGGTAAGCTATTTATAAAAAACAAAGATTATAGAAGAGAAGGTGTAACATGGAGATAACAGATTATATTGATATAAGTACTCTTAGATCCATAAGAGATGATATTGAAGTGATTTCTTCAACTAAAATATATATATTAGATTGTGGTAAAAAGGATGTTATAAGTGGTTCATTCTCTTCAGAGATTCCTGAAACGTCTGCAAGGAATATAGAAGTAATGGCAGGTGATAAAAACATCGGAACTATATGTATATACATTGACGGAAATGATATGTCAGAAAGTAGATTATCCCATACAGAGAACCTTATCCGTCGTGAGATAAATGATAAAATAAAAGAGGTAATGGCTACGAGAGCCGGAGAACAATCCTACATAGAATATGTACGTTCCACTATGGAGGCGTTAGAACAGCTAAAAAACCAATCAAGGCTATTTTCTAAAATAGAGTCCAAACAAAAAATACTTGCTTTAAATGCATCAATAGAGGCTGCCAGAGCAGGGGAACAAGGAAAAAGCTTCTCAGTAATAGCAGGAGAAGTAGGAGATTTGGCAAAAAAATCCGGAGAAGCCAATAAAACAGTAAAAGAAATAAATGAGAAAATAACAAGGAGTCTGGAAGAACTAAGAAAAAATATTGACATTTATTAGAAAACAGATATAATATTTATTGTGTTAATCCTTGATAGCACAATGGATAGCATATAATCCTCGATAGCTCAATGGTAGAGCACTCGGCTGTTAACCGAGTTGTTGCAGGTTCGAGCCCCGCTCGGGGAGCTTAAAGATCGTTACTTAGGTAACGGTCTTTTCTTACGTTTGTGAATCATTTGTGCTCAATTATGACAAAAATGAATAGAATAATTTTCAATTTAGGTATTGGACTATTTTTGTTTTTAATTGTATTATGTATGTGAGTGATAACAAGCTACCAAGCAGTTGGTTAAATTCACTTTAAGCTTTATTTATAGCTTACTCCTCTCTCAAAACATATATGATAGAAAAAACTTCACCTTTTAGGTGAAGTTTTTTCGTGTTTAAAAATATTTTTAGTGCACTCGATGGGACTTGAACCCACACCCGGTTACCCGGACATGAACCTGAATCATGCGCGTATGCCAATTCCGCCACGAGTGCTCAAACATCGTTATTATATCAGTAGCCATGTTTTAAATCAATGATTTTTTACCAAATAAAAAGGAAATAACCCATAAAAATATTAACTTTAAAATTCATATATGATAAAATTGTACTAGATTAGTTTGGATCGTAATATACAAATTTCTAAGATTGGAGACGATGTATTAGTGGAGAATAAAAGTGAAAATATAGATAATGAAAAATCTGGCAATAAATCAAAATTTGAAATTATTGGAAAAGGATTGTTTATAAGATTAATTCTATTAGCAATTATACCGTTGTTTTTAATGGGTGCCGGAGTTAGTTTTGTAAGTGGAGCTAAATTCATCAATGAGATGCGTGACGAGAACTACGAGCAGATGCAAGCCGTAGACAATATGCTTCTTAGAACTTATATGAAAATCAATAATAAAGATTACATATACAAAGATGGTAATATTTACAAAGGTGAGTATGGAATAACTACAGATATTGACCTTATAAATTCAGTTAAGACAGATACTGGAGCAGATATTTCTATTTTTCATGGTGGGGATATTTTAGCAACAACCATTGAAGACAATCCAAAAAAACTTGATGAAAGAGATGCAGAGACATCTGTTATAAAGGATAAGGTTTTAAATGAAGGTCTTTCATACATGACAACAGCCGTCATGGATGGAGTAGAATATTATACTTGTTTTGTTCCTATCATTGATAAAAATGAGAATAATATTGGAATGATTGCGGCTTCAAAACCGAAGACAGCTGTAAGAAATGCTATGTTTGAAAACGTTAGAGGAATCTTGGTGGTTCTTCTTGTAATGTTGGGTGCTTCAATTGTAATTATATTCTTTTTTACAAAAGCAATTATTAAAAGAATTAAAAAGGTTTCATCATATCTTGGAAGCATGCGTGAAGGAGACCTTACTGTTCAAATGTCAGAGTCATCACTTAATGACAGTACAGAGATTGGAGATATGGCAGAATCTGCAGTTAAGCTTAACAATTCCCTTAACAAAATGGTTGATAACATTAAAAATACAGGTGAGCATTTAAAGAAATCTGCAGATAATATGAAGAAAACGGCGGAATTTACCAATAATACAACTGAGGATATTAACAAAGCTATAGAAGGAATTGCAGCCGGTGCATCATCTCAGGCAGAAGAAACCCAGAATGCTACAAATAGTGTAATGGATATGGGTGAAAATATTGAGAAGATATCAGATGTGGTTAGCAGTTTGTTAGAAAATGCTGATGTTATGAGTAGAAGTGGCGAAGATGCCCACAAGCTTATGACAGAACTGTCAGATGCAAATATTGAAACTATAAATGCGGTTCAAAAGGTATACCACCATACAGAGCTTACAAATGACGCTGTTAAAAAGATTAACAGGGCGGCAACAGTTATTACATCTATTGCGGAAGAAACAAACCTCTTAGCTTTAAATGCCTCTATTGAGGCTGCCAGAGCAGGAGAAAATGGTAGAGGCTTTGCAGTAGTTGCTCAAGAGATTCAGAAGCTGGCAGAACAGTCAAATGAGTCTGCAGATGAAATTGTAAAGGAAATTGAAAATCTTATTAAACAGTCCGAATTATCCGTAGAAGTTATGGAAGAGGTTAAGGAAAATGTTGATAAGAAATCGGATAAGTTAACTGATACCTTTGGAAAATTTGAAGTGGTTGTCAGAGGAATACGTAAATCTGTTGATAATATTAATGAAATTGGTAACCTAATGGAAGACTTAAATGAAGGCAGAAAATCCATTATCGACGTCATTCAGTCCTTATCAGCGGTATCTGAGGAAAATGCAGCAGCGTCCCAGGAGACGTATGCATCTACAATGCAGTTTAGCGAGGTAATCAATAAGCTTGTAGAAGATGCAAATGAATTAAATGTACTTTCAGAAAAGCTGGCTGAAAACATAAGTATATTTAAAACGAAATAAAGAAAGAAAAATATAAATTTATAGTTGACAAAACATTCTGTTAGTGATAATATACTTCTTGCGTCCGGTAAAAGGAAAGGCATGCGGAAGTGCTGGAACTGGCAGACAGGCTAGACTAAGGATCTAGTGTTGGTTAACGACGTGTGGGTTCAAGTCCCATCTTCCGCACTAAGTTTTATGGTGTTTCATCAAGTTGTATGGAACGCCATTTTTTGTTGATATTAAGCCATTTATTGAACATTCACTTGTTTTGTCTCGTTTCGTCATTTTTCGTCAAAATGGTCTATTTTTGAGCAAAGTGACAGTAAAAATGACAGTAGTAAACCCTTATAAAATAAGGGGTTGCAGGATTTTGAATTTTTGCAAGTGACAGTAAATTTGATGATATTTTGAAATTGCCACAAAAAAGAAGCTGTGGAGAATAGGTTTCAAGGCTTATTCTCTACAGCTTTTTATTTGTTCTATCTCGCTAAGTTTTTTGCTGAAATACTTATCTAGTTTGTTGCCGATAAGAATTACATCTGAGTCCGATAATGTGTGTATGATTTTATTGTCTTTTTTCAATACAAGGTAATTTTTTCTATTCTTAAAATACTCACTTAAAGAATTATACTCACTAATAGATTTGATAGCGTTTAACTCTACATCATAGCCATTAAGGGTAGCAAGTGCTTTTATAGCATCAATCATTAATGAAAACTCGGATGCGCTCTCTATCAGTTTTATTTGTAATTCATCAATATCTTTACGTAGCGAATCTTTAGTCCATTTTTTAGGAGCGTTTTCGTCTAAAAGATATCTAGGATTAATACGAAATAACAAAGCCATTACTTCAGCAACTTCTTCTGTTATTCGACTTTCTGCATTTTCATATTTTCTAATTGTTCTATCATCAGATATAAAAACTTCTTTGTTTTTTTTGCTTATTCTTTGCTTTAATTCTGTTTGAGGATTAAGCCTACTCACTACATAATTCATACACTCTACAAGTTGTACTTGTGTTAGTCCTTTGTCTTTTCGTAGTTCTTTAAAACGTTTTGCTAATTCTTCACTCATCATTTTAAACCTCAACTGAAAGCGGAACAAAATCGAGAAAAAAGTTTTTTCGTGAGTTCCTTAACATTTTTGCCACCTGTAATTATTATAAATCCTGTAAGACAAAGTTGCAACGTGTCGAACAAAAAAAAGACAGGAGGGCAAAAAAATGCACCACATGAAAATTAATAACACTTATATATCTGATAGAAAAACCGTCAACACAAAATCCTTTTGTGAGTATTATGATTGTGGGCGAGCTACGGCGGTTAAACTCGGTAACGTAGCAGGAGCGCGCATACAAATAGGACGCCGTGTTCTTTGGGATATTTCTAAGATTGATGCGTACATTGACAGCATTTCAAAGGGCGAGGAGGTGTAACAATGAATTATGACTATTTACACCAATATATACAGGTTGGAGTTGAGAATGCAATTCATCAAAAACCATTAGCCATAAGACTTAAGACAACACCTGACAATGTCAAAAGGATTATTAGATGCGCAAGACAACAGGGGTATGAAATTTTGAGCGGTTCTGAGGGCTATTGGTTTGCTTCAGATGAGAATGAAAAACAGGACTTTGTCCGTATGATGCAGAAACAGGCTTTTTCGCGCTTAAAAACTGCATCGCCTATAAATAATTCCCTAAGACAAATTAAGGGTCAAATGAGCCTTACAGACGTTATCAGCAGTATGTCTGAGGAGATGGCTAAGCATGAGCAGAACTAAAAACAAGGAAGTAAAACCTCTTGCCTCTTATGAGAGTACAAAAAAAATAAAGCGTGGCGGTAAGCTCATGGCTGATACATATGCACGTATTACAGATAGTCTTTTGTTAAGTGAGGCGTTCAAAGACCTCCGACCACATGTACAGATGCTATACATCTTTATGCGACAACAGGAATACGGCAGACGAAAGCCTAATAGGGATTGCAACGAAGAGTCTGAATACTGGGAGGTGGTACGTTCAGAACAGTGTTTTTATTTTCCGTGGTATACTGCAAAACTATATTCTGATAGATACAAAGGGAATAGCAGTAGATTTTACAATGATATTAAAATACTTATCGAGCATGGTTTTATTGAAAAGATATTAAGCGGTAAGACCACTAGGGAAAAAAATATTTATAAATACTCAGACAAATGGCAGAGTTGGGAAAAACCTTCAACATAAGTTATTTTGGCTAGGTCATATTTGACCCTAGTATATATAGATACTAGCCATAGGCTATGTCTTTTTATACGCTAATCTGAGTATAGATAATATGAGTAAAAAGAGGTGCGTATCGCAGACAGTAAATTGGAGTTATTGGAGGTGTGAACAGATGGCTAAGAGATTGACAGATGAGGAGATTGTGTCAGCTTTAATTGAATGTGGGACTATTAAAGGTGCATCCGAAAAGCTAGGTGTACAGCTTAAAACGCTTTATTCACGGATGAAAAAGGAACAGTTTAGAGAATTATATAATCGTGCAAAGTCTGATTTGCTTAAATCAGCAACAGCAAAGATGCAGAAATACCTTGTTGATGCTTGTGATGTTATAGCAGATATTATGCGAGACAAAGAAACCTCACAGCAAGTTAGACTAAATGCATCTGATTGTATTATCAGAAATACTATCAAACTACTTGAACAGACAGACATAATCGAACGGATTGAGCATTTAGAAGAGCAGACAAAAGAAAACATTTCGTAAGAGAGGCTATGTAAAATGAAATGCTATAGTGAGAGGCTTCAGAGGTTAGAAGAAAAAGTAAAAAAAATTAATTCCGGTATTTTCAATGTTACATTCAAGGACGGAAGAAAACAGGAAATGTTTTGGACAGATGCAATCAAAGAGGTGTTAGACGAAAAGATTGTTGCTATTGATGGTGATGAAAATGATAACACCTTAGAACTATTACGCGCATTGATGTTGTCGGAATAATTACAATCAAACTACCACTTGAAAGGGGGTGTTAATATGGCAAAGACAAGCAAAGAGAGAATTGCGGAACGCAAAAAATTAAATGAAGATTATACAAAAATAAGGGAGTTGCTACTTAAAATAGCTTTTGAGATAGACACATCAAAAGCGGATAGGCTCACCGCAATCCTACTCATATATAAACTTGATAGTGATGGCGTACCATATCCTAAATATTGAGGTGAAAAAATGGAAAAGAATATTTTGAACAGATTATCAACTATAGAATCAAGACTTGTAAAAGAACCGCTAGTAGTTCTTGCAAAAACAGATAGGGGCGATTTAATCGAGATACCTATGCGAGAATGTATTGAAAGAAAAGATACACACTTTTGAATTTACAAGACCTTGATTTGTGGTTGGAAGAATTGAGAAAAACGGCATTTGAAGAAACGGAGGATTAAAATGACGAATACAGATTTAATGTTTACTTATGTGAAAGAATACCAAGATAAGCGATTTATTATCAGCGACACTTATAATAAGGCTGTAGAGGCTGTAGAATCGGCAAAAGGGTCTAAGTATTATGATGAGCATATGGAACAGGCTTTGAAAGAAAAAAACGCCTCTATGGCAAAATTACGAGGAGATTATGCGCCTAGATTTGATAGACTGTTAGCAGGTATGCAAGAGGCTAATAACAGGAGAAGTATGACAGCACCAACACAAGAGCAACTTAGTATTTTGCAGTTGCTTGACAGCAGGGAAAATGTCTCGAAAGATGAATTAGACAGAGTTTACAACACAATGTCGGATTGCGATTTGGCTATATCCAAACTAAATGAGATTGCCAAGAAAAACGAACACTTACATCAAGGTGCGATGGGCTTTATGCCTTTCATAATGAATGTGGGACATGGAAATATCTAATCCGAAATGTCGTCAAGGATATTTCTCTTCCTACAAATCATTTGGTTCAGTGTGATGCTGATTACTAAAATTAAAGAGAAAATGCTGTATAAGATATGTATTGGTGGTATAATGACGCTATATTGTTGAGATATTTATGAAGGAGGTCTTGGATGGGGCTACCGGAAGAGATTAAAAGAATTAGACAACGAAGTTTATTGACACAGGAGGAATTTGCAGATGCATTGAGTTTTTCTTTTTCTACTGTCAATCGTTGGGAGGGTGGACATGCTAAGCCCACTATGGCAGCTATGAAAAGTATTAAGGCGTTTTGTGAGAAGAACGGGTATGATTATGCTCCGGTTGAAGAAGCTTGGTTGGATTACGATGTAAACAATAATTAAAGTGAGGACATTACGATGACAGATGCAGAAAAAAGAGAGGCTGCCAGACAGTTTCATAATAAGTGGGTTGGAAAAGGCAAAGAGGACGAGGATGATCGCTCTTATTGGATTGATTTCTTGCAGGACGTTATGGGTGTAGACCATGTTACGGACAGAATTGAATTTCAGAAAAAAGTTGTAGGACCAGATGGTAATACCAAACGTATTGATGCGTATATTCCAGAGACTCATGTCCTAATTGAGCAGAAAAGTCTTAATATTGATTTATCAAAGCCACAGCCAGGACATAACAATATGACCCCTTATGAGCAGGCTAAAATGTATGATAATTCGCTACCGGTTAGTGAAAAGGCAAAATGGATTATTCTATCGAACTTTGCTGAAATATGGGTTTATGACATGGATACAAGAGTGCCGGAGCCTGTTAAGTTTACGTTGGACGATATTCCGTCAAAATATAGCTTGTTTGACTTCCTAATAAATCAAAGTCAAACGAAAATTACCCAAGAAATGGAAATCTCTGTTAAAGCCGGAGAATTTGTTGGGTTGATGTATGATGCCCTTTTAAAACAGTATATTAACCCTGAAAACAAAGAGAGCCTAAAGAGTTTGAATATGCTGTGCGTTCGTTTAGTATTTTGCCTTTATGCGGAGGATGCACATATCTTTGGAGAGAACGGACATATGTTTCATGACTACATGGAGAAGTTCGAGACAAAGGATATGAGAAAGGCACTCATAGAGCTTTTCAAAATACTTGATACACCAGAGGATAAGCGTGACCCTTATGATACCAGTGACTTATCTAAGTTTCCTTACGTCAATGGTGGTTTATTTGCCGATGAAAATATAGAAATTCCTAATTTTACCGAAGAAATCAGAAATATTCTTCTTGCGAAGGCAAGTGAGGGATTTGACTGGTCAATGATTTCACCTACTATCTTCGGAGCTGTATTTGAGTCTACATTGAATCCTGAGACAAGACGCAGTGGCGGAATGCATTACACATCCATTGAGAACATCCATAAAGTTATTGACCCACTGTTTTTAGATGATTTAAAGGCTGAGCTGGATGAAATCAAATCTATTCAGGTACTAAAGACGCGTAACACAAAGCTCAAAGCATATCAGAACAAATTGGCATCTTTGACATGGTTAGATCCAGCCTGCGGTTCAGGAAATTTTTTGACGGAAACCTATATTTCCATTAGACGCTTAGAGAATGATGTAATCTCAACGTTAAAGGGTGGTCAGATTTCTTTTGCAACAGATATTGAATCAAGCCCTATTAAGGTGGGTATCAATCAATTCTATGGAATTGAAATTAATGATTTTGCTGTTACGGTTGCTAAGACAGCTCTTTGGATTGCGGAATCCCAGATGATGAAAGAAACGGAAGATATTTTGTTGATGCAGCTGGATTTTCTTCCACTTAAAACGAATGCATCTATCATCGAGGGTAATGCATTACAAATCGATTGGGAAGATGTGATTTCAAAGAAAACACTAAGCTATATTATGGGAAATCCGCCGTTTCTTGGTTATTCTAATCAATCATCAGAGCAAAAAAAAGACATGCTTAACGTTTATGTAGATGAAAAAGGAAAGCCATATAAAACAGCAGGAAAACTTGATTATGTAACAGCATGGTACTTTAAGGCTTCTCAGTTTATAGAAGATACTGGTATTAAAGTGGCCTTTGTATCTACTAATTCAATTACTCAAGGTGAACAGGTGGCGAATGCATGGAAACCTTTATTTGACAGGTTTGGGATAAATATAATATTTGCTTATAGGACATTTATATGGAATAGTGAAGCGTCGGAAAAGGCTCATGTTCACTGCGTTATTATTGGATTCGCTAATACAAATGTTTCAGAAAAATACATTTATGAAGGAGCGCAAAAGAGCAAGGTCAAAAATATAAACCCTTACTTATTGGATTTAGATAATATTTTTATTGAGAATTCTAATATGCCAATTTGTAAGGCACCTGCTATTTCAAAAGGATTTCAGGCAACGGATAATGGATATCTTATTCTGTCTGCCGATGAACGAGAAATATTTTTGAAGGAAGAACCACAGGCAGAAAAGTGGATACGACCATATTCTATGGGGGTAGAGTTTATAAAGGGCATTCCCAGATACTGCTTGTGGCTCAAGGAAATAAGTCCAAATGAGATAAATTCGTTGCCATTGGTTAAGAAAAGGATTGCACAGTGTAAAGAGTGGAGAGAAAATGCACCTAAATCCGGAGATGCGTATAAACTGAAAGATACCCCACATCTTTTTAGACCATGTAAACAATTTAAAGATACAACATATATTGCGATACCATTGGTATCTTCTGGGAATAGGCGTTATGTTCCAATGGGATTTGTTAGCAATGGAATGATTCCTGGCAATAACTTGTTTTGTGTTTTTGATGCAGAGCTGTATGACTTTGGTATTCTGGAATCAAATGTACATATGGCGTGGTTGAGAGCATTTGGCGGTAGATTAAAAAGCGACTATAGATATTCTTCTGGCACAGTATATAATTGCTTCCCTTGGCCGACGCCGACGGGAGAACAAAAAGCAAAAATAGAACAGACTGCACAAGGAATATTGGATGCGAGAGCGCTATATCCCAATAGTAGTCTTGCTGATTTATATGACCCACTTACTATGCCAGCAGAACTTCAGAAAGCGCATATTGCGAACGACAAAGCCGTTATGCAAGCTTACGGTTTCTCAATCAAAGATACTTCTGAAGCTGACTGTGTTGCTGCTCTTATGAAGATGTATCAAGAATTGACGACTGAAAAGGAGAAGTAAGGACATGAAGAAGCTGAAAAAACAACTGTCCCAGCTCCAGGTTTTAGTTATGCCTCATGCAATCATAACTTACGTGGCTATTGTAATTGCGGTATTACTAATCATTTTCTCGGGTGTCTTTTATATGCAGAACTCATTTGTTTCTGCGGTATTGATAGGGATTGCTACAGGTGTGATTTCTGGAATCGTGCTACTAAGGTTCGGTTATAAAGTTATACTTAAATATATACAATAAATTCAAAGTGTATAGGGTTTCACCTTGTATATGAATCAACAACCAGCATGTTGTACAGAACCCGGATTCAAAAGTGAGGTTGGCAAGTGTGTTGTCATATGATATACTACCAAAGATAGTGGGGGAAAACTTAGAATTAAAAATAATTGATTATTAAAGGGCAAGATTTATATGATATATAGTCTTGCCTTATTTTTTGTAAAGAGTGAAAGGATAGAATATGGGATTAGTTGTTAGGGATTTAGTAAAGAAATATGGAGATAAGACAGTTGTAGATCATCTGTCATTTAACATGGAAAAACCGGGAGTATATGCACTATTGGGAACAAATGGAGCCGGAAAAACCACATCGATAAGAATGATTCTTGATATGTTGGTAAAGGACGAGGGACAGGTTATTTATAACGGAAATCCTCTATCTATTGAGAATACCAGCATCGGATATCTTGCAGAAGAAAGAGGATTATATCCAAAGATTTCACTTATGGATCAGATGAAATATTTTGCAGGTTTAAAAGGGGTTCCTAAAAAAGAAATTGAAGAAAGAATACACTATTGGGCAGAGAGATTAAATCTTACAGAATATTTTTATCCGGAACCTGTAGGAAAAAAGCCGGTCAAGCCATTTAGGGCAGAACAACTTTCAAAAGGTAACCAGCAAAAGGTACAGCTTATGGCTACCCTTATTTCCGACCCACAAGTCATTATACTTGATGAACCATTATCAGGATTGGATCCTGTGAATATGAATATTTTTAAAGAAATAATTCATGAAGAATCCAATAAAGAAAAATATATTATCATGTCTAGTCATCAAATGACAACTATAGAGGAATTCTGTACAGACCTTACAATACTTGATAAGGGAAAAGTTGTATTGCAGGGTAATCTTAAGGAAATTAAAAAGAGCTATGGTAGGGTGAATCTCTTGATAAAAGCAGAAGCTGACGTTATGCCATATGTAAAAGATATGGGATTAAAGGTAGTAAATATCACTCCAGAGGAAGTAAATATTAAACTGGATAGGGAAAGTCAGGCCAAGGAGCTTTTAGGGAAATTAGTGGAAAATGATATTCCAATTCTTAGGTTTGAAATCACAGAGCCATCGTTACATGAAATATTTGTAGAAAAGGTAGGGAATACAAATGAATAAAGGTGAATTAAGAGGATTTTCTCATGTTTTTAGATTCACACTTATTCAGGCAATTCGGTCAAAGTCCCTTGTAATTACTATGGTTTTAATGGTAGTGGTGGCGACTTTGGCATTCCCTATAATGGGACTGATGGAATCTAAAGGAAAAAGTAAAAAATGTGATATTAAAAAGGTATATGTAAAATCTGACCTGGGAGTTGACATCCCGTTTAAAGAAGCAGTGCAGGATAAAAAAGAATATAGCAGTATAGTCTTTGAAGATATTACTGATATAAAAGAAGCAAAGAAGAGTATTACACAGAAGAAAGAGAAAGCGGTTATTCTAGAGTGTAGCTTAAACTTGGAAGAAGGCAGTTACATTTTCCATATCTCCTATAATGCAGCTAAAGGCATAGATTCATCAGATGCTGAGGAATTAGGAGAGATAATAAAGAAATGGTTTAACACTTATAAGGTTAATGCATTAAATGTTAATAAAGACATAATAGACACCTTAGAAAGAGAAGTTTATGCTGAATCTGTTAGTGTGGAAGAGTTTACGAAATCTGAAGGAAAGACTGCAATATCCGAGGCTCAATATCAAGTGGTATATTTCCTTATGATGTTGGCCTATATGGTTATTATTATGGCGGCTAATATGGTGGCCTCTAAAATTGTGGAAGAAAAGACTAATCGAATTGTGGAATATCTTATGACAACAGTGAGGCCTATGGCTTTGATACTTGGTAAGATTGTTGCCACAATACTTGTAGTAGTAAGTGAATTCATTTTTATAGCAGTAGGATTATTTGTAGGAAAAAATGTATCTAAGGAACTTTTTGATTATACGTTAAAAGGTGGACTATCCATTATTATGGATGGAAATATAATAAAAGGACTATCGGTGACAAATGCAGTGATATGTGTGATAGTCATTGCTTTAGGAATACTTTTATACAGTATGATATCCGGACTGTTTGGAGCAACCGTAAGTAAAATCGATGAAATGCAGCAGGGAATGAAGACATTTCAAATTATCATATTAACTGGATTTTTTGCTTCCTTTGCGTCCTTAATGATAATGAGTAACGTTGAGATTAACGAATATGTTATATTTACAATGATTTGTCCTATTACAAGTATGTTTGTTCTTCCGGGAGCTCTTATTGTTGGAAAGGCAACCACTGTAATAACGATATTTGCCTTGATTTTATTAGTGTTAACCAATGTGTTAGTGATGATTTTTGTAAGCCTGGTATATGAAAGTGTAATTGTATCAAACGGTGAGCCTACAACTCTAAAGCAAATGATAGGTATTGCCAAGGCTTCAAATAGATTGAAAAGAAATGGAGGAAAAAATTGATGAAAAGTTTTAAACTTACAGGCTTTTCTAAAGTGTTTTCCTTCACTTTGAAAAGTCATATAAAAAATAAAAGGTTTATTATAACAACGGTGGCTTTTTCGTTGATACTTATGATAGGCATAACAGTGTTGTTATTTATCTATACTGGTTCTGAAAAGAATAAAAAGAACTATAAATTTGATGATTTAGACAAGGTATATGTATCTGACGAAACTGGTTTTGGAATTCCGGATTATAGTGCATATTTTCAAGCAATGGGAAATAAAGAACTTTCAAATGTAGAGTTTGTTGAAATAGAAGATTGTGAAGCATTTGTTAAAGAGAATAAGAAAAAGTCTGATATGATAGTTATCAATCAGTATTTGGATAATGATGAGTATATTATTCGAGTTATATCTGGAATTGATGTTGATGAAAAAAAGGCAGAGCAATTTGCGAATTTGCTAATACCTGCTTTTGAAAATCAGGTATATATAAAATCCGGATTATCTCAAGAAGAACTTGTTCAGATATTAGTTCCGGTAGATATTAGTGTTTCCAGAATTGGAGAGGAATTCAATAAGACGAAGGAATTAATCACTATCATAGCATTCTTTATAATGATGTTCTTAATATATTTTATGGTATTATTTTACGGACAGGCAATATGTACTGAAGTAAGTCTTGAAAAGACCAGCAAGCTCGTGGAACAGATGCTTACCAGCGTAACGCCATATGCTTTGTTAATGGGGAAAATATTAGCTAATATAACGGAAGCAATACTTCAGGTGTTTATATGGATTTTATCAGCTGTAATAGGGTTGATAGGCGGAAATTTCATAGTAATGAATGCATATGGATTGGAATCTAATGTTGTAACACAACTGTTTGATATATTAAAAGAGAATTTTAAAGGACAGGGATTTTCTGTTGCAGCAATTGTGATTTCAATAGTTTTAATGTTAGTAAGTATTATATTCTATATGATATTTGCCGGATTTGCCGGAAGTTTGGTAACAAAGCCTGAAGAGGCGTCTAATATGCAGGCTATATTTATATTGCCTATGGTGGTTTCATATATGATTGTGCTGATGACTATTATTTCCGGAGAAGGAAAGGTTCCATTAATAATGAACCTTATTCCGTTTACGGGAGCCATGAGTGCACCGGGAATTGTTCTTGTGGGAAATCTTTCCGTAGGATGGGGAATAATAGTATTGGCAATTATGATTATTAGTTCTTTGTTGTTACTGTGGTTAGCAGCTAGAATCTACAAAGGACTTATGTTCTATAGTGGATCAAAGCTATCATTTAAAAATATTTTAAAAGTTGCCAAAAATAAATAAACTATTTTTTCTTTATAATCCATTTATCAAATATAGCTAAAATGGATGGTAAAAATACTAGAATCAAAATGATTGAACTGATAACTCCTAAAGAAATGATTCTACAAATAGGAGAAATGGTCTGGTCTTTATAAGTGAATCCCACAATAGCTGTTGCACATATCATAATAAGACTTGAAGTAGCAATGATTCTAATGGAGCTTTGGTATGTATCTGCCAAAGCTTCTTTTATACCCTTTTTTTCGCGTTTTTCCCTATAATAATTAGTAAATACAATGGCATAGTCAATGGTTGCACCCATAAGTATACACTGCATGATTAAAAGGGCCAGATATACCATGTCATAATTAACTATAGCCATTGAGGTCATAGTAAGATAAACAGCACCTTGAATTACTAATACCAAAATCAAAGGTATTATAATAGAACGGAAAGTAAGCATAACTACAATAAAAATGGCAATAGCAGTTAGCAATGTAATTTTATTCATTTCATCTATAAATGTCTTTTCCATTTCCAGGGCCATGATAGTATTTCCAATATAATAGTGGGTTTCTTTTAATGATGAATCAGTGATTTTTTCTATATCTTCTCCAAGTTTTAAGATTTCATCACTGCCAGGAATAAGATCTGTGGAAATTATTATTCGGGAATGCTCTTTACCAACAAACATAGATTTGCTAGAAGAAATAGAAGAGTATGCAGCGTTAAAAATCATCAGTTGCTGTTTGCTTAACATATCTGAATACTTATCGTTATTCATTAAAAGGTCAAAAAGCTCATCTATTGTAAAGGTCATATTGTCATCAGTGTAAATAGAGTCGATGATAGAAGAGTCAATGTCCATACCCATGGTAGAGATAGTTTCCTTTAATTCTGAAGCAGTATAGGATTTTCCTAAAGTGTTGCTATAGGAAGTAATGGATTTTATACCTGAAACATCCTCCAATTTTGTTATAAGATCTGTAATTTTATTTTCCTCAGAATTGTCATATAAGATAAGAATCTGATTTTCAACAGGAAAGATTTTAGATACTTCATTTTCTGCCATAGCATCGTAAGTGATTCCTGCATAACTTTTGCCGACAAATACAATTATAAAAAGAAGCACGAAAATAGGAGCTAAGATATATCTTGCTCTGTAACTTAAACTCGCCATTCTTCTGACAGAAATGGTAAGGGATTTTTTTGTTGTAAGAATAACTAGTTTATCAAAAACTAACATAAGGGCAGGAAGTGCTGTAAATACACATAGCAAGCTGCAAAATACTCCTTTTGCTAAAACGATTCCTAAGTCAGCACCAATAGTAAAGCTCATAAATATTAAAGCCAGTAATCCGACAATAGTTGTAAGAGAACTACTTATAACAGATGGAATGGCAATTTCCACAGCATTTGTCATAGCTTCAACGTGATCACTTGTTTTTTTACAGGCTTGTTCATAACGGTTGGATAATATAATAGAATAATCCATGGATAAAACCAGCTGAAGAATAGCAGATATACCATAAGTTGTGGTAGAAACACTTTCTAATATGGCATTACTTCCGGTATTTAAAAGCACTGCGATTCCAATGGTCATAAAAAAGATGATAGGTTCAATCCAGGAACTACACATTAAAAGCATAATAATTAAAACGCAGATCAATGCGGTCATAGATACCGGCAACGGTATAGAATCAGGATCATCATCGGTGGTATAACAAAAGGTATAGCCTGTTAAGGATTTATCTAACTGCTTCATGACGGATTCATTGGCATCAGCAGATTCAGTGGTAAGAACAAAGAGAGTGTGATTTTTCTTGTTATAAAAAGAACTGTCGGCTTCATAGCCCACACTTAGGACTTTATCAATATTTGACAAGATACCTATTACGTTTTCAGTATCATTTGAGTTTAAGTCGGTAAACATAACACGAACCTGATCAGGAGTGGTTTCCATATCAAATTCTTTGTTCATAACTTTAAGACCTTTACTCATCTGAGAAGATTCCGGGAGATACTTGGATCTGTCTGAATTAAGATTGACCTTGGGAATGGCAAAGACACATAATGCTGTCAATGCTAAAATTGTAATAAAAAAAACAATTCTGTATTTTACTAAAACTTTGGCTAAAATCTTCATAAAAACTCCTGCTAAATATATTTAAAATGATTATAAAATAGCAGAAAAATATTAACAACATTTATTGAGATATATCATGTGTATTTTTTATACTTTTTTTATATTCAGATGGAGTCATCCCGGTATTTTTTCTAAACATATCTGAGAAGCTGCTGGAATTCTTGTATCCTACAATATTAGCGATTTGAGCGATAGGCATGGAAGAGTTTTCTATTAAATGTTTTGCAAAGTCAACTCGTTTATCTAGAATATACTGCCTAATAGTTGTCTTTTGGATTGCTTTAAAGAGGTACTTTAACTTTGAACAACTCATACAGGCTATCTGCGCCAAATATTCTTCTTTTATAGTTTCTGAAAAATGGTTATCTATGTATTCACACACGGATAGAATTGCATTGTAATCAAATGGAGAAAAATTTTTGTTTATGAGTTTTTTTTCATCTGTAGAAATAAGGTTGTTAGCATTTGCGGATTGAGTTTTTTTGATTATAAGAGATAGCGCTTCTATGGCTTTGCTTTCAAAATACATTTTTGTAGCCAGGCCATTTCCTATAAAAGAATGTATTTGGTCGAATACATTTGCAAGTTCCGGGAAAATGGTTAAGCCATTTAGGCTTTCGTACAGATGCTCTATATCCTCCTCGTATAAATTAGGGTATCGATGCCAAAGATGTTTTTTGTAAAAATCAGGAGTAAAAGTATGGGTTATACAACTGACAAGAATATTTTTCTTAAAGGTAATTGTAAATGGTTCAAGATTTGAAGATTTTGAGTATATTCGCCCCGGGGATAAATATTTATCACTGTTTAAAATACTAGCTGATACATGGTAGAAATAAGCGATAGTATACGATTTTGGAAAATCAAAAGTTATCTGAATATCTTCATGCGGTGTAAAATTAGCAATTAGAACAGTGGCGGAAGAGTCGTATTGAAATAATCTTATAGTGCCTATGCCTTTATCCGGGCGCATAGTGTAAAATTCTCCATCAACCAAAGGATGTTCAGATGGATTATCCCTTGTAAATCCATTGTCAATAATCAATGAACGACAATAGTCTTTTAAGTTTTTAATCATAAAAATACCTTCTTATTAAATTTGTTTAATTGGAATAATGTTTATTTTGATTAGCCGGAATGAAAAGGAACTAGACAAAATAATAATGAGATTAGATATAAACGAAATAAAAAATGATAAATAACAATTCGAAAAGAAAATCCTATATTTTTTGCTACCTTAAATGGCGAATCATATATAGGGATAATAACGTATTTAGGTAAATAAATCAACAGTTTCCATGTTTTTGATTTATACAATGTGCTATAATGAGAAAGTATGTTTATTATGCAGAAAGTGAATTAGATATGAAAAAAAAGAAACACCATAGAATAGAAAACAGTATATATTTGATTTTGTTTTTGGCTGCAATACTTATTTTGGCTATTGCATATTTTTTTCCTTTTGTCAGAGTCTCCGGAAATGGGATGAGTCCCTCTCTAGAAGAAGGAGATATACTCATACTTAATAGAGTAAAGGATGGAAATTATGGAGATATATGTGCATTTAAATGGAATGATAAGATTCTCCTTAGAAGAATCATTGCGAAGCCGGGAGATATAGTAAGTATTGACTTTAATGGACGTGTAAGCGTAAATGGAGTAATGATTGAAGAAAACTATGTAAGTCAATACGATATTGGAAAGTGTAATATATCATTTCCATATGATGTTCCAAGTAATACCTATTTTGTGTTAGGAGATAACAGGTTGTCAGTGCTAGATAGCAGAAATACAAAGATAGGCTGTGTAAATAAAAATGATTTAATAGGTATTGTAACCTTTAGAATCTGGCCACTGAAAAAAATTACATATTATTAGTTTTTCTGTATTCCAATGGTCTCATAGAAGTTTCCTTTTTAAACATCTCGCAGAAGCTACCGGTGTTTTTGTAGCCTATGCTTGTGGAAATATCTTTTATGGAAAGATTTGTTTCAACAAGAAGTTGTTTTGCTGTAACAAGTCTTTTTCTTTTTATATAATCCTGCATGCTTACTCCAAAGGTATTTTTAAAGACATATTTTAGTTTAGCTCTGCTCATGTATGCAATCTGGGCTAATAATTCTATATTTAAGTCTGATTCTAAATGTTTATCAATATAGTTAGACACCTGGAATGCCGCTGTCTGATCAGAATCAATGTTGTTTGAAAAGTAAGCATTTGAATTATTGGAGGTATTTTCTTCAATAATAATAGATAACGCTTCGAAAATTTTACTTCCCCAGAAGAAATTTTCTGCCAAAGGGTTTTGTATTCGGACGTTTTTTATGTGATTAAACACGTTAACAAGCTTTGAATTGCTATAACAACCTTTGATTAAGTTAGATAAATCAGGTAGGTCGTTGTTTGTTGCTTTATCCTGATAAGATGAAATTCTTGTAAATAAATTCTTTGAAAGAATAATTATAACAAAGTCTAAGGGTTCTAGAGTTTTAAATAATATTTTTTGAGTATTTGTACTATATAAATTGGCATATACTTTTCCAGAGGACAGTGGCTGTAGGGATGGTATTAATTCTCCGGATATGGATTGAAAATAACCTAGAATAAAATTGTCGGAAGTACCCATATCGAATAAAAAGTCTTCTTTTAAATCTATATCATCTCCGGAGATAATAAATATTGTATCATCAGCTATGATTCGTATACGACCATGACATTTGTAATTGTTAGCAATATAAATATACCCAGAGGATTTTAAATCATCTAGTCTATTGAATTGTAATCTGTTTAAAATCTCATCTAAGCTTTTTTGAATAGTATCTTTAAATTCAGACATTGGTACTCCTTTGTAAAAATTCGGAATTTGGCTAAAATGATTAATGTAATAGCTAAACATAGAATATTTAAGCGACTAATTAACTAAGTTATGTTATAATTGCTGAAATTAATTTCGGCAATTAGATAAATTGTCATTAATTTGATGTTAATTCATTTTTAAATTAAATTCAAGTTATTAATACAGGGGAACAGTTAAGCTTATTTATATAGACAGAAAGCAGTGGGTTATTATAATGAAAAGATATTTTAAATCAAAAAAACTAATCGCGATAATTTGTCTTATCACACTTGTGATTGGAATGTTTGCTGAAAATGTAGCGTTCTTACATTATACAAAGGCAGACACAGGGACATATTTCTATTTTGATGCATCTAATCTTTCTGATGCAGCAAATATCACGTCAATAATATTCCGACCATATGGTTGGACTGAACCAGTCTATATGACGGCAGTTCCAGGTTATAATTATTTATATAAAAGTCCAGATGTTTCTTCTGGATATCAGATTAATAATGATGGACAGAAAGCTATGTGCTTTGGAATCTCATTTTCAAGTGGGACTAGGAAGTATTGTGCTGCTGATAGTTCGTATCTTACAACAGGAGGTACCCTGGCAGCGTTAGCGGATATGGTTTTTAGTACCTCAGCCACATCATCTGATTATTACGAAGGTAGTACCCTTAGCCATGTAACATATCAGGATTATTTAAATAGCTTGTCACACGCTGGTGATACTATTAATTTTGTGGATATGACAAAGGCTCTTTCAGGAACAGTTAATGCAGTGTTTTATTCAAAAGATGGAAGTGCTTATAGCACAAGCGTAGCAGGTACTCTTTCATCTCATGAGACTTCATTTACGGTACCTGCAGATGCGACTTCAAGTGATCCGTATATGGTAGTAGAATTTACTGACTCAAGTAATAATTCTTTAGGAAGATATTCTATTGGTGGAAATGTTCCAGATGCTACAGCAGTTGTGTCTGGATATGATGAAAGCTCAACTAATACTTATTACTATGGATGTACACAGAATTCTGATTCAACAGTTAAATCAATCTGGGGAAGTGCTCCTACAACAAGCAGCATAAGCCCAAGTAAACTATATCTTGACTCATTAACCTTTATAGTTGATGGCTCATTGACACCAACAATTACAATAGGAGATGGAAGTGCGCAGACTATATCAGCAGATGCATCGGATTCCACAACATATTCCGTGGATGTTTCATCATCTTCTATTTATACAGATACAATTATTTCAGTTGCATATAATGGAACCACATATAATTTTATGTGGACCGACAGTTCATATAATTTATTAAAGGTAAATTCAGATGTTGTATCGGTTTCAGGAGAATATTCTGCAGCAGGTAGAATATTCTTTGATGCTGCATTATCAAAACTTTCTTATGATGGTTCTACCAATGATGCATTTGCAACAACATCTGGAGTAGAGAATATAATGCCTGTAGACAATGGTAATATATATGCGGTTTTATATACGGAATTTCCTGTAAATAGTAATAAATTATATGTAGATGCATCTAATCTTTCGGATAAAAATAATATAGACCACATAGAATTAAAACCTGATGGTTATAGAGATGCGATAAAGTTATACTCTATGGAAAATGATTTTTATGAAGGTCCAGATATTTCATCTTATAATTCATCTCCTTCATCCGGATGTATATATGTATATTATAAAAATGGATCTTCCGATACATCGGCACAGTATACAGAAAAAGATCTTAAGACTGCATTAATGGGACACATTATAAGTTTTATAAGCACAACTGCATCAGGCTCAGGTATATCTGTTGCTGATGCAGGTAGTTATTCTTCTACTACATTGCAACTTACAAAACAAAGTGCATATACAAAGACAATTTCTGGATATTCCCATACCTGGGAAGATGTATATAGTGTTGATTTGCCAACAGATACAACGTATAAATATCTGTATTTTTATAGTTCAACAAGTCAGTCATCGATTCCTAGTAACTCAGCAAGGACTACGATAACAGCTATGCCAACAACGGCAAACCAGTGTTATTATGCAGATACCAGTGATAAATATCTTTATGACAATACATATAGAGAAGGTTATTGGGATACAGTGTATTCAATAAGAGATAGTGAAGCTGGTAAAGGAAGTGATGTTGTTGATATAACAGCATCGGATTTTGATAGTACATCTAGCAGTGATAAGTATTCTACAGCATATAAAAATGGTAATATCTTATATATTAATTCAACCTTTTATGACTATTATTCGGATTATGAGTTAAATGGTTTTAATAGGGATGATTACGGTTCTCATATTCAAGGTCAAAGAAACTGGGTTCCGTTTAGACAGTTTGATCAGGTACTTAGTGATTATTACAAAAGTAATAATACGGATATTCCAATATATACAGGTCATTTCCAACCAAGTATTAGTGGATGGGGAGGATGGTTTGCAGATATTGCAAGTACTTTGAATTTATATGGATTTAGTAATTATGCAGAGTTTATGTCAACTAATAACTCTGTGTTAGATATTAACAATAATCCAGGTAAGTATTCGTATACCAGCCAAGGTCTTGTAGGTAATACTTTATCAAATAATCAGGTTATGACAAGAGAAGACTCGGTACCATTTTATAATTATAAAGTAACAGCAGATGATACAAGTGCCAGCGCAAGTCTCCCTTATTTTGATGCAGACTTCTTAAATGGTAATAACTCTAAGAATACTAAAGTTGGAGATGTATATGAAAATGTAGCATTTCCATTTACCAAATACTATATGAATTCTTCAAGAGAAGTTAATAAGACAAATACAGACACTACTGGTATATATTACTGGACTTTTAACAGTGCGGATACAACTTTAGCTATAAGAGAGAATTCCAATAGTTCTAACTCGCCATACGATTACTACTTAAAAACTATGAGTAACTCGGATTGGTCAAAAAATGTGAATTCAGCAAGTCAGACAACAGATGTAAGTACAACTTATGGCTTCTTCCCATTTAACGAGACGGCATCAGGGGCAACTGCTTCAACTTATAACTATGGTTATGGTACCAAAATGGAGTTTGAATTCTCATTAACTCCAGATGGAAAAGTTTTAGGTACAGATGGTAATTATTATCCTATAGAATTCAGATTCTCAGGAGATGATGATGTATGGGTATACATTGATGATAAATTAGTTCTTGACGTTGGTGGTAGCCATGGACAGGTATCTGGTGTATTGGATTTTTCAAATGATACCGTAGAGGTAACTAATGTTAAAAACGGTGAAGGTAGAACTGGTATAGATGGAGTTGCTACAGATAGTTTCAGTGTATCAGGCTCTAAGGCTGGAAAGCATAAGATTACTATCTTTTATATGGAACGTGGTATGTGGGAATCAAACATGACATTCATGTTTAACTTCACAGATAGCAATGACCTTCAGGTTTCAAAGAGTGTAGATACAACAACTAACAATTTATCTGCAGAGTTTAAGGATTTATTCTTAGGGTCGAATCTTTATAAATTTAATATAAAGAATCTGGCAACACACTATGGATCATATAACGGCGTAGCTTCTGGAGTCGGTTTCGTGGTAAATCAGTATGAAATCAGAGACTATGGATCGGCAACTTCCGGAAATTTGGAAAATGCTACAGGAGCAGTATATACATTTTCAGATGACTCTTCAGGAACAAGCTATTCAGTAGATAGTGATGGAGAGTTTGTAATGGGTGGTGATGATACTGTAGTATTTAAAAACCAGTTCAGAAGAGGAAGTTATATCTCGTTGACGGAGGTATTAAGTGCTTCAGATAATTCGTTGTTTGATACTCAATATACTATTTCGGAATTGAATTCTGATACAAATACGTACGTAGATATTACAGATAATCTGTATGGAGTCAGTGGAAGTTCTTCTACGACTCCTACGAAAGTGTATAGCAGATATGGATCTGGAAGTTTATCAGCAACAGGAAGTTCAACATCTCTTACCGGACTTGCAGGACCTTCAGTAGAGGATTATAGAGTAGAAGTCTATGATCCATCACATGCAAATACTGGTTATACATCATCTACAGATACATCAGAAGATTCCTTTGTATTTAGGTCTTACTTACATCCTGATGAAGATTATTTATCTTTAGATCTTAAAATTAATCAGGTAAATATTGTTAAAACAGGTGGTATAAGCATAACAAAGAGTCAGGCTTCAACTAGTGATACAGCTTTAGATTCAAGTACGGATTATACATTTTATGTGGTATATAGCAATGTAGGCGGAAGAGCTCTTGAAAACACCAATATTGTAAGAAAAGTAACATTGAAAAACGGTGAAACTTGGACTAGTGACGGTATTCCGGTTGGAACAGAGTACACTATATACGAGGCAATGCCAACAGATGGTTCAGAGATTTATAGTATAAATGGAAGTACATCATATTCCACATTATCAACGTCTACAACTATTGGACAAGAATGGGGAACAACCACAGATATAACATTGGCATCAGGTACGCCATATGTAACAGGAACAGTTGTAGAAGCGGATAGTACTAATTATTCAGCATATAACTTCGCTAATACAATTAATCAAACAGTTGATTTAGCATTAAAAAAGGATTGGGCAGATATTGCAAGTGTAGCCTCATTACCATCAGCACATTTTAAACTTAGAAGAAAGATAAGTGGAGCGGATGATAGTACATATGTGTATGTTCCGGTTACTTATGATACATCAACATCTTCTTATAAGTATGACTCAAGTGTTACATCGCCAACAGAAGATAATTATGTGATGGAACTTACATCGTCTAATGTAACGTCTACAACAATTTCAAATACTGCAACCTGGAATATAAACATTACAGGTCTTGATAAATATACAGACGATAGTCTGACGGCAAGTAAAGTTAGTTATGTATACGATATTGTAGAAGTGGTTTCAAATGGAACAACCTATACGGAAGTTTCAGATTTAGCTTCTATAACATTAGGTGGAGATACATATACGGTAACCTATGGTACTAGAACAATAACAGCAAGCAGTGTAGATACGACGAATACATCTACATATACCATGTCTGTTACTAATACATATCAATCTCCAAGTTATGTATTACCTGTAACTGGGGGAAGGGGATATGGAAAATATTTAATATTAGGATACATATTCATTCTAATTGCTTTAGCAGGATTGGTATATCGAAATAAAGATAGAACCCAAAATCCTGATAATATATATGGTTAATATTAATTAAGGGTGTTTTGATGGCAAAAAAAAACTAATATAAATCAAACACAGAAAGGACAAGTAATATGAAGAGAATGAAAAAATTAATGGCCATTATCACAGCGGTAGTTATGACAATGGCAATGTCAGCAGTTGCATTTGCAGATGCAACATTAAGTAGAGAAACCGGTGATACACATACTTATGAAGTGTATCAGATTTTTACAGCAACATCATACGATTCCACATCAGGTCAGTTTTCAGGAATTAAGTATGGTGCAAATAGTACCGGAACTTTAGGCAGTGATGTTTCCACAACAGTATTAAATGCGTTATCAGCAGTTAATTCATCATCAGATGCAGAAAAGATTGCTGTAATTGATAACTATTGGAATCAGACAAAGGCAGCATTTGCAACGATTAATAATACTACAGCAACAGCTTCGTTACCAACTGGATATTATCTTATTAAAGATACAACTACATCAACAGATGGAGATTCTATTAACTTCCATGTAGTTACTGTTTCAGATGGTTCAACTGCTTTGACAATTACAGATAAGAGAGATGTTCCAACTGTTCAAAAGTATATTAAAGAAGATTCTACAAATACATATGGAAAAGCAGCTGATTATTCAAAGGGTGAGGAAACAATTGGATTCAGACTTGTTGGTACACTTCCTGCAGCTGCAGACTACGCAAGATATACCAGATATAATTACACATTTACAGATACTTTAACAAAAATGACATATGTTGCAAATTCAATAACAGCAAAAGTATATTCAGGATACACAAATGCTAATTCACTTGGAACATTATATGGAACACTTGATTTAACAGATTCTAATGTATCATTAACTGCCAACGGTTCATCTATAGTATTAAGTTTTAATGATACAAAGACAGCAGTTTACACAGATAACACAATTGCAGCAGGTATCCCTGCAGGTTATGTAATCGTGGTTGAATATAATGCAAAATTCACAAATGATGCTGTAACAGGAGCAAATGGAAACCCTAACTCTGTTAAGGTAACATATTCAAATAATCCTAACCTTGATTCAACAGGTACTCCTATTAATACAACTGAGGATACGCCAATAGATTATGCATATGCATTTACATATGAATTCGATGGATTAAAGGTTGATAGTACAACTAATCAGGCACTTACAAGTGCAGGTTTTAAGATTAGAGACGAATCTGGTAATAAATATGCAATAATAAATTCAAGTAATGTGGTAACCGGATGGACAACAAATGAAGCATCAGGTACAGAAATTCTTACAACAAATGCAGGTAAAATTATTGTTAATGGACTTGACGCAGGAACATATACATTAAGAGAGACCAAGGTTCCTACAGGATACTCAGCTATTGCAGATGTTCCATTCACAGTTACTGCAACAATCAGTGCAGTTGCTACACCTACAGCAGGATCTAAAGAATATGAAGTAACAGCTATTGGAATTGCATCAACAAGTGCAGATATGAAAGTTAATTATCAGGGTGCAACAGCTACATCTGCCAATGCAACCAATGGTAAAGTCTATGCTAATATTTTAAATACACCTACATCAACACTTCCAACAACTGGTGGAATTGGTACAAGAATGTTCTACATCATTGGTGGTGCTTTAATGGTATTCGCAGCAGCAGTTCTTGTACTTAAGAGAAAAATGGCAAAATAATAAGTGAATCTCTATAAACCGAGACACAGAGAAGAGTGATTATATTGAAAAATAGAACAGCTACAATAATAAAAATAGTAGCCTTAGTGCTTCTAATATGCTGTGTGTTTTCTACAAATGTAACCATGGTACATGCATTGACATATCAGGATGTTGATATTGATGAAACAGGAAGCATCAGCATTACAATTAAATATGATGATAATCCTGTTGCAGGTGGAAGTGTTACTCTGTATCAGGTTGCAAGTATGCAACTTGATGAAAATGGAGATTTACAGTTTGTATTGACTCAGGATTATGAGAGTTTTGATGGTGATTTAACTACTTTAGACGAATCGCTTACAAGTTCGCTTGAGACATATACAGAGCTTAACGAATTGGTAGGTCTCACCCAGAATATAAACGATAGTGGTTATACATGTTTTAATGATTTAACACTTGGATTATATTTGGTTATTCAAGGTGATGCAGCCGATGGATACATGCCGATTAGTACATTTCTAGTTACTGTTCCAGAGGAAACAAGTGGTACAGTAATATATGATGTAGATGCATCTCCAAAGACCTCGGTAGCTAAAATTGCAGATTGTACACCGATTGCAGAAGAAGAGACAACAACAGTAACAGAGACTACTCAGGAAACTACCACGCCAGCAGGCACTTCTTCAAAGGTGAAAAAAGAAACACCAACACCAACAATTCCTCAAACAGGACTATTGGTATGGCCAGTGGTATTACTTATAATAGTAGGTGTGTTATTGGTTGGATTAGGATTTATGTTAGTATTTTTAGATAAAGATAAAGAGAGCAAATAATTAAAGCTCAAAGATGAGGCTGTCATATATGGGATTTCTCATATATGGCGGTCTTTTGTTGTTAGGTTTAAATGATAACAATGAAAACAATTGTAGATAAATTTATACAAATAATGTATACTTTCTAAGTAATAATATTTTAAACGAGATAAAGAGGTACGATATGAGTGACGTAAAAGTAATAAAAGACGGAAAATTATATTTTGATGGTTGCGATACAACTGAGCTAGCAAAGAAATATGGAACTCCTTTATATGTAATGTCTTATACAGAGATTACAAAAAGGTTAAATGAGCTTAAAGAGCAGTTTACAGATAAGTATCCTGGTGCCAGAGTTGCATATGCTTCCAAAGCATTTTGTACAGAGGGAATGTATGAGATTCTTAAGCAACAGGGTGCTTGTATAGATGTTGTATCCGGTGGAGAAATATATGCCGCTAAGAAGGTGAATTTTCCGGCAGAAAGAGTTGAATTTAATGGAAATAATAAGCTTCCAAGTGAAATAGATATGGCAGTGGAATACGGCGTTGGACGTATTATTCTAGACGGTCTTAACGAGATAGAGTTAATTGAAGAAGCTTGTAAAAAATACAACAAGAAAATGAACATAATAATCCGTATTACACCAGGTGTTGCAGCTAGTACTCATGATTATATAATAACAGGAAAGAAGGATTCCAAATTTGGAATTCCTCTTGATGAAGAAGTATTTATGCCGATTGTTAAACAGGTAATTGATTCTGAATATCTTGAATTTGTTGGTCTTCACATGCATATTGGTTCTCAATTGTTTGAAAATGATGCCTTTCTTCAGGCATTAGATGTGCTTATGGATTGGGCTGGAAAGATTAAAAAAGAGTATGATGTGGATGTTAAGGAAGTTAACTTCGGTGGCGGATATGGTGCAACATACATTGATGAACAGAGAAAACCATATAGTTTCTTCTTAGATCCAATGATGGAAAGAATGAATGAGAGAGCTAAAGAGATAGGAATACAGTGTCCGGTGGCAGTAGTAGAGCCGGGAAGGTCTATAGCTGCAGAAGCTGGTATTACCCTTTATACTGTAGGTCAGATAAAGGATATTAAAGGTCTTAGAAAATATGTATCCGTAGATGGTGGAATGGGAGATAACATAAGAGTGGCTCTTTATCAGGCAGAGTATACAGGTGTAATTGCTAATAAAGCTGAGGAAGCAAAGGATGATAAGGTCACTGTATGTGGAAAATGTTGTGAATCTGGAGATATTATCTTAACAGATTTTATGGTACCAAAGTCAGTGGAAAGAGGAGATATATTAGCTACTTATTCTACAGGTGCATACGGATATTCCATGGCATCTAATTACAATAATAATCCAATACCAGGAGTAGTTCTAGTAAGAGAAGGAAAAAGTGATTGGATGGTTAAACCACAGACATATGAACAGATAGTTCAGAATAATGTGATACCAGATATTATATAAAAGATTATATAAAAAATTATGTAAAATATTTAATTAAAAAAATTGAGAAAATACGTTAATTCTAAGTATTCTTTCGTTGATTGAAAAGGGCTTTTTAGATATAATAGTAGGTAGTATATGTACTGTGCAAATGGGGGATAAGCATGATATTATTGTATCCACAATGGCAAGGTGTAGGGGAAATAGACGCCTATTATGCTGCAGAGGAAATTGAAAAAATATATCTAAGAAAGAAAAATTTAAAGTATCATAAAGTCGATATAAGCAAAAAAGTAGTATCAAAAAGGGAACAACACATACTCGGATATGCAGACATTATAAAGCAGACAGTATCCACCGGTATGACGGTCTCTTTGAATTCACCGGATAAGATATTTACCATTGGAGGTGGCTGCGATGTTGATATTGTGCCGGTGGAATGGCTTAATAGAAAGTATGATGGGGACATGACAGTGTTCTGGTTTGGTGCTCATGGAGATATGAAATCACCTAAGGAATCTGAGAATGGACTGTTTCGTAACATGCCGGCTCGTATGCTTATGGAACCGGAATATGAACTGAAAAAGATTGTAACAAAGCCAATATTACCGAAGAATTTTGTTCAATTAGGTGGAAGAGACTTAGATGCTAAAGAAAAGAAGTTTATTTTAGTAAACAATATAGATTATCTTTCTGTGGAAATGATTATGAACAGCATAAATGAAGTTCTTGAAGGAAAAAATACTAAGTATGCATATATTCATTTTGGTTTAGACGTTTTAGATCCTAAAGAATTTTCTTCAGTGCAAACACCTGTAAAAAAAGGTATGTCTATAAGTACAGCTAAAAAACTATTAAGTATGATAAAAGATAAATATCAGATTGTTGGATTTGGATTATACGAGTATAAAAAATCAGGACAAGAACAGGATTTTATTGAGTATATATTTGATTATGCAAAAGAATTATTTTAATAGAAGTTCTACGAATCTCTGGGATTCGTAGGACTTTTTTTGAGGGGTGAATTGTCACTAATTTGTCATAGTGATAGTGATATTATTTTAATATAATAGGGGGTAGTTTTACTCGGAGGGATGAATTATGTCAGAGTATTACAATAGCAGAGACTTGATAAAAGAAAAAACAGCCTTTATATGTAAATTTTTAGACGTTCTAGCTTCGGATATATATCCGGATGACTATGATAATGAATTTAATAAAAATAAAAGATATATAGCAATTAATCCGGAGGATGCAGGTAGAATAGTAGATAATATACTACAGAAAAAAGAAGCATATATTGAGTTGTATGAAACTAAAACGCCAATAGAAAAAAAATATATTGAGTATATGTTTGCATTTTTGGAAAGATTTAATGAAGTTACAAGCAAAAATGATGCTTACAATGTACGTGGGGTTTATGATTGTAGTAGTATCCTTGTAAATAATTTTAAATCTTATTCAATAACCAATAGAATAATAATGGTTCAAATAGGTATATATTCCATAGATATTATTTGTGAAATAATTACTTATGAGAATATGAATAGTAATGATAGAGATTATACAAAAGAGATAGACTGTAGAGCTGAAATAATGCAGAAGTTGGAAAAAATAATAGATTATATATCTATGTTGGATACCAGCGATAATCATATGAACAATATTATGAGAATCCATAAAGAAATTATTTGTATTGGTGCGGGCATAAAAAATGGATGGTTGATAGATGATTTAATGGCATTATATTTTGTACAAAATTATTGTTATGAATTTAAAGCTTGTTATGATAAATATTATGGAATAAAGAATAAAGATATATCAGATTTAGATATTGTTGAAGATTTAGAGATTGCATTGAAAAAAATAATGCAGTTGGAGAAAAACATTAATGAAAAATGTATAGAGAATATAAGTATTAGAAAAGAATTATTAATGGAATCTAGGGAAATAATGCTAGGCGTTAATAATGTCTTTTATAAGCTTATAAATATATTAGATAAGTATTCGGCTAAAGTGGATGTATATGTGGAATTAGATGAGGTTGGAAAGGTTATAACTCGTTCCATAGACAAAAAGATATATCCGTCTGAACTAAAGATGCTAGAGATGATAAAAAACTTGGATATACTAACAAATTCTTTATCTAAGTCTATATATGAGAATTCTAAAGCCTTTGATGAATTTGAGGTTAACTTGGAAAATGATTTAGGTAAACTTCGAAGATTGTTAAAATATGAAGGAGAATATTGTAGTGATTCTCCTTCTTTTGAAGATTTTAAAGATGCTTACAATGATATGCTAGAGTATTCTGAAGAATTATTTGATGATTTGGAAGATGTGGATTTTAAAAGACTTACATCTTGCTTTAAAAAACTAGGAAATGCGGCAGTTAATTATAAATCAGAGATGGAGAGAAAAGGTTTTGTTACCGGCTCTAGAGCTGAAAAGTCTAAATATAAAGCTATTATAGAATTAATAGATGTTATTGAAGAAAGAAAAAAAGTAATTCAAAATATTAAAATTACAAAATTTGAAAATGAACTAAAGATAGAGAATATTATTTTATCCAAGTTCAATAGCTACGACTCTATGGAAGATAAATTAGAATTTTTATTGGATATGAAGGAAATATCCGATAAAAATCTAATAGTATCAGCTGAGAAGAAAGTCATTGATCAGTTACTTATGATAACTTTTGATGAAAGAAAAATATTAGAGCTATCAGATGCTATAAGTAATATCTTAATAAGAGGTTTGGAAGAATCCCTTAAAAATCTTAAGAAGTGTATCTCTGACTTAAAGAATGATGAAAGATATTCTGATGTAAGTGATGATTTAATAAAAGAAATTGCCATTATTAAAACTAACTTATCAATTGAAAATAGAATAGATAATCTTAATGCAATTTTATATGCTGATAAAACTAACTTAAATGACAATCAGATTACAGAATTAAAAAAATGTCTTAAAAATTCTATAAAGAAATATATAGATGAAAATAATATAGATTATTATGACGTAAGGGTAATAGAACATAAAGCAACCAAGGAAGAAGTGGAAGAATTAAATTCTAAACTACCTGTGAATTTAATGATAAATAGAGAAGAGGAAATATTTAATGCCAATTGTGTTATGATAGAGAAATTCTCTAAAAGTTTAAAATCTTGGAGAAAAGTTGGTATTAATCCTGTAAGGCAAGTAAAGGCATTACTAGGAAAGGATAATTCGACAATATATGATATTATGGAAAGTCTTGAAGATGAGAGGCAGGCTGAGAGAATTATGGAATCAATGGCTAACAATGATCCTATTTCCAGGAAAGACCATGATGCAGTTTTAATAGCAATTAAGGAACATAAAATCAAGATGGGAAGGAAAGAATGGATAGTAGAGAAGTAATACTAAGGGGAAGTAATATTCACAAATCCTTGTTATATGCCTTAAGTGGAATGGGCAAAATTGACAAGGGAATGATCCAATACAGAGGGACGAATATTACTGATATGTCTGAAAAAGAAAAGGCCAACCTTAGAGCTAGGGAATTTGGATTTATTTTTCAGGAACCTCAGTTAGTATCCAATCTTACAATATTTGAAAATGTAGCTATATCCGGGTGGATAGCGGATAAGCAAGATTTTTGGTGGCTGGTCTCATAGGAGGCATAATAGGAAGTATAGCCAGTGGACTTACAACGGATATATGTATGAGTTTTATAATGAACAGGGTCGGAATATCAGGATTTGTATCATACCTTTCTATAACAGAGATGATAATGCCTATAGTATTAGTGTCATTTTTATATGCAGCATTTGCAGGGTTATATTTTTTTCAATTCAGACAAAACCAAGGGATTGGGTAAAAAAATATACAAAAAACTACTAATAATTTAGATGATAGACAAAAAAGGTTTGGATTTAGACATAAAGGCGTTGAATTACTAGTATAAATTAGAAAATTTGTTATTGTATATGTAGGCTATGCCTAGCTTAGTATACGGGTGCTTTTATATCTAGAGTAAACCTCTCTCGGTATATACTCTCTAAATATAATATCTAAATTCTTATTTTACTTTAGGTATTAAAAGCACCCATCTCCACTAAGCTACATTAATATAATTTTATGTAATATTGTAATTAAATCTAAGAATAAAAATAAAATGAAGAACCCAGATTTCTATAAAGGAAATCTGGGTTCTTTGTGCTTAAAATAACTGATTTAGTTAAAAAGATAAATAGTTTAGGTAGAAAAAAATGTGGTTTGGATAAAAAAAATTGCGAGTTAGATATATAAGGTTTCAAAACCTTTATAAAACCCTTAGGGGATGTTATTGTGTTAAGCAATCTTATTTTACTGCGAGGTAAAATTGTTGGCTTTTATAAATGGTTTTAAAAGATGAAAAAAATGGATTAAGGATGAGAGAAAGTATGGCTAAAGACATAGGGAAAAAGAAAATGAAAAAAACAATAAAAAGTATTACCGTAGTTGGACTCATAGTTGTATTGTTAATGACTAATGTTTTAAACTTGGACAATTTGTTTTTGAATATAACAAAGGCGGATGTAGGAGATTACATTTATTTTGATGCAACCCTGTCAAAAATGATATACGACGGAACTGCTAATGACGAAGGTGATAATGCCTCTACGGTAAGTGGTATAACAAACATTATGCCAAAAGCAGGTACCGCAAATATATATGCGAAGTTTTTTACTGAACTTCCAGTGGAAAGCGGCAGGTTATATATAGATGCATCAAATATTTCGGATGTAGATTATATAGATTCCATAGAGTTAAAGCCAGACGGATACGGAGTGGGAATAACATTAGTTCCTATGGGTAGCGGATATTTTGAAAGTAATGTAGACATATCCGGTTATGCCTCATCACCATCTTCAGGATACATATATGTGAAATACAAAGATGGAACGACTAAAACATCGGCTCATTATACAGGATATGACCTAAAGGGAGCTTTAATGGGTCATGTGATTAGTTTTACAAGTACAAATCCATCAGGGGCAGGTATATCTGTAGCCAACGCAAGTAGTTTTACATCATCAAGCGTTTTGCTTACAAAGGAAAGCGAATATACCGAGGAAATAAATGGATATTCACATACTTGGAGAGATGTTTATAAGGCGGAAATACCATCGGGTAATACGTATAAATATGTATTCTTTTATAGTTCGACAGCTATAAACAACGTACCGGGTGATTCTTCAAGAACCACATTACAGCCAATGCCTACTGTTGAAAATCAATGTTTTTATGCAGATACCAGTGATGCTTACATATATGATGACGATTATAGAGATGGTTATTGGGATACGGTATATAGCATAAGAGACAGCGAAACCGGAAAGGGAAAACAAGTTGTGGATATAGCTGCTTCTGATTTTGATAGTAGCAACTCTTCAGATAGGTATACAAATACAGCAAATCCAAGTGACACATTTTATATAAATTCCACTTTTTATGATTACTACAGTGATTATGAAATGAATGGACTTAACAGGGATGATTACGGTTCTCATGTATTAGGACAGCGAAACTGGGTTACTTTTAGAGAATTTGATCAGGCATTAAGTGATTACTATTCGGCAAATGCCACAGATATTCCAATATACACAGGACATTTTCAGCCAAATGAATTTGATGGAAGCTATGTATTATTCCAGTATTTAGCGACTAACTTAAATCTTTATGGATTCTCATCGAAGACAGATAATCAGGCATTGTATTACAAATTCATGTCCACTAATAACTCTAATGCAGATATCAATGGTAATACAGCTATGTATTCATATGCATTACAGGGACTTGTAGGTAATACATTGGTGGATGGTGAATTAAAAACAAGAGATTTAAGTGTTTCATATAGCGACTATACAGCTGATGAAAATAACACTAGTACCGGTGTTAATATGCCACATTTCGATAGTGATTTCTTAAATGGTAATAATTCTAAGAATACAAAGATTGGTAACGTGTACGAAAATGTAGCATTTCCATTTACTAAGTACTATATGAATTCGTCAGGTGAGGTTAATAAGACAAATACAGATACCACAGGTGTATACTACTGGACTTTTAATAGTGCAGATACAACTCTGGCAATAAGAGAGAATTCTAATAGTTCTAATTCTCCATATGATTATTACTTAAAGACCATGCCTAACTCGGATTGGTCAAAAAATGTAAATTCTGCAAGTCAGACATCAGGAGTTAGTTCAACATACGGATTTTTCCCATTTAATGAGACATCATCCGGAGCAACAGCTTCTACATATAACTATGGTTATGGTACAAAAATGGAGTTTGAGTTCTCATTAACTCCAGATGGAACAGTTTTAGGAACAGATGGCAATTATTATCCTATAGAATTCAGATTCTCAGGAGATGACGATGTGTGGGTATTCATTGATGACAAGTTGGTATTGGACGTAGGTGGAGCTCATGGTCAGGTGTCAGGTGTTCTTAACTTTAGAGATATGACATCAACTGTTTATGGCACAGGTGTTAAAAACGGTGTTGGTAGAACTGTAACTAATGGCGCTGTAACAGATGATTTTAGTATTACAGGTGCAAAGACAGGTAAACATAAGATTAGCATATACTACATGGAACGTGGTATGTGGGAATCAAACATGACTTTCATGTTTAACTTCGTTGATAACAATGAATTGGAAGTTACTAAGGAAATTGATACGGACACAAATAATGTATCTAATGAGTTTGTTGATTTGATAAAGGATAATGAAACATTTACATTTAATATTCTTAATCAGGCAACACATTATGGTTCATATAATGGTGCTGCATCCGGTGCGGGATTCGTAGTAAACCAGTATGAAATCAGAGACTATGGTTCGGCAAGCTCTGGAGATTTAGAGATAGCAGAGGGTGCTATATACAATTACACGGATGATGAAACCACAACCAATTATACAGTAGATAGTGAAGGTAACTTTACCCTGGGTTGTAATCAAAGTGTTACTTTTAGGGAGCAGTTTAGAAGAGGCAGCTACATTTCCCTAACAGAGATGTTAACTGATGTAGATAAAAATCTATATGACACCACTTATACGGTAACCGAGTTTGATCAGGATAAAAGTGAATATGTTGAGGTAAGTGATAATTTAAAAGGAACAACTTCCGGAAACATACCTGTAACGGTGTATAGCAGATACGGCGGTTCGGATTTGACCACCAATACAGGTAATTCTACAGGACTGATTGGTCAGACTGGACTTTCAGTAGAGGATTACAGAGTAGAAGTATATGATCCGACTACACAGCAGACTAATGTCTATGCATCTTCTTCGGATACTTCAGATCCATCATTTGTATTTAGGTCATACATGCATCCGGATGAAGAATATCTATCTTTAGATTTAAATATGAAATTTATAAATACAGTTAAGACTGGCGGAATATCTGTAACAAAGAGTCAGGCAAACACATCGGATGCTGACTTAGATCCAAATCAGGAATACGTATTTTATATTGCATATTCAAATATAGGTGGAAAAAATATAGGAGGTACAACGCTTTATAGAAAGGTTGTATTGAAAAACGGTGAAACCTGGACTAGTGATGGAATACCGGTGGGAACACAATACACAATATATGAAGTAATCCCTTCAGATGAATCACAGCTATACAGTATAAATAGGGATAGTGAATATTTAGTTGCGCCGAATGCAATTAATTCTACAGATATTGATGGAAATGTTTTCACTATTGATAAAGATACGCCATATACAGTGGGAACAATAACAGAGGCTCAGACAAATGTGGCAGAATATAGCAATTATAACTTTGCAAATTACATAGATGAAAAGGTTGATTTTAGTCTTAAAAAACTTTGGCATGATGTTTCTTCTATTACAAGTCTCCCACAAGCAACTTTTGTTTTAAAAAGAAAGGTTAAGGATGCAGATGATAGTACTTACAAATATTTATCAGTGGAAACTATCGATCATGTAGACGGATATTTTATAGGTGGAGAGGTAGAAGAGCCAATAGATTGGGACGCTTGTTTAATAAAGGTTAATGATACTAATTCTACAGTGACAAACGAAGTAAGCGGGGACGTTAGTTGGTCCATTGAATTAAAGGATTTGGATAAATATCTAGATGGAAGTCTTACCAGTGAAAAAGAGAATAATGCCTATATATATCAAATCGTAGAGGTAACAAATAACTCAGGAACTTATACAGAAGTTACAGACGGTATGAGTATTATGTTAGATGGTAAGGATTATACAGTTTCTTATGGTAACAATACCGTTTTATCTACTGAAATGGGAAGTGTAGTAAGTGAATTTGATGTTACAAATACTCATGTAGAAGAAGGAGTTACGCTTCCGGAGGTTGGAGGTAGAGGTATTTTAAATCTGTTAGTCATTGGAATGATAATTATGATGACATCAGTATTTGGGGTATTAAGATTAGACAGAGACTAATCTTGATATAAATATTTTTATTTAGAAAGGAAAACTTATATGAAGAGAATGAAAAAAGTTATTTCCATAGCTTCAGCATTAATTATGATGTTAGCTATGACGGCCACAGCGTTTGCAGATGCAACGTTATCCAAAGAAGCTGGAGACAATCATACATATGATGTGTATCAGATTTTCAAAGCGGATTCAGTTGACGCTACAACAGGAGAATTAGCCGGAGTAAAATACGGAGCTAATTCCACAGGAACAGAGGATAGTGCGGTTCCTACAACTGTATTAGAAGCTTTAGCAGCAGTTAATTCATCATCAGATGCAGAAAAAATCGCAGTTATTGATGATTATTGGAATCAGTCAAGTGCAGCTTTTGCAACTATTAATGACACTACACCAACAGCTTCATTACCAACAGGTTACTATCTTATTAAAGATACAACAACTTCATCAGAGGGAGATTCAGTTAACTTCCATGTAGCAATTGTATCAGATGGTTCTACAGCATTGACTATTACAAATAAGAGAGATGTACCTGAAGTAAGTAAGTACATCAAAGAGGATTCTACATCTACTTATGGAAAAACAGCTGACTATTCACAGGGTGAAGAAAACATTGCCTTTAGAATTGTAGGAACTCTTCCAGATGCTACAAACTATGCAAGATATCAGAGCTATCAGTATGCATTTACAGATAATATGACAAATATGACATATGTTGCAGACTCCCTTACAGCTAAGGTATACACAGGATATACAGATGAAAATAACCTTGGAACAGAGTATGGAACACTTGATCTTACAGATTCAAATGTTACATTATCAGCTTCAGGTTCCAACATTTCATTAGCTTTTGCTGATCTTAAAGTGGCAACTTACACAGATGCTACAATAACAGCAGGTGTACCTGCAGATGCAGTAGTTGTAGTTGAGTACAATGCTAAATTCACAGACTCTGCTGTAATTGGTGGATATGGTAATGCTAACTCAGTAAAACTTACATATTCAAATGATCCAAACTTGGATGCATCAGGCAATCCTATTACTACTACAGAGGATACACCAGAGGATTATGCATATGCATTTACATACGAGTTTGATGGTTTGAAGATTGATAGTACAACAAATTCTCCACTTTCAGGTGCAGGATTTAAGATTAAAGATGCAGATGGAAATTACGCAATTATTAGCGCAGGCGTTGTAACTGGATGGACAGAAACACAAGCAGATGGAACAGAAATCTTAACAGGTGCAACAGGTGAAGTTATTGTTAAAGGTCTTGACGAAGGAACATATACATTAACAGAGACAACTGTTCCGGATGGTTATTCAGCAATTGCTGATATTGATTTTACAGTTGCAGCAACTATTTCAGCTATAGATGTTTCTTCAGCTGACTACGTATCTGGTTCACAGGAATATGAAGTAGAAACTTTATCCATCACAAGTTCTAGCACTAATATGACAGTAGATAGTCAGCAAGGCGTGACAACTGCAGCAGATACTGACAACGGTGTTGTATTTGCAGATATCTTGAACGCACCTAAGTCATCACTTCCATCAACAGGTGGAATTGGTACTAAGTTATTCTACATTTTTGGTTCTGCATTAATGATTTTAGCTGCAATTGCTTTCGTAGTTAAAATGCGTTTCAGCAGAAAATAATTTGGTCTCCTTTTATTAGATTTATGTTATAAAAAGGTTAAGGTAAGAGGCCTGTTATTATGAAAAAAATATATACAATATTTCTAGTCATGGTTTTTATAGCAGGCCTCGCTATTACCATGTATCCTTTTATCAGCAATGCAATAAACACTAAGAAACAAAATCAGGTTATTGATAATTATGATAATCTGGTAAGAAAAAAGGATACAAAATATATAGAAGACGAATTGGCAAAGGCACATAGATATAACGATTTAGTTGCTACGTCAGGTTCGTTTAGCAGTTATATTATGGAAAATGATGCTGATTACAATTCTGTATTAAATATTGGTGGAGATGGAGTAATGGGATATGTAACTATTCCTAGAATAAATGTACAAATTCCAATATATCATGACACCAAGGAATCTACCTTACAGGTTGCAGCAGGACATCTTAAAGGTTCTAGTTTGCCAGTTGGAGGTAAAAGTACTCATTGCGTAATAGCAGCTCATAGAGGTCTGCCTAGTGCAAATTTATTCACAAATCTGGATGAATTAAAAAAAGGCGATTTATTTTGGGTATCTGTTTTAGGAAAAAAGATAACCTATGAAGTTGATGAAATAAGTATAGTGAGTCCTGGAGATCTGGATAAACTTCAGATAGTAGAAGAACAGGATTATTGTACACTTATGACATGTACACCATATGGAATTAATACACATCGATTGTTGGTTAGGGGTAAAAGAATTATTGAATATGATGGTAATTATGAAATGGATAAAACGTATATGTCTGATAGGGTTAAATTAACGACGTTTATAATAGCGCCATTTGTTATTGTTATGTTAATTGGAATGTTAGTAATGAAGAGAATGCGCAAAAAGAAAAAGGGAAAAAGAGTTGAGAACAATGAAGATTAATAATATAAAATATTTAAATAAAATCTTTCAAATAATATTAGGAGTTATTCTAATCTTTAGTATTTGTGAAAATGTATACGCATATTCATTTGAGGATATAGATTTAGAAAAAAAGGGTAGTATTAATATTACCCTTAAGTATAATGAAGAAAGAATAGAAGAAGGTAGTCTTGAATTATATAAAGTTGCCACTATACAAAATGATGGAAGTGGTAATATTGAATATGTATTTTCAGAGGAATTCAAAGCGTTTGACACAAGTGCTGTAGAAGCAATTAATTCTGCGGACAAATTGGAAACATACGTTAAAGAGAATGGAATAACTGGAATAATCAAAAATGTAGATTTGGAAGGAAAAATCACATATGATAATTTGGAGTTGGGTATTTATTTGATTAGACAAGTTACATCTAAAGCTGGATATTATCCAATCAAATCCTTTATTGTAACCGTTCCTGAAGAAATAAATGAGCAAATCATTTATGATGTAGAAGCGCTTCCAAAAATGGACATTATAAAAGAAATACAGACGACAGATGATATGTCTCATACTAAGATTAATAAACCAACACCTGATACACACAATAAATCAGGTGATAAGGTGATACCACAAACCGGTTTTATGCTAATTCCAATTATAGTAATCTTCGTGATTGGCGTAATATTATTAATACCAGGTTATATTACAAAGAAGAAGGATGAGAAGGACGATAATAATTCTAACTAATAGAGAATATGAAAAGAATCTTAATTAAAATAATGAGTATATTAGGTTCTATTTTAATAATCCTGTCAATTGGTCTTATTGGCAGGAATTATTATATAGAATACAAGGCAGGAAAATCCTTAGATAAAGCATTAGCAAAACTAAATGCTAAAATTGATAAAGGGGATTATGTACTTGATGGTGACAACGAAACTGCAGTTATAAACATTGATAATAAAGTATATATGGGGATAATAACTGCACCATCTTTGGGAATTAGTCTTCCAATAATCAAAGAGTATAAATATGAGTATATGAATAGTTCACCGTGCAGGTACGCGGGTTCATATACTACAAATGATTTGATTATTGCAGGACATAATTATAGAAAGCATTTATATCACTTTAAAAATATGAAGTATGGCGAACAGATTGTATTTTCCACATGTAATGGTATAAATTACTATTATATAGTCACAAAAATAGAAGTGCTTAATCCAAATCAGATAGAAAAATTAATAGAAAAAAAGGATAATAATTGGGATTTAAGTATATTTACATGTTCGAATACCGGCAGAGCAAGATATGTAATACGGTGTAAAAGAATAGATATATAAAAGAATTGGAAATATCAACTACTGATTTTTTTCAATTCTTTTTTATGTTACAATTAAAGAAACTACTTTAGGAGGATATGATGACTAATTTTGAAGAGCATGTAAGTGGTGATGAGGTTAGGGATGCCATTAATAGATATAATCAGGATATGACTGAGCCAAATCTTATGGAGGTTGCAAGGCTCTTAAAGGATGCCTGGATGTGGATTCCCTGCACCATGTATTTAAGTGATAACGATCAAAAAAGGTTAAGTGAGTTCATAGCAAATGTAGGTGGAGATAAGGATTCCCTTAAGGAATTTAAGCCTATGGACGAAGCTAAAATGGTACCGGATACTTATGAACAGGGAGATGAGAAATTTCTTTTGGTATTTACTCATGAAGAAGAAATGATGGAATATGATGACTCCATGGCAAAGGTTAAAAGACCTTTTATGGAAGTTATTGAGATTGCAAAAAATTCCAATAATACAATTACTGGAATTGCCATTAATGCTTTTAAAACAGGAGTTGTTGTCAGATCGGATTTGTGGGAGTTTATTGAACATATGCAATAGAAATAATAATTATTATGTTTGTATTAATTAGTGTTGTATGGTATCATGAATAATTGTGTGCTATTACACGGTTAGTGTATATTTTATATCATACACGTAAATATCATATAGGGATAGGAGTTTTTAAAAATGGAGAGATTAGTATTAATTGGTACACAGGATTTTGATCTTAGTGTTTTTAATAATCTTACATATGCAGAGGGAATTAAGTGTTATATTGTTTCAGACATGGAAGTGCAGATAAGACGTGGCGATGACATTATAAAAATTGAGCCAGTGAATAAAATAATTAATCAGTATGATGACAGGGCAAGGGAAAAGATTCCTTATGAGAATCCTAAGATTTTAATGTTTTCATATTCTTCTAAAGATTTCGTTTTAGAAGTAATATCAAATAACGGCTTACCAAAAGGTTTATATTATGACGATTTTGAAAAAATTGTCCCTCTTGATGAGTTATTTTAAAATTCCTTGTTTACAAATTTTTTCATGTGTAGTATATTTCTAACATTAGGTGGTTTTTAAAATAATGTCCGTCTAAGAAGAAAAATCGAATAAGGAAGAGGGATGCACATGACGAGTAAGTCAGTTAGTGTTCGAAGTAAGGGATTGTATGATCCAAGGTTTGAACATGATAATTGCGGAATCGGTGCTGTGGTTAATATCAAAGGTCGTAAGACGCATGAGACAGTAGCCAATGCACTGAAAATAGTTGAAAATTTAGAGCACAGAGCAGGCAAAGATGCCGAGGGCAAGACCGGAGACGGTGTAGGAATCTTATTACAGATTTCACACAAGTTCTTTAAAAAAGCGGTCGAAACCCTCGGTATTTTTTTGCCTTCAGAGAGAGACTACGGTGTGGGTATGTTTTTCTTCCCACAGGATGAGCTTAAGGCTAATCAGGCAAAGAAAATGTTTGAGCTCATTATAAAAAAAGAAAATATGGAGTTCTTAGGCTGGAGAGAAGTTCCTATTTGCAAGGAAGTTTTAGGAACCAAGGCTTTGGAATGTATGCCTAAGATTATGCAGGCTTTTGTAAAACGTCCGGAAGGAGTTAATAAGGGTCTGGATTTTGACAGAAGATTATATGTTGCAAGAAGAGAGTTTGAACAAAGTAATGATGATACTTATGTTGTTTCTTTATCTAGCAGAACTATTGTTTACAAGGGTATGTTTTTGGTGGATCAGTTAAGACTATTCTTTGAAGATCTTAAAAATCCGGATTATGAATCAGCAATCGCTATGGTTCATTCAAGATTTAGTACTAATACTAATCCAAGCTGGATGAGAGCACATCCTAACAGAATGATTGTTCATAACGGTGAGATTAATACCATTAGGGGAAATGCCGATAATATGCTTGCTAGAGAAGAAACAATGGCTTCTCAGTATTTAGCAGGAGATATGGATAAGATTCTTCCTGTAGTAAATACAGAGGGTTCAGATTCAGCCATGTTGGACAATACATTGGAATTTTTAGTAATGAGTGGTATGGATCTTCCATTGGCAGTTATGATAACAATTCCTGAACCATGGGATAATAACAATACAATGTCTCAGAAAAAGAAGGATTTTTATCAGTATTATGCAACCATGATGGAGCCTTGGGATGGACCGGCATCAATTCTATTTTCCGACGGAGATGTTATGGGCGCTGTTCTTGATAGAAACGGTCTTCGTCCATCAAGATATTATGTGACTAATGATGACCAGCTTATTCTTTCCTCTGAGGTAGGTGTTTTAGAAGTTCCTGAAGAGAAGATTGTTAAAAAAGAAAGACTTCATCCGGGAAAAATGCTTTTGGTGGATACAGTTAAAGGTGAAATCATTGATGATGATACTCTTAAAGAGAAATATGCGAACAGACAGCCTTATGGAGAATGGCTTGATAATAACCTTGTACAGTTAAAGAATCTTAAGATTCCAAATAAAAAAGTTCAGGAGTATTCAAGACAACGACGTAAACAGATTGAAAAGGCCTTTGGATATAAGTATGAAGAGATAAAGGATGCTATATTGCCAATGGCACAAAATGGTAGCGAGAAGATAGCATCTATGGGTTGTGATAGACCGTTAGCTGTTCTTTCAAAAAATATTCATCCATTGTTTGACTATTTTAAGCAATTATTTGCACAGGTTACTAATCCTCCAATTGATGCTATTCGTGAGAAAATCGTTACTTCAACTACTATATACATTGGTGAGGACGGTAACATTCTTGAAGAGAGACCGGAGAATTGTAAGGTATTAAAAGTAAGAAATCCAATTCTTACCAGCACTGATATTTTAAAAATAAAAAATATGGATGTTAGAGGTTTTAAAGTAAAGACCATTCCAATACTTTACTTTAAGAATACTTCATTAAGAAAAGCTATTAATCATTTATATCTTGAAGCTGACAGAGCCCATGCAGAGGGTGCTAATATTCTCATTCTTTCAGACAGAGGTGTTGATGAAAATCACGTAGCAATACCTTCTTTGTTAGCGGTTTCAGCCCTTCATCAGCATTTAGTAGAGACAAAGAAGAGAACTAGCCTCGCGATGATTCTTGAAAGTGGAGAGCCAAGAGAAGTTCACCATTTTGCAACCTTATTAGGTTACGGTGCATGTGCTATTAACCCTTATCTTGCACATGAAACCATCAAATCGCTTATAGATGATAACATGCTTGATAAAGATTATTATGCAGCAGTAAATGACTATAACGAGGCTATTTTGTCAGGTATTGTTAAGATTGCTTCTAAGATGGGTATATCTACTATTCAGTCATATCAGGGTTCTCAGATATTTGAGGCAATTGGAATTAGTCAGAAGGTTATAGATACATATTTTACAAATACAGTAAGTCGTGTTGAGGGAATTACTTTAAAGGATATTGAAAAACAGGTAAATGAACTTCATTCAAAAGCCTTTGATCCATTGGGATTAGAGACTAACTCTAGCATTGAAAGTTCAGGTTCTCATAAGTTTAGAAGTGGTAAGGAAACTCATTTATATAATCCTGTAACTATTCATATGTTACAACAGGCTACATGGACAGATAATTACCAGTTATTTAAAGAGTTTGCTAAAACCATTGATGAGGAAATGAAACACGTTCACCTTAGAGGTAATTTTGATTTTAATTATCCAAAGCAGGGTATTAGTCTTGAGGAGGTTGAACCGGTAGAAAGCATTGTTAAAAGATTTAAGACCGGTGCTATGTCTTATGGTTCTATTTCTCAGGAAGCTCATGAAACCATGGCAATAGCTATGAACAGATTAGGTGGTAAATCCAACAGCGGTGAAGGTGGAGAGAGTGATGAGAGACTTGCTACTAAGGGACAAAAGATTGATAAGTGTTCAAAAATCAAACAGGTAGCTTCAGGTCGTTTTGGTGTTACTTCTAAGTATCTTGTAAGTGCCCAGGAGATTCAGATAAAAATGGCTCAAGGGGCAAAACCAGGTGAAGGTGGACATTTACCAGGAAAGAAGGTTTATCCTTGGGTTGCTAAAACAAGACATTCTACGCCAGGTGTTAGCTTAATTTCACCACCACCACATCATGATATTTATTCTATCGAGGATTTGGCACAGTTAATTTATGATTGTAAGAGTTCTAATAAGGATGCCCGTATCTCTGTAAAACTTGTATCAGAAGCCGGCGTTGGAACAGTTGCTACCGGTGTGGCTAAAGCAGGTGCACAGGTTATCCTGGTATCAGGTTACGAAGGTGGTACAGGTGCTGCTCCTAAAAACTCAATATATAACGCAGGTCTTCCATGGGAATTAGGTCTTGCAGAAACTCATCAGAATCTCATAGATAATGGTCTTAGAAATAAGGTTATTATCGAAACTGATGGTAAACTTTTAACAGGTAGAGATGTAGCTATAGCAGCAATGCTTGGAGCTGAGGAATATGGCTTTGCCACAGCACCATTGGTAACTATGGGATGTGTGATGATGCGAGTATGTAACTTGGATACATGTCCTGTTGGTGTTGCAACACAGAATCCGGAGCTTAGAAAGAGATTTAAAGGTAAGCCGGAATATGTTGAGTCTTTTATGAAATTCATCGCAAGAGACCTAAGAGAAATAATGGCTAAGTTGGGTGTACGTACGGTAGATGAGTTAGTTGGTAGACATGATCTTTTAAAAATCAATCCGGAAAAGGCAACCAACATTGAAGGAGAAGTTGATTTAGGACGAATCCTTAATAAAGATTATAAATATGAACCGGTTAAATACCTTGAAAAGAATCCATATGATTTCAAACTTAATGAAACCCTTGACGAAAAGGTTTTATATAAAAAAATGTCTAAGGCATTAGATGAAAAGAAACCTTGCAGCATAAATGTCAAGGTTGGTAATCTTGATAGAACTTTTGGAACTATATTTGGTTCTGAAATAACTAAGAGATACAGCGATAACACATTAGATGATGATATGTATGTGGTTAACTGCGAAGGTTATGGTGGACAAAGTTTTGGTGCTTTTATTCCAAAGGGATTAACCCTTAATCTTACAGGAGATTCCAATGATTATTTTGGAAAAGGTTTATCCGGTGGAAAGCTTATTGTGACATCTCCTAAAAATGCAACTTATGCCCCGGATGAAAATATTATCGTTGGAAATGTAGCCTTATACGGAGCTACTTCTGGAGAGGCATATATATGTGGTGTTGCCGGAGAAAGATTTGCTGTTAGAAATTCTGGTGCCACAGCCGTTGTTGAAGGTGTGGGAGAACATGGTTGCGAATATATGACTGGCGGTAAGGTTGTTATTCTTGGTAATACCGGTAAAAATTTTGCAGCAGGTATGAGTGGTGGTATAGCTTATGTTCTTGATGAAAACAGAGACTTATATACAAAACTTAATAAAACCATGGTTTCATCTCAGGAAGTTATTTCCAAATATGATGTTATGGAACTTAAGGAAATGATTCGAAAACATGTGGAATATACAGGTTCTAAAAAGGGTAAAGAAGTTCTTGATAACTTCGGTGATTATTTACCTAAATTTAAAAAGATAATTCCATATGATTATGAGAAGATGCTTATGGCTATAGCTCAAATGGAAGAAAAGGGCTGTGACTATGAGCAGGCACAGATTGAAGCATTTTATGCAGTAACTCAGGAATAAGGAGGGTTTGTATCATGGGTAAAATAACCGGATTTTTAGAGTATGATAGAAAAGATAACATAGCTATCTTACCAAAAGAAAGAATTAAAAATTTTAATGAATTTCATGAAAGCCTTCCTATGGAGGAACGTAGAAAACAGGCGGCTAGATGTATGAACTGCGGAGTTCCTTTTTGTCAGGCTGGTATGATGATTAGCAATATGACTTTTGGTTGTCCACTTAATAATCTGATTCCTGAATGGAATGATTTATTATATACTGGCAATTTGAAACAGGCATATGAAAGACTTCGAAAGACTAATAATTTTCCAGAGTTTACCGGTAGAGTTTGTCCGGCTCTTTGCGAAAAAGCTTGTACCTGTAATCTAAATGAAGAGGCTGTTGCTACAAAATCCAATGAGTTGGAGGTTGTAGAAAATGCCTACAGGGAAGGTTACGTAAAGGCAAATGTTCCTTCTACAAGAACCGGCAAGAAAATTGCAATTATTGGTTCCGGTCCTTCAGGACTAGCAGCTGCAGATCAGTTAAATCAACGGGGACATAGTGTTACTGTTTTTGAAAGGCATGACAGAGTAGGTGGTCTTTTAATGTATGGTATCCCTAATATGAAGTTGGAAAAACAATTCATTTTAAGAAGAGTTGCAATCATGGAAGAAGAAGGAGTTATTTTTAAAACCGGAGTAAACGTTGGTGTTGATATTAAAGCCAAGGATTTAATGAAGGATTACGACAGAGTCATTTTATGCTGTGGTGCTTCAAATCCTAGAGATATAAATGTACCAGGCAGAGACGCCAAGGGAATTTATTTTGCGGTAGATTTTTTAAGAGCCACTACAAAGAGTCTTTTAGACAGTGATTTAAAGGATAAAAAATTTATTTCCGTAAAGGATAAAAATGTTATTGTAATCGGTGGTGGTGATACCGGAAATGACTGCGTCGGAACTTCCATTAGATTAGGAGCCAAGTCAGTAACCCAATTAGAAATGATGCCTGAACCTCCAAAAGAGAGATTGGCTTCAAATCCATGGCCAGAGTGGCCTAGAATTCTTAAAACTGATTATGGTCAGGAAGAGGCCATTGCAGTTTCAGGGCATGATCCTCGTATTTACTGCACCACTGTTAAGGAATTCAAGGCTGATAAGCAGGGCAACTTAAAGAAAGCAGTTCTTGTATCTTTAGAATCTAAAAAGGATTCTAAAACAGGAAGATTTTCTATGGTGGAAATTGAGGGTTCTGAAAAGGAAGTCAATGCTGATGTGGTTTTAATTGCAGCAGGTTTCTTAGGAAGTGAAGAATATGTCACAAAGGATTTCAAAGTTGATCTTACTCCTAGAACAAATGTTAAAACAGATGAAGGTAAATATGAAACTTCTGTTAAAAATGTATTTGTAGCAGGAGATATGCACAGAGGTCAATCCCTTGTAGTATGGGGAATTCACGAAGGCAGGGAAGTTGCAAAAGCAGTAGATATAAGTTTAATGGGCTATACAAATCTTGACTAAATTATGTTATAATGTCTGAAGTTAAAAGCTAGAGGTGATTACTTTGTCAGATTATTATAAGCATAATGATTATTTAGATGAAGATATAGAATTTGTCTACTGGGGGGAAGATGAAGATCATTCTACAGTAGATGAGCAGAAATTTAAAAGAAAAAAGTCTGATAAAATAGATATTAAGGGTGAGATATATTCTTGGTTAAAGCTTATTTTAATTGCCCTTACTGTTGCCCTATGTGTTAATTATTTTATAATTATCAATTCTGAGGTGCCAACGGGTTCTATGGAACATACCATTCACGCAAATAGTAGAATGATAGGTTACAGACTTGCATATTTATTCTCAGAGCCCAAAACTGGAGACATCATAATATTCAAGTATCCAGATGACGAAGCACAGACTTATGTAAAAAGAGTTATAGGAACTCCGGGAGATACTGTTAGTGTCAAAAAAGGTGTGGTCTATCTCAATGGAGAAGCTTTAAAAGAAGATTATGTATATTTTAAAGGTGGAGAAGCAGATCCAAAAGGCGATTATGGAGAAGTAACGGTACCGGAAGGATGCTACTTTGTACTAGGAGACAACAGAAATGATTCTAAGGATTCCAGATTCTGGGATACAACAAGTTTTGTAACAAAGGATGAGATATTGGGAAAAGCGATATTAAGCTACTACCCGGATGTATATATATTAAAGTAAATAATAAGGAGAGGTTAAACTCCTAAGAAAAAGGCTTCGTTTAAATGATTAACTTAAATCTAAAACGAAGCCTTTATTGTTGTTATTTCTATACTAGTTTGAGTAGATATAAAAATGTTCTTCCGACACAACAGTAAAGCCAAGCTTATCGTACAAACCAATGGCTTTTTCATTACTACCAGTTACATTTAGTATAACCTTGTTATATTCTTTTCTGGCAAGGTAGTTAAGCATAAGGCCAATACCTTCTGTGGCATAGCCTTTACGTCTGTATTCCGGTTTTACAAAGACTCTTGTCATACAGGTGCTTTTATCTTCAAATAGAGAAGTTGAAAAGTAGCCTACAGTTTCGTGGGTTTCTTTTTTTATTATCTTACTTACAATTTGATTTTCCTCTGGAAATGTTCTTGTGATATATATATCTTTAGTAGGTGTGTACATATCTTTTGTAAGATTGATGGACATGAGTAGTTCAATTTCTTTTTGGCCCTTTGTCAGGTCGTTGTATATTTTAGAAACTTCGTTAAAGTTTTTACACTCTTTCATAAGTGGAAGCATAAATACCGGAGTCTGATAAGTATCAGTTTTCTTTGCTGGAATCTTTTTTAATTCTTTTATGAGATGGTTTAAAAGTTCCTTGAAGATTCCCGTGTTTCTGTGATCAGGATGAACAAAGGGGTATAGATAATACTCGTTTTGATTAGGTGTAAATAGATTAATAAAACCAAGAATCTCGTTGTCTTTTTCATAACAATATAAGGAATCAATTTCCTGATAGTTATCCTTTGTTTCGGAAAAAGAGTATTTATCTGAATCTTCTTGCATGGATGCTTTATACATTGAAAGAATTTTTTCTTTTAAATCATTTGAAATATTTGGATAGGAATTAATTTTTGACATAACTATACCTCACTTTTATAGAATATATAACCCCGTCATTATGACGGGGTTAGGTTTTACCATGTTTTATAAGCAATATTCATATCTACATTTCCAACGATACCACTTACAGAACCAGTGCTTGAATACTGCCACATTTTTACCAGGTTAGGTGAAAATGTAATCTTACTGCTTCCAGTGTCTGAATCATTGTCAAATCCCAGGCTTTCAGATCTGTATCTGGCAAGCCATAAATCAACACCAGAAAGGGATGAAACATCAATGTAGTTATCAGCCCAGTTTTTATTTACATATAGGATGAAGCTGTAACCGTTGCTTTCTACGACTTTCTTAAATGCAAGTATCATGGCATGTCGCCTCTCTTTAGAAAGACCACCTTGAATTGCCTCATCTTCTAAGTCATAGGCAATTGGGTAAGTGACATTATGCCCTTTTATTGCGTTTATTACTGCTTGAGCTTCTGCAGCAGCCCCTTCTGGAGTGGTAGCTGTTGAGTAACAATATACGCCAACAGGAAGACCAACGCCAGAAGCACCGTCAATATTTTTAGCATACATACCATCTAAAGTAGTTCCGTATGATACACGAACCATTGCAAATTGTATGCCTGAATTTCTAACAGATGTCCAGTTAATCGCTCCTTGCCATTTGGATACGTCTATTCCATGCTTTGAATATGAAATACTTGTATTAGAAGTTGAACCAGGAGCTTTGGCTCCGGCAGGAACAATCATAACCTGAATAGCTTCCATTCTCTTGGCAAGTCCCATGGTTCCAGCGATTTGGCCATCCACAGCCCAACCGAGCCATCCATAGTTTTGAACGTAAGCTCTATAATAAACATCAAAATTATCTGCCAGAGTTCCGGTAAGCTGTATTCTCATGGCTTCTATTCTAAGAGATTTATTAGAAGTACCGGAAATCTGTCCGTTAGATTTCCAATCCTGCCAACCTTGTCTTTGTACATAAGAAGTATATTTTATTCCTAATTCACTACTGCTAACGCCAGTTAATGATAACTTAACGGATTCAAGACGTTTGCCTTGATTTTTTGTTCCAATAATTCCTAGATTACCAACGTCGTCTAACCATCTATAGCTTTGCACAAATCCTTTTCCGATGAATTTGATTGTAGAAGTAGAAGTTACAGGAACGTCATTTTCAGGAGCTTTTTCTGTATATTTTTTAATTACAACCTGAATGGCCTCTATCTTGTTGCCTGAATTTGTATTGCCGGAAATAGCACCAGAGGATACCCAGGCAGACCATCTGTTTGAAGTGGTATATGTTCTATAATAAACTTTGTACAATGCCGAATTGTAACCGGTTAATCTGACTCTTAGTCCATATATAGGTAGTGACTTACCCGTAGTTCCTGAGAGGTTACCATCGGTGGAATAATTTTGCCAACCTATAGAAGCAACATTTGTTGAATACTCAATTCCAAAGTTGGTATATGTTTCTGAGTTGATATGCATTCTGATGGCTTCAATTCTTTTATCAAGGCCAACTGTACCGGCAACGCCATAGTAATAGGTTTCGCCCTGCCATCCTACGCTTTGTGTGTGAGCCTCATACATTGCCACAGGGTTAATAGCGTATGAAGATATTTTGTTTGGAACTGTTCCCTTTGGAACAACAAGAACTATAAGGGCTTCAGCTCTTTTATCTAATTTGGAAGTTCCACAGGCAGCACCATTTTTGTGCCAGCCAGTCCATCCGACAGAGGCTTTATGAAGCTGATAGTAAATATCATATACGTTTGACGCATTTCCGGAGAGGGTAATCTGGATAGAAGTGATAGCGCGAGAATCACCTGTTGTACCGCTAATTTGACCATCGGTTTTCCAGCTTTGCCAACCAGAGCCATCTACATAGGTTCTGTAATTAACAATTCCATCCAAGTCATTAAGGCTGATTTGAACGGCCTCAAGTCTTTTGGATTCACCAGTAGTTCCGGCAACACTTCCATCCTGAACAGAATTTTGCCATCCTACTCGTTGAACATAACCTTTATAGGAAATATAGTTTGTGGTATCACTTTGAGCGGTTACAGCTTGCTTTTTAAAAGTAAGGGGAATTACTACAAATGCAATTATAAGCAAAGCTATAATAACAAGTGATTTTCTTAAATGCTTCATTATATCCTCCAGTATTTTTTTATTTTAAATAATTGGCGATAGATAGACCATCACCAATTATATCTGTATTATAATACTATAAATTCATTGAAAATAAAACAGTAAACAATTAAAATAAGAAATAGTTCGTTTAATTTTCAAATATTTGTCACAGAAAGGAAAACCTATGGAACTTAAGAATAGAGATGAAATCAACGAGATATATAAATGGAGAATGGAAGATGTCTACGAGACAGAGAATTTGTGGGAAAAGGATATTGAAAATGTAAAGGATAATCTTCCAAAACTCAAAGAAATGAAAGGAATTATCTGCAGTAATAGTGATAATTTCAAAAAGACAATAGATATGTATTTTGATATTCAACTTATAGTTGAAAAGGTATATTTTTACGCTAATCAGAAGTATTACGAGGACCTTGGAAATAGTAAGTATCAGACATTTTCAGGAAAAGCTGCTAATCTGTTAAATGTATTCATGGAGACAGTTTCCTTTATTGAACCGGAGATTCTTCAGACTTCGGAAGAAACAGTTATGTCATTTATTAAAGAGCAAAATATGTCGGATTATGTTCAGTATTTTAAGGATTTATACAGACAAAATAAACACGTACTTTCAGACCGAGAAGAAGAGATTCTTGCGGCTACAAGGTCATTCTCATCAGGTGCCAGTGACATTTTTTCCGTTCTTAACAATGTGGAATTAACATTTGAAGATGCTATTGACAGTAATGGAAAAGCACACACAGTTACCCATGGAAGTTTTATAGCAAGCATGCAAAGTGAAGATAGAATTCTTAGAGAAAATGCTTTTAAGAGTCTTTATAAAACCTATAACAATTATAAAAATACTATTGGAACGGTTTATATAAATAGCCTTAAGAAAGATAGTTTTTACGCCAAAGTTAGAAACTATCCATCTTCTAGAAATATGTTTTTAGATAGCAATAATATTTCGGAAGAAGTATACGACAATCTGGTGGATGTGGTTAATAAAAACCTTCCTTTAATGCATGAGTATGTGGCTTTAAGAAAAAAACTCTTAGGAGTTGAACAGATGCATATGTATGATATTTATACACCGCTTATAGACAATCCATATGGGGAGATTTCTTTGGAAAAGGCTAAGAAAACCATATTAGAGGGACTTAAACCACTAGGAGATGAATACATTTCTCTTTTGAAAAAGGGATTTGATGAGAGATGGATTGATGTATATGAAAATAAAGGAAAACGTAGCGGTGCTTATTCCTGGACAGTATATGGCTCCCATCCATATGTGCTTTTAAATTTCCAACCTAACCTGGATACTATGTTTACCATAGCTCATGAAATGGGACATTCATTGCATTCATATTATTCTAACGCCAACCAACCATATGTTAATTCAGAGTACAGGATATTTGTAGCAGAAGTAGCCAGCACCTGTAATGAGATACTGTTAATTAGATATCTTATAGAAAATGCAGATTCAGATCTTAAGAAAGCATATCTAATAAATCATATGCTTGAGCAATTTAGGGGAACATTGTTTAGACAGACAATGTTTGCAGAATTTGAAAAAATTGTTCATAAGAAAACAGATGATGGTGAAATTCTTAACTGCGAAGAACTCTGTAATATTTACCATGACCTTAATAAGAAATACTATGGAGATGATGTAGTAAGTGATGATGAGATAGCACTAGAATGGGCAAGGATACCGCATTTTTATACATCTTTCTACGTATATCAATATGCTACAGCCTATTCAGCAGCAACCACAATTGCAGATAAAATCCTTAAAGAAGGTGAAAGTGCAGTAAATGATTACAAAAAATTCTTAAAATCTGGTTGTAGCGATTATCCAATTGAAGTATTGAAATATGCAGGAGTGGATATGAGTAAGCCACAGCCAATAGAACAGGCTATGGAAGTTTTCAAAAAAATGTTGGATGAAATGAAAAAAGTTGTTGACAAAAAATAAAGGGTAGTGTAATATAATCCATGTGCTTAAAACAAGCACACGGATATGCGCGAGTGGCTCAGTTGGTGGAGCGCGACCTTGCCAAGGTCGAGGCCGCGGGTTCGAGTCCCGTCTCGCGCTCTATATACCCCGTAGAACTTAGGTTTTACGGGGCTTTTTCATTGTATAAGAGAATTTTTTGTGATAGAATTTATAAGGTTGGTTATATCTAACTTATAAGTCCTTATCTAGGGATGTATTTATATAAAAATATTTTAAGAAAAGAGGAATTATCATGCCAATTAGAACCAATCCTAATTTTAAAACTATAGGTAGAAATGATCCATGTCCATGTGGAAGTGGAAAAAAATATAAACATTGCCATCAGGCGATTCATGACAAAATGCTTAGATACAGAAGACAAGGCGTTGAAGTGCCTAGTGTCAGCCTTTTAAAAACACAGCCACAGATCGAGAAAATCAAAGAAAGCGCAGTTATTAATATTGCTTGTCTTGATGAAGTAGCAAAAAAAATTGAAGTTGGAATGTCTACAGAGGAAATCAACCAGATTGTACATAATACCACAACAAATATGGGTGGGATTCCAGCACCACTTAACTATGAGGGATTTCCTAAGAGTGTTTGTACGTCTATTAATGATGAGGTGTGTCACGGAATTCCAAGTCCTGATATCATTTTAAAGGATGGGGATATAATAAATGTAGATTGTTCCACAATTCTTGATGGATATTTTTCAGATTCTTCAAGAATGTTTTGTATTGGAAATGTAAGTGAAGAGAATAGAAAACTGGTAGAGGTTACAAAAGAAGCAGTTCAAAAAGGACTTGAAGCCGTTAAGCCATGGGGATTTTTAGGAGATATTGGTCAGGCTGTTAATGATTATGCTAAAGCACATGGCTATTCAGTAGTTGAGGATATAGGTGGACATGGAGTAGGATTAGAATTCCATGAAGATCCGTTTGTAAGCTTTGTAACAAAGGCAGGAACGGGAATGCTTTTGGTACCGGGACTTATGTTTACTATTGAACCAATGATTAATATGGGAGGACCAGAGTACACAGTGGATAAGGACAATGGATGGGTAGTAAGAACAAAGGATCATTCAATGTCAGCTCAGTGGGAGATTCAGTTGGTGGTTACCAACGATGGAGTAGAAGTTATTTCATACTAACATTTATGTATAAAGTTTTGTACCAAATAAGTTTATAATTTTTAGGACTTATTTTTACATATATGGTATAATCTTAAACAGTTTGAGTGTTAAAGAACGTAGAACTAAATATACTTATGGAGGATTATTATGTTTTCATTTGATGATGTAAAGAATTTTGATCCTGAAGTTGCACAGGCAATGGAACAGGAACTTGAAAGACAGAGAACACACATTGAGCTTATTGCTTCAGAGAATCTTGTAAGTAAGGCAGTTATGGCAGCTATGGGAAGCCACCTTACTAATAAATATGCAGAAGGTTATCCGGGTAAGAGATATTATGGTGGATGCGAATATGTTGATATCGTAGAAGACCTTGCAAGAGAAAGAGCTAAAAAGCTTTTTGGATGTGATTATGTAAATGTACAGCCACATTCAGGAGCACAGGCTAACTTTGCAGCATTTTTTGCAATTGTACAGCCAGGTGACACAGTTATGGGTATGAGCCTTGACCACGGCGGACATCTTACACATGGAAGTCCGGTTAATGTATCTGGTAAATATTTCAACATTGTTTCTTATGGAACAAATGATGAAGGTTTCATTGATTATGATGATGTGTTAAGAATCGCTAAAGAAGCAAGACCAAAGCTTATTGTAGCAGGTGCCAGTGCATATCCAAGAGAGATAGATTTTAAGAAATTCAGAGAGATTGCTGATGAAGTAGGAGCTGTCCTTATGGTAGATATGGCTCACATTGCAGGACTTGTAGCAGCAGGACTTCACATGAGTCCAATTCCTTATGCTGATGTTGTTACAACTACAACACATAAGACACTTAGAGGACCTAGAGGTGGAATGATTCTTTGTAATCAGGAAGCTGCTGATAAATACAACTTTAACAAAGCTGTGTTCCCAGGAATTCAGGGTGGTCCGCTTATGCATGTAATAGCTGGTAAAGCAGTATGCTTTAAAGAGGCTCTTGATCCTTCATTTAAGACATATATGCAGGGTGTTAAAGATAATGCAGCAGCCCTTGCAAAAGACCTTATGGATAGAGATTTCAATCTTGTTTCTGGCGGAACAGATAATCACCTTATGTTAGTAGACCTTAGAAATAAAGGTGTTACTGGTAAGGTTTGTGAGAAACTTCTTGATGCAGCTAATATAACATGCAACAAGAATGCAATCCCTAATGATCCAGAGAAGCCATTTGTAACAAGTGGTATCAGAATCGGTACACCAGCCATTACATCAAGAGGCATGAATGTACAGGATATGGATTTGATTGCAGAAGCAATTTCATTATTAGTTTCAGATGCAGAGGCAAATAAAGCTAAAGCAATGGAAATTGTTAAGGGATTAACAGATAAATATCCATTATACGAATAATATCGCTATTTATAGTGTTAAAAAGGTCAACAATCGCCCCTTATAGGGGCGATTTCTTTTTTTACTCAGACTCGCATATAGATGTTTTTTATGGTATTATAAAAGGCGTGTATTAAAAAATAAAATGTTTACTTGAAAGGAGTTATTATGGCAGGCTCTATTTTTGGAAATATATTTAGGGTATCCACTTTTGGAGAATCCCACGGTAAAGCTGTTGGCGTAATTGTGGATGGATGCCCGGCCGGAATCAGTTTAAATGAGGATGATGTTCAGATATATCTCAACAGAAGAAAACCGGGACAGTCCGATTATTCAACACCTAGAAAGGAAGCGGATGAGGTGGAGATTCTTTCAGGTATATTTGAAGGAAAGACCACAGGAACGCCGATAGCAATGGTAGTTCATAACACATCCCAAAGGTCCAAGGACTATTCGGATATTGCATCCTACTACAGACCGGGACATGCAGACTACACCTTTGATGAAAAATACGGTTTTAGAGACTACAGAGGTGGTGGAAGATCTTCGGGTAGAGAGACCATTGCCAGAGTGGCGGCCGGAGCAGTTGCAGCCAAGGTTTTAAAGGAATTGAACATTTTTGTAAATGCATACACCAAAGCTATTGATAACGTAGAAATAGATACGTATAATCCAGAGGAAATATTTAAAAATGAATTATTTATGCCTGATGCTAAGGCGGTAGAAAAAGCTAGAAAAGTCCTTGATGAAAGAAGAGCTAAAGGAGATAGTGCCGGTGGTGTCGTAGAGTGCAGAGTAAATGGTTTAATGCCTGGTGTTGGTGAGCCGGTCTTTGATAAACTTGATGCAGAACTTGCCAAGGCTATAGTATCCATTGGAGCAGTTAAGGCCTTTGAAATAGGAGATGGTATAAATGCAGCCAAGTCTAGTGGCTTTGATAATAATGACTTCTTTTCAATGAAAGATGGAAAAGTATCAAAGGAAACCAATCACTCCGGAGGAACTTTAGGTGGAATCAGTGATGGAAGCGAGGTGCTAATAAGAGCGTACTTTAAACCAACCCCATCAATTTTTAAAGAACAAAAAACTGTAAATAAATCAGGAGAAGACATTTTTGTAAAAATCAAAGGAAGACATGATCCAATTATAGTTCCTAGAGCTGTAGTTGTTGTTGAGGCAATGACTGCCATAACAATATTAGATCTTTTACTTAGAAATATGTCATCAAACATAGAAAACATTAAGAAGGTATATTCATATGAATGTAAATAAAAAGGTTCTAAAAACAGGACAGTTAGTAGCTTATTTTATGGCATGTTTCTTTTTTCTAATATATCCTCTTTATTATCACAATGCATTTTTTGACATTGTAACCTGCAAATATAATCTAATAAAAATATTCGTTTTGGTTATCTTTGCTGTAGAAATGTTAATTGCCTTTACATACTTAATGAACCAGTTAGATGAAAAGGAAGAAATAAAGAAGAATTCAAAGAAAAAAAAGAATGTAAAAGAAGAAAGACCCAAAAAAGCTTTAAAGGATTATTTTATTATTACGGATTGGTTCATGTTGGCTATTGTTGTTATTAATCTGATATCAGCTCTTTCATCAGATTATTTTAAAGAAAGCATTGATGGAGCTAACGGCAGAAGTGCGGGATTAATAACGGTATTGTGCTACGCAGGCATATATATAATAATCTCTAGAGCATTTATAATAGACAACATATTTATATACGTAGTGGCTCTAGGAAGTTCTCTAGCTGGTTTGCTGGGAATTCTTAATGGGATATGTATAGATCCTTTAAAATTCTATGAGGAATTGTCTGCAGCCCAGAGAAAAATCTACATATCTACTTTAGGACATGTGGATGTTTATACCAGTTTATTTGCCATAACAATCCCGATACTTTTAATGTATTATTTAGATTCAAAAAAGTTGTTGGATAGAATAATTACATTTTTTGCATTAATAATAAACATAACTGGTGTAATATCAGGCCAGTGTGATATGGCATTTTTAGTAATTGCAGCGTCAATTATACTTGTAATCTGCTTTGAACAAACGGATTGGAATCTGGTTATATTCATGGCACCATTTGTTATTTCTATGTATTTAACAAAGATTCTTACAAATATAACTTTGAAGACAGAAGTTAGAAGATTTACAGGAGAGTACAGAGATGTAAGTGAATTTACAAAATTACTCATCAAGGATGAAACGGTTTTGATTATAACAATCTTTTTCATTGCCTGTGTTATAGTTAACCTGTTTTCAAAGCTTACAATGAAGAAGTACAAGAAGATATTTGTAGGAATCAGCATCGCAGTTCCAGTTATATATGTGTTACTTGTTATCTATTTCACATTTGTAAATAAAACTGTGAATCTGGGAAAGGCTACAGACTATCTTAGGTTTTCTGATGCATATGCCAGCTATAGAGGATTCATCTGGAAATTATCTATAGAAGAGTATTTAGATATGGACATTATGAAAAAACTCTTTGGTATTGGACCAGATGTGGTATATCCATATCTCACGAATATACCTAAGCATGCGAAGGCCATGGGAGATGTTGTGGTTTACACCGGTGGAGCCTTTGACAATCTTCACAATGAATTTTTACAGTATCTGTTTACAACGGGAATTTGTGGACTTGCAGCATATATTGGATTCATTGTATGCTCAATAAAGAATGGAATAAAAGGTAAAAAATATATATTAATAGTGTCATCGTTAGGCTATGTAATATTATCAATATTTAACCTGAATCAGGTGGTGACAACACCAATATATGTGATAATATTGTCAGCCTTAAATGCAAAGGAAAATAATATAAAATAAAAAGGGCGTCACCGCCCTTTTTTATTATATCTGAGTATTTACAAAGATATCATATATTGCCTCAATGGCATCTTTAAATTCAGCCTCTTCAACGCCTACGATAATGTTTAACTCTGATGATCCCTGATCTATCATTTTAACATTTACATGTTTGTGAGCAAGTGCTGAGAATATTCTTCCAGCAGTACCTCTTGTGGATTTCATTCCACGTCCAACTATTGCTAAAAGAGCAATGTCTGTTTCAATATCAATTGAATCAGGATGAGTATTTCTGTGAATTCCGGCTAAGATTTCCTGTTCTTTCTTAGCAAAATTCTCCTGATTTACAACAACTGTCATGGTATCAATTCCAGAAGGCATATGTTCAAAAGTAACGCCATATTTTTCAAACTCTTCAAGAACCTTACGTCCAAAACCAACTTCAGAGTTCATCATGGCTTTTTCAATTGTTATAGTTGCAAAGCCTTTCTTACCGGCAATACCTGTAATTGTGTATTCTGGTTTGATAGAAGTGCTTTCAACAATGAGAGTACCTGGATCTTCAGGAGCATTAGTATTCTTAATGTTAATTGGAATACCTTTAGCTCTTACAGGGAATATAGCGTCTTCATGGAGAACTGAAGCTCCCATGTAAGATAACTCACGAAGTTCTTTGTATGTAATAGTTGTAATAACCTTTGAATCAGGAATTACTCTTGGATCAGCAATAAGGAATCCGCTTACATCAGTCCAGTTTTCGTAAAGGTCAGCATCTACAGCTCTAGCTACGATGGAACCTGTTATATCAGAGCCACCTCTTGAAAATGTCTTAATTGTATCATTAGGCATGGAACCATAGAATCCTGGGATTACTGCATGCTCGATATTTGAAAGTTTTTCTTTTAATAAAGGCTCTGTTGTATCTAAATCAAAGTTGCCGTTGTCATCAAAGTAAATAACTTCAGCAGCATCAATGAATTCATATCCAAGATAGTTGGCAAGAACGATACCGTTTAAGTATTCGCCTCTTGAAGCTGCATAATCTCTACCGGCTCTACCTACGAAACTGGTTTCGATTGTTGCAAATTCCTTATCTAAGGAAAGGTCTAATCCAAGACCTTGAATAATTTCGTTATATCTTGCTTTGATTTCATCCAATAAAGGTTTGTATTCTCCGCCTTTAGAAGCTACAGAATAACATTTGTATAACATATCTGTTACTTTAGTATCTGCAGAATATCTTTTTCCTGGAGCTGAAGGAACTGCATATTTTCTGGCTGGATCAGCCTTAATAATATCTCCAACTTTTTTGAACTGCTCAGCACTAGCTAAAGAGCTACCACCGAATTTTACAACTTTGATCATTTTATTTTCCTTTCCAAATTAAATACAAAATTTCACAATAAAAAATTATACACACTAATCCATAAAATAATCAAGTATTTTTTAATAAGAAGTATTCTCTTGAAAAGATAAGTTAATGTTGATATTATTATCAACATGGTTGTATTGAATAAATATTATATTTAAGAGATAAAGAAAGGAAAGTATATGAGTAAGGTTAAGGAATACTTAAAATTTATTATTTTTCTTGTAATATTAGTAGCAGGCCTTTTTGCTACAATGAATCAGGTAGATAAAATGAAGGGCGGTATCGCAATTGTCGCCAGTGTAGTCTATCTGGTAATGGGATTTGTGCTACTTATAAAAGGTGCGGACTATTTTGTAGATGGAGCGTCAGGAATTGCCTCCAAATTTGGAATACCTCAGATAATAATTGGACTTACAATAGTGGCTTTTGGAACATCGGCACCAGAAGCGGCAGTAAGTATAAGCTCAGGTTTTAAAGGTGCAGCAGGTCTTGCAGTTGGAAATGTATTAGGAAGTAATGTTATGAATGTACTTCTTATTCTTGGTTTGGCTGCAACTATCACAAATCTTAAGGTAGGAGTAAATACCATATGGATTGAAATTCCTTTTGTAATAATAATTACAGGCGTTCTTTTGGTAATGGGTATAATAAATGGAGAGAACCCCGGTATCAACAAGGCTTGTGGACTTATTCTTTGGGGATTTTTCATTATATTTTTCATATATCTTATTATTTCAGCTAAAAATGGAAAAGATGCATTAGAAAACGATGAAGAATCAGAGCATAAGGTAAGCATACCTGTAGCTCTTCTTGCAATTTATGTAATTGCAGGTATGGTTGCCATAGTTGCAGGTTCAAATGTAACTGTTGATTCAGCTTCTTTTATTGCATCCAAGTTAGGTGTTACAGATAGAATAATTGGACTTACAGTTGTAGCTTTTGGTACTTCCCTCCCGGAATTGGTAACTTCTTGTATTGCAGCTAAAAAGGGAAATGCAGATATTGCCATTGGAAATATTGTAGGAAGTAATATTTTTAATATTTTATTTGTATTAGGAACAACTGCTTTGGTAATGCCTCTTAAGGGAGAGGCATTCTTTGTGGCACCGGGAATCGCATTTGCAAAAGCATTTATATTCGATGGAATAGCTGCAATATATGCAGCAGTGTTATTATTACTATGCTGTTTTAAAAAGAAACAATTAGGAAAAATTGCAGGGATTGTTATGCTTGTAAGCTATGCAATTTATTTTTTATTTACTATTGGAATAATAAAACTCTAAAAGATAATTAGATATAACAAATAAGGAAGAGAGGTAGATAACATGGAAATGGAGCAGAAGGATATGTCTGAAATGGACAGGGATATAATAGATATAACAAAAAGAATTGTTCTTAATTACAATGCTTCAGATCAGCTTAAGCTAAAAAAAACAACTAATCTTCCAAGTAGGGCAGAGATTATTGGAATTATTAAGGATATTCGAAAAATAATGTTTCCGGGATATTTTGCCGGATTCAATGTAACATATCCCTTGGCAGAATATTTTGTAGGAGAACAGATTATAGATATAGCAGCAAGATTAAAAAAACAGATTGAACTTGCTCTATCCTACGGAAAAGAGGATATAGATTACAAAGGTTTAAAGGCTGAGGCTGAAAGAATATCTATGAATTTTATAAAGAAATTGCCGGATATTCAGGAAATGCTTTTAATGGATGTACAAGCAGGATTTGATGGGGATCCTGCAGCAAAAAGTAAAGAGGATATAATTTTTTCATATCCCGGTTTTTTTGCTATATACGTTTATAGACTGGCACATGTTCTGTATAAAGAGGATGTTCCATTTATACCAAGAATAATGACAGAATATGCCCACAGCAGAACAGGTATAGATATTAATTCAGGAGCAACTATTGGAAAATATTTCTTTATAGATCATGGAACAGGTGTTGTTATTGGTGAAACAACAATTATTGGTAATTACGTGAAATTATATCAAGGAGTAACCATAGGAGCTCTTTCAACAAGAGATGGGCAGAAACTTAGAGACGTTAAGAGACATCCTACAATTGAGGATAATGTAACAATTTATTCAGGTGCCACAGTACTTGGTGGAAATACGGTTATTGGAACAGGAACAGTTATAGGAGGTAGTGCGTTTATTACAACCTCTATTCCTCCATATACTAAGGTGTCTGTAAAGAGCCCAGAGTTAACTATGAGAGATGGTAGTAAAGCAAAGGATAAGAGTCAGTGGGAAATTTAAGATTTTTAAAGGGCTACAGGACACAATGTGTTCTTAGCCCTTTGTTTAAGTTATTAGAAGCGTTAATAGAATTATTTGTACCAATAGTCATGAAGAATATCATAGATATTGGAGTTAATGGTGGCGGTGGCAAAAGCTACGTTTTAAAAATGGGATTAATTCTGGTTTTACTAGGAGTAGTAGGACTTGCATTTTCAATTACCGCCCAGTATTTTGCTGCAAATGCAGCCACAGGTTATGCAACATCACTTCGCCACAGCCTTTTTAAGCATATTCAGTCATTATCTTATTCAGAGGTAGATTCCATTGGAACGTCCGCCCTTACCAACAGAATGACCAATGATGTAAACCAGGCGCAAAATGGTGTAAATCTTACACTCAGACTTTTGTTAAGGTCTCCATTTGTAGTATTCGGTGCAATGATTATGGCATTTACGGTAGATGTAAAGGCTGCAGTTCCTTTTGTGGTAGTGGTACCGGCTCTATTTGTAGTAGTATTTACCATAATGTTTATAAGTGTGCCTTTATTTAAAAAGATTCAGGATAAATTAGACAGAATTCTTTTATCTGTAAGGGAGAACCTTATAGGTGTAAGAGTTATTAGAGCTTTTGATAAAGAAGAATCTGAGATAGAAACATTTAGAAATCGTAATACTGAGTTGTGTGATATGCAAAACAAGGTTGGAATGTTTTCGGCAGTTATGAATCCATTAACCTACGTTATAATAAATCTCGGTATTGTGGCAATTATTAATTATGGCGCTGTTAGAGTAAATTCAGGAAGTCTTACTCAGGGTGAAGTTGTGGCTCTGGTTAATTATATGTCACAGATTCTTGTGGAAGTTGTTAAGTTAGCCAATCTTATTATTACAGTAACAAGAGCTATTGCCAGTGGAAAAAGAATAGATGCAATATTTGAGGTAACGCCATCTGTTACACAGGTTGAGAATCCGGTTTCTTTTAATGAAGATTACGAGAACATAATCGAATTTAACGACGTAGCCTTAAGTTACCATGACAGTGGTGATAATGCGTTAGATAATATTGATCTTAAGATAAAAAAAGGTGAAACAGTTGGAGTTATAGGTGGTACCGGAAGTGGAAAAACCTCGCTGGTAAATATGATTCCAAGATTTTATGATGCCTTTGAGGGTAGTGTGAAATTTAAAGGAGTAGATGTCAAAGAGTGCAATCTCTCAGAACTTCGTGAAAAGATAGGTATCGTTCCTCAAAAAGCAGCATTATTCAAGGGAACTATAAGATCTAATATGCAATGGGGAAGACAGGCAGATACAAATGAAATTATAAAGGCCTTAACTATTGCTCAGGCCATAGATTTTGTGAAAAAAAAGGAAAACACATTGGATGCAGAAGTTGATCAGGAAGGAAGAAATTTTTCCGGAGGACAAAAGCAGAGACTTACCATTGCCAGAGCAATAATAAAGAATCCGGAAGTTTTGATTTTAGATGATTCAGCGTCAGCTTTGGATTTTGCTACAGAAGCAGCTCTTAGAAAAGCATTAAATGAAGAGCTTAAAGGTGTAACAAAAATCATGGTTTCTCAGAGAACATCTTCTATAAAGGATGCTGACAAAATCGTGGTTATGGATGATGGAAGAATAGTAGATATTGGAACACATGAGCAACTATTAGACAGATGCGGTGTATATCAGGAAATCCATTATTCACAAATAAGCAAGGAGGATGATATAGCATGAAGAATAAACATACCTTCAAAATGATATTAAAATATATTAAAAAATATAAGATATCTGTAATATTTTCTTTGCTTTTTGCGTTTGTTTCAGCGGTGGCAACACTTTATGTACCAATTCTTACAGGTAAAGGTGTGGACTGTATAGTAAAGAAGGGAAATGTGGATTTTGAAAAATTAAAAAGCATTCTTCTTTTGGTTGTTATTATTGTAGCTGTTTCAGCAGTGTCCCAGTGGATAATGAATATCTGTAACAATAGAATTGTGTATAGGGTAGTAAAAGATATCAGAAATGATGCCTTTGAAAAAATTGAGAAGCTACCCATAAGTTATATAGATGCCCATCCTTTTGGGGATACCATGAGTAGGGTTATTAGTGATACAGATACCTTTGCAGATGGTTTATTAATGGGATTTACACAGATGTTTACCGGAGTAGTTACAATATTTGGAACTATTATTTTTATGCTAACCATAAATGTGTGGATTACTCTTATAGTTGTGTGTATTACGCCGTTATCTTTGTTTGTTGCCAGATTTGTTGCAAAACACACGTATGATATGTTTAAGAAACAATCAGAGATAAAGGGAAAGGAAACTGCGTTTATAAATGAAATGATAGCTGGTCAAAAGGTAGTTACTGCCTTTGGTCATGAAGATGAAAATATGGAAGAGTTTGATGAGATGAACGAAAAACTTAGAAAATGTTCTCTTAGAGCTACTTTTTTTTCATCCACTGTTAATCCGTCTACCAGATTTGTAAACAATATTGTATATGCAGGGGTTGGAGTATCAGGAGCTATCATGGCTATACTTAAACCAAGTATATTTACAGTTGGTAATCTTACAGCGTTTTTAAGTTATGCAAGCCAGTACACAAAGCCTTTTAATGAAATCTCAGGCGTTGTAACGGAGATGCAAAATGCCATTGCCTGTGCCGATAGAATATTTGAATTAATAGAGGAAACACCACAACCTGAGGATGTTGAAAATGCAGTGGTTCTTGAAGATGTTACAGGGAATGTGGAATTAAAAAATGTAGAGTTTTCTTATGTTGCCAAACAGAGACTCATTGAGGATTTTAATTTACAGGTTAAGCCGGGGATGAAGGTGGCTATAGTAGGGCCTACCGGCTGCGGTAAATCCACAATTATTAACCTTCTTATGAGATTTTATGATACCAATAGTGGAGAAATCTGTGTGGATGGAAATAATATTAAAAAAGTTCAAAGGAAATCTCTTAGAAAATCCTATGGTATGGTTCTTCAGGAAACCTGGTTAAAGGAAGGAACCATTAGGGATAACATCACCATGGGTGAAGAGGTAGACGAGGAGGAAGTAATTAAAGCAGCTAAGATGTCTCATGCGGACAGCTTTATAAGACGTCTTCCAAATGGATATGACACATACATTTCTGAAGATGGAGGAAACCTATCCAACGGGCAAAAACAGTTATTGTGTATTACCAGAATAATGCTTAATATTCCATCCATGCTTATTCTTGACGAGGCTACATCATCAATTGATACCAGAACAGAGTTAAGGATTCAGGATGCCTTTAATAAAATGATGGAGGGAAGGACGAGTTTTATCGTGGCTCATAGATTATCCACCATAAAAAACGCTGATATAATAATCGCAATGAAAGATGGTCATATAATAGAACAGGGCAATCACAAAGAATTATTAGAAAAGGGCGGATTCTACGCAAATCTCTACAACAGTCAGTTTGCGCACAGTTAGAATATTATGAATAATTTAATTTTTAGTTTAAATGCTACAATGCCAGTTTTTCTGGTTATGGTGGTTGGATATTTTTTGTACAAGTTTGGTTTTACAAATGATGAATTTTTAAAGACGGCTAACAGATTTGTTTTTAAAATAACACTGCCATGCCTTTTGTTAATGGATATGATGCAATGCGATATCAAAAAGATATTTGATGGTAAATATGTATTATATTGTGCCTTAACTACCATTACATGTATTATGGTTATCTGGGGATTATCCAAATTGTTGTTTAAGGATAAATCTTTGGTAGGAGAATTTGTGCAATGCTCATATCGAGGCAGTGCTGCGATTCTTGGTATTGCCTTGCTGGAAAGTATAAGCACAAATGCTAAGATGGCCCCTTTAATGATGCTTGGTTCAGTTCCTATTTATAACATATTTGCAGTTATAGTATTAACCATAGAATCCCCAGAGAATAAGGGTAAAAATGCAAAGGATAATATAAAAAAATCCCTTAAGGGAATATGTACTAATCCAATTATTCTAAGTATTCTCGGAGGAATGTTATTATCTGTGTTAGATATACATTTCTTACCGATAGTCGAGAATACAATAACAAAAATAGGAAGTATTACAACGCCTTTGGCTTTAATTGTAATAGGTGGTGGATTTAAAGGGAAAAAAGCCATTAAAGCTATAAAACCTACAGTAATTGCAACATGTATAAAACTAATTGTACAACCCATGATCTTTTTGCCGGTGGCAATAAGTTTTGGATTTTCAGGGGAAAAAATTGTTGCAGCCCTTATAATGTTAGGGGCACCAACTACCGCGACTAGTTATGTAATGGCCAAAAGTATGGGACATGAGGGAGTCCTTTCTAGCAGTGTAATAGCACTTACAACCTTGTTATCTGCTTTTTCCATAACTATATGGATTTTTATTCTTAAAATGCATGGAATAATTTAACAATAAAACGTTATAAAACCTAGTATTATATAGAAAAAAATTCATATATGAAGTATAATTAATTTAGAAAAGTGCTGATTAGGGGGGGTTAGAGTATGGAGAAAATAATTTATTTTGACTATGCTGCAATCCTATTATTAGTTATTTTGTTTATTACAGTATTAGTTAAGAAAATGACTCGTGGCAGATTAAATCGAGTTTTCTTAGCTCTTTTAGTATGTACATTTGTATCTACGTTTTTCGATATTTGGGCAATTACTTTAGATAAGAATTTTTCAGGATTGATATTAGAAAAATACATTATTCATACAGCATATTTATTAATTCATGCAATGGTGGCCCCAATATTTTTATATTATATAATTGAACTTACGGATACATTTTTTAAATTTATAGAAGAGAAGCAAAATATAGTGGTAATGGTAATACCGGTAATTTTTGCTGAGGTTTTAATATGCAGTAATTTTATACATAAAAAAGTATTTTTTGTTGATTCTGAAGGAGTGTATAGAAGAGGTCCGTTAATGACTTCTTTATATTTTTTGGTAGGAATATATATAGTAGCCGGATTGTTTTATCTGATTGTATACAGAAAGGAGTTTGAAAAGGGAAGATTTATCTCTTTGATGGCCGATATTGTATTTCTTGTAATTGCAGTATGTCTACAGTTTGTTTATCCATATTTAATTGTTGAAATGTTTGCTCAAACCATGGGACTTCTTTTTATCATACTTATGATACAGAAACCGGAAGACAGATTGGATACAGATACAGGCATAAGTAAGCTCAGTGCTTTTGTTGAGACTCTCAACAGAAGTAAAATGAACTCAAAACCGGAAAGAATAATAATGGTTAATATGGTTAACTATAAAGCAGTAAGAGATACTTTAGGTTATGAGGAAACAAGGATTTTAAAAAGAAAAATTGCTGATAAATTAGAGCAGATTCTTATAGAAAACTGTGTTGAAGGGGAACTTTATTATGCTGATGGGGGAAGATACAGAGTATTAGTAAACTATAATCAGCATGAAAGTACCAAAGGATTAGCAGAAGTCATTAATAAAGCCTTTAAAACAAAGAAATTTGAAAATGATAATATAATGATGTGCATATGTGTGGTTAATTTTCCTGAGGATATATCGAATGTTGACACCCTTATAGCTTTTGGTAATGATTTGGATATTAACAGTTACACAGGAGAGGTCCTTACAGCATCTACTATTTATGAGGCAAATTATTATGATATAAAAAGGGATTTGGATCAGATTCTTGAAAGGGCAGTTATTAATCAGACCTTTGAAATGTATTATCAGCCTATATTTAATGTGGATACCGGGAAGTTTAATTCTGTAGAGGCATTAGTTAGATTAAAGGACCGCAAATACGGAAATATTTCTCCGGGATTCTTCATCCCTATGGCAGAAAAGAGTGGAGCTATACACAAGATAACAGAAGTTATAATTAAAAAAGTGTGTGAGTTTATAAAGAGTGATGAGTTTGAACATCTGGGATTTGATTATGTAGAAGTTAATTTATCCATTGCCCATTGTATGAAACGAAACATGGCAGATGAGATTATTAAACAAATTAGGGATGCCGGAGTAGATTTCTCCAAGATTAATTTTGAAATTACAGAGACGGCTACAGGAGCATATGGCGATATTATCGTGGAAAATATTATGAAGTTCCATGAGGCAGGTTTTGAGTTGTCCTTAGATGATTTTGGAACCGGATATTCTAATTTCCAGAGATTAGCCAGTATGCCTTTTAAAATAATAAAATTTGACAGAATTTTTACCGGATATATTGACAGTCCTCAAATGATGCTTCTTACAGAGAATCTAATAAATACAATTAAGTCAATGGGATATGAAGTTTTGATAGAGGGAATTGAAAACAGAGAGTTACTTGACTATTTTATAGAAAATGGTTGTGACTATGTACAGGGTTATTATTATACAAGACCGTTACCAGTGCAACAGCTTGTTGATTATATCGACAACTATAAAGCTGGTTAAAATAAAAAATGCCAACAGGCAAAGGAAGGATATAACATGATTAACACATTAGTAGAAAAAATCAAAAAGTTAAACGCACCAATAGTAGTAGGATTAGATCCAAAGCTTCAGTTTGTACCTGAATTTATTCAGAAAAAAGCTTTTGAAGAATATGGAGAGACTCTTGAAGGTGCAGCCCACGCAATTTTGGAGTTTAATAAGGGGATTATTGATACAACTTATGATTTAATTCCAGCAGTAAAACCTCAGATTGCAATGTATGAGCAGTTTGGAATTCCTGGACTTAAGGCATTTAAGGAAACTGTAGATTATGCAAAGTCTAAAGGACTTGTAGTAATTGGAGATATAAAGAGAGGCGATATAGGTTCAACATCTGAAGCATATGCTGTTGGACATATCGGAAAAGTAAAAATAGGAAGCCAGTCTATAGCTCCATTTGATGAAGATTTCGTAACAGTTAATCCATATCTTGGAACAGACGGAGTTAAGCCTTTTGTAGATGTATGCAAAGAAAATGATAAGGGTATATTTGTTCTTGTTAAGACATCTAACCCATCAAGCGGAGAATTCCAGGATCAGAAGATTGACGGCACCCCACTTTATGAACTTGTTGGAAAACAGGTTGCTAAATGGGGCGAGGACTTCATGGGAGATGAATACAGTAACGTAGGTGCTGTAGTAGGAGCTACATATCCGGAAATGGGTAAGATTCTTAGAAATATTATGCCAAAGACATACATTCTTGTACCGGGTTATGGTGCACAGGGTGGAACTGCTAAAGATCTTAAGCCATTCTTTAATGAAGATGGTTTAGGCGCCATTGTTAATTCGTCAAGAGGAATAATCGCAGCTTATAAACAGGAACAGTATGCACAATTCGGTGAAGAAGGATATGCAGATGCATCAAGGGCAGCGGTTGAATTCATGATTAAGGATATCAGAGAGGGTGTTGGTTTATAATGAATACCAGAGATTACGTGATGGAAAAAGCCAAAGTTATAAGTCAGGAAAAGATTGCCCAGGGAATTTATAGCTTATGGCTTAAAAGTGACGTAGCAAAGGACGCTAAGGCAGGAATGTTTGCGTCGCTATATTGCAATGATGCGTCAAAACTTTTACCTAGACCTATTAGTATATGCGAAGTCGATAAAGAGAACAATGCATTAAGATTTGTATATAGAGTTGTTGGAAATGGAACAAAGGAATTCTCGGAGTTAAAAGCAGGAGATGAACTTAAAATAATAGGACCTTTAGGTAATGGATATACATTAAAAAATGAAAGTGCCATGCTCTTAGCTGGAGGTATAGGAATTCCTCCTATGGTGGAACTTGCTAAGGAACTTAAGGAAATGGGAGTAAAGGACATAACTATAGTAGCAGGCTATAGGGATGAATTATTCCTGACAAAAGAGCTAGAAACATATGGAAACCTATACATTTCCACAGAAGATGGTTCTGCAGGTTCTAAGGGAAATGTTATGAATGCCATTTCTGATAACAATTTATCAGCAAAAGTATTATATGCTTGTGGACCAAAGCCTATGCTAAAGGCAATAAAAGATTATGCCATTAAAGAAAATGTTGAGGCTCAGATTTCCCTAGAGGAAAGAATGGCTTGTGGAATTGGTGCATGTCTTGGATGTGTATGTAAAACAAAGGATGTAGATTCCCATTCTCATGTAAACAATGCCAGAGTATGTACGGATGGTCCAGTATTTGAAGCAAGGGAGGTTGAGCTTTAATGAATACAGAGGTAAATATAGCTGGAGTAAAGCTTAAGAATCCGGTAATGACAGCTTCAGGAACTTTTGGTTCCGGAATAGAATTCAGTAATTTCATAGATCTTAATAAACTTGGAGGAATAACCACAAAGGGTGTTGCTAATGTCCCATGGGCAGGAAATGATGTTCCAAGAGTTGCGGAAACATATGGAGGAATGTTAAATGCTATAGGACTTCAAAATCCGGGTATAGATGTGTTTTGTGAAAGAGATTTGCCTTTTTTAAAAGATTATGATTGTACAGTTATGGTAAATGTATGTGGACACTCTATAGAAGACTATGTTCAGGTTGTGGAAAGATTGGCAGATGAAGACAGAGTTGATTTGTTGGAAATAAATATCTCCTGTCCTAATGTAAAAGAAGGAGGAATTGCCTTTGGACAGATTCCTGAAAATGCAGCGAGAGTAACAAGAGAAGTTAAAAAAGTGGCAAAACAGCCTGTAATTATGAAGCTTAGCCCAAATGTAACCAGTATAAAAGATATGGCAATAGCTGTTGAAGAGGCAGGAGCAGACGGAGTATCCCTTATAAATACTATAACTGGTATGAAGATAGATATAGAAAGACAAAAGTTTTTACTTGCCAATAAAACAGGAGGAATGTCGGGTCCGGCTATTAAACCGATAGCCGTAAGAATGGTAAATGAAGTGGCAACTGCCGTTAAGATTCCAATTATTGGAATGGGTGGAATTGCAACCTGGGAAGATGCCATAGAATTTATATTAGCCGGTGCAACTGCCGTATCAGTGGGAACGGCTAATTTCTTCAATCCAAAAGCAACTGAGGAAATAGTTGAAGGAATAGAAAAATATATGGAAAGACATAATTGTGAAGATATAAATGAACTTATTGGCATAGTTAATAGATAAGAAGGGATTATGAAAGATATAACTCAAAATACACAATTTGACAAAAGAAATATTTCAATGATGATGGATCTTTATGAAATGACCATGGCAAATGGTTATTTTGATGGAGAGGCTAAAAAGGATTTGGTTTCCTTTGATGTATTTTACAGAAAGAATCCGGATGGCGGTGGATTTGCCATATTTGCAGGACTTGAGCAAATAGTAGAATACATTGAAAATCTCCATTTTGAAGAAGAGGATATTGAATATTTCAAATCCTTAAATCTTTTTGATGACAAATTCCTTGATTATCTTAGAGATTTTAAATTTACCGGCGATGTATATGCATTTAAAGAGGGTACGGTTATGTATCCTAATGAGCCTGTAATTACAGTTATAGCACCCATTATAGATGCTCAATTAATTGAAACAGCTATTCTTGCTCAGATTAATCATCAATCTCTTATAGCTACAAAAGCCAGGAGAATGGTTAGGGCAGCCAATGGTAGAAGTGTCTCTGATTTTGGAGCCAGAAGAGCCCACAACATGGATGCGGCGGTGTATGGTGCAAGGGCAGCATACATTGGAGGTGTGAATGGAACTGCAACAGTGTTGGCAGGCCAGATGTTTGGCATACCTGTATCCGGAACTATGGCTCATAGTTGGATTATGTATTTTGAAAATGAATACGAGGCATTTAAAAAATATGCCATGAAATATCCGGATGCCACAGTATTATTAATAGATACCTATGACGTATTGGATAGCGGACTTCCTAATGCTATAAGATGTGCCAAAGAAGTGCTAGAACCAATGGGAAAACGTCTTAAAGGTGTAAGAATTGATTCAGGAGATTTGGCGTATTTATCAAAGAAAGTAAGAAAAGTATTGGATGAGGCAGGACTTACGGACTGTATAGTTGTTGCGTCTAATTCTTTAGATGAATATACAGTATCTTCTCTTATAGGTCAGGGTGCAAAGATAGATAGTTTTGGAATAGGAGAAAGACTTGTGACTGCCAAGAGTGAACCGGTATTTGGAGCTGTATATAAGCTCGGTTCCGTGGAAAAAGACGGGGTAATAATTCCAAAGATAAAAGTCTCTGAAACTGTAGAAAAGATAACTAATCCAGGCAGAAAGAAAGTATATAGAGTATATAATGAAGAGGGAATCGCAGAAGCAGATTTAATTGCAAAAGATGATGAGACGGTGGATTTGTCAAAACCTTATAGATACATAGACCCTATAAAACCTTGGAAGAGAAGAAAATTTGTAGGATTTTCTGCAAAAGAATTATTGGAATTAGTTATTAAAGAGGGTAAGAGAGTATCTCCAAAACGTAGTTTAAATGAAATAAGAGAATATGTAATTAATCAATTGAATAATGAAATCTGGGAAGAAGAACAACGTTTCGAGAATCCGCACATTCATTATTTAGATATGACACCGGCATACTATGAAATGAAAATGGATATGCTAGACGAGGTTAATTCTCAAAATGATGAAAGTTAAGGAATGTATATGTCAGAAAAAATCAGAAGACATTATGTTGTAAAAGGCAGAGTCCAGGGAGTGGGCTTTAGATATAAAGCTTATTATGCCGCCCAGGCATACAGACTTACCGGATATGTAAGAAATATGTACAGTGGCGATGTTGAAATCGAAGTACAGGGAAATAGAGAAGCTGTTGATAAGTTTTTCGAATTTGCCTATAGAGATAGATATATACAAATAGATGATATAAAATCAACAAATATGCCGATTATAGAAGACGAAAGAAGTTTTAAAGTTAAAGATAGTTATTGATTTGCTGAAAATGGTATATTGTGTTAATATAAAAAAAACTTGATATGGAGGTTGCTATGGAAAAGTATAAGCAGGAATTTATTGAATTTATGGTGGATTGTAATGTGTTGAAGTTTGGCGATTTTGTTACAAAGAGTGGAAGAAAGACACCTTTCTTTGTAAATACAGGTTTTTATAGAACAGGATCTCAGCTTGCAAAACTTGGAAAGTATTATGCTACAGCCATTCACGATAAATATGGAGTAGATTTTGATGTACTTTTCGGACCGGCATATAAGGGTATTCCACTTACAGTTGCAACTACAGTAGCTATAAGTGATATGTACGATAAAGATATTAAATATTGCTCAAATAGAAAAGAAGTTAAAGACCACGGAGACAAAGGAATTCTTTTAGGTAGTCCGATTTCCGATGGAGATAAAGTTGTAATAATTGAGGATGTAACAACTGCAGGAACTTCAATCCAGGAGACTTTACCAATTATTAAAGCTCAGGGTGATGTGGATGTCATTGGTATGGTAGTTTCAGTAGATAGAATGGAAAGAGGCCAGGGAGAAAAGAGTGCTCTTACTGAGATTCAGGAAACATATGGATTCAAGACAACAGCTATCGTAACTATGGCTGAAGTTGTTGAACATTTATATAACAAAGAGTATAAAGGAAAAGTCATTATTGATGATGAAATAAAGAAAGCAATTGATGCATATTATGATCAGTATGGTGTTAAGCAGTAAGAAATCAGGAGGATTTTATAATGGAAATGGAAAGAGTTTATAAAACTATGAGAAATGCAGGTGGAGCTTGTATAGCTTTAGGTGTCGTAACTATGGTTGTTGGCGTTGCAGTTGGAGTTCTCACTATAATTGCAGGTGCTAAAATTTTAAAGGAAAAATCAGGAATTACATTTTAATGTATATACATCATAGAATCCCTCTGGTTGAGGGATTTTTTGATTGATTAAGGAGATGGAAATGGCCAGAAGAAGACGTAGAAGAGGATATCAGTTTACAGAAACTATAAATTCAAAAAACAATCTGGTATCAATGCTTATGATCCTTCTATCTATAACTTCATTTTTAATCGGAGTATTTCATGCCTACAAAAAAGGCGGGCATGCAGGAGGCAGCTCAGGTCTTATGGGACTGGGAGCCATTGGATTAGCAGGATTGGCAATATATTTTGGAATTAAAAGTTTAAAATATAAGGAAAGACGGTATGGATTATCCTGGATGGGGATAGTATTGGGAGCTTTAATTGTACTATTTATGTGCGGTTTAGTTATCTGGGCTTTGTTGACTATGTAGGATAAAACAGTTAAAATGTTAATAAGTGTGTGTATATGATAATCACACAAAAAATAGATAAAAGAAATGAGGACTAATTATGGCTAAAGTAGGAATTTTAATGGGTAGTGATTCAGACCTTGAAATTATGAGCAAAGCGGCAGCAATGCTTGAGGATTTCGGTATTGATTATGAGATGACAGTTATTTCAGCTCACAGAATGCCTGATACTTTCTATGAGTATGCACAGACAGCAGAGGAGAGAGGTATTAAAGTTATTATTGCCGGAGCAGGTGGGGCAGCACATCTTCCAGGAATGGCAGCAGCTATTTTTCAACTTCCAGTAATAGGAGTTCCTATTTATTCAAAGTCAATGGGTGGTCTTGATGCATTATATTCAATTGTTCAGATGCCACAGGGAATTCCTGTAGCAACAGTTGCAATAAATGGTGCAGCTAATGCAGCAATTCTTGCAGCAAAGATTCTTGCAGTATCTGATGATGAATTATTGAATAAATTAAAAGACTATAAAAAAGGTCTTAAGGATAAAGTTAGTGCAAAAGCTGAGAAACTTGAAAAAGTTGGCTATGAGCAGTATTTAAAAGAAATGTAATATAAGCATTTAAAAATCTTAATTTCTATAAAAATAAAATGAAAAGAGGTACACCATGGATTATAAGAAAGCCGGAGTGGATATTGAAGCAGGATATAAGTCAGTTGAACTTATGAAGAAGTATGTAAAAGGAACAATGAGACCAGAAGTTCTCACTAATCTTGGAGGATTCTCAGGAGCATTTTCTGCAGAAGCATTTAAGAATATGGAGAAACCAACACTTGTTTCCGGTACAGACGGCGTAGGAACAAAGCTTAAACTTGCATTTCTATTAGATAAACATGATACAGTAGGTATTGATTGCGTTGCTATGTGTGTAAATGATATAGCATGTGCAGGAGGAGAACCATTGTTCTTCCTTGATTATATTGCTTGTGGAAAAAATGAGCCAGAGAAGATTGCAACTATCGTAAAGGGAGTTGCAACAGGATGTAAGCAGGCCGGCGCAGCACTTATTGGTGGTGAAACAGCTGAGATGCCCGGATTCTATCCAGTGGATGAGTACGATCTTGCAGGATTTGCTGTAGGTGTTGTGGATGAGAAGAATCTTATTACAGGTAAAGAGATTAAACCAGGAGATGTTCTTGTGGGTATTGCATCTTCAGGTATTCACAGTAATGGATTCTCTTTAGTTAGAAGCGTATTTAATATGAATACAGTATCTCTTAATACTCATTATGATAGCCTTGGAAGAACTCTCGGAGAGGCACTTATTGAGCCAACTAAGATTTATGTTAAGGCATTAAAGAGTGTTAAGGATGCAGGAGTTACTATAAAAGGATGTAGTCATATTACAGGTGGTGGATTCTATGAAAATATTCCTAGAATGTTACCAGATGGAATTAGAGTAACTGTTAACAAGAACAGCTATGATATACCACCAATTTTCGGTATGTTATCAACAGATGGCGATATTGAAGAGCATATGATGTATAACACATTTAACATGGGTATCGGAATGGTTCTTTGTGTAGATAAAGATGATGTTGACAAGACTATTGCAGCAGTTACAGAAGCTGGAGAAGATGCTTATGTGATTGGTGAAGCTAAAGCTGGTGACAAAGGAGTAGATTTATGCTAAAAATCGGCGTACTTGTATCAGGTGGCGGAACTAATCTTCAGGCTATTATTGATAATATTAATACCGGTAACATAACTAATTCTAAGATAGAAGTAGTTATTAGTAATAATCCTAATGCATTTGCTTTGGAAAGAGCAAAGAAAGCAGGAATAGATACAGTATGTATATCTCCAAAGGATTATTCTGACAGAAGTTTATTTAATAAAGCTCTAATTGAAAAGATAGACGAATATAATGTAGATCTTATAGTTTTAGCAGGATGTATGGTGGTAATGCCACCGGAACTTATCCAGAAATACAACAATAAGATTATAAATATTCATCCTGCATTAATACCATCTTTTTGTGGAAAGGGATTCTATGGACTTCACGTTCATGAAGAAGCTCTCAAGCGTGGTGTTAAAATAACGGGAGCAACAGTGCATTTTGTAGACGAAGGAACGGATACAGGTCCTATAATTCTTCAAAAGGCCGTTGAGGTAAGACAGGATGATACTCCAGAGATTCTTCAAAGAAGAGTCATGGAGGAAGCTGAATGGAAGATTATGCCAAAGGCAATAGACCTTATTGCAAACGGCAAAGTAAAAGTAGAAGACAGAAAAGTATACATTTCCGGAGGTACAAAATAAATGAAGATTTTGATTGTTGGAAGCGGCGGAAGAGAGCACGCTATTGCCTGGAAGGTAAGCCAAAGCGATAGAGTTGATAAAATATATTGTGCACCAGGAAACGCAGGTATCGGACAAATAGCTGAATGCGTAGATATAGGTGCAATGGAATTTGATAAACTTGCTGAATTCGCAAAAAATAATGCTATCGACTTAACTATTATAGGAATGGATGATCCATTAGTTGGTGGTATTGTAGATGTATTTGAAGCACAGGGACTAAAAGTATTTGGACCAAGAAAGAATGCAGCAATTCTTGAAGGTTCTAAAGCTTTTTCTAAAGACCTTATGAAGAAATACAATATTCCAACAGCAGCTTATGAAACCTTCAATAGTCCAGAAGAGGCAAAGGCATATCTTGAGACTTCAAAATATCCTATAGTTCTTAAAGCAGATGGTCTTGCTCTTGGAAAAGGTGTATTGATTTGTAATACAAAAGAAGAAGCAATGGATGGGGTTAATGAACTTATGGTTAGCAAAAAGTTTGGTGACTCAGGAAATACCATTGTTGTTGAGGAGTTCATGACAGGTAGAGAAGTATCTGTTCTTTCATTTGTGGATGGTAATACAATTAAAATTATGACATCCGCTCAGGATCACAAGAGAGCCGGTGACGGAGATACAGGACTTAATACAGGCGGAATGGGAACATTTTCTCCTAGTCCATTCTACACAGAGGAAGTTGATGAATTTTGTAAAAAACATATTTATCAGGCAACTGTAGATGCTATGAAAGCAGAGGGAAGAGAGTTCAAGGGAATTATTTTCTTTGGCCTTATGCTTACAAGTGAAGGACCTAAGGTTCTTGAATACAATGCCAGATTTGGAGATCCGGAAGCTCAGGTAGTTCTTCCAAGAATGAAGAATGATATTGTAGATGTATTTGAAGCTTGTGTAAATGGAACTCTTGATAAAATTGATTTAGAGTTTGAAGACAATGCTGCGGTTTGCGTTGTTCTAGCTTCAGATGGATATCCGGTAAAATATGAAAAAGGTTTTGAAATTAAGGGCCTTGAGAATTTTGAAGGTAAAGATTCTTACTTTGTATTCCATGCAGGTTCAAAATTAGTAGATGGAAAGATTGTTACAAATGGCGGTCGAGTTCTTGGAGTAACAGCAAAGGGAGAAAATCTTGTAGAAGCCAGAGCAAATGCTTATAAGGCAACTGAGTTAATAGAATTTGATAACAAGTATATGAGGCATGATATTGGAAAGGCGATTGATGAGGTAAATGAATAAAAATCACCTTAAATATATTGGTTTAACAACTGCATTTATTACTATGGTTTTAGCTTTTATAGTCGTATTGTATACACAATACGGTTCTACTAGTGCGGCCGAAAATAAGGCAGGAAGTGTAAATGCCAGCTGTGTAAATATCAGAACAAGTGCCGGAGTTAATGGTAATGCCAACAGGCTTACATTATCCGGAGCGTATGTACAGCTTAATTCAGGAGATAAAGTAACCATCGTTGGGCAGGAAACTGCCAGCGATGGTTCATTGTGGTATAAGATAACTTTTACGTATTCCAACACAAGTCTTACAGGATATATAAAATCTGACTACGTAAATGTGCAAGAAGAATATATATATGATGCAAGTTTTGAAAGCTATTTAACATCCCAGGGATTTCCTGAAAGTTACAAAGATGGCTTACGAGCCTTACATGCAAAATATCCTAACTGGGTATTTCAGGCAGATATTATAGATTATACATTTACTGAAGTAGTTGATAATGAGGCATTGTTGGGAAGAAGCTTAGTGCCGGCAACTGCTATAACATCATGGAAGTCTACGGATACAGGTGCCTATAATTGGAGTACGGGAGTTTATTCCACATTTGATGGAAACTCTTGGGTTGCAGCCTCAAAGGATGTTTTGGCATATACATTAGATCCTCGTAATTTTCTTAATGAATCTAATGTATTTATGTTTGAATCTCTAACATATGACACGAGTCTTCATACAGTGGATAAGGTTCAGAAAATGTTAGAGAAAACTTTCATGTCAGGTACAGAAAGTGGCAGTAACATGACTTATGCCAATATATTTATGGATGCGGCAAAACAGTCGGGAACTAGTCCATTTCATCTGGTGTCTAGAGTGATTCAAGAAGTTGGTAGTGCAGGAACAACAGGAGGGGTAACAGGTTACTATGCTCCTTCTACGGGAAATGTTTATACTAATTTATATAACTTTTATAATATTGGAGCATATTCAGCCCAGGGTAGAGGTGCTATTGAAAATGGATTGATATATGCTTCTAAAACGGATAGTTCTAACTTAAGACCATGGAATACAAAGTATAAAGCTATTGTAGGTGGTGCAATCTATATTGGTAAAGGCTTTATAAATGTTGGTCAGGATACTATCTACTATGAAAAATTTGATTTGGTGGGAACACCATATTCTCATCAGTATATGACAAATATTTTGGCTCCTAGAACAGAGTCTGTAAGAATGTCTAATGCATATACAGATGATATGAAAAAAAATACAGCACTTATTTTTAAAATACCGGTGTATAAAAATATGACAGCAGCAGCTTGTAAATGTCCACAGGATAACAGCGCACCTTCAAAAACGAAGAAGAAAGAGTCTGGAACGTATACATATCAGATAAATGCAAATTCATATGAAATAACCGGCGGAATTAAAACTGATTATGTTGAGCCAACTACAAAACTTGCTGATTATACAATAGTTGGTAATTATATTAAGAATGTTCAACCTTTAACAACAACAGATACGATTATAAAAAAATGTTCTGAAGCAGGATTAAATGTATCAATAGTAGATGCCAGTGGTAATAAGGCAACTGGTATAGTTGGAACAGGTTTTAAAATTATAAATGAAGATAAAGAATATACAGTACTTATATATGGTGATGTAAATGGTGACGGAAAGATAACTGTTATGGATATGGTTTATCAGCAAAGGCATATTCTTGGAGTGGAAAAACTTACAGGCGTATACCTAAAAGCAGCAGATGCCTGCAGAAGTACAGGGAATGGTACTGTAGAGCTATTGGATATGGTCTACGTAAAACGTCATATTTTAGAAATTCTTACGATATCACAGGAGTAGAAAATGGATAGGATGAAAAAAGGTTTTTTAAGTTTATTTATGGTAATGGCATTAGTAATAGTGTTTGCTGGAAATTATGAAAGAAATGTATATGCTGTGGGAAATGCTAATATAGAAGTTACATCTGCTGAAGGTTCAGTAGGTGATACTGTAACAATAACAGTAAAGGTAACTACTGATGTAGACGGTATGGCTCATCTTGCTATATCATATGATACAAACTATTTAGAATATTTAAGTGGTGGAGCCAATTCCGGAGTTGCAGGACAGGTAGTTGATATAATTGATGACATAAAAGCAGGAACACCGGCTGAAACTCAGATTTCTTTTAAATTAAAAAAATCAGGACAGACAGTAGTAAGTGTTGGAGAAACAACACAGGTTTATCCTATCAATGCCAGTGATGATGCACCAATGGCTATTACAAAGGTGGATGGAAATGTTACAGCTAATGCAGCAGAGAATGCATCCTCAGACAGTCACCTTTCAGGACTTATTGTACAGTCAGTTTCTACAGCAGGTGTTGTCAGTGAAGTTGGACTTACACCGGCATTTTCAGCTGATGTGTATGAGTATACAGCAAGTGTTCCATCAGATACAAAGAGTTTAAATGTATCCACAACTTTATCAGACCCTAAGGCTTCTGTAAAAGTTGAAGGTACAAAAATGACAGTGGGCAACAACAAAACAACAGTTACTGTATCCGCTGTGGATGGAACAACTTCTATTTACACTATATACACAACAGTGCCGGCATCGGAAACTCAGGTAGAGACAGATGCTGCAGGTAATCCTATTGAAACAACAGCTCAGGTGGGACCGGATGGAGTAGACAGATCTCCATGGTATGTGGAAGATATCCAAAGATGGATGATAATGGATTTTAATTTGGTAACAATTCCAAGTGGATATAAGGAAAATGTAGCTAATTTTAGAGGAAAGAGAATTGCAATCCTTTACAATGAAACTACAGGTATAAAGTTAGTTTGTTTAGCAGATGATGCCCAGGGAACGAATGCAGATTTATTCTTATTTGGAGAAGGTACAGGTTCAATAAGTCAGAGAGTCAGCATCGATGTGGCTTCAAATGAGTATACAATTTTACCTTTAGAAAATACCTATACAGGTCCGGAAGGATATAAGGAAGTTTCTTTGGATATAGGTGGAAAGGTGGTTCAGGCCTGGATAAAAGAAGATGGCAGTGAATTTTACGTTGTATATGCAATGAATTCTAGTGGAGACAAGAATCTTTATGTTTATGATACCGTTGAAAAAACCATGCAGAGATTTGTAGATGGAGGAAAAACAGACAATGCCGGTCAGGAACCACAGCAGGACAACGGGGAATATCAAGCTTTACTTAAAAAATACAATAATGCCAAGACGGATTATGAAGGACAATTAAAGAAACAAAAGAAAAAAATCGTGGGTATAATTATATTTGCAATTCTTGGAATTATTGTAGCACCTTATGTATTTAACAAATATAAAGAGAAAAATAATAAACACGAAGGTTCTATTAATACTAATCTTTTACAAAGTCACGATGATAAAAAGAAGAATGATAATGTTACTCCAGCATCCATCGTGGAACAAGTTAAAAAAGAGGAAGAAATAGAATTCATAGATATTGAAAAAAATAAAAAAGATAAGTAATAGAAACTAAGGGTGTGATTAGATGCTTGTAAGAATTGATTTTGAAAGCGATGTAGCGTTATATATTCAGTTAAGAGACCAGATTATTATGGGGATAGCTACAGAAACTATAAAAAATGGCGAAAGCTTACCATCTGTACGTCAAATGGCAGAAGAGATAGGTATCAACATGCACACTGTAAACAAAACATATGCCCTATTAAGGGAAGAAGGTTTCATAACTCTTGATAGAAGAAATGGAGCGGTTGTAAAACTTGACGTAGACAAGATAAAAGCTGTGAAATGTCTAAAAGAGGATATGAAAGTAGTTCTTGCAAAAGCAATAGCTAAAAATATTTCTAAAGAAGAGGCTTTAGAAGTTGTTAATGAGATATATACAGAATATGGTGACTTGTAAAAATTATTAATGAAATGGATACAATATGGAAAAAGATTTTACAGATGAATTAGAAGAAAATATAAGATATGCAAAAGAATTTGCTATAAAACATGACAGAAAAGTATTAAGTTCAGATTGTATGATTATGGGAGTTCTCTTGTCTGAGTACTCATATAGCTATGTAATACTAGAAAAAAATGGGGTATATTATAGAGATTTACTGAACTTTTATTCCAAAGAAATTAGAAAAGAGTATATATATTCAGAGGATTTAAAAGAGATTTCTCCAAGGATGCAGGAAATATTTGAAAATGCAGAACTGATTGCAGATGCGGCTGGGGCAGACAAGATCAGAACTGATCATGTTGTAATGGCAATGCTTTGCAACAAAAACTGTGCAGCTATGAAAATGATTGAAAGAACAGGAATTACAGATGTAAAACCTATCTTAAATGATTTTCTATATAGATATGATGCCACTGATAAAAAGGATAATGTGGCAGCTGTGGTAAAAAGACTTTCATTAGGCGCGAAGAATGAAGTTGCAGCGGAAAATAATACTGCATTTACAGAAAAATATGCTACAGATTTGGTGGAAAAAGCAAGAAGTGGAAAACTCAATAATTTTGTAGGTAGAGAAAGTGAACTTTCAAGAACCATACAGATACTTAGTAGAAGAACAAAGAATAATCCGATATTAGTAGGCGAACCGGGTGTGGGAAAAACGGCTATAGTCGAGGAATTGGCAAAAAGAGTTGCCAAAGGAAAAGTTCCCGACGCCTTAAAAAATTCAAGAATTCTTTCTTTGGACTTAAGTTCTGTTGTGGCAGGTACCAAGTATCGTGGTGAGTTCGAAGAAAAAATGAGAAAAATCATTAAAGAGATTCAGGATAATGAAAATGTAATTCTGTTCATTGATGAGATTCATACGATTGTAGGTGCAGGTGGTTCAGAGGGAGCATTGGATGCTGCCAATATAATGAAACCGGCATTATCAAGAGGAGATATTAAAGTAATAGGAGCTACCACTAGTGATGAGTATAGAAAATACTTTGAAAAAAATGGGGCACTAGCTAGGAGATTTCAACCAGTAAAGGTGGAGGAACCTACAAAGAAGGAAGCGTTAGATATTTTAGATGGAATTCGTTCAGAGTACGAGGATTTCCACAATGTTTCCATAGAAGCAGATGTTATAGAAGCTGCGGTATCATATTCTGAAAGATATATTGAAGAACGATTTCTTCCGGATAAGGCCATTGATCTTATGGATGAGGCTGCCACAAGAGTTAAGTTATCTATAAATCACAGTGATACCAAAGATGATGAAGATTACAAGGAACAAATAAGGGAATACGATGATTTAAAGATAGATGCAATAATTTCCGATGATGTTTCTGCATTTAAAAGAATTAGTACAAAAGAAACACAATTTAAAGATAAGATAAAACACACAAAAGAAGGCATAAAGAAAAAGATAGAACGACCTAAAGTTACAAAGGATGATGTGGCGGTAGTAGTATCTGATTGGACTAAGATTCCGGTTACAAAGATTACTCAGGAAGAGACGTCAAAGCTCAATGATCTTGAAAGTAGATTAAAGGATAGAATTGTAGGTCAGGATGATGCAGTAAGATTAGTGTCTAATGCAGTTAGAAGAGGAAGAATAGGACTTAATGAACCAAATAGACCTATAGGCTCATTTTTATTCATGGGTCCAACTGGTGTAGGTAAAACTGAGCTAACTAAAGCATTGGCAGAAGCTGTGTTTGAAGATGAGAAAAACATCATAAGAATTGATATGTCCGAATATATGGAAAAATTTAGCGTATCAAGACTTATTGGTTCACCTCCGGGATATGTAGGCTATGAAGAGGGTGGTCAGCTTACAGAAATAGTAAGAAAAAAACCATATTCAGTAATTTTGTTAGACGAAATAGAAAAAGCACATCCGGATGTATATAACATTTTACTCCAAATCCTTGATGAAGGTGTCGTAACAGACAGCAACGGTAGAAGAGTAAGCTTTAAAAACACCATAATAATAATGACTTCTAATATAGGAGCTGAAAAGATTATTAATAATAGAAGTTTAGGATTTGAAATGGAAGAAAATGAAGAAGATAAGTATGAGAAGATGCGAGAAAATGTTATGGATGAGTTAAAGCATCTTTTTAGACCGGAACTTCTTAACAGAATCGATGAAATTATTGTATTTAGAAGCCTGAACAGAGAAGATATGGGAGGCATTTTAGATATAATGTTAGATAGAATAATTAATCGAATAGAAAAACAGTTAAATATAAAAATAAATGTTTCACAGAGTGCAAAAAATGTTATAATAGACTCAGGATTTAGTAAAGATTACGGAGCAAGACCATTAAAGCGAAAACTGCAGACAGCTGTTGAAGATAAGGTGGCCGAAAAATATTTATCTGGGGAGATACATAGCGGAGATTCAGTAAGCATTGGTGCAAGTAATAATGAGCTTAAATATACCATAAAAAAATAAAGCACAACACAGGAGGAATAAAAAGTATGGCTGTAATAAAAGAGTTGTTAAAGACAGAGGAGGATGGAACACTTAGCTTTGGTAATTATGAATTGCCTACAAAGACAAAACTGGCAGATTATCAATATCAAGGCAATCTCTATAAAGTAAAAACTTTTAAAGAGATTACAAAACTTGAAAGAGATGGAATGTTTGTATATGAGTCGGTTCCAGGAACAACAGTCCACAACTTTAAAGAAACAGACAGAGAAGTTACATTTGAGGTTGAGGGAGAAGATGATGCTTCTATTACCATAGAAGCAGAAGATGGAGCGGAATATCGCGTATATGTCAATGGAGCAAGTGTAGGATCTGTTGTTGCTAATCTAGGTGGAAAGTTGGTATTAAGCGTAGAAATCAATAAAGGTGAATCAACAGAAGTTAAATTAGTAAAGGAATAATTAATGGCGACAAAGGAAAAACAAATTTTTTTCTGCAAAGAATGTGGCTATGAATCTGTTAAGTGGCTGGGACAATGTCCCGGCTGCAAACAGTGGAATACTTTAGTAGAAGCTACAGCAGTAAAAAAAGGAAATAAAATAGTTCGTGATAAAGCTGCGGCAAAGCCCACCTTACTGTCAGACATTTCGGTGGATTCTCAGGATAGATGGTCCACTAAAATGAAAGAATTAGACAGGGTATTAGGAGGAGGCATTGTACGTGGCTCTCTTATTTTGGTAGGAGGAGACCCGGGAATCGGTAAATCCACCTTGTTATTGCAAGTATGTAAAAATTTAAGTGATGATAAAAAAGTTCTTTATATATCAGGAGAAGAATCTTTAAAACAAATAAAACTAAGAGCTATGCGTTTAGGGGAATTTAAAAACCCGGTTTCAATGTTATGTGAAACGGATCTTGATGTAATAAAAGAAAGTATTAAAGAGTATAAGCCGGATGTTGTAGTTGTAGATTCAATACAAACCATGTACAACGCAGAAGTAGGCTCTGCTCCAGGCAGTGTCAGTCAGGTAAGGGAATCTACCAATGTTTTGATGCAACTAGCAAAGGGAATGCAAATAACCATATTTATAGTAGGACATGTGACTAAAGAAGGCGTAGTGGCTGGACCAAGAGTACTTGAGCATATGGTTGATACTGTGTTGTATTTTGAAGGAGACAGATATGCATCCTATAGAATACTTCGAGGTGTGAAGAATAGATTTGGTTCCACTAATGAAATAGGTGTGTTTGAAATGAGAGAAACAGGCCTGATGGAAGTGTCCAACCCTTCGGAATATATGCTAAGTGGAATGCCGGAAGGTGCGTCAGGTTCAGTTATAGCCTGTTCAATAGAAGGAACAAGACCTATATTAGTAGAGATACAAGCGTTGGTAAGTAGAACTAATTTTGGAATACCAAGAAGGACAGCTGCAGGAACTGATTATAACAGAGTGAATCTTTTAATGGCTGTGTTAGAAAAAAGAGCAGGACTGCAGATAGGAGATTGTGATGCCTATGTAAATATAGCTGGTGGAATGAAAATAACTGAGCCGGCAATGGATCTAGGGATAGTAATGTCAGTGGCTTCCAGTTACAAAAATAAAGTTATAGATAATTCTACCGTTGTATTTGGAGAAGTAGGACTTGCAGGAGAGGTAAGGTCGGTAAGTTTAGCCAAGGAAAGAATAGCTGAAGCACAAAAGCTGGGATTTAAGAAATGTATAATACCCAAATCATCATTAGAGGCCTTAGATAATAGTTTTGTAAAAAATCTAAAAGGAATAGAATTGATAGGAATAAGAAATGTGGCAGAAGCCATAGCATTGATATAAGAAAAATGAATAAAAGAAAAGTACCCATATAGAAAATGTTAGGGAGGGAATCTTCTATATGGATACTCTATAAATACGAAAGCTATAGGAGGGCTTTCGTTTTTTTTAGAATCTGCTTCGAACAGATTCCAAAGGAGAAAATGAAAAAGAAAAACATTATCAAAAGCACTAAGCTTTCGATACATTCATATTATAACACATTTTTGAAGAAAATATGTGCTAAATTTGAAAAAGAAGTGAAAAAATGGATATTTAATTTTGATTGATAGCTATCAAAAAAATGCATACTTCTAATTATAAAGAAAAACAACAAAAAAAGTAAATTTGTTGTTGACAAAAGTTTTGCTAAGTGATATTATAACGAAGTCGCTTGTGAGAGCGATAAAAAAATTGAAAAGGTGCTTGACAAGTAACACACATTTTGGTAGAATGAATGAGTTGCTGTTGAACAGCTTCAAAAAAATGAACATTGATAACTAAACAGTAATTAACTAACCATCCCTGAAAATTCTAAATAAATTTTCAGCGAACATCGTTTTTAAAAACGATTTCCAAAACAGTAAATCTTTTAAATAAGATTAACAGGATGAAGAAAAGCTAGTAGTTTTTCTGAAATCAAGACAAACACTTTTAACGAGAG
>OMZA01000029.1 GCA_900315425.1 uncultured Eubacteriales bacterium
ACGAAGGGAACAAAAGGACTAAACCAGGCATTAATTGCAGAGGTAAATGATGCATATCAAGAGAGGAGAGCAACTGTTAGAAAAAGTATAGATGAAGCAGGAACAAAACTTCTTTTACCAATGGGAATGTTATTGATTGTGTCGATGACATTAATCTTGGTACCGGCGCTGCTGTCTATTAAGTTTTAATATAAAGATTTTGGGAGGGATAAATATGATACGAAGAAAGTTGGATATGACCATAATAAAAGTAAGAAATTGGATGTACAGAAAGGAAGAGGATCTAAATCCTAATGCAGGTCTTGCTACTATTGAGATTGTACTGTTATGTCTTGTTTCTGTGGCAATTGTGGTTGTTTTTAGAGGGAAAATTACTACGATATTGAATACGATTTTTGGAAAGATATCAGACAAGGTTAACGGATTTTAATTAAAAATTCGCATTTACAGGAGGGGTATGTGTGAATAAGAATAAGGGCTCAATTACTATATTTTTATCAATGATCCTGCTTGTTGTTGTATCAATTGTATTTGCAACCACGGAATTGGGAAGGATTGAAGTGGGGCACACAATGGCAAGCAGGGTAACATATATGGCAGAGGATTCTTGTTTTTCTCAGTATGTTAAAGAAATATATGAGGATTACGGAATAATGTGTCTGTGGATGAATGAAGAGGAATTACAAAAGGAATATTCTTCTTACGTTACAAAAAATACTCAATACAAAAATGCATTTGCCATACCGGCGTCGGATTTAATCCAGATAAGGGAAACAGAATCAAAGGTTAATAATGTATGTTCTGCTCTAGATATGAATGCAGAACCTATATATGAACAAATATGTGATTATATGGAACCAATGATGGCCAAGGATGTTGTAAATGGATTAATAGATAGAACCAGTCAGATTATGGATTCCTCAGGAATAGATGAGTTTAATGAGGATATGGAAAAATGCAATGATAGCATGAGTGATATGGAAAATGATGCAAAGGAAATATACGAAGCTTCCAAAGGGGTTAATGGGACGGATGGTTTAGGAAAAGATTCATTAAATAACATGCAAAGCGATATTGTCGCTTTGAAAACAGAGACGGATGCAAATGTCAGGGAAGAACTCTTTAATGATTATATGAATAACTATCATACATTTTCAGAGTGGAAGAAGACGAACAGAGAGACTCTTAACAATATAAACGAATATTCTAATCAATATGAAAGTCATTTGGAAGTTTCCAAGGGATATTCAGCGGAAATGAGATGGAAGTTAGAGGATGAGAAGGAAAGTTATCTACCTGATGTCTATAATTCCCTGGTTCAAGAATTGGATAATATTGATGAAGGGTTACTAAGTCAGGAAGAGGATCCTTATGGAGTATACAATAATCAGGATGTGGTTTTACAAAAGATAGAAGTGATAGAAGACCTTGATGGAAAAGAAACTCAGTTAACTGGAAGCGTTTATTCCATGCCAAATGCAGGGATAGGAGACGTTGAAGATATGGATACCTTCATGCAGGAATCGGAGTCTTTTATCAACAGTAGTTTAGAAGCTATGGAGGGATATGAAGATTTACAGGTGGGAATAACATATTCCAGCGAAGAGATAGAAAAGCAGGAAAATATTGCAGAGAAAACAGTTAATGAGTTTAAAAGCAAAGGCGTATTAAATGTCTTGGGGATTTCAACATCTGACAAGGTTATAGATGTAGAAGAACTTCCAAGTCACATTGCGGGAACATCTGATGGGGATGATTATGCTTATTTGGAAGGAACTGAGGATGCTTATAAGAGAATATTATTTGGACAGTATGTTCTGGATTATTTTCCCAGTTATGTAGATCCTATGGAGGAGGGTAATTTAAACTATCAGGTGGAATATATATTAAACGGAAAAGATAATGATGCTGAAAATCTAAAGAAGACTGTAAATAAAATAGTAGCGATAAGAGAAGGCTTTAATTTTGCCTATTTACTTACAGACTCTATCAAGATGGATGAGGCTTATGGATTAGCTATATTAGTATCCGGTTACACAGGACTGCCAGTAGTAATAAGAGTTACGCAGTTCGTAATATTAGGAGCCTGGGCATATGCAGAGTCTTTGGTTGATATAAAGGCATTGCTAAATGGTGAAAAGGTTCCGTTGATGAAACAGGAGTCAGATTGGGTATTAGCTTTAGAAAATATAGCAGAGGTAAATGTTCCAAGAGATAAAAATAATGACAAAGGAATCGGATACGAAGATTATATTAGGTTTTTACTATATGGGAAAAATAAGGCAACTTCAGTTTTAAGAGTTATGGACATGATTCAGCTAGAGATTCAGAGAAAATATAATGATACATTTGAGTTTGCTGACAGTATTATAAAATGCCAAATTACAACAACGTATGAGATGGATAAGTTATATTCTTCCCTTCCATTTATTGTAGGGGGACAAGATAAGATAACTTTTGATATTAAAAGAAAATATGAATATTAATTTTAAAAGAAGGGAGTCGTTAGAAATGCATTCTTACAACAATTATGTTTCTTTAAAAAAAATAAAATTAATCCCCTTATATATGTGTAGGAAACCCTTTTCAATAAATACACGTATGAAATTCAATTCAAAACAGGTTCAAGGATATCGATATAAAAAAGGTAAGGATGCATTTCTAACGGCTTCAATTACTGTGGAGGCAGCCATAGCAATACCTCTGTTTTTAATTCTTATTTTTATAACTTCTTATTTGCTCTTTGTAATAAATAATTGGAGCCGGTTACAAACAGATATATATAAAAGAGCGGATAGTATAAGCAAACAGGTTTACGCAACTCAGATAGTTTCAGATGATTTATATGACATGATAAGTTTAGGCGATGGGAATATTGATCTTAAAAAAATGAAGTCAGTTAAAGTGCCTCTTATAAAATATGGCGATTATAAATTAGTCAACAGATGTTACTTTAGGGGCTGGGTTGGTAAATCCTGTGTTGGTACTGATAAGGAAAATGTTACAAAGCAGGGGCAGACGGTTTATATAACACCACATGGTTCGGCGTACCACACAGATATTAATTGTACATATATAAAGAAAAATCCAGTGCTGGTAAGTATTAATGATTTAGGGACTTTGAGGAATGCTTCTGGTGGAAAATACTATCCGTGTGAAATCTGTTGTAAATATCTAAGTAATATTGTAGGTGGCGTATATATAACCGTCTACGGTGACAGATATCATGTGGATAAAAAGTGTAGTGCCATAAGCAAAGATGTAAAAGAAGTTGATATATCTCAAGTGGGTAACAGAAGGGAATGTAGCAAGTGCAAAGGATATTAAAAATAAATGATTATAAGTTTAATTCGAGGGATAACTATTGGATTATTTTTATTAATTCAAGGAGTAATTGATAAAAGATATAAAAAGATAAGCCAAGAGCTATGTATAGTGATTACCATATTTGGAATCATCTTGTTATTTGTAGAGAATCAAAAAATTTCTGAAAATATTATATTTCTTGGGATGGCTGTGATTCCGGGGGTGTTACTTTGTCTAATTAGTTGGATAACAAATGGAAGTATTGGAATTGGTGATGGTTACGTGGTTATAACTATGGGAGTATATATAGGTGGAATGAATACATTTATAATTATAATGATGGCCCTTGCCATGGTGGCTTTCTTAGGAATGATTTTAATGATTATTAAAAACAAAAGAAGGGATATGGAGATAGCCTTCGTTCCCTTTATTTGCCTAGGATATATATTAGAAAGTGTGATGACATGGTTTTGAGGACAGCTAAAAAGGGATCTGTGACAATAGAAGCTGCGGTGGTACTACCACTAGCGGTAATAGCGGTATTAACTATGATTCTGTTTGTATTTTATATGTGTGACGTAATAACTGTTAGGGCAAAAGCAGAAGCATATACAATGAAGGATGGGGATATTAGTGAAATTGAGAAAGATTTTAAAGAGAAAGTTACCCGGGAAGTTTTGGTATGCAACCCGAGTGACATATCTGTTAGTAAAAGTAACAATACAGTGACGGTAGATATAAAGCTTAGCTTTTCTTTGCCATTTTTTGGAATAAGCAAGGAAGATGAAATAAGGGAAAACTATGAAGTGGAAAATAAAAGAAAATATATTGATAAAATAAAAGCGGCAAAGGAATTAGTTAAAGGGGATAATCAAAATGGGGATTGAAAAGAATTACAGAAGATCAGTTAACCATAACTATATGATTTTACGACCAGAATTTCCTTGTATAAATGATTACAGGATTACAATGGTTATGAATTGTAATATAAAAAATCTTTTGAATATGGATGTGGAATATATTGATGAGGTGGTTGAGTTTATATATGACATTTCAAATTTAAAAAATATTGGTGGATTTTATGAACGTAAGAAAATGAAATACTCGGAGTTGCTTACTCTGTTTAAAAGTATAATAAATGTTGTGGAAGATGGAGAAAGCTATCTGTTAAGAATTGAAGATATTTTATTTGATATGGAATATGTTTATGTTGATGAAAGAAACGAGAAAGTGCTTTTTTGTTACTGTCCCCAGGCGGACATAGATGGGGATTTTAACAATAATTTTAGAAGATTCGTTCAGGAAATAGTGTTGTCTACAGATCATACAGATGGGAAGGCAGCAGAGTTAATATATGGAATATTAGAAATCTGCAACAGAGAAGATTTCCTGATGAAGGATATAAGAGATTATATGAACAAGATGGAGGGAGCATATCCTAAAAGGACGGTTAGACAGATAAACTACGAAACGATTAGAAGTGAAAGCAGGGAAAAAGAAAAGAATAAAGAACATCCTATAATAGCAGAAGAAAACGAGGATAGTTATAAGAGTATATTTGAAAATGATAATATAAAGATGGGTAAAGGTAAAAAGAAAAGGATTGTTGAGGTGGTAAAAGAAGCCTTTGGAATCAAAGAAGCGGAAAATGAGAATAAGGAACATAAAGACAAAGTCATTGCATCTAAAAATAAGAGGCAGGAAATGAAACATCCACATGAGACTGATGAAAGAGACGATATGACAATGTTATTATCTCAAAAAGAATATAGAGATGTGTTGGTGGATGTTAGGAAAAAAGAAAACATTGAATTGGAATTTTTTCCCTGTGTTATAGGAAAGGATGGAGAAAGAGTCGATAAAATCATAAGGGAACAAAGTGTCAGTAGAGTTCATCTGAAGGTATATAATCAAGGAGATGACTATTATGTAGAAGATCAGAATTCAACTAACGGAACTTTTATAAATGATGAAATGTTAGATCCTTTTCAAAAATATGTTATAAACAATGGTGATACGCTAACCATAGCAGATCATGAGTATATATTTAAACATATGTAAAGCCACAAACTTTTAACAATAACCGGAAGTATTTATGTTATAATACCAGCAAGTGTTAAAGTTAAGGGTGTGAGTGAATGAATATAGAGCAAAGCCTTCATAATCTTTTGAAAAGCAATGGATATGCATTTTTAGGAAATGTTGATTATTATATAAAATTTTATATTAACAATAATCAGGAAAAGAATGAGACAAAGATTATAGGAGTTATAAATGAAAAGTATAAGAGATGGCTCAACAATGAAAAACTTGACGATATAACTTTTCAGATAGAAAGAAAACTTTTATTATCAGGAACAGTAAATATAGATGTTTTATATTTGATTATGAGTTATGATTTTCAGCAAGATAAGAGATTTGCAGAATCAGATGAAAAATTTTGGATACTGGATTTAAGTAGAAACAGCATTATAATCTTTGAAAATCAACCTGATGATTTTGGCAATTTACGAGCTAAAATTGAAAAAAATATAGATATGAATATCCCGGAAAAGCAGAGAGGCCCCAAAACGTTGTTAGATATAAAGGCAAAGGATATACCTTGGGTTACGTGTTCTTTAATTATAATAAACTGTTTAATATACTTAATATTAGAGATTAAGGGGGACACAAAGAATGCCTTTTTTATGATTGAATATGGTGCAATGTACAAGGTGTTTGAGAATCATGAGTATTACAGATTATTTACATCTATGTTTTTGCACTTTGGAATAACCCATTTAATGGGAAATATGGTATCATTATTGGTGGTTGGTAATAGCGTAGAAAAGTTCTACGGCAAAATAAAGTTTTTGATTATTTATCTTTCATCTGGTCTTTTTGGAAGTTTTATGTCAGGGATAATAAACGAACGAATCAATCCTTTTTATGTATCCGCAGGGGCATCAGGAGCAATATGTGGAATTATAGGAGCGATGGTTTATATCTTTTTAAAAACATTCGAAGGTGGTAAATATATACGTTTTGCATTTATAGCCATTATGTTAATTATGATAACCAATACATCGGGAAATGTGGACAATTTGGCACATGTTGCTGGTTTTATAGCAGGAATGTTAGCAGGATTTCTCGTTGGATACAATAAAGAGAAAAGAAAGACATCAGAAATATAGGATGAATATGATATTTTATAAATTGTAAATATACTCAGGAGGACTATTCAATGAAAAAAGATGATTGTATTTTTTGTAAGATTGCAGCAGGAGAGATAGGATCACATACTCTTTATGAGGATGAAGATTTTAGAGTAATCTTTGATCTTAATCCAGGAACAAAGGGACATGCCTTAGTTATTCCTAAGGAGCATGCAGATGGAATCTTTGATATGGATGATGAGACAGCTTCAAAGGTACTAGTTGTAGCAAAGAAAGTTGCAACAGCAATGAAAGAAGCATTTAATGCAGATGGCTTTAATATTATTCAGAATAACGGTGAATGTGCAGGACAGTCTGTTAAACATTTTCATATGCATTTATTCCCAAGATATGAAGGAGATAAAGCATTAGGCCTTTGGAAGCCGGGACAGACAACAGATGAAGAACTGCAGGTACTTGAAGATAAGGTAAAAGAAATACTGAATTAATAAGAGTATTATATAAAAATATAAGTAATGGATTTAATGGCATAAAGATATATCAACAAATATTCTAAAATGCTGTTAAGTCCATTTTTTTATGTGCAAAAGTTCACGTAATTTGTTGGAAATTATATGTACAATAAGGTAAAATTATAAAAAGAAGGAAAGGGGAAAAGCGTATGGGAAAAGATAAAAGAAAGACAGAAGACGTAGATATTTTAGAAGAAGATTTACAAGACGAAATCGATGATGAAATGGAGCCAGACGCACAAGCCCTTCAAGAAGCTGAAGAAGAATTAAAGGAAGCCGAAAATGTAAACACAGAAGAGGTTATAAATAATTTTTCAGTAGGGGAAGATGATGATACGGTTAATACTATCCGATTATATCTTTCAGATATTGGTTCAATACCACTTCTAACAAGGGAAGAAGAAGTGGAACTGGCGAAGCAGATTGAAAAGGGCGGAAAAGAAGCGGAACTAGCAAAAACAAAAATGATAAATGCCAACCTAAGGCTGGTTGTAAGTGTAGCAAAGAGATATGCTAACTCAGCTATGCCTTTTATGGATGTGGTACAGGAAGGCTCAATAGGTCTTATTAAGGCCGTAGATAGATTTGATTACACAAAGGGATATAAATTCTCTACATACAGTATTTGGTGGATTAGGCAATCTATAACAAGAGGATTAGAAGAATACAAGAGAATCATTAGAATTCCGGCTCATGTTTCAGAAAAAATAAATAAGATGGCTCGTATTGAGAAAAGATTAGAGCAGGAATATGGTCGAATCCCAACAGATAAAGAAATTGCAAAAGACATGGGTATAACTGAAGATACTATAAAAGAACTTAGGGAATACACCAAAGATACGGTTTCTTTAGAAAAGCCGGTGGGAACAGAAGAGGATACACTTTTAATGGATTTTATAGAAGATGGCTCTGCAAGCATAGAAACCACGGTGGAGAGACAGGCATTAAAAGAACAACTTCTTGAAATATTAGATACAATGTCAGAGAGAGAAGCTAGAATAATAAAGGATAGGTATGGATTGGAAACAGGAGTTCCCAAAACCTTAGAGCAAATTGGAAAAGAATATGGAATTACCAGAGAACGAGTAAGACAGATACAAGGAAAGGCTTTAAAGGTGCTTAAACATAAGGCTAAAGGTAAGCTGGACGATTTTAATAAAGCATAAGAAGTAGAATAAAAAGGCTATCAAATGGGGCATTACAGACACCTCAGATGATAGCCTTAAATTTATTGTTTTTTTCGAACTTTGGTTTTTGAAACACTATCGATTAAATCAAGAATTGTTGTTACAGCATCTGTTGTACCGGCTTTCTCGATAGCATCAATATAGAGTTCATTTTCGTTATATAAAGTATTAATTTTCTCCATAAATAATCCAGGTTCAGCACTAAGCTCTTCTTCTTCAAGAACCTCACAAAATCCTTGTTTTTCAAAAGATCTTGCATTAAGAATCTGGTCGCCACGACTGGCAGCTTTGGAAAGGGGAATGAGAAGAGATGGCTTCTTTAAAGCAACTATTTCGCAGATGGCATTGGCGCCAGCTCTGGAAACAACGATATTTGCAATTGCAAATAAATCTTTAAGCTCATCCTGTATATATTCGAACTGAACATAACCAGGACGACCATCATATTTATGATCCACCTTATCTTTGCCACATAAATGCACAATCTGGAAAGTCTTAAGCAACTCATCAAGATTATTACGAATAGCTTCATTAACAGCAACGGCACCAAGACTTCCACCAATTACCATGATGACAGGTTTATCAGCTGTGAAACCACAAAACTCAAGTCCAGCAGCCTTATCTCCCTGACGAAGTTCCTGTCGAATAGGTGATCCGGTCAAAAGGGCTTTGCCTTCTGGCAAATACTGAGCTGTCTCAGGAAAATTATGGCATACAGTTGTAGCTGCTGAAAAAGATAGCTTATTGGCAAGGCCAGGTGTCATATCAGATTCATGAATAATTACAGGAACCTTATAATGCTTAGCTGCTTTAACAACTGGAACGGAAACAAACCCACCCTTTGAAAAAACAACATCCGGTTGATATTCTTTAATAATAGCCTTTGCTTGCGAGTATCCACGTAATACCCTAAATGGATCTGTAAAATTTTTCAAAGAAAAATATCTTCTGAATTTTCCAGTGGAAATGGCCTTATAATAAATTCCAAGGTCCTCGATAAGCTCTTTTTCAATTCCTTCATAGGAACCTATATAAACAATTTCATAATCTCTCTTCTTAAGTCCCGGGATTAATGCTATATTCGGTGTTACATGACCGGCAGTTCCTCCGCCAGTTAGTAGAATCCTCTTTGACATATTATCTCCTCTAAATGCATCAACGATGCAAACAACTTTTGTAAAAACAAAATTAATAAACCTATATGATTATACAATAATAATCAGAAAAAGTTAACAGAAGTTGGGATAAAATATTAAATTGTAAGAAAAGATAGAAAGAGCGAATAACAAAAAGTGTTGTAATTAAATGTGTATGTGTTATAATGCCCATATATTAATTTAAATAGAGGGAGGTTTTTAGAGGAGAAATTACGTGTAATTAGGGAGATTATATAACTAGATTTGAAGAGCACAAGTAAAAGGAGAAAAACATGTTAAAATTTAATACTTTAAAAATCAAAAGACTAGTTTCAGTGATTTTATCGTTGTCAATATTCATAACAAATATTGGCTTTATTTATCGTAGTGACGTGGCATTTGCATCGGAAGTGCCAGATGGATACACTACGATTTTTTTTGTGGATAACACAAAAGAGAGTTGGATAGGTAATGATAATGCCGTTATTCAGGCAGTGGATAATACCAATGGGCATGATTATTACATTATGAAGCAAATAGATGATAACACATGGAGTCTTAGAATAAAGGCAAAGGCTTACAACTTTACATTTAACAGACTAAGCCCAGATAAAAAGACACAGTGGAACTCATGGAGTGCAGGTGGAAGAGGAAGTAACAGAGACGATTATTCTACATGGAAAAGCACATATCACGCAACAGTTCCGGAGCATGGATACTGGGATGGAACACCGGTAGTAGACTATGATTATTTTAAAGAGGGAGACGTAGTCTATCTGGATTTTTATGAATTCACAGATGGAAATGGAACATTTAATTGGGAAATATCCAACGCCCAATTCTATGTTAACTTTACAGAATATTCTAAACAGAATAACAATGGAAATGATATAAAAATAAGTGAGGCTGATAAAGAGGTATTATCACCTATAAAACTGAATGATTCACCGGAAACACAGGTGTTTAGATATGTTGTTACAAAAGAAGATGAAGGTGCAACAGAACTTCGATTTTTCAGAGGAAATGATGAATATCTGTGGAATGATTCTGTTGTAATGAAATATAGTGACTACAAGGTAGGAAATAATTGTGTCAAGGTAAAGGGGTGGGACAATACAGGATACGTATGTCCATATGTTCCTAGAAGACATGTAATACAGATAGATGAGGTAAATGTTTTAACATCAGGAAATAAAAAAGTTAATAGAAAAATCGACTTGGACCTTGATATTAAAGGTGAAGAAGAATACCTGATAAAAGAAGACACAACAATAGACATAAATAAAATTGATAGTGACGGAAATGTAATAGCAACTATGGAAGAAGTATGTCTTGTTGATGATACAAAAACTTCATGGAACCATAGAGAATTAATATTTAAAGAAAGCGGAACCTATAAGATAACAGCAAATATTACTGATGGATATGACTCTTATGTGGGAGAAAAAATTATATCTATAGTTGCAGATCAACAACCGGAGGCAGCATTTTCTATAAAGGCTAGCGAAGGAGAGGCAGTTGAACCTGAAAAGTTTGTACGAAATAGTGAGGGAGTAACACACCTTACAATAACAGAGGGAAGTACATGTGAAATCGATGATTACATAACTTCAAAAACATATAAACTTTTCTACGATTCAAACAATAATGGCGTATATGAAGAAACAGAGATTATAGATAATAGAGATTGTACCTCTGTAAATGAGTTCATGTATGAATTGTCAAATGTTGGAAAATATAAGATTGTAGTAGATGTTCAGGAAAAATTTGACGATACAATATTATCTTTAATAGATGATGTAGTATTCTTGAAGGGACATACAGAGAAAGAATTTGAAATCATAAATCAGGCACCAAAATCAAATCTTTACATTGAAAAGAGCAAAATTGCAGATATTATATTTACAATTGGAAGTGCAGATGCAGCTACAATAAATGCATATTCAGAAGCGAGTAAACTTGTAGAGGGAAGACTCAAAGAAAAAGGTGTTGAAGCAAATGTAACTACAGTAAGTACTTCAGCAATAACAGCTACGGACACATTTGCATGGAAAGAGTATGATCATTACAATTACGTAGACTCCTACTTGCCAACATTAGATAAACATATAATCTATGATGGAAAAGATATAAAAATGGTGGGATATTCCTGGGCAGCATTAAAAGATTTTCTTTATGTAGAGGATAATGATGCAACAAGAAAAATATTTGATTTTGATTTACAGAGAGATAATACAGACTGGCACAGTATGGAAGGTGGAGGATTTCTTTTTAATACTGTTGTAAATGAGGAAGAAAATTATATACAGGGATACTGTATTTTAGTTACAGCACATGGATTAAAACTTGTAAAGATAAATAGAACAAACTTAACAAATTTTAGAAATGGTTCATATGAATATGTACAAAATGCAGGAAAACTATTGCAGACATTCCCGATATCAAATGTTTATGCAAACCATCATTTTAAGATAATCATTGATGGAAATATGATTACAGTATACGATGGCGAAAATATAATTATTAATCAATATGTACTTGAAGATGATGGAGTTGATGCGTATGGATATGGACCAATTATCAGTCATGAAAGACATGCATGTTCTCAGCAGTCATATTTTACATTCAAAAATATTGTAATGCAGACTATCACAGGAGAAAGTCTATCAGATGTTATTAATAATCACGAATGGACACCAGGGACAAATCACTATGTAATCAACTTAAGTGATTCGGTAATTCCGGAATTGTCTGATAATGGAAGAACTGTAGGTGTAGCATCTGCTTTATTATCAAAGGATGTTAATTTCTATGGTATTGGTAATGATAATACAATAAGTTCTTATAATAGTTTGTTAAACATTATTGATAATAATGGGGAAAATATAAATATATCTGCCAGCGAAGATGAGGAAAAAACAGAAGAAGAGCTTGTTAGAGATGCAGTTAACCACATTGTGTCAACAATAGAGGCAGACATTTTAAATAAAGATTATTCTATTAAAGAAACAATATCAACAGACGAAAAAGTTGAATACAAAAATAGTTATAGCGATCCGGAAAATGACGCTATAGGAAATGAAGAGTGGATATATACTTATGATCCGACTCTGTTTGATAATCAGGGTGAACTGATAACATTTATACAATCAAGCCCATTAACTATATTTGAAAATGTTGGTGCTTATGAGATTACTCACCGAGTAAGTGATGATCCAACAAAAGGAAATTCTGAATTAAAAGAATATATTAAATGGTCAAATGATGATGAGGTTGAAAAATTAATTGTTGCCCAGACCAGACCGGTGGCTGAGATTAAACATAAGATAATGCAGTCTAAAGATGATAAAAATGTGTGTATTACAAATGTTTCATACAATGCATATGATTTAGATCATCCTATGGATGAAAGAAAAGGGATCAGGGAAGAGAAATTTTACTATAAAGAGATATGTGATGAACAATGGACTGAGGGAAGGTTCCCGGCGGAAGTTCAAATGGGCAAAACATATCTTGTCAAATATGTTGTTAAGGATTTTGAGGGCACATATAGTAGACCAGCGGTTATAGGAATAGACACAAATGATGCAAAAGTATACACAGAGCCAGATGATACTACACCACCAACGATATCGTTAAATGTTAGTAAAACTGAAGCTAATATAGGTGATTTAATATACATTGAAGGATATGCACAAGATGACTATGGTATATCTAATTTTGAAATAAAATATAATGACAATGTCATTGGAAATGGTTATAAAAGATACGAGCTTACAGCAAGTGAAGCTGGTATTGTCACAATAACTGCAATTGCTACAGATATTGCCGGAAATGTAACTACAGAAACTAGAACAATTACAATTGTAGATAATAGGGATACTACACCTCCTGAAATTAATATAACATCACCCCAAAATGGTAGTGTATCAGGTATGGTCGAAATTAAAGGCTCTATTACAGATGACACTAAGCTAAAATCATATAAAGTAACGAGAAGAAAAATAGGGGATGGAGATTTACAGGAAATACTTGTTTCTGAAGGAACAGATGAAATAGCAAATGGTGTAATAGGTATAATAAATACAGATGAATTAGAAGAAGCAGAGTATAACTATACTATTACAGCAGAGGATGAGGCAGGTTTAACATCGTCAGTTTGTATTATGATTACTGTGAGTAAGACTGAAATAGACAGTATTCCTCCGATTACATCTATTGAGAATATATACATGGATACAGAGAGGAATGTTATCTCTATAGAAGGTTCGGTGTCAGACGAAACTAAACTTTCAAAATATACACTAAGATTTTTCAACAAAGAAAATGAATCCGTAAAATCAGTTGTAACAACGGGCTATGATAATGAAACGTCAGTAGAACTTGGAGTTATTAGTTTAGACGGATTAATAGATGGAACCTATGAAGTAGAATTGATTGCAGAAGATATTGCCGGAAATACTTGTATATCTAAGGCTGAATTCACATACACATCAGGTAATTTTGTTGAGGTAGAAGATAAAACAGCACCGGAAATCATAGCTGAATTTAAAGCATCTATTATTGACAATTCTTTAAATATTAACATAACAGGTTCAATTACAGATGACTATTTAAAAGAATACAAAGTAACAGTTGGTAAGAAAACGGATAGTGATAAAACTGAAATCAAAACCGGTACTTCAAGTATTGATAACGGTGAAATTGTAGATTATACATTTGAAGAGTATAGTGCGGGTGACTATGTAGTCGAGATATATGCAAAGGATAATGCAGGTAATGCAAGAACTATAACATATACGTTTACAGTTAACGAAAACGGTACTATAAAAAATGCAGGTGAGGATAATGGTGAAATAGCTCTTGTATTTGCAACTAATTGCGTAAACGTTAAAGAAACAGTCACTGGTTATATATCATATCCAAAGAATGCAACAAATATAAGTGTAACTGCTGATAGCGGGGAAGTTTCGTTAGACGGGAAAAAAGTATCGGTTACAAGTGAGGATGCAGGTCTTGTAAACGTTACATTCTCAGCATATATAGATGGAGAAATAAAAACAGTAGTAAAACAGATTAGCTTCCTTGACACCAATGATGATATACATCCAACAACAGACTTTATATCACCTGAAGCAGATAGTGATGTAAAAACAAAAACAGACATTATAGGAACTGTAAAAGATGAAACAAGTCTTGCCTATTACACCTTAGAATATAAATTAAATGGCACAGATGATTATGTAGAAATAGCCAAAGGATATGAAAGCATTGATAGTGGAAAAGTTGGAGAGCTTGATACATCTTTACTAATGAATGGTAGCTATACACTTAGACTTACTGCTGTAGATAATGGTGGAAACAGAAGTAGAACGGAAAGAACAATAAATGTAACAGGTAATCTTAAAGTCGGAAATATGTTTTTGGGATTTTCAGATGTTAGTTCAAATGTTTCCGGCATTCCATTACAGGTAAATAGAAACTACGATAATAGAAATAAAACGTCAGGAGATTTTGGCTATGGCTGGAATCTTGGAATGCAGAGTATAAGAATAACTCTTAATAACCCTCTGTATCAGGGCTATAACCAGGTTCAAAGAGGAAATAAACTATCGACTACATACTACATTGAGCAGACTTTAAATCACGACATAACAGTTACATATGGAGATGGAACAAGTGATAAATTTAGTCTGAAGCTAAGTCCTGAAAGAAGTGTATATATTCCTATTAGTGTTGTTAAAGTTGAATTTGTGTGTGCTACAGACAAAACTAAGAAATTAACTATAGATGGTGACAATACGGCTATATTAGATGGTAATAATCTTATATTTGAAGATACGGACTTACTTGAAAGTCAAAATTTTATTCTTACTACTGAAGATGGAACCAAGGTATATATATCACCAGACAAAGGTATTACAAAAGCTAGTGATAATAATGGAAATACAATTGAATATAGTAAAAATGGACTAAAACATTCAAGTGGATATGGTATAGTTTTTACCAGAGATAATAAGGGTAGAATTACGGAAATAGTTGAAACAGACAGTAAAGACGCTGTTATCAATAACATGACCTATAATTATGATGCTAACGGTGATCTTATTCTTACAACTGATAAAGCCGGAAGAAGCATACTTTATAAGTATGACAATAATCATAACCTTAAAGAAATAATAGATCCATCAGGAAATCCAGTTGCAAGAAATGAGTATGATGAAGATGGCAGACTCATTGCAACAATTGACTCTAAAGGCAACCGAGTTGAATATGAGCACAATCTTGAAGCAAAAACTGAAGTTGTAAGAGATAAAAATGGAAATCCAACGGTCTACTACTATGATGACAATGGAAATGTAATAAAGATAGTTGATGCACTTGGAAACGTAATCACAAATAAGTATGATGAAAATAACAAGGTTATAGAAAACGTTGATGCTAACGGTAATATAACAAAATATGAATACGATTCCGATGGTAAACTGATATATCTTATATCTGCAGATGGAACACGAGAAGCATTAACATACAATGATTTAAACATAGTTAATAACATTAAGGTGGATGATAAACTTATCGTAAGTATGGAATGTGATTCTAAGGGAAATATCACAGAAATCAGTGATGGACTCGGAAATACAACGGACTATACATACGAAAAAGATGGTAAAATATCATCTATTTCTGACGAAATTGGAACTATTAAAAAAGTAAAATATGACGATAATGGAAATATTTCTTCGTTGGAAGATGGTAATAGTAATTCTACAAAATACGAGTATGACGATAAAAATAGGTGTATAGGAGTTACTGTATCAAGAACAGAAGATGGAGAAAAGAAGGAGTATACTTCTAGATTTGTATATGATAATGCAGGAAATATTACTTCAAAGATAAGTAATACCGGCATTGTTACAACTTATGAATATGACTATAAGAATAATGTAACTGCTGAGACTTCATCAGACGGGCTTAGAACAGAATATAATTATGATTCTGAAGGAAATATAATAAGTGCAGTATATCCTGATGGAACAAGTGAAAGCTTTATATATGATAAAAATGGTAATAATATCCAGGCAACTGATAGATATGGAATAACTGTATCAATGGAATATGACGTTCTCAACAGGCTTATTAGTAAGACATATGCTGACGGTACAAAAGAAACGTATACATATGATGCAAATGGAAATGTATTAACATTTACAGGCGTAACAGGCGGAGTAACAAAATATACTTATGATTGTATGAACAGAAATACATCTGTGACAGATGCTTGTGGAAATATTACAAGATATACATATAACAACCGTTCGCAGTTGATAAAAACAGAGGATGCAAAGGGTAATACATTTGAATATGAATATTCTGAAAATGATAAACTGACAGCATCTATTTATCCAGATGGAACAAAAGAGCAACTTGTGTACGATAAACGAGGAAGAGTATCAAATAAAATTGATAGAAATGGTAATACTACAACCTATGAGTACGATGGGGACGATAAAATCGTTGCAGTTGAAGATGCCCTAGGAAACAGATATGAATACACATACGACGAGACAAATGAGCTTACAAAAGTTAAGGATGCAAATGGGAATGAGACATTATATTCTTACGATGGAGAGGGTAGATTAGTTAAGACTACAAACGCTGTAGGAAAATCTGCGGAATTTATATATAACGAGCATGGCTATCAAACATCATATAAGGATTATGCCGGAAACGAGACGAGTTTTAATTACGATGACCTGGGAAGACTTATTAAAAAGAGTAATAATGACGGAGATGTTAATTTTTCATATGATGCAAGTGGAAGATTGAGCAAAGTAACAGATTCAAAGGGAGAAATTGCTTATACTTATGATGAATTAGGCAGACTTTCAACAAAGACAACTTATGATCTGGGAATGATTAAATATTCATATGCTGACAATGACATGATAAGTTCTATTACATATAGTCTTAATGGAGAAGACGTTGCAACAACATCTTACAGTTATGATTTAATGAATAGACTTGTAAAAGTAATTGATCACAACGGAATAGCTACAGTATACGAGTATGATGAACTTGGAAACAGGAGTGCAGTAAGACATGAAGGAGGCCTTACTGTATCGTACGAATATGATGTATGTTCAAGATTAATTAACGAAATAGTAACAGATAAAGATTCCAATGTATTAATGTTTTATGACTACAAATATGGAAATGCAGGAGAAAAAACAAAAACAGTAGAAATATCCAGGGAATCATCTGAAAGTTCAACAGCAAGAATTATCACAAATGATTATAAGTACGATGAACTTTTAAGACTTACAGAAGAAAAGATCAGCATAAACGATAATATTAACTTTGATGATGTTATTGATAGTAATTCAAAAAGTATAACAACAGCAGCTATAACTTATCAAGGAATGATAAATAACGTATATAGCTATGATGATGTAAGTAACAGAACAAGCAAAGCTACAACAGTATCAGGCAATATAGATGATTATACAGAGGATGTAGATACAGGAAACACGGTATATACATACAACGAGTTAAATCAGTTAACTAAAGCTGAGACTAATAAGACGGATGTATCTGAGGTGACATATTCCTATGATGATAATGGAAATCTTACATCAGAGCAAGGCACAAAGAATAAAACATATACGTATAATGCTGATAATAAATTGATAACAGCAACAATAAGTAGTGGAAGCGATGTTACAATTGAAAGCTATTCTTATGATTACGAAGGAAACAGAATAACTAAGCAGATAAATGAAGATGAAAAAGTATTTTATCTTAATGATACATATTCGGACCTCACTCAAGTAGCGTTAGAGTTATCACAGAAAAATGATGAAAGCTATGGCATAAATAAGTATTACACAAGAGGTCTTGAATTAATCAGTTCTGATATAAAAGATATAGATAATGCAACTGAAACATATAACCATAAGATATATATCCAAGATGGACACGGTTCAGTAACGGCACTAGTAGAGAACACAACGGACTCCACTGCACAAAACTGTATAACAGATACATACACATATGATGCATATGGTATACTTTTAAATAAAACCGGAGATACAGATAATGACTATCTCTATACAGGAGAACAGTATAACGAGTCAACAGGTTTATACTATCTAAGAGCACGTTATATGTCACCTGAGACAGGAACTTTTACAACTATGGATACCTATGCTGGAACACTAGATAATCCGGTAAGTCTCCATAAGTATTTATATGCTAATGCAAACCCTGTTATGTATACTGATCCAACAGGTTACTTCTCTTTGTCGGAGACTACAATTGCCCAGGGAATACAGGCAACATTACAGGATTTAATAGTACCGGGATTTAATCTAAAGAAGCTTATGTCCTGGGCAAATTTTGCAGTAACAGCCTACGACGTAATTAATACAATTCAGATGGTATATGCAGGAGAAGCAAATGTATTTGATTTAGCAAGCAGCATTGTTAAAGGAATGGTTGCACAAGCTTGTATATCCTGTGTAGCAACAGCGGCATTAGGTGAAACTGCAGCACTATTGCTTAAACTTGTAGGAATCGGACAAGATACGATAGGTCTTGTAAAAGCTATAAAATCAAAAGATCCGGAACAGATAGTAATAGCAACTCTAAGGTTGTCCATAAGTCTCTTCACACTGAGCTGTCAATGTTTTACCGGTGATACATTAGTAAGCACGGAAGATGGAGACGTAAGAATTGATGAAATCAGACCAGGAGACAAGGTTTGGACCAACAACGTAGAAACCGGTGAAAAAGAATTACAAGAAGTAAAGTCTGTTAAAGAAACAAAGACAGATATAATAGTTCATGTAATTACTGATGATGGAAATGAAATCCAAACCACAATGTTCCATCCATTTTACGTGAAGGATGAATCAAAAGAAACTCTAGGAAACTGGGTGGCAGCATCTAACCTTAAAAAAGGCGATGAACTCCTAACTGAAGATGGAAAGAATATAAAAGTATCAGAAGTCAGAGTCCAAAAACTTGATGAAGAGATAACTGTATACAACCTAGAAATCACCGAAGTTCATACATACTATGTAGCAGGCGGAGTGTTGGTACACAACGCATGTGCAAATGCAGATGCTGGTGGAAGTAGGAAGAATACTGGTGAGGGTGGAAGTAAGTCGGCTAAGACAAAACCACAACAACTCACACAGGAAGGAAAAACACCTGCTATTGGCAAAATGAAAGATTTAAATACTGATGGTAATGTTTTAGACGGAGAATATAAAATCGCAGATTATTTACCAGATAAAGGAAATCCAAAAGCTAATTGGAAACAGAACAGTGGCATCTTGCGTAGTGTAATGAATGAAAATGTGCCAATAAAAGACGTGTCTCCATTTCCTATGGAAAAAGCAGGCTTTTTAGGCGCAGAAAGAAATTTACTCAAAAGCAGAGGATGGATATATAGAGATGGTTATTGGTATTCACCAAGTAATTAAGGAGGATCATCATGGAATTAACGCATAAAAATCGGTGTTTTGATTTCTTAAAACGATATGGTTATCATTTGATACAGGAAGACTCTGAAAACTGCATAACATATATAGGAAACAATAATAGGATTAGTATTATATATTCTGAATATTCTAAGGAGATATATTGTATGTTTGAAGATATCAGAACACTAAAGAGTTTTTCATTACAAGATGCCTTGGATTATCAATGTATAAATAACTTAAAAGGATTATATCAAATTTCAAAAAAAGAAGATTTATATAAAGGTTTATTATACGTGTCCGATGTAATAGAAAAAGTGTATTTAGTTGTAGATATATCCAATAATGTCTCTTTTAATAAGATATATGATTATACTATAAAGAAAAGAAATAAGGCATTAGAAGTTTACTATGCGAAAGAAGATATTAAGAAAGCAGATTCTTTTTGGAAGAATAATAACTATATTGAAGCAAAAAGACTATATATGAAGAATATAGGTTATTTATCTAAAGTACAGTTAAAAAAGTTGGAAATATGTAATAATAAAATTAGCTCAGAATAGAATATGACATGGTGGTCCTGATATGCTATATATTTAAACTTGGTAATTGGCAACAGATTCTGATTTTTGTATCAGAAACTTTTAAGCACGCAATTGAGTCAAATAAGTATACGGGAATGTCGTTTCGAGAAATTGCGGTAGAATAGTTTAATGAATGGTTGTATAAAAGTTATTGGCACACACCAAATCAAACGAGTAATCCAGCTTCTGATTTAGCGCTTCCGCTAGGTAATACATATGAATATATGGATACATATATTATTCCTAAGGGTACTACAATAATTGAGGGAACTGTTGCACCAAACTTTGGTCAACCAGGTGGTGGATATCAATTTTATGTTCCTGATCCTAACGTTGTAAAAGACTATTAATAAAGAGGTACTGAACTATTATGAAGAGTGAATTCATTAATAAATTAGATAAGGCATATGATTTATGTTTGGCGGAAATTAATAAAAGAGAGAAAGGGATAGATGGAGAAGCTTCTATACAACAATTAGAAGGAATAATTCCTGAATTGATAAACATTAAGAAAAAGGTTATAGAGAATGATTTGCCATTAGCAGAAAATAGATATTTAGAATCATTTGCGATGGCGTTTACTGTATGGGGATGGAATATGAATGAACCTACAGAGCTGTTAATTTTGCTGACAGAAATAAATAACGATTACAAAAGCATTTAGTTGTTCAATATTAAAATATTTGTGGTCTTAAGAAAGGTTGAACATTAAATGAGTATCAAAGAATTAAAAGAGTTATTAATGGTAAAGAACATTCCTCAAGAATTGTATTCTCTTGAAGGAGGATTGCCAAGTGAATCATACTGTATAGAAAAGACAGAGGATAAATGGCATTTATATTATAGTGAACGAGGTGTAAAAGAAACTATAAATTATTATGATACT
>OMZA01000013.1 GCA_900315425.1 uncultured Eubacteriales bacterium
TTTTTCTGTTTCATTTTTGCTCTCCTTTTAAAACGAAATATTCTGATGACCGGTTTTTGTTACAAGTGCCTGCTTGGCAAGCCGCAATGATTCCTCATATCTGCCCTGCATAAAGGCAAGCTTGGAATCGGTAATAATAACATCAAGATTATCTGCATTGTGAATCATTTTTTCCTCCAATTATCTTTCTGTTAATAATTCGCTATATATCTATATATATTTTTGTTATAAAATCCGCAAAACTATCGGCAACCTTACTCATTGCCAAGTATCCGGTTTCACTATTTTCAATTTCATGATTCATTAAATATATTTTTCCATAATCGTTTCCTTTTGATAATAATATTCCAAAAGGATTTCCGAGAGAGTCATCGCCGATAGGAAGCATTTCAGGGGGAATAATTTTATCATTAGTCATTGTTTTATAGATATAAACTATATCATCATAATTATTTGTTTCACTATCATAAAAAATATAAAATTCTCTGATATCCGTTGTATTTTCTTGTTCTACAACAACATCTATATAATCAAAAACCAAATCTTCTGACGGAGTCCCCCCGTTATGTTCTATCATAAAATTCCTATAATCTGCCGGTAATTTCTGCCTTATCTTTTTTTCAAAATTGTCAAGTTGCTGTACTGATAACTTATTTCCACAATCAAACAAATTCATTTTGATCCTCCAAATATTTATTTCTTTGTAATAGAAACGCCTCCTGTATGCGGGAAGCCTCCAATAGTACAATCATGAACATTTCTATCAACAAGTATCATATTATCTCCATCCTGCAAATGATGCCATGTGTATCCTTCTGGAGTTTTTCTTAATCCAATAGCTTTATTTGCCTGAGAAACATCTTTGTAGTTTTTTCCTGTCATGTTTATTTTTACAGGCTTAGGATAGTCAGGATGCGTATATGGAGAGAAATCGGGATAACTATCTTTACTATAAGTTACTGTTACTTCCTTTAGATAGTTGCAAAATCGAAAGTGGTTTTAACCATGTCAAGCGCCTGCTTGGCAAGGGGGTAATGATTCCTCATATCTGCCTTGCATAAAGGCAAGGCGGGAATCTGATACGCAAAAATTCACATCAAACAATCAACCTCATTTCAAACTGTTTAAATTTAAATTAATTTCCTGAAACCATTTTTCAAACCTTTTAACCAGACCACCTTCATCATTCAAGAAGTCTTCATATTCGTATTCGGCGTCAAGTGAATTTGCTTTTACATTATATCTTAACTTTATTTCATGCGGACAGTTTGCTTCATATTGCAAACATATTGAAATAATATTTTCAATATCTTCTATCCCTAAATCCGTAAACTCATCTATATCTTCTTCAAAAAACAACTGATTTAACATTAGTAACTTATCTTGTTTTCTAAAGAAAGCATTATAAAAATCTTGAAATTTATTTTGAAACATATAAATATATATCTCATCAACCTCAATATTGTTATTATTTAATAATTCAAGACATAAGGCTACATTTTTCGATTGCGCATCCATAAACGCGGCTTCAAATCCAATATACATTTATTTCACCTCTATTTCTTCAACATATTCCAGGAAAGAATCTTGCAAATCATTATCAACAGTTTTACCATTCAAAACCAGTTGAAACTCCCATTTATTACCTATTTCTGACGAACCATCAATTACACCCAACATATTTGATACTGTATCAGTAATAACTGTCTTAATGATTGAAAAAAACACGTCCTTTTGCATTTCGCTAAACGTACTATATAATGAAAGTGCATTTTTCCAATAATCAATAATATTGTCATCATTAGAACTGCCTTCCTCGTATAAATTTCGATATATATTTGCATTTTCCAGCACTATTGACTCATATAAATCTTTAACTAATTGTTTTTCATTCATGAATTAATCCTCCTATTTAATTCATTTTTTATGGCTTACCTCTCAACAATATATTTATCCAAGTTTAGTTTTCAAATTCTGCTTCTCTTTCCATCTCCTTAATAACCTGATATTCAGTTTCTCTATATAGATTCACCAGGTTATTCAACAATTCCGGAGTTGTTTCTTCGTTATCTTCAAAAAGTATACACTTGAAACCATTATTTAACAGCTCATCGTAGAGAGAAAGAATTTGCTTGATACCTGCGCCGTCAATATAATCGCAAGTCATTAATAAATCTCCGTTTTCAACGATTTTTTTCAACTCAGAAATTGGAATCTTTCTGTATTCCCTTAGTATTTTTGCACAATTTGCTGAGAAGAAATTGTCTGCTAATTTTATTCCTATTTGACTCATGTTTCCTCCAAATATTACACATTGTTCCTGCTCTGCTTTTATGTTCATTTTATTAAACTTACATTATTTTCATCCAATATTTCAATTATACTATCTCCGTCAAATACAATGATATAGCCATAAGGGAAGGCTAACGCTTTAATAAGTGCTTTCCTGCTTTGCAGCAATTCATACGCATAACATGAATGGTATTTTGAAGTTTCAATCGTATAGTATTTCCCGTCTTGCTTTTTTTCGATTGATTCAACACACCATCCGGACGCACCCTTTCCTAAATCCGAAAATCTTTGCAGACATATCAACGAACTGCTAAGTGCGTTTTCTGCAATTACGATTTCTTTATCAAACCTCGTCGGAACACCCTCAATATTAAACTCTCTAAGAAAACTTGTTTGTTCCGTTAATATCCATAAAGGAACAGTTAAATCTTCGGTTGTATTTAATAAAGGATGGTTAAGATAATCCGGAGCAACAAGCGTAAAACCGTTATCAGTTTGTTTGCAAATATAGACTGAGAAACCGATTTCAAATTTATAATCATCACATATTCTTTCAACGGGAATGTTCTTCATAGCTTGCGCTAACACATCCGCCATTGGCGTCAATGCTTCATCCGCATTTATGTAGAATACGATTCCATTAATCATATATCTGTTATTTCGCATGATTTAACCTCTCTGCTGTTGAATTTTTTATCGTTCATCCTCATAATAATATCTATCATGAATCAATACATCTTCCACAATATCCTCAGGGCAATAAATTCTTAGTCCCAGCTTTTTACTTGAATAGCCTTCTTCATCATCAAGTATTAAATCATCGGTAATCTTGCTAATTTGTGATACTAACAATTCTATATCCATACATAGAACAATTTACATAGAACAATTTTTTATAAATGAATTACATCATATATGTTTCGATTGACACATGCGAAGAGGCAGAATTTCAAAACACTTTCTTAACGGAAGTGTTTTTTTTCATTTAATCTATAATTTTTACTGGTTTAAATTTCAAATAATCTCCCGACACCAGCCAATACTCCACTCCATTTACATTTCCCTTAAAACTATCATCAAATCTATCTATGCCATGGCAGTGAGAATAAATAACATCCCTAACATTATATTTCTCAGCCATTATAGTAAATAAACTTTCCTGTTCACCAATTGAAGTCGGTGGATAATGTAAAAACATAATAAAATTCTTATATCCATCAGCTACCGCCATATCAAAGGACGTTTGAAGACGTTCAACTTCTCTCTTCATTATCTTTTCATAGTGTTCTATAGTATCCAATCCTTCATAACAATAGCCTTTTGTACCAACTAATGCATAGCATATTCCATCCTTGGCTTTGTAAGTATAATAATTATTCTGAAGAAAATATAAATTAGGGTTAAACATTTCATTTAACCTATCAGTTCTTTTGGCATTCCAAAACATATCGTGATTACCTCGAAGCAAAATCTTTCTTCCCGGTAATGCTTTTATAAAATCCATATCTTCTTTACAGTTATCTAATCTATGTCCCCAAGTGTGATCTCCAGTAATAACAACCGTATCTTCTGGTTTTACTAATTTATTAAAATGCTTAACAATCTTTTTTTCGTGATTCACCCACACCCTTCCAAAAATATCCATGGATTTTTCCGGAACCTGAAATGAAAGATGAAAGTCACCAATTGCCCATAACGCCATAATGACTCCTTCAAAAAATATTTTTTACAAATCACATTTTAACACAAATCCTACAGGATTTTGTATCAAAAAAAATACAATTAATCGAAGCCTCAAACCCCTCTATTTTATGTAGTGTGCTCTCGGCACCCCTTTATTTTAAAGGAATAATATAGAATTAAATAAGATTATTTAGACTTTAAAGGGAGTACTATATCGGGAGGTGACGTTGTGAAAAATGATTACAAAAAAGATTATCCATACCCTATAAACGTATACATGTGTGCTCTGACACGGTTTAAATCAACTATACCCAATCCGCTTACCATTAGGGACGATAACATTGCGGCAATCCAGATGATTATTGATACTTCGGCTCCCAAAAAGGTTATTTATGTAAAAAAATATTTCATAGAATTTAAAACACACAAGGAAATAGCTGATGAAATGGACGTTACTTCCAGCACAATTCAAACCGGGATTAAAGAAATTTTACAAACTTTATACAATCAACAAGTTATGGTGGAAATGGGGCTTTTAAAATGGCGCAAATTTGAACTTAACAAGTCATTTCCTGACCTCTATGGCAGTGGATGTAAAACTTACCTGGAATTGGCTGATTTCATCCTTAAAACGGGTGATAACTGGAATGTTGTCCTCCATATTTCTGCTGCATCTAAACAACAGATTACCAGAAAACTAACCATGCTGGGATTATTGGAAAAAAATCCGGATGATATAGACATTAAGTTGGAAAAGCTATTAATAAAGCCTTTTCTAAAGTCCTATGAGATAGATTTGTATTGGAGAATATATGATAAAAAATCAGGTATATACCAGATATTTCAGGATCCTGAAACCAAAGAATGGATTGGCGGATTTGAGAAAAACGAGGACTGGCAGAGCAAAGAAATAGAAAACAAGCTGGTAAAACAAATCCCTAATATAATTAAAAATATCAAGTAATACCTGGTGTTTTCTGATTTCTCCCCCTCATATAAACCATTAGTCTTTGTATTTTGAGATGATTTCCTCACCTCTTTCTTCAAGCATCTCATCAGTTTCAATAACTGTTTTATTATGATTAATACAGAAAATGATTATGGCATCTCTGCTATCTCTTGAATATAACTCTCCTAATTTGGCGATTTTAAGGCCTTTTTGAGTCTCCTCAATATCAAGTTTAGCGGCGATACATAAAGCAATTACATAGTCCCTGTTGGGGCTATTTTTTGTACCTCTAATCAATGGATAGAAATAATTCTTGTTAATATTGCTGGCATTTTTAATCTCCGATAATTTCATAGACTTTACCTTAGGCAAACTCTGATAATACTCAATAAAGGTCATATATGGATTAAGACTATCTTTATTATCTTTTAGATATTTATCAACATTGTCAGTGTTCATTAATACTTCCATCAATGATCTTGTTGTCTCTTCATCTATCAGATCTCTAGTAATTTTCTCAGTCATTATAGTTACTCACTCCTTAATATGCTATAATTATTTCTATAAATAATTTTATATAAAATAAAATGTGAAGGTCAACAGTTTTATTTTTTGAGAGAATTTTGGAGGGTATTCATGACTGAAAATATTTCTGACAAAAATACAAATAATGAATTCGATTTTTTCAAAAAATTACATAAACTCGAAGGCACGAATCAGACAATTGTTATAAATGAATTAACAAATGTAGTAGGTATTTTGAAAATATTAGAAATCTATGATATCGAAGTTTATAAATATTTAAAAAATCATCCCTGCAGATACATTCCTGAAATATATGCCATTAAAGAAGATGACGGCAAGCTTTATGTTATCGAAGAATATATAGACGGTATTACATTAGATAAATGGCTTGAAACCCCTGATTTAACCAATTATCGCAAGAAACAAATCCTTAAAGAAATATTACTGGGGATAGAATTCTTACACAAGGCAAAACCCCAGATAATACACAGGGATATCAAGGCTAAAAACATTATGCTGACAAAGGATGAAAATGTTAAAATCATTGATTATGATGCAGCACGAATATACAATCCCAATTTAACAAAGGATACAGTACTTATGGGAACCCCTGGAAATGCTGCTCCTGAACAATATGGTTTCAGCCAATCTGACGTCAGAACTGACATCTACGCCATTGGCGTGCTGATTAATCAAATGTTTCCAGATTACAACAGATATAAACACATTGTTAAGGTATGTTGTTCTGTAGATAAGGACAGACGTTACAAAAAGGTGAGTACTGTCATAAATGTATTAAATTTACCTAATGTAGCCGGAGAATCCCAGTTCTTTGCTCATTTGTTCCCACCACCGGGATTTAGAAGTGATAACATTGTACATGGAATATTTGCCCTATTCTTCTACTGTTTTCATTTTGTATTTACAATGTTATGTTTAGCCTATGCTGCAGAAAAAAGAAAATTTTCTCTTTTTATATTTTTTCTACTAGCCTTAACTTTACTAAATATTTTATTTGACATACTAACGGATTATACTGGAATATTTCACAACTGCATGTTTAGAAATACTTCTTACGAAAGTAAATTAAACATGTTTTTATTCATTATGTTTTACGTTGTCTTAACCATAGTCATTTTGATAATAATGATATGTATTTATGCAATATTTTTCTTATAAAATATTAATAGTGTGCCAGCCGCACACCATTAAAATCTCCTGAGGAATTATTATGTATGTAGGTTGTAAATAATAACTTAACAGATGTAATAATCCCATAAGGAGATGTTTATTATCAAAGCAAATAAGGAGTTTAAACAATTAAAATATATAATTCTTCTTGTTGTATTACCTCTTATACTAGGTGGTTTTTTATATTTAGCATTGGATTCACAGGTAATATTTCTTAAACCTCTTGGTTTTAAAACTTCTATTTACACACATAATACATTTCTCCTTTTCATTAGATACTATCTAATGGATTCACTATGGGCATTTTCCCTTACATCAATGATTTTAATTATTTCAAATAACGACATTAATAACGGGGTGTTATTAATTCTAATATCTATTTTTTTATCAACCTTAGAGTTAGGGCAAAAAATGGGATGGATACCTGGAACTTGTGATTTATTAGATATTATTATTGAAATAATTAGTGAAATAATTGCTTTTACAATCTGCCTACACATTACAAAGGAGGAAAAAAGGTATGAAAAGTAAAAAATGGTTGGCTATTTTATTATGTTTTGGGGTATTTGCAATGTTTGCAATGGGTAGTACATCAGACACTAGCGATAGTTCTGATAAAACCAAAGAATCTGTTTCACAAGACATGGAAGATGCTAAAAAGGATTTAGAAAACTCAATTGACGAAATTGGAGATTCATTCAATAAATCTGTCGACGAAGCAGTTGATAATGCCGCTGATGAAATCTCTAATGAAGTTGCAAACAGTGTCCAGGATGCATTATCAAACGTTACAGGTACTACGAGTGCATATTCAAGCTATGAAGAAATCTATAATACATATTCTCAGAAAATGACAGAGCTTACACCTACTTTGATAGATGAATTAAATGCAGAGGCTACAACAAATACAGCTGGCATTGAAGGTCTAGCAACGATTCACAATACTAAATTAGAACAGCTTGCAACACTAGAGACAGAAGGTGTCAACGAAATGGCTAATTTCTTATATTCAACAGGTGGAACTACTACAGATGAATATACCGATTGGGGAAATAAACTTTATGAAATATATGAACAAGAAGCTCTTAAGTTATCTGATGCTTATACTGCAGCTTGTACAAGTATAAATTAACTTTTTTATCATAATAATGTCCTATATCTAAGAACGGAGTTTCGCTGTATTTTTTACAGTTACACTCCGTTCTTTTACTTAATTTTTCACTGGAATTGTTACTTCACAAGCATAATCTTTTTCATATGCCTCTTCAGTATCTCGTTTATCATAGTAATCTTTCCAGTAATCCCACCATTTCTTTGATAGTCTTTTTATATCTTCTTCCGAAATATCACCGCTCGCCCCATACACCTTACAGACATCTCCCCCGATAATAAAACCGTAGTCTCCACAAGTGGCTGCAAGGATGCTTTTAGAATTCATGATAGTTTCTTTTGCTTCATCTTTGCTACTGAATGGTCCATGACGTTTATTGAATCTCATCATAATATCCAGAGCATATTCCTTATCATCAAATATAAATCCATCAGGATCTAATGTGAAGGGATCTATCATATCCTTATGAAGATAATCTATCCAGTCAGAACTATCTTCATTATTATCTAAAAATACGAGAAATGAATTGCCCCAAAAACTTATCGCAATAGTACTTGAACGTGGCTGCTTCCCCTTCTTTGTTTCGTCATATAAAAGAACACCGCCGAACTCGACCATAAAGTCTCCTTCAGCTTCATCCCACCACTGCCAGTAGCCGACATCTGATACAGCAGTTGATAATACATCCTTTGCTTCTGTATCTATAATCTCATATTTGCTTTTATCTTTTCCCATAAGTCATTCTCCATAAAGAAATATCTTATTTTTTTGTATCCCACTTATTATCTTCCGCTACCATCATAAGTCCCATATCACCAGCATTATACTCGTACATAGTATCGAAAGACATATCATCTGTTATCAGTCCATAATACTTATCGAAGTATTCCTTAAGTTTTTCTATAACAGTTGCCTTGACCTGCTTCCTATTTCCATTACCACCGAATCTCGATACAGCAGGAAGTATTTCGTCTATTGTTGGAAAGTTACCTGAAACTTAAATCAACTTACCATCAACTTAGAAAAGCCCTATTTTAGCCATTTTCCATTCTCAACTCATTCATTTTTTATCGTTTTGTGAACTTACCAGCAACTTAAATCATGCCCAATAAGGTATATATTTGTAGTATCTTGGAGCCGTCGTTTCATCAAAAAGCTTTATTAGCCCTGCTGTAACAGTATCCTTAATAACTCTGGATACTAAAGTTTTATTTCTTTCCTCAAGTCCAAACCTTACCCTTAGCGAAGCATTAGTAACAGGAATTTCATTCACATAACAATAGCAAACATATATATAGCAAGTTTTAATTCGCTCTTCCTTAGACCAATCAGCAAATGATTTATGCCAATAAAGGAGAATACGGCAAAAATCCTCTCCACTCTCCACTTTCGTTGCCGGAATCTTAAGATCCCTCATCCCTTCTTCCATACGATCAAATCCACTTCCACGAGCCTCGCAGATATGAATAAGTCTAAGGAACTGAGCCATCTTCTCATTACGCGCATGAGGAGCTGAATCTATTATTCTGTCCAGTTCAATATGTATCTTTTTTCAATAGGATCTTGCTTGAGTTCTATGCATTTATTCACAAAATCTCCCAAGTGTTTTTCCTACCTGGGAGATTTTTACTAATCAACTTTCTTGTAAACTGTTATCCAACCGTCTTTTCTTGCTACTTCTTCATACTCATCTTCCAACATAAATATCATAGCCTTTTCCACTTCTTCATTATCTCTCTCATCCACAACTACATAGTCTGTATGTTTATTGTCATCAGTTTCCAAATGTGTGGCATCATACAAGTCAAGATTTCTATAAAAATGTGGCATATAATAACCAGATACCGTTACTGATGCGTCCTTAGGAACTGTCTTTATTATTTCTTCTACTTCCTTATAGTCCTCTTTACCATTTTTATATTTATCGTAATAGTAAGAAAGATATGGTGCAAAGGTTCCTGCAAACATCACGATGGAAGCCACAGCACATGCCAAAGCCGGCCACCACTGTTTCTGTACAGTTTTCATATCTGCTAAATTAAGAAGCACAATATATAACAATAATGCAAAAGTTCCAAAATTATACTGGCACTCTAGCTGATGCATGTAGGGATACGATGGTATCAGATTAATTAAAACAAATGGAACTACTAAAATCAATCTGCTATATTTTTTCTTAAACGTAAATAGCAACAAACCAATCGGCATAAGCATGTATATTAAATAATCAGCTTTTTGAACCGCCGAATTAACATTAGTATTGTTAAGTAAAGTAAGGACATATCCCGGATTAATGAAAACTGTTCTTATGATTTGAATCATTCCACCATCCTGGTTGTAATAGAGATCCCTAAATCTTCCATCCATTACTCCCTGTCCATAGTGCTCTAAAAGCTTGATAATAACTAAAAAATAAATAGCACTGACAGCAAGTAAAATAGCTCCATATATCTTAGTCTTTATACTCTCTTTTTTGTCCTGTTCTACATTTTTTACTTCACTTACTAAATCGCTAGTTACAATAAAATACAAGCCTAAAACCATTAAATACGATGCCGCATCTTCCTTTATCCAAAGCGTTAGAAACGTAAAAAGTCCAAACAAAACATAACTCTTCTTTTCCACCGCATATATAACCATAAGAATTGTCAGAATCAAAAAGCAATTTTCATGAACATCAAGCTTTGTACCTGTAGCAACCGCAGGATAGAAAATATAAAGAATCTCAATTAGCACTATTATCCTGTTGTCTATTTTGTGATTCTTGCATATAAGATAAATAGGAATCACAGGAAGTGCCAACATCACGCCTTCTAATACGTCTAATGTTATAGGATGTGAAAATACCGCATAGATAGGAAGCCATACATAATAGATTGGTGAAAAATGAATTGCAAAGTGAGACAACAATTTCTCTCTTTCCACCGTGGTCATTGGTCTTCCGGTACGTTTCATATATTCAAACATCTGGGCAAATATTCCAAAATCAAATGTAGCATTGGAGTATGATTTATATCTTAAATATCCAAGAATACTTATCAGTATTGTTAAGAAAACACCCATGATAATCAGAAAAATCTTAACTGTTAAATCTGAAAATTTTATCAATTCAAAACATTTTTGTATATCATCCTTAACGTAATAAGCAACTAATAAACTTATACAGCACATTATCAAGCAATATGAGGATTTTCCAATCGTACATCTATCCCATACAATATCATTACCATTGAACACACATAGAATTGAAAAAATCACCGTGGTTAAAAATAACATTATTCTGGCAATCCAGTCCTTGTATATGTAAATAGCTGCCATTATCAAAGCTATTACAATAGTTACCACAATTCTGTTGAAAAGAGATACATTTAATATACCTTTGACATCCGTAAGGTTCTTATAGCCTTTCATGATTTCATAGGCCCCAAGCCAGGCTGTTACAGCAACTATAATAAACATTTCCAACCAATTAATCTTTTTATTCCTAACACGTTCTTTTTTCTTTGTTTTATTTGACATATCATTTCCTCTAAATATTTATTAAATCCAACAGTTAATAATTATATCATTAAATTCTTATACGTTCATTATTTTATTAAAATATATTCATTTGAAACTGACTCCAGATATCGTATAATTAACTGAGATATTAATACATTCAGAGGATTAAAAATGATTTACATCTTTGTGGCCTTATATGCAGAGGCAAAACCTTTAATTAAAAAATTGAATCTTAACCGAAAGAATCTTGTAAAGGGAGTCCAGAGTTTTTGCGGAACTTACAAAGATTTGGATATAACTCTTTCCATTACAGGAGTTGGTATGATTGAAGCTTCAAGTACTTGTGGACAGATACTTTCCTGGGCTTTTATAAATGATTCATTATCTACTGACAACTTACTTATTAATTACGGAAGCTGTGCTTATATCAAGAATTCACCCTTAAAGGATTCACCTTTATATGTATTAAACAAAATAACCAATCTGGATAATTTTAAAAGCTACTATCCGGATATTTTCATGAACGGGGTCCTTGAAAATGCTATGGAGACCGCTTGTTTATGCGGAAGTCAAATCTATAGTTGCACATACAATCATAAATCATCCCTTCCAGACACTTATAACGTCTATGATTATATAAATAAGAATTGTCTTGAAGAATACCTGCTTTATGACATGGAATCCGCCGGAATCTATGCCTGTGCTTCAAAATATTTATCTCCAGATAAAATGATTTTCTTAAAATTTGCCAGTGATGTAGGCGATTTAAAAGAGATTTCTCCTGAATCTATATTCAGGGAATCTGAAAAACATTACGATGCATTTTTAAAAATCCTTGATAGTGTGAATTTCAAAACAAAAAACACCTCAATAAATGTGGATACAGCTTATATTCAAAAGCTTTCTGAATTCTTAGACTGTTCGGCTACTATGGAAGAACAGTTAAAACAATACCTTCACTACGCAGACATTATGGACATCGACTATAGAAAATTCTTTAAAGGTGTTGTTAAAAATGATATGAAGTCCTCGTTAAACAGACGTAATGGTAAAGCTTTATTAGATGATTTCAGACGCTACCTGGAAAGGTTAGGTGAAGGCCATGAGTAATTCAAATAAATACAACCACATTTACGTAGAAAAAGATGTAATAAATCATCAGTTGACATCTGATATTTTAAATAAATTTCCTAAGACTAATATTATATTAATTGACCATTATAAGGATGTGTTTAACAGGAAGAATCAGGATTACAAAGCTCAACATCAAAATCAAAATCTTATTCTTGCAGCTAATCGTGAAACCCACATTTATCCTGGTTCTCCAGTGTGTCAGAACTTTGACAACAGATATTTTTACTACTGCTCTCAGGTTATGAATTGCGTATATGACTGTAGCTACTGCTATCTAAAGGGGATGTATCCCTCTGGCAATCTTGTTATATTTGTAAACATCGAAGATATTTTTAAAGAACTTGAAACCTTGTTAATTAACCATCCGGTTTATCTTTGTATCTCCTATGATTCAGATTTGTTAGCATTAGAAAATATCACAGGCTTTGTTAAAAAGTGGCACGAATTCACGTTAATCCACGAGAACCTTTCCGTGGAACTAAGGACCAAATCAGGTAGCAAGCAAATCTTTTCCACTTTAGAACCATGTTCTAGATTTATATTTGCCTATACAATGACACCTGACAATATAACAAAAGCCTTTGAACCTCACACTCCTTTGGCAAGTGCCCGATTAGATGCAATGAAAAAAGCTTACATGCATCAGCATCCTCTAAGACTATGTCTGGATCCTGTTTTGCCATTTACTAAAACATGGCAAAAGGATTACACACAGATGATTGATGACATTTTTAAAGAAATACCTGCTGATTATTTGAAAGATGTCAGTATTGGAAGTTTTAGAATCTCTAAGGATTACTTAAAACTAATGCGAAAGCGTTATCCCGACTCAGCAGTTATACACTATCCTTATGAGTGTTCTGATGGTTTCTATCATTTACCAGACAAACTTCAAGAAGAGACCGAAGGTTTCATTACTAATGAAATTTTAAAATATATGAATAACGAAAAAATCTTTCGCTGGAAAGGAAGTATATGATGAATAATAGAATAGCCCTTGTTACCGGGGCTTCTTCCGGAATAGGAGAAGCCATTTGTAAAGCCATGATTGATGAGAATATAACTGTATACGGAGTAGGAAGAAATTTTTCCAATACGGATTCAAAACTTATATCATCCCAATTATTTCACAAAATTGAATTTGATTTTAATAACATTAATTCTTTGGAAGAGTGCCTTAAAATGATTCCTGTTAAAGACATTTCAATTCTTATAAACAACGCCGGTTCAGCTTACTACGGTCTGCATCAAGATATTTCTGAAAGGGCAATTACAGAAATGATTAATGTTGATCTTACAGTTCCAATGCTTCTTACAAGACATTTTATAAAGCCACTTCAAGAACACAAGGGAATTATAATTAATATAGCCAGTGTAGCAGGACTACAATCTAGTCCCCATGGTGCAGCCTACGGTGCCATAAAAGCCGGACTTATACATTTTTCAGAAAGTATATTTGCTGAGAATCGCAAACACGGTGTAAAGGTAACCACTATACTTCCAGACATGACTGACACAAATCTCTATCGAAATGCAGACTTTACCTGTTCCTTAGAGGAAGGGTGTTATCTAAACCCTCAAGATGTGGCAGATGCAGTAATGTATGCCGTTAATGCAAGAGAAGGAATGACCGTAACAAACATGGTATTGAAACCCCAGTACCACAGAATACAGAGAAAGACATCATCAAAATAACAAAAAGCTATGATCACATCAAATCTCGTGACCATAGCTTTTTTATATAAGATTCTTAATTAATCTAACTTAGTTACCGCTACATTTGAAATTGAATATGTCCCTATTGCTGTAGGTGTCCATGTATATGAATTATTTGTATATCCGAGTTTAGGGAGATCTGGTGTACTAGAAACTACATCACATAAACTTTGCTCTTCACTTTCTTCTATTATCTACCTACATTCAGAATATATTGTATTTAATTTAGATTCTTTTATCTTCAGTTTTACAAGTTATTTTATAATTCTTCATCATCCATAGATCTTCATTTTATTCGACACTTCCGGCTCAGTTGTTATCGGGTTGTGATGGCGTCGGGTTTCTTATAATCAGAACCGAGCTTTACAAATATCTAATTAAATGACACACCAACACTTACTGTTATGCCAAGTTCTGATTTCATCCGATTGCTTATTTCATTTGCAATCTTGTAACCATCACCTTATGAAACTGTTTCCGGATTATCCGGTTGTCGTTTGGTTGTCATAAAAAAAAGAGTCTGAAACCCTTGCGAATCCAAAGGTTTCAGACTCTTTGTAGTTATTCCATCTCATCAGCACTTTTTTACCATCTTCTAATTATGAACTTTATGATTTGGATCAAGTCTTATAATCATATACCTCCCATTTTGAATCACTACATGAATTCTAAATTTTTTTGTTATTTCATAGTGATACACTTGCATACCGTTATAAATATCAGTTTTATCTGGTTTTCTAGAGAACTGCATATCAACTTGCTGTACCGTCATTCTAGAAACCTTATCCAAAAAACTTTGAAACTCCTTATTGTTACTTTGCGACAATTCCTTAAATGTGTATCCACTTTGAATTCTATCTTTAATAAAAAGTTCAAATGGTACATCTGTTTTATTTGTTAATTTACTCATATTTTAATGCTGTGATTCACCCGTATATATTCTTCTATAATACCTCTTCATCGAATCTGGTGATATTACTACTGTACACCTTTCATTATCCGAATAGCCACGTCTAGCCTCAAGCCACGGTTCTTCGGTGTGTGTAAGCGCCTCTAGTGCATTTCCTGTCCTATCTCCATATGTTTCCCAAACATCTTCCAATAGTTTAGCGTCTTCATCGTCAAGATTAATGTTAATCTCACCTTTTATTCTTATTGTCTCGAAACCAAAATGTCTAAATTTCTCATACAAAACTGGCGAAACCGGCCCATGCACCCACGCCTGAAAATCCGAATTAATTAGCCTGTATCCATAGAGAGCATAACACCAAGCTTGTGCATAATAACATAATTTCTGTAGTTTTTTTTGAGTCATATTACCCTTCTTTAGAAACCAATCAGCAATATCTATTATAGAATATTTTCCAATCTCTGAATCCACATCCATTTCAATAAAACCATTCTGTTCTATTATATTACTGTTCACGAATGTTCTTGCTGAAGATGTAGAATCACTATATACAGCTCCAGAAGTGCTCGACTGATTACTACATTTGAAATTCATCAACTGTTTCATATTCCACCTCACCATTTACATCTTTACCATCAACTTCTTGCTTGTCGTTGTTTATAAAATCTGTATCATGTCGCCATCCTTCAAATGTCATCCTACTCTGAAGCCTAATTTGACCATCTTTAGAAGGAACATGTTGAATTATACCTTTAGAAACAAAATAATCTGCTCCACCATATATACTTTCCAACAAGCATCTTCTAACCACAAATTCACCATTAATACTTTGTGGGTTAAATGGAGTATTTAGTTCTAGCTCCTCGCAAATACTTGAATACAATTCTCTAATTATATTATACTGATTTTCAGTTGGTTTTATTACTCGAAGTCCTAAATCATTTTCTGCCTCTCTCCTATTAATTGTATAATCATGACTACCTGAATCACTACATAAAAAAGAAATGATTTTTTTTATTTTATCCGAATCGGTAACTTGATTTATTAGTAATTTTTTTGCCAACATTTGTATTTGTGCTCTCGATCTATAAACTTGACCAAGAACTAGCGGATGAACATAATCAGATAACTTTATAAAAATATCTGAAAGAGCCCGATCATCTTTTATAGTCATTTCATTTTTTGCAAATTCAACATAGCCTTTAACAGCTTCAACACTTACCGGAAATGTTCCTAAACTATTTGGAATACTAGGATTCAATGGTGTATTTATACTAGGATCAATCGGCCCCAACGTTGCTTGTTTTGTCATCACTATATCATTTGCGCCCAAACTGATAATGGTACCTGCGCTGTGTGCTTTGTGAGGTATTATTACTTGCAAATGATCACAATACATTCTCAAAAGATTTACAATATTCCATGCTGCGGATGTATTTCCTCCTCTTGTATATAATACTAGAGATATTCGTTCTGTTACACCAATACTATCTAACTGATTAATAAAATAATCTATAACATCTTGTGCAATTTGTGTTTCCATATTTTGTCTATCACTAGTAACATACACCAAAACTTTACTATTAAATTCTTGTTCTAATTGTTTATATAGTTTTATCCTCTGTTTATACATATTCTTATCTCCACTTAATCTAATAATACACTATCTCTAACTATTTTTCCATAACACATTCAATTATAATACCCCAAAATACTTCTTTATTTCTTCCTTGTCCTCTTTTATTAGTAATTCGACCAACTCTTTATCTGTGATACAATGCAATTCTATTCCATAAGGTGAAATCGTGGACTGCATTGCTGCAGTATTTCTTGAGTGAATTTTAGGTGCACAAAAAATACCGGTTACGTCTCGGCTTACACTATCCGCATAAATTCTAATATGATCTGGAACGGATGATCCTTCGGCACTAAACTGAGTTGATTTTGATTTAATCGTGGTAAGTTCCAGTACAAAATCATTGTCATCAATCATGAATACAACATCTACTGTTCCTAACCTACCTCCTGGCGCAGGACTAGGGAGTCCGTACTTTCCAACTTTTCCATTCCATACAACATCGTCAATAACACCCTTATCCTTTAACTTTAAAAGCAACTTATAAACCAAATACTCAAAATATGCGCCTCTTAACGATTTATCATTTTGTTTATCTATGCCAGTTACATTTTCTAATACTTTTAAATATGATAAAGTTTTTTTACTAAAGTTATTTGACTTGCAATGTTCTATTATTTCATTACCTATCTCTATAATATCTTCCTCTATTTTTGTGGCACAATTTTGAGATTCAATAGAAAAATCTCTTATATCAAAAGTCGGTTCTATTTCAATTCTATTAACTTCATCTCCAGAAATACAATCAATTAACACCACATTATACTTTTCGTAAACAAACATAGGAAATTGTAAGATTCCTTTAGCTTCTATCATATCACTATACTTATGAACACCATCTTTTTCTATCACAACAATATAATTTGAATTTGTTTCATTACAAATATTCACATTGATTGGTGGATAGTCAATATCTGGATTTCCCATGTAGTCAATCCATAACTCTAAATTATCCTTAAAGTCAAATGCCTCGGCTTTATTATATTTCTTGTCAATTATATTCTTTACATAATCTATATAGTTTTCGTTAATTTTTAATGCAGGCAAGTTACCGTCAACATTATTTGGACTAACCTTCAGTTTATCGATTATTCCTGTTATTTGGCACAATGAAATAAAATATCCCGCTGATGATGCTTTAACCAGTGTAATATTACCTATATGTGTGCGTTTAAAAGCGTTCATCAGCGCTTCACGTTTTTCTTTAGATAACTGTCTAAAATTTTCAATAGCTTGAACTGTTAAATCAACTTCATCCTCGGATCTAACTTTGAAAAGAAAATATGCAATTTCCTCATTATCCAAATACACGGTCTTTAACAAAACTTTTAACATAAATCTAAACGGAAATACCAAAATATTTTCACAATCCTTAAGTATAACCGGATTTGTAATTTGTAGTTTTTCCATTTGCCTCAATACACATTCAGACTTCTTTATGATTAAATCTTTTCCTTCTACCAAATTAGGAATTTTAACCAAATCGCCTTTGTGCTTATTCCATAGAGCCATTCCTGCTTCTGTTAAACATATTGTACTTGGAGTTGTATTTGTATTTATATATATAAATCCCAAATATTGTGGAATTGAAGCTACCAGAGTTCTAACTGCTTGATGTGATATATTTCTTCCATCCTTAGTAGCTCCCCATTTTTTTAAATTCACTCCTAAATTATTTTGTTTTGATTCATTCCACGATGTTCCGTTGTATTTACGCTCTATTATTCCGTCAATTAAACAAACTGTCTGGTGAAGATTTACCCTTTTAGGAATCAACCATATTTCTTTTGTTCTATTTTTCTGTGCCATATTTTTTATTTTTCTAGAACTAAAACGTAATCTCTAGAAATTTTACCTCCTCTCCCTTTTCTCGGTATCCTAATATAAGGATTTTGTATTATATAATCGAAATATTCAACTGTTTTAAAACCTATTTTTTCTCCAATTTCTTTTAATACTCTCCAGCTTTCAACCTCAGTTTTTCGAATATTACTATTTCCGATTACAATAACATATTTACCATTTTTTTCCAGAATATTGTATACTGACATCATATTCTGTTTCATATCCTCAAAAAACTTTTTTACCACAAGTGCTCTTTTCTTGTCTTGTAAAATAATGCAATCATAATAGCATTTCAACAAATCACTATCTGATAAAACGCTCAGATTTTCTTCTTCTTTTTCCTTATTTATTTTTTCTGTCCCAATATAATTTGCTTTTTTATTTCTTAAGTCTTTTTCAGTCAATAGTCCCAGCCATAAATTTTCTAGTCTCATTGTTCTTCCATAATCAAAAGCATTTATATACGGAGGCGACGTAATAACCAAATCTATTTTTTTAGTAATTTTAAAATTTAATGCATCCCCCTCAATTAACGTACTATTTCCTAAATGTTTTACACCAGATAATTCCTCTAACATTTTGTAATATCTTAGATATGTCTTCTCGTATTCTTCGATAACTGTTGGAGGTTCTTTTTTTATTTTAGTAGACACATACGGTTTTGGAGATGCATCATCCGCATATGAAACTCGTTTAATTATAGAGACAAAAACTACTTCGAAAAAATCCTTAATCTCTTTATATTCTATTTCATCTATGCATTTTTTGATTCTTCCTAATTGTTTAATGGTTATAGGAGGAAACCAATGATCTATATTGTCTATATGCGGAACGTAACCATTTATTTTTTCATTATTTATACTTTTGATTATTTTTTTATGATATTCATTAAGTAACTGCATTTCCTCTTCTGAGAATCGCTTTGTTTTTACACTTGTAATTTTTTTTGCAACATCATCTATTTCTGTTCCTACCGCATCGTAGCCATTAATATTTGCTTCCAATAACGTAGTTCCACTCCCAGAAAACGGATCAAAAACAACAGTATTCTTACTTGCGTATTTTTTTATTGCCCATCTAGGTATCTCTGGTATGAATTTGCACGGATATTTAAACATCCCATGAGTATAATTATTAGGATTTGATTGTTTAATCACATATGACATTCCACACTCTATATTACTAGGCAATTTTATTACCTCTTCTGCTATTTTTTCACTAGACATACAATACTCTCCCTTAAATATTTACCTGTTTCTTTTGTTTCATTGTATTGTTGTGAGCTTGTAATAATAAATCTATCTATTTCTATTTTATCAACTTCAAAGCCGATTTTTTCTGCATATTCGGCCATTATTAAATCTGCTGGAAAAACAATTCCGCCATAAGCTGAATTTCCAACTACAATGCAGCAAAATCCTTTCTTTCTTAAGCAGTTGTAACTCTTCTCTATAACACGAAACATATCATCATAGTACAGTCTAAGCATCTTAGGAATTCTTTTATCCCAAAGTTCTTTTTTTTCAAGTTCCCTCAATAATTTTTCTAATGTTTCACTTTTTTCTTCAGTATTAATTGACAAATCTCCATTTAAATGTGAATGTAAAGATTTTTTTCTTAATTCTTTTAATTGAGAATACTCGGTCACAAACTTTCCAAACCATAATTCCAACTTATATATTTCAGTATAATCAAAACAATTTGCATATGGCGGAGAAAAAATAATTCCCTCAAGACTACTATTTTTTATATATTTATCCATGCTTAAACAAGATTCATTATATATTTTACTGTTAGTAGTTTCTTCTCTCTTTAATAAATCTATGTAGATATTTTGATATTCTTCAAGTAACGTTACTCTAACATCATCACAAGTTATTATCCTTGGTTTTACATATTTTTTTATTTTTAAACCATTGCCAGCTTTTCTATAATTACATAATGGCTCTAAGCAGGCCAACCATCCAAGTTTTAGCAAATTCTTTATTTGCATATCATTTTGTGTTTCTATTAATGAACCAATGCTCATAAAATATTTTTCAACTTCAGGATTAAAAACTTTATGACTAATTGATAATTTAGGTAATTTATATTCACGCACGTTTTTCCTTGCATCGTCAAGTATTTGTTCATATGCTTGTTTAAAACTTTCAATTGTCCTTTTACTATAATTATCTAATTTACATCTTGAAAGAAAGAATGAAAATGGATTAGTTTCAAATCCGCAGCTTTTATATCCTAATTTATTTGCAGCTAACAAAGTTGATCCACTCCCAGAAAATGGATCCATTATTATTCCATCATTATCCTTAGAATAATTTTTTATTAATGTTTCAACCAATTCTATAGAAAATCCTTCTTTATATCTGTACCATCTTTGAAATGGTTTTGATAAATCATCTGAAAAATTTAACAAGCTGGAGTATGTAGCATTTTCGCTTCCTGGATATATCATATTATATTTTTTTTCGATACTGTTAAAAAACTGGACATATGAACGCATTCTTTTATATCTCCCATCATCCGGTTTCATAGTATCTATTGGAATAAGCCATGTTTTTCCTTTTTTTTCAGCTCCTTCAATTCTTTTTTCTTCACACAGAACTGCAACTCTTCGAGCGCTTATTCCCCATTTATCAGCAATCTCTTTCGTAGTATAAAAATCCATATTATATCCTCCTCATCTCATTCTATTATATTCATTTATCTGAACAATAGCAACTTGTTTCTATGAATATTTAGAGGGTTCTTTAACTATCTACTTCTAATATATTTCCTTTCTCTTTCCGGAACTCCAATATTATCTTCTTTGACCGTTTCCATATACTCTGTAACCTTATCTGAATTATCCTGAATTCGACATAATTCTGACCAAGGAGTTCAGTTTACCTCCTGGGAGTTTGTTATGTTTTGACGTGACCATACTGTTATTCAAAGTATGAGCAAGGCAGGATGTCCTTATGATAATACTCCTATGGAAAGATTCTATAATACCTTTAAAAGCTATTTTTACTATAGATTCACTTTTGAGAGTACAGAGATGCTTGATTAAATGACCAAGCAATATGTTAATTGATATAATTATGTTAGACCACACTCTTATAATGATTATTTAACACCTATGGAAGCGAGATACAAATAGATATTTTTCGAACAAAGTGTTACAAAAAAGCTTGACCAGTACAGCTGTTCCAAAGTTTTCGTTTTAAGCTAGAATAATACAATTAGCATTTTCAAAAGCAATTATTAATGTATGATGATTTTGGATATGTGGGAATAGTAAAGTAGTGTTCGAATTTAACGGAATCAGTTAGAAATGGATAAAATATTTAAAATATTTAAGGATATACTAATATTAACCCAATAACAACTGAGTCGGAAGTGCCGAATAAAATGAAGTTCTATGGATAATGAAGAATTATAAAAGAACTTGTAAAACTGACGATAAAAGAATATAAATAAAAACAATATACTTTGAATATAAGCAGATAACAGAAGAAAGTTAAGAGCAAAGTGTATGTGATGTCGTTTCTAGTACACCAGATTTCCCTAAACTCGAATATACAAATAATTCATATACATGGACACCTACAGCAATAGGGACATAATCAATTTCAAATGGAGCGGTAACTAAGTTAGATTAATTAAGAATCTTATATAAGATTATAAATCTAACTTAATTTCCTCCACCTATTATTTCCATATCTCTCATCATCTTATTTTCAAGCCCTATAGCCATTCCACAACTTATAAACTCTGATAATGGTATTGCAAACCACACAGCTTTTAGATTGTGAGTGATTATTGATATTAAAAACAATAATCCAACAATAATGATTAACTGTCTGAATATATTTATAAGTAAGGTGTAACGGCTGTGATCCATAGCCTGCATACTTGTTGTCAGAATTATGCATATGCCACCAAATGGTATTGATAACACGCAAGCCCTAACTGCAATCATTCCAATATCCATCATATTGCTGGATGCGTCAAACAATATAAGGATGTATTCAGGAACCATTTCTAATACAGACACCAGTATTATCATATATGCCAGACTTACTGTTATTGCAAGGCACATGGTCTTTCTCACTCTGTCTTTGTTGTTTCTGGCATGATTATACGAGAGAATTGGAACCATACCATTATTCATTCCAAATAAAGGCATATAACAGAAGTTTTGCAATTTTATCCATATTCCATAAACTGCAATTGCTGTTTTGCTGTAGGTTCTAAATATTTGATTTGCCAGAAATGTAGTTATCGACATAAGGCCAATGGTTATCATACTTGGAATTCCAACTGCAAATATTTCTCTAACCGTTTCCATTTCTAATTTTAAATCACTTAAGCCGATATTAATGTCCTTGTTGCATGTTATATTCAGTATGCAAGCAATTATTCCTCCAACAAATTGTCCTGAAATAGTGGCTATGGCTGCTCCTGCAATTCCCATCTTTGGAAATGGTCCAAGACCGAATATAAGAATGGGGTCAAATACTATATTAAAAATAGCACCTGATGCCTGAGAAAGCATAGCATACAAGGAATGTCCTGACGCCACCAACATCTTCTCAAATATTTGTCCAAAGAACTCTCCACCAATTCCACACCAGCAAATAGTCAGATAAATAATTCCATAATTAATAACGGTTTTATCACTTATTTGAAGCCTGTAGATGGTTGGAACTAAAGTAATGGCCAATACGATAAAAATGCACCACAATATAAAATCCATTGTGATGGCATTTCCTGCAGCTTTATTTGCTCTGTCTCTTCGCTTCATTCCCAGATTCTTTGGAATAGTTGCATTTATTCCGACGCCTATTCCAATGGCAATAGCATGGGCAATCTGCTGCATAGGCATCGCCAATGATACTGCTGTTAAGGCATCTTCTGATATTCTTGCTACAAATATAGAATCTACGATGTTGTACATAGCCTGAATAAAGAAAGAAATCATCATAGGAATAGACATGGATGCTAATAGCTTTCCCACAGGCATGGTTTCTAGTTTGTTTGATTTTGTATTATCGTTACTCATTTTATCTCAATCCTTCTGTGGTTATTTACGCTCTACTTTCTGTCATAATAGCTCTTTCCACCAGATGGTTTAAAATACGTTCTAATGTAACCATCTGTAGATAACACCACGAATTCATTTGTTTCTTCCACATAATATACATCATCTCCATCTTTGCTTTCTATTTTATGCAAAGCCTTTGGATTATTAATTACCGCACTTGCCCCAGCCTCATATTCTTCCTTAGTGCTATAAGAGAATTCATTTCCGTGTTTTTGAAAATGTTGGGTTAGCAAATTATCATTTCTAAAATGATAAGATTGTCCACTTCCATCATCTGATACTATATTTGATGATGTATTAGAACTGTTGGATTCATTGTCATTTGAACCCATGTTGGTGATAACAAACGAAATAAGTATTATTAATGTAATTAATACTAGGCTACCGTATTTTTTTATATTTTTCATCACCAAACCTCACCTACACTATCTCTATCTGGCACGATGTCATTGCTCCTAAGGCTCTTTCATGAGCTTTTGGTGTTACTCCTGCACAACATTTTGCATCTACCTTTACAGGTACTTCTGGTAAAAATGCTTTTATTAACATGGCATTTGATATTACACATATGTCTGTACATAGTCCTATTAAAGTTATACTATCTATCTTTTCTGCATTTGCATCATATTTCTTTAAGTATTCTCCTAATTCCTGACTGCCAAATGTAGGTTTGTTAAATGGTTCTGTTGATATAAGCTCTGCTATATCCTTTTGAATCTCCCATCCATAACTTCCTTCTATGCAATGTTTCACAGGAAGATTACGTCCCTCTTGCGTGTTTAAGTAATCTTCTGTATGAGTGTCTCTAGTGGCTATTACTTTACCCTTAAAATTCTTTATTTTGTCTATGACGGCCGGAACTATAGCTACCGCTTCCTTTGTTCCTAAAGCACCATCAATAAAATCATTTTGCATATCTACTACTATTAAAAAATCCATATATTCTCCTTTAGTTTACCGGTATTATTGTTGCTGTTTGATTATTATATACACTTGGCATCTCTCCAATGTTCATAACTGCTGTGGTTTCTATGTAAAAATACTTACTATTGTTGTATTGAAAATACGTACCTGATAGGGAATCGTCTCCTAACAAACCAACTGCCATATGTTCATCAAATTCTATAAGTACCACACCATATCCCATTTCTTTTAAAATGCTTGCTAAAAGAATTGCTGTATCCTCACAATCACCGCCATTATCCATTAATGTTTCTATTGGATATTTTGGAAATTCGCTATATCCTCTTGAAGCAATGTCCATGGTATAAGTCATGCTTTGAACAAATCTTGTAACCTCCTGAATAATCTGATAATCAGATAATCCCCTACTGTTTCCCATAGCTTTAAATTGTGTAACCAATGATTTAACCAAGGTTTCGTTATTACTGTCCTTGATGTAATTGATACTTTGAGTAGATAAATTTAAATATCTTCTCAATTTCTTGTAGTAATTGAACATATTGTTATTAATGCTCATGCTATAAGAACTCATAGAACCATTATAATATGGAGTCCACGAATAATTGACTGTTTTATAACTTACATTTCCGGACCCTGTGTATTTTGGAATTCTTCTGTCAGTTGAATTTGTTTTACTGCTAAACATTGTTTTAGTTTGATTTGTTCTAGTGGCTCCACCTATTCTACCAGAATATCCTGCAGGTAAACATTTGGCAGCTTTGTGGGTTATAACCATTTGAACCGCCTCAATTCTGGCTCCGTAATAAAATGTACCGGCCGGCTGTCCGTTTTTTGCCCATCCAAGCCATCCAAACTTCTGCACATACACTCTGTAATATAAATCATAGTCTTTTGCCATATTCCCGGTAAGATTAACCTTTATGGCTTCCATTCTAAGCCCATTACCTGTGGAGCCTGCATAATTATTGCTACCGGTTTGGGCATCAATCCATCCATAAGTTTGCACATAAGCAGAACCAATAAGCCCTCCTGATACATTTTTATTATCAGTTATTTTATAGTAAATGGCTTCGCACCTTTTACTTTCACCTGCAACACCAATAATTCTACCATCTTCAGTTCCTTCAAGCCAACCATAGGTTTGAGCATAAAGATTATATCTAATCTTAGGAGCATTGGAAAATGCAATATACGACTTACTTTCATCAGTATTAACGGAATTCTTAGCAACAGCTTTGATTTGAATACCCTCTAATCTTTTAGAATATCCGGATGTTCCGGCACATTCACCATTTTTTGCCCAGCCAAGCCAGCCAAAGCTTTGTGCGTGAACTCTATAAATAACATCATAGTTATTAGAAATGGTACCTGTTAATTTGATTTGAATAGCTTCCAACCTTTTAGATTGACCAGAGGTTCCAGATAAACTACCATCATATACCCAACTTTGCCATCCATAGGATTGTACATGGGTCCTATAAGTAATCCCTCCTGTCATCCCTGAAGGAATATTGGTAACATATATCTCAATAGCTTCCAGTCTTTTGCTTTTACCCACAGTACCGCTAACTGAACCGTTACTTACATAACTCTGCCAACCATATGACTGCACATGGGTTCTGTAATTAATAGTTGGAACATCTGCTGCCAACGCTGTTTTTTCTTGATAAGTAAAAAATAGAGTCACAACAAAAAGAAAATAGAAAAAAAGAATCTGACGTTTCACCATATAAACACCTCTACTTTACGAATAATACATAATTACAATAATACGTTGATTCTATAATAAATAAAGGTATTTATCAATGTATCAAAACCAAAAAAACACGCAGACCAAGATGATCTGCGTGTTATTAATTAAGGTTTTACCTTGATATTCATTGTTCTAATTGAATAATCAGTTCCGTCATAAGCCGTTATTCTTATTGTAAATGCTCCTGTCTGTGGTGCTTTCCAGTCTACATATTCAGCTTCTGAGTAATCTTTTATTGTCTCATATGTCCATGACGAAGCTTTTCTAAATTCATATTTGTACTTAACCGTTCCTGATGCCCCTTCTGATGAAGCTGATATTCTGTTATATCTACCGTATTTGCAAATAGTCTTTGTTGTCGTACCGTAACATTTAAGTTTTGTAGCTGTTTTATTTGCTGCAAATGATAAATACTTCTTTACAATATTTCCTGTACCATCCATTACTTTGATACATACTTCATATACTGTATTTGAACCTGGCTTAAATGTCGCATATTTTTCTAATCCAAATTCTTCTCCAACACATATCCAATCAGAATCTGTTGTCTTTCTGTAGTAGTATGCAAATCTGTAATCTCCGTCTCCACCTGTAGCCGAGCCTTTGAATACAACTTTCTGTTTCATAACTGCTTCCTGTGATACATAAGATGTATTAACTAATGCATCATATGCTTTTGTGCTTATCTCAACACAATCATTATTATTCCATACACTTTCGTCCCCATATTGGTTCACGGCAGAAACTAAAAATTTATAGCAGGTATTTGCAGCCAGATTATCAATTGTATATTCTGTATCTGTTGTAGATGCCATGTATTGCAGGTCATTATCACCATCTTTTTGTATACCATAAATGTTATACGAAACCGCATTCTTAGTTGCCGACCATTTAAGATTTACCGTCCTATAATCTGCTTCTGCTGTAAATACCGGTGCTTCTATCGAATGATCCTTTATTTCACATGGAGTAAACTTACCGTTAGCAAATGTATATGTTCCTGCGCTTATTGTATAGTCATTGCTATTATTATCCCAGTTACCATTACCGTCATTGAAGCATAATACTAACTTTGGAGTGGTTCCCATATTTATATCTATCTTATACGGATAACCCTCAACTTCTGAACTTTCTTCCATTTTCACACCCGGAACATCTGTCCATACACCATCTTTAATACCACATGTTCCTTTTACCAGTGTATAATTCTTTTCACCATTGTTATCCCACGTATTATATCCATCATTAAAGCAGGCCATTGAAGATTCTGTGTCTTCATCAAGATATATAAAATATTTATGTGTATAATCATCTAATGTATCTGATTTAATCATTCCGTAGCCAGGAGGTGTTGTCCACTCTTCTGTAGCCTGTTGAAAATGAATATTTGGTGTTGTATATCCTTTATAGTATACCTCTACATAATCAGTATTTTCTGTTGTATTAATCTTAAGTTCCTTTGAAGAATTAACTAATGTAGTAGGAAATTGTGTAGTATTATTCTCTACGGCATATATCTTACCGTTATTTCCATCTACTACATGAACATCCTTTACAATTAAAGGATAAGATGAATCAGCATTATTAGTTATCTTTACACTGATGTCGTAGTTATCTATATTATCACTGTTAATCTCCGGAGCTACTCTGTCAAGGTCCAGACTGATGGTTCCGTCAGATGCAGTTTTGGTTCCTTCGAAACTAAAAATATTTGATGGTTTTGCATATCCAATAAAACATCCCATTTTTTGTGTTTTGCTTTCACCGGTCTCTTTATTTTTTGCTGTAACTTCAACGTTTAACTTATGTCTGTGTCCTGAATTAAGGGATACAACCATTCTGATTTCTGAATCACTATCATACTCTTCTACATTTATGCAGATAATATCATATGCTCCTCTTGTTCTTTCTGCTGTATTAACAGAATCGCTTACTTGAGATTTTTGATTCAATGCATCATACGCCAACCAGTAATAGCCATTTGTTCCATAGCCTTTACCCCATGAATTAACTATCTTGAATGCACCTTTTTCTGCCTCCTGTACCTGTCCGTCTCCATTGATATCATACCAGATATCATCGTTATAACCTACAATAGTCATTCTATGACAGCCTGACGCAGATTTAATCTTTGTAATATATACTTCTCCTTTAAAATCTTTATTGGCAGGATTTAAAGTGGTATCTTCAATGTTCTTTAATTCAAAACCACTAATCCATGTTGTTATGGATAAAATGTGTCCATCATTAACTGCTGCCTTGATTACATCAAGATCTTCATCTTTTGGATTGGTTACTTCATATCCGGTCAATCCAATATCTTTTGAAAGATATGTATAATCCAAAAGTCTGTGGTTTCCTGCATTTGCCCAGTCTTTTTCGCTGGCATCCCAATTTGAAATATTTTTTTCGTCGTTTTTCACAAAAAAACTGTCGTTTAGTTGTACCAAACGACAGTTTATATTTTAAAAATACTATTTCACATTTTACTAAAAAATATTCATTAATAAAACTAAGACAAATATTTGTGTTATCAATATCAGAGGCATTCCGATTCGAAAATAATCTTTGCGAATCTTATGTCTAAAGGTGTACATGGCTATTATGCCACCGATTGTTCCTCCTATAAAAGACAGTCCCAAAAGTGTCACTATAGGTATTCTACTCTTGTCTTTTATGGCATTAAGCTTGTCAATACCAAAGGCTGCAAAGGTTATAACATTAATAATCAAAATGTACCATATTAATAATTTGTGTTTTATAAGGAATCCTACAATATTTAAATCCAATTTTTTATTATCCATCTTGAAAAACAGAATAATACATACAATCCATATTATAAGCATACAAGGAGCAAAAACTCTTGTAATCATATTGGATTTTTCCGCCGGCTCATCCTTTACCTTGTACTCAATCATGATTCCTAATGCCCCACCTATTATGCAGATAAATATAAGAATCTTGTTGATACGCTTTTCTTTTTCAATGGCCATCTTAGTATCTAATAAAGCCATAAGATATCCAATCACATTAATAATTAATAAATATAAAACAATTTTCATCCATTACCTCACATAATACATCTCATCATATACAACTTATCTCATGTATCAGTATGTTTTTCCACGAATTTCACCATATAGTCACAGGCTATATTAAAATATCTGCCTGTAAAACTATGCTCTCCACCTTCTATGATATAAAATTCTGATTTAGAAAATTTTTCACTGGCTACTTCAGAATATAAAATATCCACCACCTGATCTGAATCTCCGTGCAATATTAACACAGGGCCGGTGTATTTTGTTATATGCTCATAGATATCATAATCCCACACATCTTTAGCATATTTTAATCCAAGTGTTATACCTCCCCTAATCTGAAATGTATCAGGAATTAATTCATGATACATCAATTGATTGTGCAGTTCATCGGCAACAGACAAATATGGATATAACATTATCAAACCTGTTATATCCTCAGGCATATCTGAAGCTACAATGGCACTGACAAGTCCTCCCTGATCCTCTCCTCCAATAATAATCTGTGTAGTATCCACAAAATCCCAGGTTTTAGCCTGTTCAATAACCAGTTTCAAGTCTGTAACCTCAGTCATTACAGACATGGATAGCATATCTCCTTCGCTTAAACTATTCTGAGAACCACCTCTAAAGTCAAATATATACACAGCAAATCCATGTTTAGCCAACTCATAGGCGTAGAAAGATACAGCATTAAAATTATTATTTAGACCATGGGAAAGAATAACCAAAGGAAATGTATCCTTCTTTTCATCTACCGGTACATAAGCCTGCCCGTAGATTTTTCCATTTTCATCATCTATTAAAATCTCCTGCATGGTATATTCTTCCTGCAAAGCCTGCCCTGCAGAACTAACATTTGTTTCATCATCCTTTTTCAAAACATTTTCTGTTATGAATTCTGCTGCCTTTTCCCCGACCTTACCGTTAATCATCAAAATACAAAAGGCAAGGGTGAAAAAAATGATTATAAGCACTTTTGTTCTGGTTTTCATTGGTTTAAATCCCTCTCAAATCAAACACTCTATAAACATTATAGTTCAACAACCTTATCTATAATACCACCTAATCTATCATTTTTGTGTGTAGAAATGATAATAGTTTTTCCCACATTTTTCATATCCCTAATAAAACCTTCAAACCAAAGTATTCCTTTGTTATCCAGGCCTTCAAAGGGTTCATCTAAAATGTAAACTTCCGGATTAAGAGCTATTACTGACGCCATGGCAACACGTTTTTTTTGACCTCCACTTAAGTGATATGGTGCTTTTTTTGCAAGGGATTTAATATCTAGAAGGTTCATACAATCCTCTACTCTTTCTTTAACCTGATTCTCAAAAAGTCCCATCTGTCTTGGTCCAAAAGCAATTTCATCATAGACACTTCCGTTAAATAACATAGTATCCGGATTTTGAAACAGATAACCTATTTCTTTATGAAATATCTTGGAGTTTTTATTATTATTTAAAAACTTTTCGTTAATGATCTTATCTTTAAAAAAATAATTACCTTTTTGTGGATATGACAAACCATTTAGAATCCTAAACAAAGTGGATTTTCCACAACCATTATCTCCAACTATACATACCACTTTTCCCTGTTCAATCTCAAGGGAAACATCCTTTAGTACCGCTTCTTCCTCAGCAGAGTATGAAAATGTTATATTCTCTAATTTAATGTAACTCATATTATAATCCTTTGTAATCATCGGTAAACCCACGACATTTCATGGCTTCATACATTTCTTTGCTCATTTGCGTGGATTTAACAAAAGTTGTCCCCATAACTCCACCTATTGACTGATATTCTTTATTATTTTTCCCAACCATTCTTAGACTCATAGCGGTTAACATATCATTTATTAAGTTGCCTAGTAATACTATGTATTTTAAAGTAATATCCAGAGTAAATACAACTATTGGGGGTACATGTAATCTTCTAAGGGACTGTGTTATATGATTCCACTGGGTGGTGTGATTAAATATACTTAGAATCTCCACACTTACAAATACCCTCACTATAACAAGAAGATTATTGTATATTCCTGCCGGATTCATAATCATTGCCGGAATGAATATTATAAATGCAATAATCATTGCAAACAAAGACGTCTTTATTATATTCCAAATGTCTTTTCCAGGCCACATACAAAGGTATAGTTGCACTAGCGTTATCACCGTTAGTATCAAGAACTTATTCCTACTAATGGATATAACCAGAATAAGCAGAACTGTTAGTAGCAGTTTAACTATAGCCGGGAGTATTACATTTTTCTCATGGCCCTTTTGAACTCTAAGTCTTGCCATAACCTGACCTATTGATTTTATCGTCTTAATAACAAAAGTGCCACCTTCCCTTGGTGGCACGTATTTGTCCGTATTATTTAACCATTCTGGTATCATATTATTTCCTTAATCTACGAATTACTTGCTTTGCCCTTAAATGGAATTGAGAATAATTTAAATATAATTATTAGCAACGCAACTCCAAGTAACGCCGACATTATATAAGCAACAATCTCATTTACACCGGCTAATGTATAGTCTGGCATTAAAACATCCAGCGACCATCCATTTGCCAATCCTTTTGGAGTGTATCCTAATACCTTTCCTGCATTTTTTACATTAGCTATTTCATCTGCACCCCATTCGCCCCAGGCTGTACCTGTAGCCAACAAGCCTAAAGGTGTAGCTGCAATAAGAACACCTATAAGAATAAAAACAGAAAAATGTTTTTTACTATTTGAATCCTTATATATCAAATCAGGAGATGTCTTTTTGACAAATCCATAAACCGCTACGGTAAATGCTGCTTCAACAAATCCGGCTACCAAAAGATGTGGAATCATCATTGCCGGTATGGATACGCTTAAATCATATGGACAATACAATGCATTTCCAAAGCTATCCTTAAATAGCATTGGCTGAATTCCAAATTCCACTGCCGCACATAAGGCTGCTACATTTATACCAATATATGAACCTATAGCTGCTGCAAGCACATGTCTTTTATTTATTTTTCCAGATAGATTCTCAGTCTTACTGCCTGCTATCAATTTATAAATAAAGTATCCCACATATGGAAGCACAAATGCCATGTTAAAGCAGTTTGCCCCAAAGGCTAAAACACCTCCGTCTCCAAACATCACTGCCTGTAAAAGCAACGCTATGGATACTGCAATACAAGCTGCCTCCGGACCAAATAAAAGTGCTATAAGGGTTCCTCCTACCGCATGACCTGTGGTTCCTCCCACCAACGGTACATTAAACATCATCCCCAAAAAAGAAAACGCTGCTCCAACTCCTATCATAGGAATCTTTTCTTTTGGCAACTCTTTATTAATCTTATTTACTGCATGTCCCCATACCGGTACCATGGCTGCCGTCATAACTGCACAGGTACTTGGTGATAAGTAATTCTCTGGTATATGCATGATAAAACCTTTCTTCTTTTTGATAATTTATGATTGTAATTCACCGGCAATTTTTTTTTCTTTAAAAACAAATAACTTACTTACTACATAGTTAAGCACAGTAACTACTACCTGTCCGATAACCTTTATTACTATTGCATTCATTCCTAACAAAGTTATAAATACAAATAATATAAGTTCTTCAACTGCCAGTGTAAAAACTCTTCCTCCAACAAAGGAAATCATCTCTTTAATAATGGCATTTATACCGGATGCTTTACTGTTAAACACCCAGATTCTATTAGTTACATAGGCAAATGCCACAGCTAAAATCCAAGATAACACATTTGCAATAAGAACATTCATTTTTAGAGGTACACAAAATAGTGTGTATGAACCTATACTCACTATGAAGGTTAACCCTCCAAAAAACAAATATAGTAATACTTCCTTGTTCTTTTTATAAAATTCTTCAAATATTCTTAGTCCTGGCAAGGACATTATTTTATCGAATATATCTTTTCTTTCTTCCATGTGTACATCCAACTTCCTGGCCTAGTTATTACTTTAATAAATACTTCTTGTCATTTTCTACTCTGTGAAGATTCATCTCAAAGTCCTGACGATTCTTTTGAACATTGGTTTGAAGTTCCATTCCTGCAAAGAATGACTGAATAGCCGCAATCATTGTAAATCCACATACGATAAGTGTTGGGAATTTTAAAACTAATCCCGTATCTATGTATTCAATAAGCACCGGTATAAAAAATCCCACTGAAATCAATGCCAGTAAAAACGCAATGAATCCAAAGAATCCCATTGGATTATATGTTCTATAGAGTCTTGCTATGGTTTTTAAAACTTTGAATCCATCAGAGTATGTGTTAAGCTTTGATTCGCTACCTTCCGGACGATCTCTATAATCAATGACTACGTTTTCAACATACATATTCTTATCTACAGCATGTATACTCATCTCGGTTTCAATCTCAAAACCCTTTGATAAGACTGGAAATGTTTTAACAAACTCGTAGCTGAACGCTCTATATCCGGTCATAATATCTTTAATATCATTATGGAAAAGTACATTAATACTCTTTCTTACAATGGAGTTACCAAAGTTGTGGAAAGGTCTTTTATTTTCCTGAAAATATGTTGAAGATAATCTATCACCTACAACCATATCCACCTGTTTATCCAACACGAGATTAACCATTTCTCTGGCGTTATCTGCCGGGTATGTATCGTCTCCATCAGCCATAATATAGCACTCTGCATCTATATCACGAAACATTCTACGAATAACATTACCCTTTCCCTGCATATATTCATTTCTGACAATCGCTCCAGCTTTTTCTGCTAATTCAGCTGTTCTATCAGATGAGTTATTGTTATAAACGTAAATGGTTGCTTCTGGCAAAACATTTTTAAAATCCTTAACAACCTTTTCTATTGTTTTCTCTTCGTTATAACATGGTATTAAAACCGCAATCTTATCCACTATCCTATTCCTTTCCAATATACATTTAATAAAAACTATTCACACAGATAATAAAGTATCATATCTAATACCGTTATTCCATTTAATAACGCTAAAAATACAAAATAGTACGATGCTTTTTTGGAATATCTGCTTACATTACCTGCTCTTACTTCCCTTATATTTATTCCATACATGCATGCCAAAGCCAACAATGGAATTGTCGGAATGAAGTATCTTCCCTGTATTCCCTCTATTGATGGATTCTGCAAAGGTGTCCACTGCACGTAGAGACTTGTATATAAAAGGGCCATACATGTCAAAAATACAGATAACAAAATAAACATATCGTATCTGTGTGCTTTTACAGGAACATCTCTGCTGTCTACAATTTCATATACAAACAATATAAGAAATGTTACCCATACCATCGGAACTATGGCTATTTCCAGCTGTCCCATATATGTACCAAACATGGTTTCCACATAGTACATTCCCGTCTCCATGGTAGTTGATACTGCTGTTGCATAATATAAATGAATATGTGTAAGTATATATTTTACCTGGGCTGCTGAATCAACTCCCGGTCTAAACTCCACCAGATACCCTGATGAAATCACTAACCATACCAAATTTAAAATCACACATAACGCAGGCACACCAAACTTAAATATTGCCCACTTCCTACCTTCTCCTAATTTTTTATTAGGAACCATAAATACCAATAATACCAAAACTACATATATAATCTTTGTTAAAGAAAGCATTATACAAAGTGCTGTTAATATTGCTATCTCTTTCTTTCCCAGATCCTTCTCTCTATAGCTGACATATAAGATGTATGCCAATAACATAAAGGAAAGTCCTATGGTAAATCCGTCTGTGGACATGGAAATCATTTCCTGCATAGTCAACGGAAACATCATTACCATGAATAAAACCTTTCTACCAAAAGGAATTATCCATAAAGCCATAATGCATAAAAACATGCTGACTATAAAATTACCAAGTCTTCCACCGTAAAATATAGCTTTAACATTATTTGTAAATATATCTGCTATCTTTATTCCTGTTGCTTGTGGAAGGTAGCTTATGGCTGAATACAATGATGTATTACCAAATTTGTAATCCAAAGTTTCATCCCAGTTAAGCTCTGCCTTGGAATCTTTGTATTCCTTTAGGGCCGCCGGAAATGTATTACCTCCTACACCACTTTCTCCCATGTGCTTTGAGATTAATCCTCCCTGGGATATCTCATAAGCTCTATAGAAATGATTGGTCTCATCCGGTGCCATACCCACTGGACATAGCCAAAAATAAATAAGACCGAAACTTACAAGCAATGTAATCATTATTATTCTCTCGTCTACATTTAGAATTACCATGGCAATAATTGCTGCAAATATTATAAATGCAATTATAAGAACCTTCATCCTCAAGGATGTGTCAGTCTTCATAACCTTGTAACATATTGTGCCATCGCTGCTTGTACATATACCAACTGCATTATCTCCCTGATAATCCTCTGATACTGTAAAATAATATTCTTTACTTGCATCAGTAGAATACAATTCGTCAAGTCCAAAAGAATAATATCCTTCGTTGTATCCTAGTCCTGGGAGTCTTCCTGCTTCAAATTCCCATTCTTTTATTACAGAATCATCCTCATATATCTTTATATGAAGCGTACCTCTATTTTCTTTTCCGTACGTGTCGAATTGAAGCTGCAATCCCTGTAGTTTCTGATTCTTAATTGGCAATTGTTGTTTTACTTCCACTCCGTTTTCTAACTTAATAACAGAGCTGTTTTTAATCACCTTTGATGTAGCGTCAAAGGCTGTTCTAGACCTTACATAGAAAAATGTAAACATAACCAAAGCCACTATTATAAATATAAAAGCTTTGAATTTTTTCCCTGAAAAATCTATGCTGTCAATTTTTTTTAAAAGTTTGTTCATAATGTCTCCATATATCAAAAAATAACATCCAACTATCCCGAAGTATTATACCTCAATATAATAATTTCTCAACCTCTTTTATATATTTAAACTATTATTTCTACTTTACTTCCTCCCTCTTTCCCTTTTGTTACCACAAGCATCTTATCAATTTTCGACTTTAATCCCTCCACATGGGATATTATTCCTATAAGCTTATTGCCATTGGATACTCCTACCAATGCGTTATATGCTTTATCCAAGGTATCAGAATCCAAAGAACCAAATCCCTCGTCTACGAACATGGTATCAATTTGAATACCTCCAGCCCTGCTTTGAACTTCATCAGAAAGTCCCAATGCCAAAGAAAGGGAGGCCATAAAGGATTCACCACCAGATAGGGATTTTACACTTCTTTTAGTTCCATTGTAATGGTCGATAACTTCTATATCCAAGCCCGTTTTTCCAGTCTTTTTTTCAGCTTCTTCCATTCGTTTTAATTCGTACTGTTCCCCGGACATTTTAAGAAGTCTAAGATTTGCTCTTTTTAAAATTCTTTCGAAATATACACTTTGAATATAGGTTTCGAAAGTCACCTTATCTTTGCCATTGATATCTCCATTTACCGTATCTGACAATGCCTTTATCCATGTGAGTTTTTCCTCTTTCTTAGATATGGCCTGACTTAGCTTATTTATATTATTTCTTACGCTGGTATTGGTATGGTTTCTAGAACTTATATCTGTTTTCTTCTTTATTAAACTTTTCTGTTTAATATCTAGCTGCTCTTTTTCTTCAAATACCTTTTTGAAATCCACTTCCTTATTAGCGTTTATAATATCTTTGCTGGACTTTATCTGCTCTTTGAGTCTAACCAATTCATTTGCATGTGTATTTCGATTATTCTCTGCCTCTTCATATGTCTTTTGTATTCTGGTAACTTCTTCTTCTAACTTTTTGATATAATCTAATGCCTCTTTTTTACTATCATGTTTAAGTTTTTTCTTTGTACTTTCTGCATGTTTTATATCATTTTCAAGATTTGCCTTGTTGGTTGAAATGTCTCCATTTAACTTATTTATTGTTTCATCTAAAGTTGTTATACTTTCTTCAAGTTCAGGTATTTTCTTGTTACTAATATCATCCTTCTCTTTAACATTTGACATCTCTACATTTATCTTGTTTGTAATCTGTGTCTTTAAATTTTGAATCTCTGATTCCTTAGTTCCTAATAATGGTTTTATTTCGTTAATATCCACCTCTTTATCAAATGACTTGTTGCATCTCTCTTTTAGATCCTTTTCAATAATCTCTAATGCATTAGATAATACTTTTATATCCTGAGATGTAGAAGTTGCTTTATCTCTTGCCTTCTTTACATCATCCCCTGCCTTATCTAACTCTTCCTTAGTTGGTACTTCATCTTTAAGACTTGCAAGATTAGGATGAGTAGTGGCTCCACACACCGGACAAGGAATTCCCTCTTCAAGATTCATGGCAAGTATTCCTGCCTGTCCATCTCTAAAGGCTTTATCCATATGCTCATAGATAGCGTTTTTCTCACGAAATACTTTATCTTTCTCAATGTATTTTTCCCTTAAGTCTTTAATTTCTTTTTGCTTATCATCCCATTCATTAAGCTTATCTTCTATGCTCTTTAACTCTGTATCCTTATTTTTTAGTGACTCGTTTTGATTTTTAAGGTTTGCTAAATTAGTTCCTGCATTTTCAAGCTCTTTAAGTCTAGTCTTAAAATTTAAAAGACTGTCCTTGCTACTGATATATTTTTTATTAGACTCTTCTAGTTTAGTTTCATAATCTGCAAGTTTATTCTTAGTCTCTTCTATCTTTTTCTTTAACTCGTCATAAGTATCATATTGTTCTAGTTCTTCCTTAAGTTTTGCAATATCTCCCTGATATTTATCCCTTACTTGAAGCTCATCCCTTGCCTTTATAAATGTAGTCTCTATACTCTCAGTTTTTTCTTCGTTTTCCTGTAATTTTTTATTATTTTTTTCTAAATCTTCCTTTGCTTTGTTAACTGTGTTAGCAAGTCCAATATTACTATTAACCTTCTCCAATTCCTGTTTTACATCTTCTAGTTCATTATCTAATTCATTAAGGATATCTTCATCTTTTTCAATTATCTTATTTAGAAGGTCCATAACCTGATTGGTAGGCATATTTTCACATTTTGCCTTATTAACATCCACAGATAACGGGTCATCTTCATCTATAAGAATATCATTAATATACTGATCTACTCTGTCTCTTTCGCTTTTAACCTCTTTTGTTAGAGCATTACTCTTTTCCTTGACCTTATTTCCCAACAATTCGTAGTACTGGGTTTTAAAAAGTTTTCTAAGTATATCTTGTCTGTCCTTTGTTTCTGCCACCAAAAGTTTTAAAAAATCTCCCTGTGCTAACATAACGATTTGGGAAAACTGATCTCTGTTAATTCCCAAAAGATTTTCCACTTCTATCGTAACTTCTTTTATCTTTGTAACAATTCTTCCATCTGGAAATTCTATCTCTGCATTTGCTACATTCTTAGTTACCTTATCTCCTTTTTTAGAAGGCCTCATATACTCGGGATTTCTTTTGATTCTATATATTTTTCCAACGTGTTCAAATGTCATTTCCACATAGGTAGGAGTATTAGGTTCTGCATATTTAGACCTTAACATTGCCGGTATTTTATTAGGTCCGCTGGCATCTCCATACAAGACATAGCATATAGCGTCAAATATAGTACTTTTTCCTGCCCCTGTGTTACCAGTTATCAAATATATCCCCTGGTCTCCTAATCTATCCATTTCTATCACTGTCTTTGAGGCGTATGGGCCAAAGGCTGATAATTCCAGTGTAATTGGTCTCATTCTTTATCTCCTCCTTCCCATATTTCCTCTATAAGTTCCTCCATGAACTCTCTTTGTTCATCAGTAAGACTTTGATTATTTTGATTTTCATAGAATTCTTTGAAAAGATCTATTGGTGATTTTTTCTCCACATCCCTGTTTAATTCCAGACTTCTATCCTCTCTGGTTCTTGTATTATCGTAGCTTAATTTCATAATATTAGGATAAACACGACGCAGATCTGACATAGCATTTGGCACATCATTTTCATCTGTTAAAACCACCTGTAAATAGTCATTTGCATCCACATTTTCGTTAGATATCCCCTGTATCAAATCACTGCATTTCCCCCTAATTTCTGCCATATCACGTCTTGGTGTCAGAATCACTTCTCTCACACTAATATCTTTTTTGGAATCTATTTCTATAACTGTAACTGACTTAACATGATTTTTCTCTGAAAATGAATATTTAAGCGGAGTTCCGCTGTATCTTATAGTTTCTCTACCTATCGTCTGTTTACCGTGAATATGGCCCAAAGCCACATAGTCAAAGTCTTCAAACACGGTTACATCCACGTTATCTAGCCCTCCAACGCTGATTTCTTCAGAATCACATCTTGTGGCGCCGGTTACAAACTGATGAGCTATTAAAATATTTAATTCTTCTTTATTAACCTGCATGTTTTCTATTGCAACTCTACATGCATCTGTATAATTATTTATATCTTCATCGGGAAAATAATGCCTTACATGAATAGGTTTGATAAAAGGAAGCAGATAAATATTGACCTTTACGCCTTGCTTTTCTATCTGATATTTTTTAGTCTTTCCATTGTATTCTGGAGACAAATGAATTCCTGTAGAATCCATTAAAGATGTGTGCTCTGCAAATCGCACAGCAGAATCGTGATTGCCACTTATGGCAAATACCTGAATATTTCTCTTTGCCATGGCATTTAAAAAATCATCCCATAGTTTTATGGCTTCTTCACTGGGTATTGGTCTGTCAAACACATCCCCTGCTACTAATACGCCATCTGTTTTCTCATCATCAATAATATTGATGATTTCTTTTAAAATGTATTCCTGATCGTCTATCATGGAAAATTCATTTACCTTTTTTCCAAGATGAAGATCAGCTAAGTGAACCAATTTCATAAAAACCCTCCCATATTTACTGTTTAAAAACAAATACTTTTATGGTATCTATAATACTTATCATCTGATATTTTATATTATACACCATTTCCTCATATTCAGAATAATTCTCCTGTACATAATCCATTAACGGATATACATATTTTTCTGTTTCTCCTATATATTCTTCAAGTTTCTCCTTTGTAAATGACTGTGCCATGGTGGATACATTATTGCATCTATCCAACACCTTTACAAAGGATGCAGTTTTGTTTTTTCTAATTCCCTCATAGTATTCTTTGGTAGTCTGACCTTTATCTGGATGCTTGGTTAACAATGCCACCGCTTCTTGAACTTCACTATCAAATGGAAGCTCATTAACATTAACACCACAATCCTCACACACATCGTGCAAAAGGATTGTGGCAAATGTAATATCATCCCTTATTCCCAAGGCGTACGCATGGCAAGCCATTGTCAATGGATGTGTAATATACTCTACCATGTCTGGTTCTTTTTGATATATACTAGGTTTTCTATATGTACCACTGTGTTTTTCCCTAGCATAAGACAATGCCTTATAAGTATTGGGATAGTTCTCCTGAATTGCAATATTATATATTTTGTTATACATATATTCTTCCGAAAACATTTTGTCCTTAGTACACATAAAAATCCTCCCTTATGTCTCCAATTTTATATAATCATTGCGTTTTTAAGTACAATATATTCTGAATTAACTTCTTTATAAGTATCAAAAACGCCTACAACTGTAATCTCTTCCCCTTCCTTAGGGTAGTCTTCCGGATAGGTATAATCACCTGTCAAAGAGAATTCTATTCCCTGAGAACAACAAGCCGTTGCATCCTGTACTATACAGGCAAAGTAATTAACACCTGTAGATTCTTCACAATACGTTGCAAATAAGCCTTTTATTTTCACGGTCTTTCCCTTGTATTCCTTAGGTTGTAACATCATGTTGTAAACTTCTGTATATACCATTGTACTTGAATAAGTTGTAAGATCCAAATCAATATTTTTTAAGTCCACTTCTTTACTAGCATAATCTGCATTTTCTGATAATTCTGTAGTTGCCTGATTATCTGCATCTGTATTGCTTTCTGCTTCTGTCTCGTTATTTGTGTCTGTAGATGTCTGGGATTTTTTATCTTCCTTCGCCATTTCCTGCTGCATTACGTCATTTACCCCGGATGAATCTACATGGATACGATTACTCACGCCGCTAACATTTCCACATCCTGTGAAACTTACCACAATAGCCATCATTATAATTATAAGAATATATCTAATCATTCTCTAACGCCTCCAACTACGGCTCCAACTAAACAGCATATTGCAAATGCTGCTACATCTGTTGTTACAATTGTTGATCCTACAGGAGTTCCCGCTAGAATTGATATAATTATTCCAAGGAATGAGCATACTACTGACAATACAGCTGAGAATATAGTTACCATTTTAAAGCTTCTGAATATTCTCATTGATGACAACGCTGGAAATATTACCAATGCAGATATAAGCAATGATCCCACAAGATTCATAGCCAAAACTATTATCACTGCTATTATTATGGCTATTATCAAGTTATATGCATCTGCCTTTGTTCCCGTTGCCTTTGCAAAATTCTCGTCAAATGTTACTGCAAATATCTTGTTATAAAACAAGATAAATATTATTACGACTGCTATGGACAATACCATACACAAGTTTACCTCTTTTTGTGTCAATGTAAGTATGGATGTTGAACCAAATAATGTACTACACACATCTCCTGTTAAATTACTTGATGTAGAAAATACATTCATTATCAAATATCCAAAGGCCAACGCCCCTACGGATATCATAGCTATTGCCGCATCTCCCTTTATCTTCGCATTTTGTCCTGTTCGTAAAAGCAGTACTGCGCTTAATACTGTTATTGGCAATACAATCATCATATCATTTGATACATCTAATACAGCTGCTATGGATATTGCTCCAAAGGCTACATGAGAGAGTCCGTCTCCAATAAATGAGAATCTTTTTAAAACTAAAGTTACTCCCAAAAGAGATGAACATAGAGCTATTAGTACACCTACTATTACTGCATATCTTACAAATGGATACTGCATGTATATTATTATTTTCTCTATCATTACATCTCACCGCCTTCTTGTATCAAAAAGTTCTTTCCTGCTTTACTATTTACATATTCTTCTTTTGTTCCAAAGAAGATTTTATCTCCAATGTGAAGTATGTGGCTGGCATATCTAAGGGCAGCCGACATATCATGGGAAATCATTATTATTGTTATTCCTTCTTTATTCAATTCTTCTATCAGGTTATACATTTCCATATTAACCTTAGGATCAAGACCGGATACCGGCTCATCAAGAAGTAATATCTTTCTTGTGGCACATAAAGCTCTAGCTAAAAGAACTCTCTGTTGCTGGCCACCTGACAAATCTCTATAACATCGGTTTGCCAAATCAATTATGCCCATTCGCTCCATATTTTCTTTAGCTATCTGCTTTTCCTGCTTATTATAAAACGGTCTTAAGCCACAACGTCCCTGACATCCTGATATTACTATTTCTTTAACGGATGCCGGGAAATCTTTCTGAACAATTGTCTGTTGTGGCAAATAACCTATCTCATTTTTCTTCAGACCATCACCCACTATAATATCTCCGCTTATTGGACTTTTAAGTTGAAGCAATGTTTTCATAAGAGTTGTTTTTCCTGAACCATTTTCCCCAACAATGCAAAGATAATCTCCTTTATTTACTGTGAAATTCAAATTTTCCACTATAGTCCTTGATTCATACCCAAGGGCCAGATTTTGAATAGTGAGTAACGCCATGATTTAATCTCCTTACTTAAGTGCTTCCTTTAATACTTCCAAATTACTTTCCATGATAGAAAGATATGTCACTCCATTTTCAACATCCTTTGATGTTGTTGACTGCATTGAATCTAATGTAAGAATCTCCTGATCCTTTGTCTCTGTATTCTCAATAATTGTCTTAGCAATAGTCTGATCTGAGTTCTCAATTGTCAATACTGCCTTAAGTCCTAACTCATCAACTTTTCCAGCTAAAAATGTAATTGTCTTAAAACTTGCTTCTGTCTCTGCTGAACATCCACTAAACGCTGCATAATAGTTTAATCCATAATCATCTACCATATATCTAAATGGGAATCTATCTCCAAATAAAATTGTATCCTTCTCAGCATTTTCTACTGCTTCTGTGTATTTTCCATCTAATTCATTTAACTTCTCAACATACACATCAGCGTTAGCTTTGTAAGTTTCTGCATTTTCTGAATCTATCTTCTCTAAACCTTCTTCAATACTTTCCACAATTGCAACTGCATTTCTGATTGAAAGCCAAACATGTTCATCATATTCTACTTCGCCCTCTTCAGCTTCCTCATGTTCGTGCTCGTGCTCTTCGCCTTCTTCATGGTCGTGGTTATGCTCTCCGTCTTGCATTCCCTCTACCATTTCCTCTTCTTTAACAGAATCTTCAAGAACATCCATGAGATTAATAACCACCATATCTTTATTAGTTGCTTCTTTTAATGCATCATCTACCCATGTATCTGATTCTCCACCTACATATATAAACATATCGCAATCTGATATTTTCATGATATCCTCTGCTGTACACTGATAACTATGAAGATCTACTCCATTATCTAAAAGCATTGTAACATCTACATCATCTGCTTTATCTCCCAGTACATTTGTTACCCAATCATACTCTGGAAATATTGTTGTTACTATCTTTATCTTTCCATCATCTTTTTTCGTGCTTACTCCTGTACATCCTGAAAGACAGCTTGCCACCATGGCTCCTGCCACTAATATACTCATATATTTACGTTTCACAATTATTCCTCCGTTAATTTTTTTTAAGAACTAATGTTTAATCCCTTTTGCAACCTGTTTTTATATACAATCCTCACAAACTCCATAAAATACTGTTCTCATTGGGTCCATCTTGAATTTATGTTCTTCATATAAGTGCTTTTGAATCTCTTCAAGTTCTTCGCAATGCATATGTATTAGTTTTCCACATTTCTCACATTTACAATGAAAGCAACACTCATGTTCATGATGACTTTCTTTTCCTACATATTCAAAACATGCAGGACTATTAGGTTCAATTATGTATTTATTAATAACACCCTCATCCACAAGGCTTTCTAACTGCCTATATATGGTGGACTTTCCAATAGGTGCTCCAATTTCTTTAAAATAATCACACACATCACAAGCCGTGACATGACTTCCTGATAACTTTTTAAGATATTCTAAAAGTATATCCTTTTGTTTTGTCTTATATTTTGATCTGGAATTCATAACAAAACTCTCCCTTTGAATCTGAGAATCGTTCCCAATTATATGTTAGGGTAAATAAAAAGTCAATACCCCAGATATTATCTAGGATTAAAGGATTGTTTATTCGTTAAACCCAATAAATTAGGGATATTAGATGATAATCGATTATGCAGTACAGCTCAATATGGGCACTTGGAAGCTTAAACAAAAAAAAAGCAAATCGAGATAATTCTCTCGATTTGCCGTTATATTCTATATCCTCTTCCTAGATACTATATTTCAAACACTCTTCCCACTGCCAAGATTGCATTGGAAACGCAATCCGGGCAACTGCATAACATCTTACCTGTAGTTATACCTTTTAAGTCTTTACAGATTGTGGCGCCACTGAGTTCTTGGAATTTTTCTACGATTTGTTTTGAATATCTGGGAGTTGCTTTGCCTTCTGTTAAGAAGCCTGCTACTATTACAGCTCCAATTAAGGCACCACAAGTTCCTTCCATATTACCCATTCCTGCTGCAAATCCAGCTGAAAGTATTGTTAACTTATCTGGGTCTATATCTATCATATCTTCAAAAGCTGCAAGAACAGATCTGGTGCAATTATATCTACCAGTAGCTTTATACTCATATCCTTTTTTTGCTCTTTCCTCTATGGTCATACCTGATACCTCCATAAACTCAAAGGGAAATAACTTCAGAATTAATCCCAATTATTTTTAAGTGTAAGGATGTTCTTTCCGTGGCTGTATTCATAAGAAATATCATCCATCAATTTCTTAGTCATATAGATACCAAGACCTCCCATTTGACGTTCCGACACTTTAAGTTTAACATCCGGATCTTTTTTCTCTAGTGGGTTGTAAGGTTTTCCCTGATCTATAAATACAATCTCCATATACTTATCATCCTGATTGATATCCACAGAAATCTTTGCCATACCAGTGTTAGGACTATAGGCGTAGTGTGCAATGTTTACATATATCTCCTCAACAGATATTTTAATTTGGTTCATCCGTTTTGTAGAGAAATTACACTTGTCTAGATTTTCATCAATAAACTCTTCAACCTTTTCAAGATTTTCAATTGTCGCTTCGATACTTAATTCAGATATCTTATTTTTTATATCCATATTCTTTTCAATTTCCTTGTATTCAAAACACATCATCGTTTATTCAATCCAAAAAATTCTGTTATCTTTTCTTTTGGCTGCTTCAGGAATAGGACCATCAGGATAACCTACTACAAGGTGTCCGATACCTTCCCATTCTCCTTGGACTCCTAGATTATCAAGAACTTCTATCCATTCAGGTTTATCAAACTCCTCTTTAGCTCTGTGAATCCATATACCACCAAGCCCTAATGAGTGAGCTGCTAACATCATATTACCCATGACTAAGCTACCATCATACACATGAGTTGGCCAATCTTTTCTTCCTAGAACTATAAGCACAACCGGAGCACCATAAAAAGGATCAAAACTTTCATCTCAAGTCAAAACTATTCTTTAGACTTCTTTAATGTCGTTACAAACTTTACTAACAAACATGTAACTATAAGAACACATAGAGCAATTAAAGCATTGCTCCATATGCTAGTAACCTTTATTAATACAACAAACAAAGGACTTACAAACAACCAATGTGCTACAAAAATATTCATAACATTGTAGCTCATAAATGATAACACACTGTTTAATTTACCCTTTGTAAGAGTCATTATCCCAAAAGCTAATGAAAGCTCAAGGCAAACAATTCCAACTGCACAGATTATGTTCCAAAATGTAAGAGCATAATAATCAATACCCTCAACCCAACCAGGATTCATGGCTGCATTACGAATATCGTTTAACTGAATTACTAACTGACTAATAGTTACTAAAACAACGCCAATTACCAAAGAAGTTAAGGCAAATTTCTTTCTGTTATTCCATTTACGATATAAAATACCAGCGCCATAGCCCATTATTGGAAATGTAGCCCAAGGAACTAGTGGGAACCAAGAGTAAGTATTTTGTCTTACAAATATACCTAAAATAGTTGCAACCCACTGATTACCTGAAAAAGATTCAGGCTTTACAAGAATTGTAGTTACAAGAATTGCTACGATTATAGTTATACAGATTCCCAAACGTACGTAAGGTTTATCCTGTAATTTTTTCATTAACGCAAAAAAGCACATACAAAGAGCTGCAAAGGAATAGATATTAAAACCAATAACTGCCCATGGATGATCCAAAAAAGCTCCAAAGTGGCCTGGGTCTATCAACCCTGGTAAAATTGCATAGAAGAAATTAACATAAAACAACAAAAGTCCTAATTGAAGTGCTCTTTTAAGATAAGACTTAGGAGTTGCTCTATCTGAAAAAGCAACGCCCCATCCCATAGCAAAGGTGAACACACCTGCTGCTGGGATTCCGCCTAAAAATTCAATTAATGTATATGGAATACTTCCTGGTAAAGTCCATGCGTCTGTAAAATAATCGATAGAACCTTCAAGAATGTGAACAAATACCATTCCTATAATGGCTATACCCTTCATAAGTTCTATTTCTTGAACTCTCTTCGTACTTGAATATTTACTCATATTTATTTATCCTCTTCTTCATTTGTTGGAATACCAAAATATTCGAAACAAAGCATTGTAATATCATCAAACTGCTCTGCCCCATTAATAAAAGCATAAATGGAATTCATAACTATTTCTATGGTTTTCTTTGGATTGTCATCATTTTCTTTATTTAATGCACTTAGCATTCTATCCGTACCATATAATTTATCGTTCTTATTGGTTGCCTCAGGCACTCCATCGGTGTATACAAATAATTTGTCACCAGGATGAAGCTCAAATTCGTGATTCTTGAATATGGTTTTCTTAAGAGTAGCAACCGGAGGTGAGTGCTTGTACTCAACCAATTCATACTCTCCGCCTTTTCGACAAATAACAGGATGTTCATGTCCTGCATTAGTAGCAATACCCTTTCCTGTTGTTAAATCAACAATAGCCAACCATACTGTAACAAACTGCCTCTCTTTATTATTCTCCAGAAGTTGTCTATTAACATTTCCAAGGGCCTGACCCGGGTCCTCTCCGGCCTGAACATGATTCTTAATGAGAATCTTTGAAATCATCATAAATAACGATGCCGGAATACCTTTTCCTGAAACATCTGCCATAACCAAAGCCATATGCGTGTCATCAACCATAAAGAAATCATAAAAATCTCCGCCAACGGTTTTCGCCGGTTTCATAAATGCATATATATCAAATTCTTTTCGATCAGGGAATGCCGGAAAAACATTAGGAAGCTGGTTCTCCTGAATAGAAGCGGCCATATTAAGCTCTGCTCCAATTCTTTCTTTTTCAGCTGTAATACTTATATTATCCTTGATATATTCTCTAAGTTCCTTATTCATTTTCTCAAAGGCCTTAGATAATACCTCAAGTTCATCACCTGTATGAATATCAGATACATACATGGTATCTTTATCCAATCTATCTGTTAAATCCTTAGATACATTGATAAGTTTGTTCATTGGTGTTACTATATGTCTATTAAAATAATGATAGAACACAAGAGTATACACCAACATCAAAACAATAACATACGAAAGAACTGCCCATATAATTTTAGCCACTGCAACTCTAATCTCTTTTAAAGAAAAATCAGCCAATGCCAGGGCAACGATTTCACCTTTACTATTTCTTATAGGAGTTGCTGCTGTTGCAATATACCCAAACTCCTTATCGGAAACATAGCACAAGGTCTTAACTTTTTTGCCTTTAAACTTATCTTGCATCCATTCCTTACCGCCTTGAGAATAATCGGTTGTATAACCAATGGTTTCTTCTCCTGTAAAACCATTAGACCAAATATATAACACATTATCCTCAGTAGGAATTGCTACATAAACATATAAGGCTTTAAAATTCTTTGTACAATTGTCAATATTTTGTAAAACACTGTCGTAGTATTCATCAGGTTTCCCTGTTCTTAAATACTCTTCTATCTTATCACCATCAATATCTCCCGCTAAAGTTGTTGTCAACGCCTCTCCAACATATTCGTACTTGCCTACAACATTCTTATTGAAATTAATAGCAATAACTGCAAATATACAAATAGAAACGACAACAGTAGATAAAATTAATCTAACAATAAATTTTTTATAAATGCTTTTTTTCATTTCTAAACCTTACCCATACTTCAGCTAACACTACAGAAAGCACACTAAGTGATAAACCTAATATCAAACTCTGTAATGATGTTAAATATTTACTTCCACATGCAATATAAATAACAACGTTAGCCGTCCACCACACAAGAACCCACTGTATGAAATATACAATTGTAATATTTTTGCTTATACTGCTGATGACTCTCATGGCTTTCTCCGGTAAATGCTTCACGATAAAATAGTATAAACCAAACATACCAATCTCAGTACATACGCATAACAAAAGGTCCAATGTATTGAAATGATAGAATACATTTGCTCCGGGACCACCCATCATACCAAATCTCATTTGATACTCAATAACGTAGATAATAATTGGAATTATCAACAAAGGCAACGTAATCCATTTATAAAACGTATCTTTATCTTTTACTCGTTTTAAATAAAGTCCAAAAATGTAGCCGGTGGCATACATCATAAACCACACAAGAAGTGGATACTCGGACATAACAATCTCAAGACCTGAACCATCATCAATACCAATGAAATGTCCTAGAAAAATATTAAGTGGTACACTTTTAAAATAGGTATTATTCAAAGGAATTGATATAAGCTGCATAGCCAGGGAAACAAACCAGATTTTCCATGGTGTCAACTTGAGTAATTTTAAAATACCCATAAAAAACATTCCAATAGCTGCAAACTGCAATACATCGCTACCAAAAAATTTGTATGGTAATAATTCTAAGTACATTTTTTTGTCCCCGGTTATGGCATAACCCACCAAGGATGGAATTAAGAACCTACATACATTAAGCAAAGTAGCAATACACGCTACGTTCAAACTTCTTCTTACCAAGTCCTTACCACTATTTTTCCTTGTATATGCCAGACCAATACCCATGGAAAACATAAACATTGGTGCTGCCCAAGGACCACCTAAAATACTATCAAAAAAATATGGCAAGCCACCCCAGAGTTGCTTTTCCGTTGAACATTCTACGTATACGTGAATTGTTGCAAGGAAAAATATTACAACTGCCTTTGATAAATCAATCTCTGGTTGTCTTCCCATATTTACATCAGTTTTTGAAAAGAACTTATTCCCTGTCATAATTGATCTCCTTAACTTTTATTTTACCAATTATTCAATTGTAAGCACTTCATCAAAACCAGTAACTTCAAAAATATCCATTACTTCGCTACTTGCATTAATAACCTTCATGTCACCCTGGTCTTCCATAACCTGTGCAACACCTAGTAAAACTCGAAGTCCAGCACTGGAAATATACTCAAGATTCTTAAGATCTACCACAAGATTTGTTATTCCATCAAGTGCTGTATCAACTTCTTTTTCAAGTTCCGGAGATGTGAGAGTATCAAGTCTTCCCTCTATCTCAATTGTTAAATTTGAATCCTCTTTATTAATATTTACATTCATAGATAAACCTCTCTTTCAATATATTCCTAAAACTCTCTTTCAAATAATTATAAAATTCTCCCTCTTAAAAGTCTAGTATTTTTACTTATCCTTTATTATTCCACCCTTACAACACTTGCTCCAAATGGAGCCAGGGATAATTTTGCTATTTTAAAGAACTGAAGTCCAAAAGGAAGACCTATGATAGTTATGCAAAGTAACAAACCCATGAATGCATTCATAATTGCCAGTTCAATGCCTGAGAATATAAACCATACAACATTTACGATAAAAGAACCGGCTCCTCCTCCGTATTCAACTTCTTTTCCAAATGGATTAAATGAGATAGATGCCAACTTGAAACATTGTAATCCAATTGGAATTCCAATAATTGTACAACACCATATTATTCCGGTAAATATCCACCCTAGTGCGCTAATCCATCCCCCAAGTATTATCCATAATAAATTACCTAAAAAATTCATTTTCATTTCCTCCTACATTTTTATATCAAGACCTGTTTTTTTTATAAGCTCTACATTTTTTATACCATAGAAGTTCTGGGCAAGCGCTTTAACATATCCAAACCCAAACTCTTCCGGTACATAATTTCCACCGGCGGTCATTACATAATAGAGTTTTTTAGCTTTGCATAATCCCCTTGGAACACCTTCAGGTGTATACTCAAATGTTATTCCCAATACATTTATTAGTTCAATATATTGTTTTAATATCGATGGAAATGATAAATCCCAATATGGTGCAGCTATAACGATAGTATTCGCACGTGCAAACTGTCTTGCCATAGCAAATGATTCATCATCATATTTTTTATCTGCTATCAATCTATCCCTATTTTTTAGAAATTCTTCATCAACCTTAGAAAATTTTATATTTTCAAGTTTTATTTCTTCATAATCTTCTGTTATTTCTCCAAGGAGACGTTCTGCAAGCTGCCTTGTTCTTGATTCCTTGCGTACACACGCATTTACAAATAAAACCATTTCCTCCTCCTTATATTTAACAATTACATTTAGTACTTACACGCTTTATTATGATATTTAGATTCATATAATACAATTAGTTTTTACTCTTTTTAACAGCATCATCCATAGCATTATTAGCTTCCTCATCCCATACTGTTCTTTCAGGTCCCAAGGTTCCATACATAGTATTTTCAAACGAATAGCACATTTTTGCAGTTTTGATTAATCTTTCATTTTCTATATCATCAGAAAATGAACCTAGCCTATTATAAATATCTTGTGTAATTTCATAATCATATTCTTCGCGACCTTCTCTGCTGGTGTACATAATCTCAGCAAAATATCTGTTTGTATCAGCATCATAATACGCAGTCCAATTATTACCACTCTTCTTTGTTTTCATTTTTCTCCTCCAATATTTATTTATCTTTTATTATACCAACCTTTATACTATTCTTCAAAATATAATTAAAATCAAAAAAAATCATGGCTATATTGCCATAATTTTCTTAAATAATTACTTAATTGCTTCAAATCCATTTTCAAGATCTGCTCTTTATAAGTCTTATTCATCTGAAGGAGCTTGCCATTTACCATCTTATGCTTACTCATTCTCAGCCTCTTTAAACTTCTCAGCATCCAATGTCTTAATCACTCTTGCCGGACTTCCTACTACAACTTCATAGTCTCCAACATCATGGGTAACAACAGATGCAGCTCCAACAATTGCGAACTTACCAATTGTTACTCCTGGTAGTATGGTTGCCCCTGCGCCAATCCAAGCACCATCCTTGATTACGATAGGCTTGCAGGTCAGAATCTGTCTGTCATAAGGATCATGATTGTTGGATAAAAGCTGCACATTTCCTGCAATCTGCACATTATCTCCGATAGTAATACCTCCCCTTGACATGGCAAGGAGATTACTGTTGATAAAACAATGCTTACCTATAACAAGCTTTTCCATGGCAGCTCCACCAAGAGGTGCTGCAACATATGAGCCTTCACCAATCCTGTCTTCAAATAATTCCTTAAGCACACCCATATATTCTTCTGTACGTGGCATAGTATGATTCAGTTTGAACATCAGCTGTGCCTGCCTGTCATATATTGCCTGTTCCTCAGGTGTGCGTTCTCTCATATCTACTCTTAATTCATCCATCATCTTTAATCCCATTCTCTATATTATTTTCTCAAAAGCAATGTCCCCGCGCTCATATTCATAGTCAGCGAGTTTTACTTCTGTAAAACCATACTTTTCATAGATATGCAAAGCTGGAGACAGCTTACTGTTTGATATCAAAAATAAGCGGCCTGCACCATGCCTAATGGCCCAATTCATGGCTGCCTCAAATACCATGCTTCCACTTCCAGAATGCTTGCGATTTTTATTAGAGCCAAGTTTACATAGCTCCCAGGTGCTTCCTTCCATCGGTTTTGCCATACATGTAGCCAAAGCTGTTCCGTCATCATCAATAGCAAAATAGATCATGGCTCCTTCTTTTATCTCATCTTCAATATGTTCAAAGGTCTCATAATCCTCCTGTTTCTATTTCTTCAAAGCTGCACTCAGACTATTAGGTATCCCCCTTGGTCCACGCACAGCATATATTCCATACTCAGATTTCAGCCTGTCAAAAGTGAACTTGTCAGGCTTATATCTCTTTTGCAGCTTTATCTTCATAAGTGCTGTAATCTTAAAATTCTTATCCTCATATTCATAGGGAATATCCACCTCTGTAACCTTGCACTTATAAAGAATTGCAGATACAGGTGCGCCTACATACATAAACACTGTATCACCCTTTATAATTCCAGCCCCCTGCTTCCAGTCTATTTCATCAGCATTATCAAAAGCATCTTCAATGTCATAGTATTTTGGATTTGCAGGTACTATCCATTCCTTTGGTTGACGGAACTTATCCTTTTTCTTCTTAGATGCCGTATTTAAAAAGCTGGCATCAATCATATTACAGATTTCATCAAAGTTCACTGTACCATCGAGCAGTATTGTCATCCAACTGCCCTTGTTCATGTGATATCCAGGATAAAAACCCTGCTGCTTAAGCAGGATATCTCGCAGCATCAGATCGTCAATCTTAACATTTAAAACATCAACTTCATCAGTGGATTCAATTCCCAGCTTATCTCTGCTTATAGTAGCTATCAGAGCAAACCACTTACGATTGTCTTCATGCCTGTATACTGCAAAGCTAGGATATCTCTTCCAAAGGTATTCCGGAGATGCCTTATATTTTTTCTTTATGTACTTGGATACATCATCTCTTACAGATGCCATCAATACACCTCCTACTATAATCTCACACATCATTAGTCCGGCTGCTGACCATCATGAGCCTTCCAGGCGCACTCTGTTATCTGCATATCTGTAAATACAGCCTTAAAGCTTGAATCCTCTGGACTGCACGCATAGATTCCGAAGGAAATCGTTCCGGCTCCTTCCCACATATGGCAGACTCTCATTTGCGAAAAATCTTTTCCATCGTAGGAACACTCAATACAATAATCATCTTCTCTCCTGCTAAATCTATACCACATCTGCTTTACATCGGCTGGAATAGCCGTAGTTGCCCAGTCAGAATATCCATGGTTTGTAACAACAGAGCCAAGATGCTGAAACTCTTCATTTTCATACTCAACAGAAGCCTTGAGCCAGTTCTCTGAATCAAGATACATAACAATTCCGCACTGATTATAAAATGTCAAGACCCAATGTACAAAAAATATTATATAAAAATGTACAATTAGTCTGTTTGTTTTAAATGATCCTTCAGTCTGTAGGACTTTCCTGA
>OMZA01000011.1 GCA_900315425.1 uncultured Eubacteriales bacterium
TGAAGAATTAAAATCAGAAATCGAGCGATATATAAAGTATTACAATGAACAAAGAATTAAAGAGAAACTAGGATGGATGAGTCCTGTTCAATACAGGCTCAGCCTCTTGGCTGCATAAAAATAGCGTAGCAGCCAAAAACTGCTACGCTTAAAAAGTCTAACTTTTTGGGGTCACCTCAATTGTATACCAATGCCGGTCTATTTATTAAGCGACTTTTTAAAGTCTAATTTTCACTTTTAATAACTTTATACGTTATTATTTACTTCTGTATGCATTACTTGTTGAACCAATTACTGCTGATGGTGAATTCTTGTATGCAAGCTGAATCTGAATTGCCTCAAGTCTGTATCCATATCCTGAAGTTCCTGCAGATGCGCCATTCTTAGCCCATCCCATCCATCCAAACTTCTCAGCCTGTACTCTATAGTAGATGTCATATTTTTCTGCAAGATCACCTGTAAGTTTAATCTGAATTGCTTCAAGTCTAAGGGCTTTTCCTACTGTTCCTGATAATGCATCATCAGATACCCATTTCTGCCATCCCTTTTTCTGTACATGTGTTCTGTACTGGATGCTTCCTGAAACTCCCTTGTTGTCTGCAATCTTAATTCTTATTGCTTCAAGTCTCTTAGCTTTTCCTACTGTTCCTGATGTCTGACCATTCTTAACATATGACTGCCATCCGTATGTCTGAACCTGAACTCTATACTGAACTACCGGAAGTGCTGTCTTGCTATAGTATTCATTTCTTGAAGATGCTGCTACTCCTCCAGCTTCTGTTGGAGCTTCTCCATCTTTTTCTACAAGAACTACCTGGATTCCTTCAAGTCTGTATCCGTATCCTGATGTACCAGCTTCTTCGTCATTTTTAGCCCATCCGAGCCATCCGAATTTCTCAGCCTGTACTCTGTAGTATACATCATAGTAATCAGCAACTTTACCTGTTAATCTAATCTGGATTGCTTCAAGTCTCTTAGCTTCTCCAACTGTTCCTGATAACTCATCATTTGCAAGGTATTCTTTTTCCCAACCATTCTTTTGTACATGAACTCTATACTCAATACCACCATTAGTTGTATCAAAATCAGTTCCGTCGCTATTTGTTAATTTAATCTTGATAGCTTCAAGTCTAAGAGCCTGTCCTACTGTTCCTGATGTTGTACCATCTGAAACATATGATTTCTCCCAACCTGTTTTCTGAACCTGAACTTTGTAGCTTACTGAAGGTTCTTGAAGATCTTGAGGATCTTGAGCAACTATCATACATGTCAATGGAGATACATCCATTGTATCTTCAACAGTACCAAGAACTTCTGTTCCAGCTTTATCATCCTTCGCATATACATTCCATGTTCCTGAACCCGGAAGCTCTGCTGTATATGTCTCATCTGTTGGGTTATAAACAACAAATATTCTTGATGAATCACCATTCATACCAAGTGGTAATTCGTATGTGATTACTGTTCCATCATTTTTAATAATTGCACCTGTATCTGGATATTGGAATTCTTCACCAACACCTCTGAAACTTGGATGTAATTTTCTAAATGCAATAAGTCCTTTATAATATTCATATGACGTCTTATAATTATCCTCATTAAGTGTATCCCACTTAATAGAGTTCTCTGATGCAGGACTTGCATAACTGTTCTCATCAAACGATCCGTCTGACTTTACTTTTGTTCTTAAGATTTCTTCACCAGCCTGGAAGAACGGAATACCCTGAGCTAACATAACAATTGATGCTGCTAAACTGTTCTGCTTAAGAAGTGTTTCATCATCTGCTGTAGTATTACCATCTGTTATCTGAAGTCTGTCATACAGTGTATAGTTGTCATGACATGAGTTATAGTTAACAACTGATTGCTGTGGTTTATCATAGTTTTCCCATCCCGGAAGCGAATATAATGCATTAATAACTGCTGATGTAGAACTTGCATTTCCTGTTACATAACCAGCCTGTGTTCCAAATACGGAACCTTTAACAGCATCTCTAATTCCGTCAGAGAAAAAAGCTCCGTCCGCAATATCAGGTGCTGACGACTGATTTGCAAGCTTTGTTCCTGCCTTTGTAACTTTTGTTGACGACATATCCCAACCTTCACCGTATACGATAATTGAAGGGTCAATCTCATGCAAAGCTGTAATTACTTCATTTATTGTATCAACATCAAAAAGACCTTCCTGATCAATTCTAAATCCGTTAACGTGATACTCTGTTGCCCAATATACAAATGAATCAACAATGAATTTTCTATTCATTGATCTCTCTGTTGCAGTATCGTTACCACAACCGGAAGCATTTGAATTAGGTCTTGAATAATAATTAGGTGTAAGTCTGTTGATTGGGAACTGTGAAGCTGAATTAACATGACCATAAACAACGTCTAATACAACACTGATTCCACTATCATGTAAAGACTTAACCATTTCTTTTACTTCTTTTACTCTAACTTCACCGTTGTATGGATCTGTAGAATACGAACCCTCCGGTGTGTTAAAGTTCTGAGGATCATATCCCCAGTTAAATGCATCACTTGAACCATCTTCTTTAACAGATGCATAATCAAACATTGGAAGGATATGAACATGAGTAATTCCTAAATCCTTCAGATAATCAAGACATGTTGACTGTCCGTATGAATTTGTTGTACCTTCCTCAGTAAAAGCAAGATATTTTCCTCTGTTTGCTTCAGATACACCTGATGACTCTTCGTATGAAAAATCTTTTACATGTAATTCATAAAGAACGTCATCTGTATAATTTTCATACGGATTAGGGTTTGTATCATCTTCCCATCCTTCAGGATCTGTAGAGTCAAGATTAATAACCATACCTCTGTTACCGTTTACACCTGTTGTTCTGGCGTATGGATCAACGATATCTTCCTGTACAACACCTTTAACCGTAGCTGTATATGTATAGTATGTACCATTTAAATCACCATCAACAGTTGCTACCCATGTACCCTGTACGTCAGAAGTCATATCTACTACATCAATAAGATCATCTGTTCCCTGAGTACCACTTTTGTATAAATTAACCTGAACTTTAGTTGCAAGTGGAGCCCATACTCTAAATGTTGTTGAATTTTCAGACCATGTAGCACCAAGGTCATCTCCTTCATATGTGTATGCATCTTCAAATCCATCATATGAATATGGGTCAGGCATACCGATTAAAAATGTCAGGTTTTTCTGTGAACCATAATCATACACAAGTTCATAAGATCCATCTCTAACAAGAGCCTCTGCAAGCTGAATGTTAAAGTTTTTGTTTGTACTTCCTATAGGATTAATGCTTGTTATCTCCTGGAAAGTTCCATCTTCAGTACTTCTAACTCTTAAATTAATACTTGAGATGTCGTCCATTGCAACACCAACACCAAATCTAATAACGGAAAGATTACTTTCCTGCGCTTTAGCACTTGTAATCTTTAAGCCCTCAATGGCATCGCTGTTGTCCTGTGTAAACTCTCCTACTTTACTTTCGATATAAACATTTACAGTTCCACCTGTAATAGAGCTGAGATCTACAAATCTGTCTGCCTCCCAGTCCTTTTTAGACCAGTCATTTCCCAGTCTTACAATAAATCCCTGTCTAAGTGTTGCTGTACTAGGAAGAACATGTTTATATGTCATCTCAGTTCCATCATCACTTAAAACCATATCATATGCTGCGCCTTCTCCGCCGCCTTCAGACCATGTGTAGAGCTGATATCCAACACCTTCAGCGCCTGTGGCGGTTAAGTCTGTTCCTGTAAAATGGAACACAATGCTAAGTGAATTTTCATCAGCATGTGCTGTTACCGGATTAGTAAGTGTAGCACCTGCCGGAAGCACTGTTGTTACCAATAATGCAAGAGCGACTAAAAGAGCTTTTACTCTTTTACCCATTTTAAAATCCTCCTTTTAAAATAATAGTTATTAAGTTACAAACTTATCTTTAATTATACTGAAAAACCTAGTAAAAATCTACAACTTTAAATAATTTAATGTTTAATTTATGTACAAAATATAACAAAAAAGACCACATCCATATACATGAATGTGGTCTAATTTAGACTACGTTAAGTTTTCACTTTTCGTATTATTTTTTTCTGTAAGCATTCTTTGTTGTTCCGATAACTCCTGAAGGTGTTCCCTTCTTAGCTACCTCAATCTGAATTGCTTCAAGTCTGTATCCATATCCTGATGTTCCTGCTGATTCGCCATTCTTAGCCCAGCCCATCCATCCGAACTTCTGAGCCTGAACTCTGTAGTAAATATCGAATTTTTCTGCAAGATCACCTGTGAATCTAATCTGGATTGCCTCAAGTCTAAGAGCCTTTCCTACTGTTCCTGATAAAGCGTCATTCTTAACGAATTTCTGCCATCCCTTTTTCTGTACATGTGTTCTGTACTCAATATCTCCAGAAACACCTCTGTTGTTAGAAATCTTAATTCTGATAGCTTCAAGTCTCTTAGCTTTTCCAACTGTACCAGATGTAGCACCTGTCTTAACATAATCCTGCCATCCGTATGTCTGAACCTGTGTTCTGTACATAACTACTGGAAGCTCTGATTTGCCGTAGAATGCATCTCTTCCTGTATCAGCTACTCCGCCTACATTTGATGGAATCTCTTCACCTTTTTTAACAAGAATTATCTGGATTCCTTCAAGTCTGTATGCATATCCTGCTGTACCTGACTCTTCGTCGTTCTTAGCCCATCCGAGCCATCCGAATTTCTGAGCCTGTACTCTGTATGCTACATCATAGTAATTAGCAACTGTACCTGTTAATTTAATCTGGATTGCTTCAAGTCTCTTAGCTTCTCCAACTGTTCCAGATAATTCATCATTTGCTCTATATTCTTTCTCCCAGCCATTCTTCTGAACATGTACTCTGTATTCAATACTTCCGTTAGCTGTATCAAAATCAGTTCCATCGCTATTTACTAACTTAATCTTAATAGCTTCAAGTCTGAGAGCTTGTCCTACTGTTCCTGATGTTGTACCATTTGAAACATATTCTTTCTCCCAACCTGTCTTCTGAACCTGAACTTTGTAATTTACTGAAAGATTAGAAATCTCTTTAACATGTACATTAACTGTTTTTGAAATTGTAGAATCATATGAGTTAGTAAATGTAATTGTTGTATCACCAGCCTTAACTGCTGTTACTGTACCGGTTTCCTCATCATAAGTAGCTGAATCACCTTCAACTGTAACTGTAATACCTGTATCAGCTAATGTTTCCGGCTCAATCTTAGCATCAATTTTATCTGTTTCACCGATAGATAATGTGATTTCATCTTTATCTGTTGTGATTTTAAAGTTACCAAGAATCTTCTCAGCAAGTGCAAGATTACCTTTAACAAAATTAGGAAGCTTTGATTCTGATGTGTATCCACACTTCTCAAGATCTGCTGTTCTATCTTCTTTAGCATTAAGTGTATCTTCGTAGTCACCTACTGTTGCAAACTGAGCATAATCAGCTGGTGCATAATATGTCTCATCATTGTCATTTCCTACCCAGCTCATTGTATAATTTACTAATTCATCAGGAAGTCCTAAAACTCCATCTGCATCATCTGTTTTAAAGATAAGTACAGCACCTGTTGTTGTATCATAGTAAACTGTTGCAGTATATGCTTCTTCTTCAAGTTCTGGTCTGATATTTGTAAGACAATTACTTGTTGTATCTGTTGCTTCCGGAGATACTGATGTTCCAAGTAACTGTCTGTTCCATGCACTTGTTGTCTCCGGTGTATGAGCAATTATACCAAATCTGTATGTCCACTCACCTGCAGGATTTCCTTCTTCATCTGTTGCTGCTGGTACTGAGATATTTGCTTTAACAACTCCATCCCATTTTGTTTCTTCGAATGCATTGTTCATGCTTGTTGGTGCCCAAGGTGTTTTTGCCATAGCTGCACCAATTGTATAAACTGTTGTATTTTCTTCATAGGCTACATCCTGAGCACTCTTAACTGTTGTTAATTTCTCGTTAAGAGCTGCGTTTAATGTTGCAAAATCAGGAAGAGCTGACTCTGCTGTATATCCGCACTTCTCAAGATCTGCTGTTCTGTCGTCTTTTGCACTTAATGTTGCTTCGTAATCACCTACTGTTGCAAACTGTGCGTAATCAGCTGGTGCATAATATGTTTCATCATTATCATTTCCAACCCAGCTCATTGTAATATCTACTAATCCGTCAGGTGTTGAATCAGTATCATCTGTGTCATCACCAGTCTTATAAATAGCAACCGCACCTGTTGTTGTATCATAGTAAACAACTGCTTCATATGCTTCTTCTTCAAGTGCTGGTCTTATATTTGTAAGACAGTTACTTGTTGTAGGTACTGAGATATTTGCTTTAACAACTCCATCCCACTTTGTCTCTTCAAATGCGTTTGCATAATTTGTAGGAGCCCATGCTACTGGAGCCATTGCTGATCCTAATGTATAGACTGTATCATCTGTACCTGCTACTACATCAGCTACATTAACAGATGTTAATTTTGTATTAAGATCTGCATTTAATGCTGCAAAATCAGGAAGAGCTGAATCTGCTGTATATCCGCACTTCTCAAGATCTGCTGTTCTGTCTGCTGCTGCACTAAGTGTTGCTTCGTAGTCACCTACTGTTGCAAACTGTGCATAATCAGCTGGTGCATAATATGTTTCGTCATTATCATTTCCAACCCAGCTCATTGTGATATCTACTAATTCCTCAGGTGTAGATGTTACATCATCACTGTCATCACCTACTTTGTAGATAGCAACCGCACCTGTTGTTGTATCATAGTAAACAACTGCTTCATATGCTTCTTCTTCAAGTGCTGGTCTTATATTTGTAAGACAGTTACTTGTTGTATGTTGTTGCAATAATACCAAATCTGTATGTCCACTCACCTGCAGGATCTCCTGCTTCATCTGTTGCTGCTGGTACTGAGATATTTGCTTTAACAACTCCATCCCATTTTGTTTCTTCAAATGCATTATTTAAATTCTGAGGAGCCCATGCTACTGGAGCCATTGCTGATCCTAATGTATAAATTGTATCATCTGTTCCACTTACAGCATCAGCTACATTGTTTAATTTTGTTTCCAATGCATTATTTACATCTACAAAATTAGGAAGCTCTGAATCTGCTGTATATCCACATTTTTCAAGATCTGCTGTTCTGTCTGCTGCTGCACTAAGTGTTGCTTCGTAGTCACCTACTGTTGCAAACTGTGAATAATCAGCTGGTGCATAATATGTTTCGTCATTATCATTTCCAACCCAGCTGAATGTGTAATCAACTTTATCTGTTGGATATGATACAGACTCATTATCTCCGTTTTTGTAGATTGCTACAGCACCTGTTGCTGTATCAAGATATACTGTTGCTGTATATGCTTCTTCCTCAAGAGGAACTCTAATATTAGAAAGACAATTAGATGTTGTATCAGTTACTTCAGGAGCAACATCTGTTCCAATAAGCATTCTGTTCCATCCTGTAACTGTATCTGCTGTCTGAGCGATAATACCGAATCTGTATGTCCACTCACCAACTTCTTCATAATTATTTGTTCCGTCTTCGTTTTTTGTAACTTTTCCTGTATATTTTGCAGGAACAGAGATATTTGCTTTTACTACATTATCCCATTTAGTTTCAACAAAAGCATTATCTACATGATCTGGATTCCATGCTACTGGAGCCATTGCTGATCCAAGACTGTAAACAACTTCACCCTCTTCGATATTCTCTGATATGCTATCAGGATTCTTCTGCTTTTCTGTTGTTTCTTCTTCTGTTGTTTCTTCTGTTGTCTCATCTGAAGTTGATGTCTCGTCTTCTGTTGTTGTCTCGTCTTCTCCACCTTCATTATAATCAGGTACTGACTCAACCTCATTAGCCTTATTACCAGCTACTTGATATAACTTACCTGAATCTGTCTTTGCATAACATGTAACTGTTGTACCATCATTTGTACAATAAATATCAGTTATTGTACCATCAACAGATTTAATAGCTCTTGCTGAAATTACAATATTAGCTGTCTGCTCTTTAGCTGCAAAACAAGATGATGGAACATCTGCCCAATAAGTTTTTACTTCATCAGCAGCATCATCTGCAATTGTGTTAACTTTAATTTTTCCATCAATTGCATTTGCTTTGATGTTGTCAAGATCTGCCTGTGTAGTTGTGTCATTTGTCCAGTTATCTGCTGCATAGTTGTTGAAGATTGAAACAACACCTGATGCTGAAGGGTCTGTATATGTAGCTGTTACTTTATACCAGCTTGAATTAGATCCTCCCTCATTATCCATTGCTGCTCCAGGCCAAACCTGTTTTACATTTTCATAAGTCTCGCCTGTGTCTTCGTCTTCAAGTGTTTCAAGTGTTTTTACAATACACTTATCCGCAGGTGAAACATTTGTTGTGAATGCATTACCTTCATAAAGCCATCCACCAACTAATTCCCACTCACTTGCGTTCTGGAAATGCCATGTTATGTCCATAGTAGTAGCTGCTTCTGCTTTAACATATTTTATGTTAGCTGCATATCCTACAAATGTACTGATTACCATTACCATAGACATAATCAAACTCAAAATTCTTTTTTGTGTCTTCATTTCCTAACTCCTTTCATCATTTTTATTTTTAGGTACTTATCTCATACCGATACCACATTATAACATATTTTCAAAATCAATTCTACCGCTGTTTTGTTAAATTTAACTATAAATGTGTTTTAATTTTGTTTTTTTTTATGTAATTATTAAACATTTTGTATATATTTAGTTTTATTTATTGTGATTTTACATAAAATTACACATTCAGATAATGTGTCGTTTTAAAAAAATATATATTTTTCTTTATTACTTTTCTTTGCACCCTGTTAAATATCTAAAATAATTGCTGAACTATTATCAGACACATTATTTTCACACTCATATTTAAAGGTGTTTATTATCATTTCGGAATTTCTTTTCATTATGGCAGACAACTCTCTCAAGGAATACATATCAGATATTCCGTCTGAGCATATGAGTATTTTGTCTGATTTTTCTAATTTAATTTTATCAGCCAGTTGAAATGGAACTCCCCCACCTCCCATGAACCTGGTGAGAACATTCCATGCTTTTGTTTTCTTAGCTTTTTCTTCGTCATCTATCATGCCTTCATCTATAGCTTCCTGAGCCACTGTATGATCTTTGGTTATCTGAGTTAAAACCCCTCTTCTAAAAAGATATATCCTGCTGTCTCCAGCCCAAAACGGATATGCAATTCCTTCCTTTATTAATAATGCTGCACAGGTGGTTCCACTTATTTCACCCGGAATAATACTTTCCATTTCTCTTTTAAAATCATCGTAATATATTTCTAAGGCTCTGTTGATATCCAATGTATCATATATGAAATTATCCATTCATGTAGCCGCTGTTAAGGATGCAATATCACCATATTTCTCCCCACCCATTCCATCAAATACTGCAATCAATCCCGGCTCATATAGGTTTATTTCTTTGATTCCTTCTCCATAGTCTGTAAGATTTATCTTCATGGTTCCGTTAATATAATAATTGTCCTGGTTAAACTCTGCAGTGGAACCTATTCCCGAATAGTATCTTACTTTTATTTTATCAATTGAAAATTTGGATTCTCTCATTTTTACACTCTCTTTTTAAAAATCTATTAAATATATACCTATGTATATCTGGGTAAATGGACCCTTTCTATCTATGCTTATTATTTTTGCATCTAACATTTTCCCTGCATCCATCAATCTTGCAAATATAACATTATCTTTTTCTGGTATATATCCTATTTTTTCTTTATCCTTCGTCAGTATAACAACCTCATTCTCATCAAATTTACTTTCTTCTCGTCTGAGTAAAAGCTTGTCCCCTACTTTAATATCATTAAAAATTTCTTGATTTTTTATCCTGGACGTTGCCGATACAAAGGTATCAAACAAATATATCTCTTTTGTAAGAGGTTTAATGATATCTGCTATTTTTTCTTTACTTGACGTAGCAATAAATTGTTTATTCTGTACCGTTAATTCCTTAGCCAATTTATTCCTGCCTCCCCTTCATTTCCTTCATTTTTCAACTCTTCCAAAATATCCTTCAGACTCTTTTTGTATTCTACATATTTTTTTATTTCTTCAATTATTTCTGCTTTTTTCTCCTTTATCAGATTACTATCCGAAATAATATCTTTATATCTGTATGGATCAGTATTTACGATATGATCAATTTCATTTTCCAAATCTGTTATTTTTTCTTTTATATCGGGAATCGTTATCTTTTCATTTCCTAATCCGCCATTTGCAAGCTCCTTATCCACTAAGAATTTCAGTTCGTCCAAAGTCTTTATATTATTTTCCCGATACGCAATACATACCCGGTACCACAGTTCACTTAACCTTTCATCATCTTTTGTTCTTGGATTTATGTCAGGATGTAGTTTTTTTGCTATTTCCCTATAAAGTCTTTTTACTTTTAAGACGGTTGCTTTTGTTGATTTAGTACTTTCCTGTGCATTTTTTGAGTCTTGTATCATTTCTTGCAGTTCCTGGTAATAATCTTCCATCTCATTTTCCACAATTTTTGAAATAGCTTCAATATCCACTGTCTGCCCTTTGTTAATTATAGCCTGTATATATCCTATATGTTTTTTAAGTTTTATACATTCTATTTTTTCTTTAAAACTCTCTGTTAATAATTCTCCAAATTCCTTTATATATGCCACTAAGATTGAAGCGCTATCCTTAAGTAAAGATTCTTTTTTTATAAGTAAATACTCATATCTTTCGTAGTCTCTATCTTTTTTGCTTTTAACCTCTATAATATCCATAGCACTCTCCTAATCCTTTATTATTTCAAACATGTATAAAGAATCTGCTATTACACATAATTTTTCCTGATCTATACATGCTTTAATAATAAAATCATCTATGCTTCTATACCACTTTTCCTGAAATCTGACTTCACATTTCCCATCTTCTATTACAGATTCCACTTCATAATTTTTTGAATTATATTTGAATCTCACCTTTGTAGGTTTTTTCAAAACGTAATACAAATCAAAATATTCCATGTCGTCTTCTTCAAAAGAAATCAGCTTGTATAAATCATTTATCAGCCATTTCATAATACTTAAATTACCAAAAAATGGATTGAATCTTATTCGCATTGCGAGAATATCTCTCGCCTCTATATATAATTCTATGGCCTCTTCTTTTTTTCCTTCATATGCCCATATCTTTGCAAGCCTTGTATATATTTCCGGTATGGGATCAAATACATTTTTCATTCTCTTGGCCGCCATATAAAGGGACTTTATGATTTCTTTATATTTATCGTAATCTTTTTCTACGTAGTATCCATTTTTATACATATCTGCAACTTTATATTTGCATACCACATTTCCCTTTTGGGCTGCCTTAGAATAGTACGTAAATGCCTTTTCATAATCAGGTGCCCCCGTCCTTCCGTAATACCAAATGTAACCCAATCCCTCATACGCAGGCTCATAGTCAAACTCTGCTGCATATTCATAGTATTTCAAGGCAAGCTCATAATCTTTTTTTCCATAATAATATCCCCCAAGTTCCATTATATATTGTGGATCTTTGGTTTCTTCCATAAGATATTTTACAGCCTCAACATATATGAATTCCTCTTTTTCAGATGGGTTATCAAGATTATAATAATCTCTTACTATATCCAATGCGTCCTTTATTGTCATAATTTTAACCCCATTTCATAAAATTCAGCATATTTACTTTTTAAATATTATATATCATAGGATTTTTTTTAGAAATAAAATACTATTTTTTAAGGGGAATTTTTATGATTTTTATAAAAAATAAGAAAATTAAGATATAAAAAAACAGTGGATTTCATTATAAAAATCCACTGTTTATGCGGATAACAGGAATCGAACCTGCACGGGATGTCCCACTAGAACCTAAATCTAGCGCGTCTGCCAATTCCGCCATATCCGCGAACAATCAAAATCTTATCAAAAAACCATTTTAATGTCAAGTTATATGCTTGGTTGAAACTATGTCATAAATCTTTTTAGTAACCGCGCTTCCAAATACCATTCCTGCCACTACATCTTTTACATAATGTACCCCGGCTATTACCCTTACAAAGGCCACTATAACAGCTACGAACATCGAAAATATTCCCAATCCCTTATTCTCATGATATGCAGTAACTGCTATTGCAAATGCTGATGTTACGTGTCTGCTCGGAAATGAATGTCCCTTCTTATCTTTATTTATAAGGGGTTCAATATTCATTTCTTCATATGGTCTTTTTCTATTTATCTTGTGTCTTATTATTGTACATAATCCAAAGGTTACTCCAGGTGCAAAGATATTACAGAATAATCTTTTGTATTCTTTCTTTGCTATATTCTTCAAAAGAATTGCTGCATATACCAAAACGAACAGTGCCGTTGAGAATATATACAGCATTTTAAATATCTTGAATCTATTATTTTTTTCAAAAAAATCTTTAATCATGCCGTATCTATTTTCGTTCAATATAAAACCTCCTATCAAACAATTATAGTTTAAAGCAAGACTTTAGATTCCGCAACATCTTAATCTTATATTACATATAGGTATATACAAAAGAAATGTAATATACTTCCAGCAAGCACAAACAAATGCCATACCGAATGAATATATCTGACTTTACTTCCCAATGCAAATAATGCTGCACCGATAGTATATATAACACCACCCGTTACTAACAGTACTAATGCTTCTTTAGAAATTGCCTCGCATAACGGCTTTATGGCAAATATTATTGCCCAACCCATTGTTAAATAACATACCATGGAAAGCTTACTGAATTTCTCCATATCTATAGCATTCAATGTTATTCCAAGAATTGCCATTGCCCAAACCACTCCAAATAATGTCCATCCGATTTTTCCGTGAAGTGTAATCAATGTAAATGGTGTGTAACATCCTACAATCAGCAAAAATATTGTACAATGATCAAATATTCTAAACACTCTCTTAGCGTTACAAGGTTTTATACTGTGGTAAAGACATGACATAGTATAAAGGATTACCATGGATACACCAAATATCCAACTACTTACTATTTCCAATACACCACCTGATGTATAAGCTTTAACTAAACACAATACCAGTCCAACTATTCCAAGAATTGCCCCAATACCATGGGTAACTCCATTCATAACTTCTTCTCCCACCGTATAACTTGGAATAGATATCTTCCTTTCTAATCTGGATATCTTTTTGTTAACTTCTTCAACCTTTTCTCCAATGCCCCTATAAACATCCGAAACTCCGGCTCCTTGTATTGGCATACTTAAATTCATCTCTTTACTCATAAGTTTCACCCTCTTCTCATTATGTCCGTGTTTTAGTTTTTTATTCCTTACTTCGAGTTACTCACAACTTTGTTATGTAGTTTTAATAACTACATTATATATCGTCAATATTATTTGTCAATACTATTCTTCCTTGCAAATAAAACTCTTAGGTTTTATAATCTTATAGATAATGTCACAGTTGCATTTATGGCAGAGAGGATTTATAAAATGATAACCATTAAAGATATATCCAAAAAATACGGAAAACATGTTATTTTACAGAACATTTCCTTTGATATAAACCCTGGAGATTGTGTGGGAATTGTTGGTGCCAATGGAAGTGGTAAAACAACCCTCCTTTCAATTATATGCGGGGTTATTAAAGCTGATTCCGGAAAAGTTTTAAAGGATGAACAACCCTTTAAGTTAAACAAGGATACCGGATACGTACCCCAGGAAAACCCATTAATTCCAGAACTAACAGCCTTTGACAATTTAAGACTTTGGTTTCATGGTTCAAAAGATGAATTAAAGAAAGAAATTGAATCAGGCATGATTAGTTTTCTCGGAATAAATGATTTTATAAATAAACCTATTTCAAAATTATCTGGCGGAATGAAAAAAAGGCTTAGTATAGCCATTGCATTAATAGACAAACCTACACTTCTAGTTATGGATGAACCCAGTGCCGCTCTAGACATTCCTGGAAAACATCAGATAAAGCAATACATGGACTATTATACTAAGCAGTTAAAAGGGTCTATTCTCATTGCTTCCCACGATGAAAATGAACTTAGGGTTTGCAATAAACTATTGCTTTTAAAGAACCATCAACTTACGCCATTGGATACAGATATTAAACTTATGGAAAGTCTTATAGAAAATGAATAAACTTATATTTTTCAAATTAGATTTTAAACGAAAATTTAATACATTTCCTTTTATATTATTAGGGACTCTTCTTTTATTTGCATTCTGCGGTTTCTCGCTTTTCTTTGCAAGTAAAATGGCAGATCACAACTATATAAATTTTTCTGAAAAGAAAAAAGTTGCTTTTGATTCAGAGGATAACAGTGTAATAACAGAAAATATTATAGAATCTCTTACAAAAGTAAAATCTTTATCGTCTCTATTTGAGGTAAAACGTCTAAGTAAGGAAGAACTAGAACATGCCTTTGATGATTCAGCTGTTGTTGCAACCGCTTCTGTTCCGGAAGACTTTTTCAACAGCGTGAATACCGGAAAAAACCTTCCTATTGTAGTTCGTTTTTCAGATACACCTTCTTTGTACAGTGTTATTATTGCTGAACTTTGTACTTCTGGAGAACGTATATTAAAAAGTGCAGAATCAGGTATTTACCTGCAATACGACCTTATGAAAGAAAAAGATGATATGGATAACTATGAAACTGCTAACAATCTGTTGAACCTTAAATATTTATCCACCGCATTTGAAAGAAATTCCTTCTTTAATTACAAATACATTGTATCTACTGAAGATTATTCTATATTTGATTATTACCTTGCTTCATGCATTATGCTTACCATGTTATTATCCGGCATAGTCCTAATAATCAAAAGAAGTAACCTTAACAGGTCTATTTTTATAAAACTAAAACAATCCGGAAGAGGATATTTTTTCCAGTCTGTTGTTGATGCTACAACTAATGGTTCAGTTTTATTTTTAACAGCCTTTGGCTACTTGCTAATTACCTATGTACTTAGTTTTATACCTGGAATGCCAAAGGTAATTAAAGCATTTTTTACAAGCTGCGGTTTACTGAATACTTCAGATATAACCACATATTTATTGAACTTATTGACATTTTTATTAAATATATTTGTACTCTGCTTATTTTCCGGAAGTTTTTGCACTTTCTGCTACAGCTTATTTGAAAATTCCTATGCAGCTATTTTGTTTCACTTTATTTTCATAATTGTAGCGTCATACATTTCAGGATGCTTTATACCATCTGCAATACTTCCTAACGCTTTGCAGGAAATGTCAAAATATATGCCAACAACATATATACAACAACTGATTCTTCATATAACCAGAGGAGATGTTCAAGTACAATCTCTGATTATTGTTGTTTCGATTATTTTCATTTTAATTGTTATAAGTTCTCTCTTGCAGTATATAAGATTAGGAAATAAAGCATTAAAAAAGGAGTGTGGCTCATGAATTTTAAACAGTTTTTTACATCCTTTTATTTATTCTCTAAAAAATATGCAAAATCCATACCATTACTTATTGTTTTGGTTATATTTGTAGGATCTCTATTCTTATTAAACGGGTCACAAAAATCCGAAAAAACAGTTACTGCCGGCATATACGCCAATAAGGATTCCTACGTAACAGATTCGTTAGTAGATAAAATGAATTCTGATTTTTCCAGCGTTAAATTCGTAAAATACGACTCCACCAAGAAAATGAAAGACGATATTCGCAGTTCAAAAATACAATGCGGATTTGCCTTTACCGATAACATGCTAGAGAAATTACATGAAGCAAACCTTAAAGATACTATAGATATTTACACTACAAAAAATAATATACTAGTTTATCTTGTTAAAGAATACTTATTCTCTGAGGTATATAGTGAATATGCTATAAATGAACTTACCAATATGCTAGCAAAGGATGAGGCCTTTGAAATTAAAACCACAAAAGATAAAGAAGAACTGCGAGAGCTTGTAAAAACTAAATTTTACGAATATATGAATAGCAGTGAAACCTTTACCGTTGTCTTTGAAAACGAAGACAAATCCACTGTTGATGCCAGTTTTATCCTAAGTTCCTACCTGCTTATTTCTATTAGGGGTATGGTTAGTTTAATTATTATGATTCTTGCCTTTATAGGAACGTTTTATTTATTTAGAGATACCAAATCCGGAGTCTTTTATCATACATATGGTATAAACAGATGTATTTGCAAATTTAATGAAATATTTTCCATGACATTATATGCATCTGTTTTCTGCATTATCGGACTTGTGATTACAGGCAATGCCACCAATATTTTCAAGGAAATATTTGCTATTGTGCTTTATTCCTTAGGCGTTTCCCTATATTGCTATATACTTTATGAGTTAATTCGCAATCAAACATTGTTTGTTGCACTAACCCCATTTTTCATAATTTGCTGTATTATATTCTGCCCTATATTTTTTAACATGGCAGAAATAATGCCCATAGCAAACAAAATTGCCTGGGCATTTCCTCCAAATTATTATATTATGTTCTTTTGATTTACATGTTTATCTGTATTCTGCCACAATAATGATAATGATGATACTACATAAACTACAACACCGGCTAATACAAATAATCTTCCTACGTTATATAAATATGTCTGCAGGTAGCAGGCTGTTCCGGCAATCTCAAATATACCTCTGAGAAGACTGGATACTGTTAGTGCTGACACACCCGAATTATAAAGATTTACCGAAAAGCTTCCTGGCCTAGGAAGCTTTTTTATTACCATAAACACCAGATTAACCAGTGCTCCCATTATAAGGGGCCAAGCAAATAAATATGTCATATAAATTGAATTCACTCCATGGGAAAAGTTTCCATATATTTTCCATAAAATAACGCAGAATATTGAAACTCCAATATAAATCTTAAACATTTTCGAAACCGAATTTTTATTATTTAAAGTATACAATATCACTCACGCTCCTTTCCTTCTCTGATCTACCATTAGAAGTTGGGTTGTTAATTACTGTTCCATTAAATACCATTGTTGATGATCCACCACCATCTAAATTATATGCCTGAGTACATCCATAATCCGCCATGACTTCAGCCAGTTCATCAAGGGTAAGTCCTTCACTTTCATCGGTTCTACCATCAGATACAACGAGTATATAATGTAAAGGTTCCACCATACCGATTGCTGTTCTAGGATTGCTACCCATTGCTCTGTCTACTTCGGTATCTTCATCAACAACGACTTCTCCATCTATAATTAAGCCCGGTCCAAAGGAATATATCTGTGTTGCCCCAGCAGCCTGCAATTCTTCTGCTGTGACCTCTGATTCATTTATAATTTCAAAACTACCATCCTCATAAACCACCAAATCCTCATTGTCATCTCCCGATGCAGCCTCAGATCTGTATAAATATCCATTTCTCATAACATATCCTTCATCTCTAAAGCCGTAATAATCACCATTTATTGCTAAAATGGCTCCGTAGTAATCAGCAATCTCTGAAGTTGTTTCCTTAATATTTTTTCCAAATGTATCTTCTGCCAGCCCGGACTGTAACACTGATGCATCCTTAACTACTACGTCTGCAACATATATGGTAGTATCATACCTTCGAATTGTGTCGATGGTAACAGATAAGGTTGAACTATCATAAGTAGTATCTGTTACAACAGTTTCATCACTATTTTCTGTGGTGGAATATACCACTGTCGTTGTATCTGAAACCGAAAGCTGCGAATTACCTGTTACATCTGACAGTTTTACACTTTTTTGAGGTAGCACAAAGGTATAAAGCAAGGTATATACTGTGTAACTAAATAGCACAATTCCATATACAATTCCATATATATTGAATCTAATTCTTCTTTTTTCTTTCTGTTTCAAATCATCACCTTTACCTTTCTCTGCAAACACCCAATTCTTCTGAATTCTGTAGCTTATAAAAAATAATGTAGTATCCACTAATAACTTAGATATCTGTTCTGTTATACCAAAACTAGATATCATTATTACAAATCCGGCACTTGCTGCCATTTGTGTAAAGAATAATATTAAATATCTAACCATATCAGGAATCGTCTTATTCTTGCTTTTAAAACTTACCTTTCTGTTTAGATAAAAGTTATAAAAACCAGAACACATTCTAGCAATAACAACGGCTAAAATAACCTTCATATCGATATTTAATATTGCAAATAATATACAAAATAGTACATAATCCAAAACAGCACTACTTAAGGCAACCCCTGCATATTTTAAAGGTTTAGCATATATTCTGGCTGAATCCTTTATAGGTCTAAAATGAGAACCGCTGTTATTATTCTCATATACAGTTTCAATTTCCACATAATAAAGTTTTGTCTTTTTAACTGCATCCATTAAAAAATTCATCTCATATTCATATCTTTCTCCTTCAGTTTCAAGAGCAAGATCTATAAGATTTGGAGGTATCGCCCTTAAGCCTGTTTGAGTATCCTTACATTCAACCCCAGTAGACATTTTAAAATAAACTGAGGTAATCTTATTGCCATTTCTACTTTTGAAAGGAACATTATCATCGTCAAAATTCCTTATTCCCAAAACCAGCTTATTTTTATTAAGAATTGCTGCATCTGCTACCTTCTTAACATCTTCAGGTAAATGTTGGCCATCAGAATCAACCGTTATAAAACAACAATCCTTACCATATTTTTCAACACTATATTTAATAGCTGTTTTAATAGCCTTACCTTTGCCGCAATTTTTTTCATGGTGAATTACAGTGCATCCTAATTCCTGTGCTCTTCTAAATCTGATTTTAAATTCTTTTCCTATGCTACCATCATCCACAACGATAATTTCTGTAAAATCTAATTTAAGTAACGCTTTGACTAAAATAATCATTTTATCCTTAGGATCAAGTGCTGGAATAATTACTATCGTCTTCATAGTCACCCCTCCTTGAAACAATGTAAACTGCTTTAATTATTCATATAATATCCTAATAAAAAATGAATTCAATAGATTTCACCTAACATTCAGCCAGTATCACACAACAATCAGTATAATCAATACATAATTTACATAAAAAAAGGGGCTGTAAAAACTCCCCTAAAAAAACAGAACTGCATTGGGAACGCCCAAATGCAGTTTTGCTATTTAGAAACTTTTTTTACTGCCACTTCTAACAATATCTTTCTTTCTTTTTTCACTTCTATTTATAAAGTGTAGTATTATGATTGTTGCCAATAACGATACCAAGCCAATTATTAACAAGCGTCTGATTTTATCATCCTTTGTTAACACTTTCTTTTCAGTCCCTGTATTATTCGTAACGACCTCTTGTCCTGGCTTCTTTACATTTACTGTTGCTTCCTTACTAACCCTTGATCCTGTAGAATCTGTTAAAGAATACGTAACTGTATATTTTCCTTCTTTGTATTCCATAGCCCCATCTGCACTTAGAACTATCTGTTCTGTTATATCATTTCCACATTTATCATATCCCTTAACATCTCTTAACAACTCTGCTTTCATTTCATCTATTGGAGCCATATACATATCTCTGTTATTAACATGTGTAATACTTGCCTCTTTGGAATTCCACGGGTTGTCTTGACTGTCATCTGTAGGATCCCAGTTAGTATCTTTACTGTTTTCGCTAAATCTAATAATCCGAGGAATACCGTACTCACCAGGTATTTCCTTATCTTCGTAATATTCGACCATTGTTTCACTTTCAAGATTTTCAAATATCCACTTTGCTCCAGAACATGTAAGTCTTATGTCTTTATCTGTATTTTCAACCCCTAATTTGTTATATTCTTCAGCAATTAAAGTATTACCTGCTTTTTTCTCATATGGAACTGTTGAAAAAGCCATGTCATTATTCATTCTTACATAATATCTTAACCATGTTCCATCATCATTCTCGGTCCATTTTCTTGATGCTCTTATAATAGCTGTGGTATCCTTATATTCCTCTATATTATCAGGTAGAGAACAAGGCAATGCTATTGCTATTTTGCTATAGTTTCCAGAATTATCTTTTTCGTATACATTTATAACTCCAAAGGCAATGTTAATTCTAACATAATACGTTTTGTCATATCCCTCTGGTGCATCAGCCTTAACATTTACTGTATTATTGATAATACATATATTTATAAATAATAATAAAAATACTATGTAAAACTTCTTCATACCTATTACCTTATCCTGTCTTTATATTATTACCCTTTTTATACACCTTAAAAATCATACATTATGTATTTTACCATCTTTTAGGCTAATAATAAAGATAGAAGCCACCCCAACTTAAAGCACGTTTAATCGGGATGGCTTTATTTTAAAATTATTCTTCTGTAGGATTAATTACCATATCATCTGTTTCTGAAATGACTATATCTGATAAATCTTCCTCTTCACTTACATTGATTTCATCTACGTCTGTGCTAAGATGAATATCTCTATATCTCTTCATACCTGTTCCTGCCGGTATAAGGTTACCAATAAGAACGTTCTCTTTAAGACCTACAAGTGGATCTTCCTTACCGTTAATAGCGGCGTCTGTAAGAACTCTTGTTGTCTCCTGGAATGAAGCTGCTGACAAGAATGAGTTAGTAGCAAGAGATGCCTTTGTAATACCAAGCATTACTCTCTTACCTGTTGCAAGCTTCTTGCCCTGTTCTTCAAGTTCGTCATTTACATCGTCAAAATCAAGAACTTCTAACTGAGATCCTGGGAGAAGATCTGAATCACCAGCATCTTCAACTCTAATCTTCTTAAGCATCTGTCTAACAATAACCTCAATGTGTTTATCGTTAATCTCAACACCCTGAAGTCTGTAAACCTTCTGAACTTCACGAATCATGTAATCCTGAACCGCACGAACACCTTTAATTCTAAGAATGTCATGTGGATTTACACTACCTTCTGTAAGCTCATCACCGGCTTCAATAATGTCACCATTCTGAAGATGTGCTTTAAGCTTAGATCCATATGGAATAAGGTATGATTTTGTATTACCTGTCTCTAATTCAGTTACAATTACTTCTGTGTTTGTCTTTGCTTTGCTCTTAATTTCTTTAATTTCAATCTTACCACCAAATTCAGCTACTATAGCAACACCCTTTGGCTTACGAGCTTCGAAAAGTTCTTCAACTCTAGGAAGACCCTGTGTAATATCGCCACCGGCAACACCACCAGTATGGAATGTACGCATTGTAAGCTGTGTACCAGGCTCACCGATTGACTGAGCAGCTATAATACCAACTGCCTCACCAACCTGAACTGCCTGTCCTGTAGCAAGGTTTGAACCATAACATTTAGCACAAATACCATTTTTACATTTACATGTAAGAATTGTACGAATCTTAACTTTCTCAACACCTGTAGCTACAATCTTAGCTGCTCTCTTAGGAGTAATCATATGATTCTTCTTAACAATCATATTACCCTCTGCATCATATATTGATTCAGCAGCATATCTACCTGTGATTCTCTCTTCAAGACTTTCAATTACTTCTTTACCTTCACTAAAGCCTTCGATTTCCATGTATGGAATCTCTTTTCTGTTAACAGAACAATCTGGTTCTCTAACAATGAGTTCCTGTGAAACATCAACAAGACGTCTTGTAAGATATCCAGAATCGGCTGTACGAAGAGCTGTATCTGAAAGACCTTTTCTAGCACCATGGGCAGAAATGAAGTACTCCAATACATCAAGACCTTCACGGAAGTTAGATGTAATAGGAAGTTCGATAGTTCTACCTGATGTATCTGCCATGAGACCACGCATACCAGCTAACTGTTTAATCTGCTTATCAGAACCTCTGGCTCCGGAATCAGCCATCATAAAGATATTGTTATAATCATCAAGGCCGTCCATAAGAGCTTTCTGAATCTTCTTATCTGCGTTATCCCAAGCTGTAATTACTTCTTTATATCTTTCAGGTTCACTAATGAAACCGTGTCTGTAGTTAGCTGTAACCTTATCTACAGTCTTTCTAGCTTCATCAAGTAAGACTTTCTTCTCCTGAGGAATAGTCATATCTGAAACTGAAACTGTCATACAAGCTCTTGTAGAGAACTTGTAACCAATTGCTTTAACTTTATCAAGAACCTCAGCTGTCTTAGTTGCACCATGTACGTTTACAACTTTTTCAAGAATACCCTTTAACTGTTTCTTCTTTACAAGGTAATCTACTTCCAACTTCAGATAATCCTCTTTTGTCTCTCTCTTAGTAATACCAAGATCCTGAGGAATAATTTCGTTAAATAAGCATCTACCAAGAGTTGTATTAATGATACCCTCTACAACTTCTCCATCTGGAGTTGTTCTCTTAACTCTTATGAAAATCTTAGCATGCAATGTAATTGCACCGTTTTCATATGCAAGAATTGCCTCGTTAACATCCTTAAATATCTTACCTTCGCCCTTTGCACCTGGTCTATCCTGTGTAAGATAGTAAATACCAAGAACCATATCCTGTGAAGGAACTGCAACCACACCACCATCAGATGGTTTAAGAAGGTTGTTTGGTGAAAGAAGAAGGAATCTACACTCAGCCTGAGCTTCCTCTGAAAGTGGAAGGTGGATAGCCATCTGATCACCGTCGAAATCGGCGTTGAAAGCTGTACATACCAATGGATGTAACTTAATAGCTTTACCTTCTACAAGAATAGGCTCAAATGCCTGAATACCAAGTCTATGGAGTGTAGGAGCTCTGTTAAGCATAACTGGATGTTCTTTAATTACATCCTCAAGTACATCCCATACCTCAGTCTGTAATTTTTCAACCATCTTCTTAGCACTCTTAACGTTATGAGCTAAACCTCTTGCTGTTAACTCTCTAATAACAAATGGTTTAAATAATTCAATAGCCATTTCCTTAGGGAGACCGCACTGGTATATCTTAAGTTCAGGACCTACAACGATAACTGAACGTCCTGAGTAGTCAACTCTCTTTCCTAAGAGGTTCTGACGGAAACGTCCCTGTTTACCCTTTAACATATCTGAAAGGGATTTAAGAGCTCTGTTACCCGGACCTGTAACAGGTCTACCTCTTCTACCGTTATCTATAAGAGCATCAACTGCTTCCTGAAGCATTCTCTTTTCATTTCTAACAATGATTTCCGGAGCTCCAAGTTCAAGAAGTCTCTTAAGTCTGTTATTTCTATTGATAATTCTTCTATAAAGGTCATTAAGATCTGATGTTGCAAATCTTCCACCATCTAACTGAACCATAGGTCTAAGATCTGGTGGAATTACAGGAATAACCTTTAATATCATCCATTCAGGCTTATTTCCTGAATTTCTGAAAGCATCGATACATTCAAGTCTCTTTATAATCTTTGCTCTCTTCTGACCTGAAGAATCCATTAACTCTGATTTAAGTGATTCTGATTCAGCATCAAGATCAACTGAAGAAAGAAGCTCATCAATAGCCTCTGCACCCATTGTTGCTCTAAATGAATCCTCACCATATTTCTCTACAGCATCTCTGTACTCTCTCTCAGAAAGAACCTGCTTGTATGTAAGCTCTGTATTCTCTCCTGGATCTAATACAATGTATGATGCGAAATACAATACTTTTTCAAGTATTCTTGGGGAAATATCAAGTACCAATCCCATTCTACTTGGGATTCCTTTAAAATACCAGATATGTGATACTGGTGCTGCAAGTTCAATAGAACCCATACGTTCTCTACGAACGCTTGATTTTGTAACCTCTACACCACATTTATCGCAAATTGTTCCTTTATGTCTAATCTTTTTATACTTACCACAATGACATTCCCAGTCCTTTGTTGGTCCAAAGATTTTCTCACAGAAAAGTCCGTCTGGTTCAGGCTTTAATGTCCTGTAATTGATAGTCTCCGGTTTGGTAACTTCTCCATTAGACCATTCTCTAATTTTATCCGGAGATGCAAGCCCAATCTGGATCTTGTCAAATGTTATCTGCTGATATGCATCTTTATTTGATTCAGGCATCATGACTCTCCCTTCTATTATTCTTCTTCACTGAATTCTTCATCAGCATAATCTTCTGAATCAGAATCCTCTTCTACATTAACCATTCCCTCTGCAGTAGATTCCTGTACAGAATAACCTAACGCTGCATAATCTTCGCTCTTCTGAGAATAGTTCTTGTTATCTTCTGAGAGAACTGAGTTAAATGAAATTGTATTCTCATCTACGTTCTCTTTGAATTCTACTTCTGTTCCATCATCTTTAAGAACCTTAACATCCAATGCTAAAGCCTGAAGTTCTTTAATAAGAACCTTAAATGACTCTGGAACACCCGGCTTAGGAATATTAAGTCCCTTGATAATTGCTTCGTAAGTCTTAACTCTTCCAACAACATCATCAGATTTTACAGTAAGAATCTCCTGAAGTGTATATGAAGCACCATATGCTTCAAGAGCCCAAACTTCCATTTCACCAAATCTCTGTCCACCGAACTGAGCCTTACCACCAAGTGGCTGCTGAGTAACAAGTGAATAAGGACCTGTTGAACGAGCATGAATCTTATCATCAACAAGGTGGTGAAGTTTCAAGTAATTCATGTGACCAATAGTTGTCATACCATCGAAGTTTTCTCCTGTACGTCCATCTCTTAACTGAACCTTACCATCTGTTCTAATTGGAACACCCTTCCATAATTTACGATGTTCTCTATTATCATATAAGAATTTCATGATATCTGGATCTAACATTTCTTTATATTTTGCTTCAAATTCTTCCCATGTACTATTAGCATAGTCATTAGCCATCTCAAGTGTCTTGGCAATGTCTCCTTCTTTTGCTCCATCAAATACAGGTGTAGCAACATTGAAACCAAGGACTTTAGCTGCAAGACTTAAATGAATTTCAAGGACCTGTCCAATATTCATACGGGAAGGAACTCCTAATGGGTTAAGCACGATATCAAGAGGTCTACCATTTGGTAAATATGGCATATCTTCTACAGGAAGTACTCTGGAAACTACACCCTTGTTACCATGACGACCAGCCATCTTATCACCAACAGAAATCTTTCTCTTCTGCGCAATGTATATACGAACTGACTGATTAACTCCTGGTGGAAGCTCCTCATCTTTTCCTCTTGTAAATACCTTAGCATCTACAACGATTCCGTATTCACCATGTGGAACCTTAAGTGAAGTATCTCTAACTTCTCTTGCTTTTTCTCCAAAGATTGATCTTAAAAGTCTCTCTTCCGGAGTGAGTTCTGTTTCTCCCTTAGGTGTAACTTTACCTACAAGGATATCTCCTGCACGAACCTCAGCACCGATTCTTATGATACCTCTCTCATCAAGATTCTTAAGAGCATCATCGCCAAGTCCTGGCACGTCTCTTGTAATCTCTTCTGGTCCAATCTTTGTATCTCTTGACTCTGTCTCATATTCTTCAATATGAATAGATGTATAAACGTCATCTCTTACAAGACGCTCACTAAGAAGTACAGCATCCTCGTAATTATAACCTTCCCATGTCATGAATCCAATAAGTGGATTCTTACCAAGGGCTATCTCTCCATTTGATGTTGAAGCACCATCAGCAATAACCTGTCCTGCCTCTACATGCTCACCTTTGTCAACAATAGGTTTCTGGTTATAGCAGTTACTCTGGTTACTTCTTGAGAATTTAATTAATTTATATCTTTCAAGACTTCCATCTTCATCATATCTGATGGTTATCTCCTTTGCTGTAGATTTCTCAACTGTACCTGCCTTTTTAGCAACAACACATACACCTGAGTCAACAGCAGCTTTATGTTCAATACCTGTACCTACTACAGGTGGCTCTGTTGTCATAAGAGGAACTGCCTGACGCTGCATGTTTGATCCCATGAGTGCTCGGTTAGCATCATCATTCTGAAGGAATGGAATCATGGATGTAGCTACCGAGAAAACCATCTTAGGAGATACGTCCATAAGGTCAATAGTCTGTTTTCTAAATGAAGATGTTTCTTCTCTGAAACGACCTGATACTGAATTATTTATAAAATGTCCCTCTTCATCCAATGGCTCATTAGCCTGAGCAACTCTATAGTTATCTTCTTCATCTGCTGTAAGATATCTAACTTCATCTGTTACTTTTGGATTGTTAGGATCAGATTTATCTACTACTCTATATGGAGCTTCTATAAATCCATATTCGTTAATTCTTGCATATGTAGCAAGAGAGTTAATAAGTCCGATGTTAGGACCTTCAGGAGTCTCAATTGGACACATTCTTCCATAATGAGAATAATGTACGTCTCGAACTTCGAATCCTGCTCTATCTCTTGAAAGACCACCAGGTCCCAATGCAGAAAGTCTTCTCTTATGAGTAAGCTCTCCAAGAGGGTTGTTCTGATCCATAAACTGTGACAACTGGGAACTTCCAAAGAATTCCTTAACAGAAGCTGTTACAGGTTTAATATTAATCAGTGCCTGTGGTGTAATATCAGCCATATCCTGAGTTGACATTCTTTCGCGAACAACTCTCTCCATTCTTGAAAGACCTATTCTATATTGGTTCTGAAGGAGCTCTCCTACAGCACGAATACGTCTATTTCCTAAATGGTCAATATCATCTATGTTACCAATGCCATACTCAAGGTGAAGATTATAGTTAATAGAAGCTATAATGTCTTCCTTTGTGATGTGCTTTGGTATTAATTCATTAATATTTCTTTTTATTGCATCCTTGATTTCCTCTTCACTCTCATAATTATCAAGGATTTCTTTGAGTACAGGGTAGAATACTCTTTCATTAATATCAAGATCTGAAATATCGAAGCTTACATATTTTGTAATGTCTACAGCCATATTTGACAATACTTTTGCTTTTTTAGCTTCTGTCTGAATCCATACATATGGTACGGCAGCATCTTGAATTGTATCTGCTAATTTTTCAGAAACAGTAACTCCTGCTTCAGCAAGAATTTCTCCTGTTGATGGATCAACAACGTCTTCAGCAAGTACATGATCTTTAATTCTATTCTTAAGTGCTAACTTCTTATTATATTTATAACGTCCTACCTTAGCTAAGTCATATCTTCTAGCATCAAAAAACATACCTGAAAGATGACTCTCTGCGCTATCTACTGCAAGTGGCTCACCCGGACGAATCTTTTTATATAACTCTAAAAGACCATCTTCATAATTATCTGATGTATCTTTCTCAATGCTCTTTTCAATCTTAGCTTCTTCGCCAAATAATTCTCTGATTTCTGCGTTTGTTCCATATCCTAAAGCTCTGATAAGTACAGTTATAGGAACTTTTCTTGTTCTGTCAACTCTTACATATAAACAACCTACAGAATCTGTCTCATACTCTAACCAAGCTCCTCTGATAGGAATTACCTGAGAACTAAATAGTTCTTCACCGCCTTTATTATGTTCCATACCAAAATAAATTCCTGGTGATCTAACTAACTGGCTTACAATAACTCTTTCTGCACCGTTGATAACAAATGTACCTGTTTCAGTCATAAGTGGCATGTCACCCATAAAGATTTCGTGCTCACTAATTTCTCCGGTACTCTTCTTATTGAGTCTTACCTTAACTTTAAGAGGTGCTGCATATGTTGCATCTCTTTCTTTGCATTCCTCAATATTGTACTTAGCCTCATCTTCACACAACTGAAAGTCTACGAATTCCAAGCTTAAATGTTCCGTATGATCCTCAATTGGCGAGATGTCGTTAAACGCTTCTTTCAAACCATCCTTAATAAACCACTCATAAGAATTCTTCTGGATTTCAATAAGATTAGGCATTTCAAGAACTTCTTTGTTTCTTGCATAACTCATTCTTAAACTCTTATCTGATTTAACTGGATGTAATTTGTATTGCTCCATCGACATTCACCCCTATCATAGTAAAATATATTAAGAACAGGTGGCTAATCCGTTCTTTTAGGTACTGATTTTAGGCCGCAAAAAGCCTACCACACCAAAATAGTGCATTGTCCATTATAGCACTATATACTTACTCAGTCAAATATTTGAATTGTACTTTTTCCAGTACAAGCACTTATTGAAATAAAAAAGGTAATAAGACATTCTTTCGAATATCTTATTACCTTATTAACATTTCTTATTGAAAAAATCTGATTATTTAAGAGTGATTGTAGCTCCAACCTCTTCGAATTTCTTCTTGATATCTTCAGCTTCTTCTTTAGCTGCTGCTTCTTTGATTACCTTTGGAGCAGACTCAACTAATTCTTTAGCTTCCTTAAGTCCTAATCCTAAAGCGTTCTTAGCAAGTTTGATAACATCCATCTTCTTCTCGCCGTATGATGTAAGCTCTACATCGAACTCTGTCTTCTCATCTGCTGCTGCAGCTCCACCAGCTGCTACTACTGCAACACCTGCTGCTGCAGAAACACCAAATTCTTCCTCACAAGCTTTTACTAAATCATTTAATTCTAAAACTGTCATGCCTTTAATAGCATCGATAAATTCCTGAGTTGTCATTTTTAATTCCTCCATTTAAATTTAATCTTTAATTATTTTTTAAAATTGTAATCCTAATATTGGATTATGCAACTTCGTCCTGTTTTTCAGCAATCTGCTTAATAACACGAGCAAAGTTTGCAACACTTGACTGCAAGCTTCCAAGAAGTTTTGAAATAAGTTCTTCTCTTGAAGGGATGCTTGCGATTACCTTGAGACCTTCCTGATCATAGAATGTTCCTTCTATTACACCAGCTTTAATCTCAAGTGCTTCAGCTGTATCGCCGAATTTTTTAAGGATTCTAGCTGGAGCTGTTGCATCTTCTTTTGAAACAGCGATAGCTGTTGGTCCTTCTAAGTACTCTGCTAATGATTCGAACTCTGTATCTTTTACTGCGAAGTTAATCATTGTGTTCTTATATACTTTATAAGTAACATTAGCTTCTCTCAACTCTTTACGAAGATTTGTGTCCTGCTCAACTGTAAGTCCACGATAGTCAACTAAAACAGCTGATTTAGCATCTGAAAGTAACTCTGAAATCTCTTCAACTACTGGCTTCTTCAAATCTACTTTTGCCATGAATTCTGCCTCCTTGTAAAATTTAGGTTGGCCTAAAAACATCGAACATATAAAAAACCCTCTGTCAAAACCTTGACAGAGGGTAATAATTCAAAATTCATTAATGATAAATCATTAAGTATTCTAAATTCCTAGGCTGGCATATTTAAGCACTTACGTGCACCTGCTGTCTTCGGTCTTTAAGCACAATGTGCATATTAACACATTTGGAATATATTGTCAATCAATAAATTATTCTGTAACACTGTTAGGATTAATCTTAACACCAGGTCCCATTGTTGATGTAAGAGTGATGCTCTTAAGATATGTTCCCTTTAATGTTGCAGGCTTAGCTTTGTTGATTGCACCTATAAGCGTCTGGAAGTTGTCCGTTAATTGTTCTTCACTAAATGAAGCTTTTCCAATTGGCACATGGATAATATTTGTTTTATCAAGTCTGTACTCGATTTTACCTGCTTTAATATCTGCGATAGCCTTTGTAACATCCATAGTAACTGTTCCAGCTTTTGGATTAGGCATTAAGCCCTTAGGTCCGAGAACTTTACCTAAACGTCCTACAACACCCATCATATCTGGTGTAGCAACAACTACATCAAAATCTAACCATCCATCTTTCTGGATCTTTGGAATAAGTTCGTCAGCTCCTACGAAATCTGCTCCTGCTGCCTGAGCTTCATCAGCCTTAGCACCCTTAGCAAATACGAGAACCTTAACTTCCTTACCTGTTCCGTGTGGAAGTACAACTGCACCTCTAATCTGCTGATCAGCGTGACGTCCATCACAACCTGTTCTAATATGTAACTCAATAGTCTCATCAAATTTAGCTTTTGCATTATTCTTTACTATAGAAACTGCATCAGCTGTATTGTAAAGAGTAGTTTTATCATATGATTTTGCTGAATTTGTATAATTCTTTCCGTGTTTCATTATAAACCTCCTAGTGGTATTAGCGGAAGACTCCTCCCACTTTATTATTCAATGTATTATTCTTCAACAGTTACGCCCATGCTTCTAGCTGTACCAGCTATCATGCTCATAGCTGATTCAAGGTTAGCTGCGTTAAGGTCAGGCATCTTTGTTTCTGCAATTTTCTGGATATCAGCTTTTGATATCTTAGCAACTTTTGTTTTATTAGGAACACCTGATCCACTCTTGATATTACAAGCTTTCTTAATAAGTAAAGCTGCTGGTGGTGTCTTTGTAATAAAACTGAAACTTCTGTCTGAATAAACTGTAATAACTACAGGAATGATCATTCCAGCCTGATCTGCTGTCTTAGCATTGAACTCTTTTGTAAATGCACCGATATTTACACCGTGCTGTCCAAGAGCTGGACCAACTGGTGGTGCTGGTGTTGCCTTACCAGCTTCAATCTGTAATTTAATGTAACCTTCTACTTTCTTAGCCATTATGGCACCTCCTAAAATTGTGGTATTATCGGAAGAAAATATCCTCCCACCTTAAACCCAACGGTTTAATCCATCTTTTTAACGTCTGTGAAACTTATCTCAACCGGTGTTTCACGACCGAACATGTCAACATTTATAGTAACAACCTGCTTATGTTCATCAACACGTTTGATTACTCCAACGGTCTTTTCCCATACACCACTTGTAACTACAACTGTATCGCCTTCTGCAAAATCAACAACGACCTTGTCACTCTTGATTCCCAATGGTCTCATTTCATCTTCTGACAAAGGAACAGGCTTAGATCCTGGTCCCACAAAACCTGTAACACCTCTGGTATTTCTTACAATATACCAGGTGTCATCATTCATTATCATCTTGATAAGTACATAACCTGGAAACAATTTTCTAGATACCTGTTTCTTTGCGCCGTTCTTCACTTCAACGACATCTTCCATAGGTACCTGTACCTCCAGAATCTGATCCTGAAGATTTCTGTTTTCAATTGTCTGCTCAATATTAGCTTTTACCTTATTCTCATATCCGGAATAAGTATGAACTACATACCATTCTGCTTCTGACATTTATTCACCTATCTTTCTACACAATAATACTAAGGCCTAACTGAATCAACATATCAACGATTTTGATTATTACGCCTAGTACTATAGAAACAACTAATACAGCAGTTGTCTGCTTGGTTAAAGTCATCTTATCAGGCCAGATAATTTTCTTAAATTCAGCTGCGACGCCTTTGAAAAAGCCCTGCTTTTTAGCCTGAGCTTTCTTTTCATCTTTAGCTCCCATACCTACCTCTTTCCATCTAAGTTAGACTATTTTGTTTCTTTGTGTAATGTGTGACTCTTACAGAATCTGCAGTACTTCTTTGTTTCCATTCTGTCAGGGTGATTCTTTTTGTCTTTTGTAATAAAGTAATTACGCTGTTTACACTCTGTACATGCCAATGTTATCTTAACGCGCACAACAATCCACCTCCACTTAATTTCAATTTTCTAGCTTTCTTTTTTATATTTTTTTGAAGTATACGAAAAAAAAGCAAAAAAAAAAGACTTCTTCCATCGCCACACTAATATAGCATAGCGATGAAATTACGTCAAGTTTTTATTTATCTTCTAGAAAATCCAAGTCAATACTCTTTACATTTTCTATCTCTTCATTTATTAAAACATCAATTGTTTTCATCCCCAGAAGCTCAACAGGTGCCTTATCATCAGTAAGTATATGTTTGCTTCTTTTGTATTCCTTAAGATTGGAAGAAACTTTTCTTGCCATTTTTCTAAGATAGTTATTATCTATCTCTGAAAAGTTTTCTCTCCACTTTGTACTATCAGCTTTATCATTAAAGGCAAACACTTCTCGATTACAAGAATCTTCTACATCTATAGAAAAGCATTTATCAAATACATTATCAATGCTTCCAATAAGATAGTCATTTATATCACCAGGAGTTTTAGTGTACATATTTAAATTAACAACCATTACTCCATTTTCCTTAAGATGACTTTTCACCATTTCAAAGAATTCCACCGTAGACATTTGAAATGGAATCGTTATGTCCTGATAAGCATCCACCATTATTACGTCGTATTTTTTATCATCCACATTAAGATATGCTCTGCCATCATATTCGTATACCTTAATCTCTTCTTCCAAATCGAAATATTCTCTTGATATATCTTTTATTTTATTATCAATTTCCACTCCTGTGATATTTGCTTTTGGATAGTATTTATAACATTGAGTGGCAAAGGTTCCTGTTCCCATACCCAATACAAGTATATCTCCCTCATCCTCTGAATTCACCATTCCACTCATTAAAGGAGCAACCGAAGCATAGTCATAATACATATCTGTAAGTTCATCATTCTTCATTTTAACTGACTGCACTCCAAACAACACATTTGTGGACAAAGTTATGCTTTCATCATCTTCTTTAACCAACAAGTAGTTGTACACAGACTCATCTTCTAATACAATTCCTTTTTCCCAAAAGGCAAACCCCAGGGTATTACCTGCAATCACAAAAATTATAAATATAATCCCCGAAGCTACAACTAGTCCAATCTTTCTTTTAGAGCTTACAAAATAAATAATCCCTATTAAAAGGATGATGCCGGAAAAGATGTGAAATGTTACTGCTGTTCCAACTGCCGGTATAGTTACAAAGGTCGGAAGAAATGTTCCTATAATACTTCCCGTTGTATTAAATGCCCCTAAATTACCGGCTACCCTTCCACTTTCTTCAAGATTCTTTGTAGAATATTTTATAAGAGATGGGGTAACCGTTCCTAATAAAAATAATGGAAATACAAATATTATCATACATACTAGGAAGGCAGCTGTTATAAGAAAGTTGGTACTTACTGTTTTTACTAACAGTAATGAAATCCCTATAATTACAAATTTTCCCAGAAATGGAATTGCTACTATCCAAAGTGCTGCAATTATTAGCCTTTTATATAATTTATCCGGATTATCATCTTTATCTGCCCATCTTCCTCCTACGGCATTCCCCATAGCCATGGCAATCATAATGGTTCCAATGATTATAGTCCATACAATCTGAGAGGAACTAAAATATGGAGCTAAGAGTCTGCTAGCCCCTAATTCTACAGCCATTACGGACATCCCTGCAAAGAATTCAGTGGCATATAAATATGTTTTTTTTATTAATATTTTATTCATATTTTGTAGTCCTTTTTTAACAGTTTTTTAATTGCTTATATGTCTTTATTACTATATAATTAAACTATGGTGGAGAGGCGGATCACTGTATGTATCTAGGCGCTTCAGCAACATTTTTTAACAGGCGTACGACTGATTAAACTTTGTTAGCTCGCCGTTTTGTCTGCGGCCTTATTTGACCATATGGAAAGAGTGAAGCCATATGTGTCCGAAGTATTTCAATATCAGTGCATTCACCTTTATATAGAATATAAATATATTGGAACTTGTAGATAACGTATAGTTTGAAACATTGAGGTATTTATTTATTGTTAACTAGTTAATCCCGCAGGCCTTTAAATACTACCGTTTTCCAGCTTCTCCCATTTAAATTAATATCCGTTGCCAATGGTCAACGTGATAAAATATATTTCTTTACATCCGGCCTTTAATAAGACCTTGCTACACTCATCTATTGTAGCGCCGGTTGTATATATATCATCTACTAGGATTACAGACTCTGGTAGATTTTTTATTTTATCCTTAGGAACAAAGAATGCATTTTTAAGATTCTTTTTTCTATCCTTATCGTTAAGTTCCTTTTGTGGTTTTGTATTTTTACTCCTCTTTAATAAGGAATTACAATACGGTATTCCTAACTCCTTACCTAGTTTTTTAGCTATCAATTCCGCCTGATTATATCCACGTTTTCTTTTTCTAAGAAAATGTAGTGGAATAGGAATCAATACCTGGGCATTCCAGCTCTTAACCTCTTTACTATGGTATTTACAAAATTCCTCCACGTAATAATCTATGTATTCTCTTTTGTTATTATATTTAATTTTATACAAAGATTTTGCCACCAAACCATTGTGTTCCATTAATGCTATGCCTGATATAAAATTATGTTTTTTATTTTGACAGTCATAGCAATATTCACTCACTTCATTATCCAAAGGTTTACTACATTTCATACACCTTGGTTCTTTGATTATGGTTATTTTATTTTTACAATTATCGCATATTTTTTCTTTGTTAAATTTTAAAACGCCATCGCATATAGGACAGCGTCTTGGAAAAACAACCCCTATTAAATCCATTCCCTTTTATATATTACTCTCCTGTTTCATTTCTTTTATTCTGTATTTCAAGCCAGAATGCCTTATCTGCTGGCTATCATTATTTACCATTGTATAGAAAATAGAAGGATCTCCTACCATACATACACATTTTTTAGCCCTGGTTACAGCAGTGTACAAAAGGTTCCTGTTAAGCAACATTCTTGGACCGGTAAACATCGGAATAATTACTGCAGGATATTCACTTCCCTGAGATTTGTGGATAGTAACAGCATAGGCGAGTTCTAACTCCTCTAACTGCTTAAAAGTATAAGTTACTATTTTCTTTTCTTCGAATTCCACTTCCACATATTCTGTATAGGAATTGATAGTGTTAATTTTCCCCACATCTCCGTTAAATACACCTTTTCCACTTTCAATGGCTATTCCATATTTACCCTGAATCTCCCACTCCATTTGGTAATCATTTTTAATTTGCATAACCTTATCCCCTTCTCTAAAGGTTATTTCGCCATATTTTACCTCGTGCTTTTCTTTTCCCGGTGGATTGAGTTTCATCTGAAGATAATTATTCAAACTCTCCACTCCTAAAGCTCCGATTCTTGTAGGAGTTAATACCTGTATATCACTTATGCTGGAATTTACATACTTTGGAAGTTTATCCTTAAGTAAAATCAGCACGGTATTTAAAATGTTATTATTATCGTTTCCCTTTATGAATAAAAAGTCCTTGCTCTTCTTGGCTAAATCGACTTTCTCTCCCTTATTTATCTTATGGGCATCCATTACTATATCACTAGTAGCCGCCTGTCTAAAGATTTTATCCAATCTTACCACATTGAAACAGTCACTATTTATTATATCTTTCAAAACATTTCCCGGTCCAACACTTGGAAGCTGATTAACATCTCCCACCAGGATAAGTCTGGTTCCTACGGAAATAGCTTTAAGAAGCGCATTCATTAAGAATATGTCTACCATAGACATTTCATCTATTATAATAAGGTCCGCTTCTAAGGGATTGTTCTGATTCCTTTCAAATCTTCCTGAATCATCTTTATCTTCGGGATTCCCAACAACCTCTAACATTCTGTGAATGGTCTGGGCTTCGTAGCCTGTAGTCTCTGTCATTCTCTTTGCTGCTCTTCCTGTAGGTGCCGCAAGTCTTATTTCAAGTTTTTCACTTTCAAAGAATTTTATTATAGTTTTTATGGTGGTGGTTTTACCTGTTCCCGGTCCACCAGTTATTACTAAAAGACCATTTTTTATGGCCTCAATAACTGCTTCTTCCTGCTTTTCGTCAAGAATTACACCCTCTTTATCTTCAATAGCAGATAGCTTTCTTCTTATCTTTTTCTCATCTATGGAATCATGGATATTAAGCTCCATAAGTCGTCTTGCCACACCCAGTTCCGTATAATAATAATCTGTTTCATAGATGAATTTATTATCATCTTTTTCCTTAACAATAATTCTCTTTTCCAAAGAAAGATCATCTAAATAATTGTTTAACTCTAAATCATCTATTCCTAACCATTTTATGGCTTCTTTTTCTAAGTCTTCGTATGGTAAATATACATTTCCCCCGGCTGCTGCTTCCTGTAAAGCATATACAATACCGCTTTTTATTCTAAAATCCGAATCACTGCTAATGCCTGCTTTTCTGGCAATTTCATCTGCAATTTTAAAACCTACGCCCTTTATATCATCAGCAATTCTATAAGGATTTACTTTTATTACGTTATATATTTCCGGACCATAATAATTATATATCTTTACCGCCAACGTCATGGATATACCATAATTTCCTAAGAAAATCATGGCATCTCTCATATCCTTTTTTTCATTTATCTGACTGGCTATCTCAAGGGCTTTCTTTTTACTGATTCCCTTAATCTCTGCAAGTCTCTCAGGAGAATTCTCTATTATTTTAAAGGTCTCTCCCTTAAAATGATTAACAATCTTAGTTGCCGTTGGAAGCTTTATTCCTTTAATGGCTCCTGAACCAAGATATCTTATAATAGCCATTTCATCCTGAGGTTGAACCATCTCATATTCCGTAGTGCTAAGCTGTGTTCCATATATCTGATGATCTTTAAACTCTCCCTTGCACCTTATGTATTCGCCCTGTCCTATATAATGAAAAATGCCTACAACGGTCACATCGGTTCCGCTATCGTTAACCGACATGACTGTGTAGCCATTTTCATCATTTCTAAATACTATTCGTTCTATGTATCCTTCAACTGTATCCATTTACCCTCTTACTCTACTGGATCATCACTTAAGAATTCAATGAATTTTCCTGTTCCAATAGCAACTGCTGTCATCGGATCTTCAGCTGTCATTGTGTTGATACCAGTTTTCTCTTCAATAAGTTCCTCAAGTCCGTGTAATAAGCATCCACCACCTGTAAGCACAATACCTCTGTCAGCAATATCTGCTGCAAGTTCTGGTGGTGTCTTTTCAAGCACACTATGAACAGCCTCTACAATCTGAGATGTTGGCTCACGAAGAGCTTCCATAGTCTCTTCAGATGTAACTGTTACTGTTTTAGGAAGACCTGTTACAAGGTTTCTTCCTCTTATATCTAATGTTGTTGTCTCTGGTAATGTATATGCTGTACCAATGTTAATCTTTATTTCTTCAGCTGTTCTCTCTCCAATAAGAAGATTATGTTTCTTACGCATATATCTTACGATAGCTTCATCGAAATCATCTCCAGCTGTTTTAACTGAAGTGCTTACAACAGTACCTCCAAGAGAAATAACTGCGATATCTGTTGTACCACCACCTATATCAACGATCATGTTTCCACATGGTCTTGTAATATCAATTCCTGCACCAATAGCTGCTGCAATTGGCTCTTCAATAATAGCAACTTCTCTTGCTCCTGCCTGAATAGTTGCATCTTCAACTGCTTTCTTCTCAACCTCTGTAGCTGCACTTGGTACACATACACTAATTCTAGGTTTCTTGAAGGTTCTCTTTCCAATAGCCTTCTGAATAAAATGCTTAAGCATTTTCTCTGTAACTGAATAATCTGAAATAACACCCTGTCTAAGTGGTCTTACAGCCACAATATTTCCAGGAGTTCTTCCTATCATAAGTCTTGCTTCCTCGCCAATGGCTTTGATTTTATTAGTGTCTCTATCAAAAGCAACAACTGAAGGCTCTTTTAAAACAACGCCTTTACCTTTTATATACACAAGAATGCTTGCGGTTCCCAAATCGATACCGATATCTGTAGATAACATGTGAATCTCCTTCCAACAATTTAAACTTATATTTATATGTTAATTATGTAAAAATCTTTTTGTACTTTCAAGGTATAATAATATGAAAGAAAATGAAATATGTCAATCAAAAAAATATAACACTTCTTTTTTTATAATAAATTTCATGATATAATTTTCTCATGTTGTGTGTCATAGGTGACCATGGCAAATTTTTTCAAAGGAGACCTTAAAATTATTATGAGTAAAGAAATTCCTTATAAAATTTATCTCGAAGAAAATGAGATTCCAAAACAGTGGTACAACGTAAGAGCTGATATGAAAAATAAACCGGCTCCATTACTTAATCCTGCCACTCATGAACCTGCTACATTAGAAGAATTAGAACAGGTATTTTGTACAGAACTTGCTAAACAGGAGTTAAACAACGACGATGCCTATATAGATATTCCTGAGGAGATCCAGAATTTCTATAAAATGTATAGACCTGCTCCACTTGTAAGAGCATATTGTTTAGAGAAAGCCTTAGATACACCTGCTCACATTTATTACAAATTTGAAGGTAACAATACCAGCGGTAGCCATAAACTTAACTCAGCTATTGCTCAGGCTTACTATGCAAAGAAACAGGGACTTAAAGGTGTAACTACAGAAACTGGTGCAGGCCAGTGGGGTACAGCTCTTTCCATGTCATGTTCTTACTTTGACCTTGACTGTAAGGTATACATGGTTAAAGTATCATATGAGCAGAAACCTTTCAGACGTGAAGTTATGAGAACTTACGGAGCAGATGTAACACCTTCTCCATCAGATACAACAGAAGTTGGTAGAAAAATTCTTGCAGAACATCCTGGTACAACAGGAAGCCTTGGATGTGCTATTTCTGAAGCTGTTGAAAAAGCAGTTTCTACAGAAGGCTATAGATATGTTCTTGGTAGCGTTCTTAACCAGGTACTTTTACACCAGACAGTCATTGGTCTTGAAACAAAGACTGCTCTTGATAAATATGATATCACTCCAGATATCATCATCGGATGTGCCGGTGGTGGTTCTAACCTCGGTGGTCTTATCTCTCCTTTCGTTGGTGAAATGTTAAGAGGCGAAAAGGATTACGAAATTATAGCCGTAGAACCTAAATCTTGCCCAAGTTTAACAAGAGGAAAATTTGCATATGATTTCTGTGACACCGGTAAGGTTTGCCCACTTGCAAAAATGTATACTTTAGGATGTGACTTTATTCCTTCAGCTAATCATGCCGGCGGTTTAAGATACCATGGAATGAGTTCAATTCTTTCACAGCTTTATGATGATGGTTATATCAAAGCAACATCTGTTGAACAGACAGAAGTATTTAAAGCTGCTACACAGTTTGCAAGAGTTGAAGGAATTCTTCCAGCTCCTGAAAGCTCACATGCTATTAAAGTAGCTATAGACGAAGCTCTTAAATGTAAAGAAACCGGAGAAGCTAAGAACATTGTATTCGGTCTCACAGGAACAGGATACTTCGATATGGTTGCTTACCAGAAATATAATGACGGACTAATGACAGATTACGTCCCAACAGATGAGGAATTAGAAGCAAGTTTTGCTAAACTTCCTAAAATGTAATTCAATAAAAATGGCTGCTCTACTAATCATAGTAGAACAGCCATTTATTTTTATATATCATCTCTTAATGAAATATTCTTCATACCATACAAGGAATGTATAAATAGTCCAAACCTTTCTCCAAAGATCCGAATTGCCATTTACATATTCATCAAAAATTTTCTTAATCTCGTCAACATCGAAAAACTCTGCTGCATATTCAGAATTAAACTTAGCTTTCACATCCTGATTGTATCTGTCATCAGCCATCCATATTCTAATAGGTACAATGAAGCCCAATTTTTTTCTAAAGGCAATTTCATCCGGAAGAACCTTTGCTGCAGCTGTTCTAAAAGCTACCTTATTCTGTTCTTCATTAACCTTGAATCTTGCCGGCATTCTTGAGGCAATATCAAATACTCTTCTATCTGTAAGAGGCATTCTGATTTCTAATCCTGCTGCTGTACTCATTTTATCAACGTTTAGATAAATGTCACCCTCAAGCCATATTTGAATATCCACATTTGACATCTTTGTTAATGGATCTAATCCCTCTGTCTCATCATATATATCTTTTACAAGGTTAATTGGTAAAACCTCAGGATTATAATGTTTAAGAATCTTTTTCTTTTCATCTTCCTTCATGATATTAGTGTTACCAACATAAAAATTCTTAAGCTCATCACCATATCTTTCAGCATTTCTATACATATTGTATCCGCCGAAGAATTCATCTGCACCTTCTCCTGAATAACAAAGCTTTGTGTGCTTTGCAGTAGCATTACATCCCAAAGTAAATACTATAGCTGAAGCATCTCCTAAAGGCTGTTCCATGTTATACATTACATATGGAACTATGTCAAAGAATTCCTCAGGCTGAATAATTGCTGTAGTATTTTCTTTACCTAAAAGTTCTGCAGTTTTTCTAGCCAAAGGTGATTCATCAAATCTCTCTTCTTCATATCCACAAGAATCAGACATTGTGGCATCTGATAATGCAAATACATAAGACGAATCAACTCCTCCTGACAAGAATGATTCTGCTGTTTCATCATCTGTCTTAACTTCCTTAAATACATTTTGAACCGTTGTATGAATCTCATCGGCCCACTCATCAAGAGTTTTACTTTCATCTGCATGAAATTCCGGCGTAAAATATCTTACATCATTTATCTTACCATCCTTAAAGGTCATATAATGACCTGGCATAAGCTTTTCTACACCTTTAAAAAATGTATCCTTGCCTGCAACATAAGTAAGACTCATATATATTTGAAGCATATCTATGTTCAATTCTTTTTTAAACTCAGGATTATCAATGAAATCCCTGATCATGGTTCCATACAATAACTTACCTGACTCCGTAACATAATAATAAAATGGCTTTGTTCCAAACTGATCTCTTACACAATATAACTCATCCTTTGATTCATCGTATATTGCAAGAGCAAACATTCCATAGATATGATTTGGAAGTTCATATCCCCATTTTTCATAACCTTTTAAAAGAATCTGTTTTTCTCTCTCTTCTCTGGTAAGATCTTTTGAAAGACCTAACTCCTGACATAAATTTTCCCAATTTCTTATATGTCCTCTGTATACTTTAAGTTCCATCTTACATTATCCTCTTTTCTTCGTGAATATTAGATGCCCTGTGGCTTTCTAATTCATTATTTACCAAGTATAGCATCTACCATTTCCTTGTCAAATGTTACACTGTCAATATTTTTTGTTTCTATCTGATATAAGGCATTAGCTGCTAAATGCTCTGCCGCCTGCTCCAAATCACGACATCCGGTAGTACCTTCGCATTTTTTAACAACCTCTGCAACACCTTCGTCATTCACTACACATTCATGCTCCTTAATTCCCATTCTTTTCAGAACTTTTGGAAGTGAGAATTTTTTAAATATAGTTGCCTTTTCCTTTGGTGTATAATCCGGAATATCTAAAACCGCAAATCTGCTCATAAGCGGTGCACTTATTTTATCCTTATCATTTGCTGTTGCAATTGGATATACTCCATTAGTTGGTATCATACACTCAATATAATTATCTGTGTAACCAATATTATCTAACAGTGTAAGAAGAGCGTCTGCCGGATTACCATTATCAGAATTAGAGTCTGCTTTATCCAACTCATTTATAATAAATACCAAATTAGAAGATCCTGCTTTAGAAAATGCTTCCATAATAAGTCCCGGTTTTGCATTGGTATAAACTCTCGGACTTCCTGTTAAAGCTTCCGAATCTCTAATAGCACTCATATCCAATCCCGTCCATGGAAGTTTCATAATTCTAGCTACCGCATATGCAAGCTGAGACTTACCTACTCCGGCAGGTCCTGCAAGAAGTAATCCATATGCCGGCAGGGTATGGGTTCTGTTTATCTGAATAATAGTTTCTATAATTCTCTGTTTAACGTTTTCCATTCCATAAAGTTCTTCATCAAGAATTCTTCTTGCTTCTTCCGGATCAATAGACTCAAAATATGATCCCTTCCACTTTATGTTAAGCATAATAGAAAGTGCTCTTTGCGCATGACGCCTCTCATCCTGGCTTATGGTTCCTGATTTGGAAACTGCAATATTCCTCTGTGCCCAACGTCTTATATTAGTTGGAATAACTGAAGACGCACAATTGAGAAAATCCTCAATACTATTCATATCCGCCAGCATTATTTCGTCGTCTCTTACTTCATTTGCATCATCTGCATCTTCATCCACATCTTCTTCCATTATCTGGCTTGAAAGAATTCTACCGATTACATATTGAACAAATGTATCTGTATCATTTTGAAGTTTCCCCTGTTTATTTATTACATGGATTCTGTAAATGCAATATCCTTTTTCTGTATGTTTACCAGAAAGTCTAACATGTAATCTTTTACTGCCAATCCACTCTAAGAACTTTTTAAATCTGGCATCTATTATAGTAATATCTGCCTCTTTTTTCCCATCACCATCTAGTTTAAAAGATGTTCTAATGGATACTTCGTTAAATACACCATTTTGGTGATGAGGAATCTGAAAATTCGAATCATCCAATACCATTATTGGATATTCAAATGATGCCGTATCCTTATCATTATCATATTCAGTATAAGTTACTACCGGCTTATCTGCACCTGCTTCCTTCTTAGGTGCCGAATCAAAATCAAAAACCATACTAATCTCCTATTTCCAAGTATTTATTCCGTGTCTTTTCTATTTTCATCAGTTATAATTATCTTTGTCATCTCTGGTTTTGTCTTTCCATGAGAATCTTATATTGTTACATTTTCACAATTCCAAAAGGCATCCTTTGAAAGGATTCTGCTTTCATGAATCTCCACATCTTTTGCACCATCAAAACAATAATCCCCACACACTGTAATATTAGTTGCCTTAACATTTTCAGTATTCATTGCAAAATACTTACCATTGGCTGTGACGTTTTCCATTTCAACATCCTGGCTATTCCACAGGGTTTCCTCAGCATTGGCAAAGGACACATTTTTTTATTCGTAAATGTCTACATCTTCTTAAACTTCTAATAGACTCAAAAATAGAATCTTCTATTTTTACATTACTTGAATACCAGACAGCCGATCTGGCGCCATTTTGAAAATAACAATTTCTTAGTTTTATAGCTCTACTGTGCCTCCTGAATAAAAATAAATATTTATTAATCTTTTTCTTTTCATTTCAAACACGAACACTTATGCATAAATTACATAAGCCCAGATAATGAGATTATACCACATCTATACTGGTGTAGCCAATTTTTATACAGTTATTTTCATAAAAAATAGGACCTGCACCTAAGGATGCAGATCCTATATATTCGTAATAATAGTTTTCAGATATGGTTAACTGTTCAAAGCTGCCTCATATCTTGATTTAATTGCTGATAAATAGCTTTCTACTGTCTGATTTCCCTTAGTTGTAACTACGCCGTTTGTCTCAGCAAATGCCATATCACTTGAATTATAATATGTTGGTGAACCTTCACCTAAATCCTGCTTCTTTAAAGTAACATGAGAATCCGGAATGGCTACATCTTCGTAATTCTCTTTAGCAATATTATAATATTTCTTAAAGTTATCATACTCAAGCCATCCACTGTTGTATACTTCTTTTAATGCATCCATATACTCTGTTGTATATTTATTATTTTTTCCTGTTACCGTATATAAATATACCGGACTTTGCTGTGTATTTCCCTGTAATCTTGCCTGGTCATCACGAGGACTGTAACTTGCCATATTAAGTCCTGATGTTGTAAGTCCTAAACATCTGTCATTGTCATATGGCATAAATATTGCTTTTCCTTGAGATGAGAAGTATACATAATGATTGTTGTAATTATTTCTCAGATCATCCGGATTACCTACAAAATATGACAAAGCTGCAAACTTAACCCAAAGGTCAGTTTCTAAGACACCTTCGATTTTTTCTTTTGTAACAGATGATTTATCCATTGTATTAATAAAATTCAAGATATCTTCATGTTCAGATTTCTTTTTATTTGTTTTAAGTGTATAGATATAATCCATACCCTCTTCTTCGACCCAAGCCGAATACTGTGTACTATTCTTATATGTAGCTCCTGACCATCCGCCGGAATCTCCATAAAGCTGACCCCATTTACATTTGTATAAATCTCCGTCTGCTTTGTTAAAGCTTCCATCGTCATATACTTCGTTTAAATATCTCTTGCAGAAAATATTATCTATCGGCTCATACATTGTATATACGCCATAGTTATAACCGCCGAAATGAACGTTGGCAAGAGATGTATTCTGGGCATATACTCCCAAATCTCTATACATCATATTTGCATATACATTGGCCATATATGTTGGATCTACATTTCTGTTCCACTTAAGTTCAAGAGCTTTAAGAGTTGCAAATGTTCTGTTCTTTCTGACTTTTCTGGCTGCTGATTTACCATCCCATTTTCCGGTATCATATCCATCAATACCTTCATCATCAAAAGTCTCCTGGAAACTTAATTTCAAGTGAATAGCATTTCTGTCATTTACATTGCCATTGTTATAGATATCTACTCTTGATGTATTTCCTTTAAGTCTTACACCAACTTCTTCCAAGTCATAAGAAGTTCCATCAATCGTAAATTTAACATCGGCCATTCTATAAGTTTCCTCATCTCCGGCTTTATAATCTGCTTCCATGAGTTTCAACTGTTCATCAGAAATATCTATATCCACTGTTACCTTGTTGTTAATATCAAAGAGCTCATCATATACCTTCTCTTCAGCGATCCCAGCCTCATCTGTTGGTTCTTGTTTTTCAGTATATGTAATCTCTCCTGTGTACTTTGTAGTTTCTTCCTCTGCAGTGGTTGTTTCTTCCTCTTTCTTAGTTGTTGTCTCTTCTTCTTTCTTGGTTGTTGTCTCTTCTTCTTTCTTGGTTGTTGTCTCTTCTTCTTTCTTAGTAGTTGTCTCTTCCTCTTTCTTAGTAGTTGTCTCTTCCTCAGCTGGTGTTGTCTCTTCCTCTTGTTCATCATCTGTAGTTACAGCTGTATCCGGTTTACCACCTTCATCAGAATAAGAGTTCTTTGTTGAACCTATAACACCTGCCGGTGTTCCTTTTTCAACCATCTGTATCTGAATTGCTTCGAGTCTATATCCATATCCTGAAGTTCCTGCTGATGCTCCGTTCTTTGTCCAGCCCATCCAGCCAAACTTCTGTGCTTGAACTCTATAGTACACATCAAAATATTTAACCATATCACCAGTAAGCTTAATTCTGATAGCTTCAAGTCTTAATGCCCTACCTACTGTTCCTGACAATGCATTATCACTTACCCAGTCTTGCCATCCCTGCTTCTGGACATGAGTTCTATAAGAAATGCCACCTGTATAGCCCTTCTTGTTACTGATGTATATCTTGATTCCCTCTAATCTCTTAGCTTTTCCAACAGTTCCTGATGTAGCTCTAGATGTCACATAATTCTGCCATCCATATGTCTGAACCTGAGTCTTATAGCTAACTGTAGGTGCTGCATTTTTGTTGTAAAATGCTTTGATTCCGGCTACTGTTGCTACCCCATCAGAAGTTGTTGGTGCTTTAGAGTTACCATCTTCATCTTTTGCAACAAGTACAATCTGAATTCCTTCAAGTCTAAAGCCATATCCTGCTGTACCAGCTGACTCTCCGTCTTTAGCCCAACCAAGCCATCCAAACTTCTGAGCCTGAACTCTATAGTATACATCATAGTAATCACGAATCTCTCCGTATAACTGTATCTGTATTGCCTCAAGTCTAAGGGACCTTCCTACTGTTCCTGAAACAGCATCATCAGATACAAAATTTGATTCCCAGCCTATACTTTGAATATGAGTTTTATACTCAATTCCACCTTCGTAGTCTCCCATGTTGGCAAGCTTAATCTTTATTGCTTCCAATCTTAAGGCCTGACCTACTGTTCCTGACGTTGCTCCATCTTTTTTATAAGATGATTCCCAGCCTTTCTTCTGTACCTGTACCTTGTAAAGTACTGAAGGGCCGTCTGCTGCATAGGCTGTATTCTTTATGTACTGTGCACTTCCTGATACAAATATACCAGTCACTAACATAGCTACAGCTATCAGCATTGATAATAGTTTCCTTTCGGACTTCATCATACCTTGCCTCCTTTTATCATATCTTTAGTTACTATTTCTTTTCAAATTCTCATACAGTTCCTCAATGGTTTTGTTATAAACCGGATGAATAAAAAATGGCGCAATTGTGTTAAGAGGTCCCAACACAAAATCCCGCCTTATCATATCCTTATGTGGTATTACTAAATCCTTTGTCTGAATCACTTTGTCACCATAAAAAAGAATGTCCAAATCAATAGTTCTAGGTCCCCAATGTATCTCCCTAGTTCTATGACCACTCTCTTCCACCTCATGTAAAAACTCCAAAAGTTCTGTTGGCGAATACAGTGTTTTCATGGAAATAACACCATTTAAAAACTCGTCCTGTTCCTTATAACCATAGGGCTCTGACTTTATAATATCAGAAATATATACGTCTTTGCTATATTTATTTCCCAAGATTTTTTCCAAGGCATCTTCTATGTTTTGCTGCTTGTCTCCCAGATTAGAACCCACTCCAATAAATACTGTTTCCCAGGCATTTTCCACCGTTACAGAAACCGTATCCACAGGAAAATGTATAGGTGCCCATGGCTTTTTAACTGTAAGTTCTACACTATCAATAGTTGGAAATTTCAAAAGAATATTTTTTGACAAATTCTCTGCCACTGATTCAATTAAATTGTATCTGGCATTACTCATCCACTTAGTTATATATTCTGCAATGCTGGCATAATTAACAGAGTCCTCAATATCATCTGTTTTGCCAGGAGTTTTAATATCTGTGTAAATGCTACACGATACTATGAACTTTTGTCCCAAGGTCTTTTCTTCTTCTAAAACGCCATGATATCCAAAACATTCAAGATTATGTATTTCTATTTTATCTTTACTCATTTTGTCACCTCCCTGATTATATTTTACTATTTCTAACTGCCTCTATCATTTTCAGGGCTTGTACATTTCCTTTAACATTATGAACTCTGACAAATGCAGCCCCCTTCATCATTGCATATACTGACAATGCCATAGTTCCTTCTTCTCTTTCATTTTTTTCAACTTCCAATACGTCCCCTATCATTCTCTTTCTAGATGCTGCATATAACACAGGATATCCCATATCCATAAGAATTTCCAAATTATTTGTAAGTACAAGGTTTTCTCTGGTATCCTTAGCAAATCCTATACCCGGGTCCAAGATAATATTCTCCTTTTTGATACCTGCATTTAGTGCCAGTTGAATACTTTCTTCCAAATCTGTTCTTACATCTTTTAGGAAATCCTTATAATTTCTTTCCCTTCTATTGTGCATAAGAATAACAGGAACCGCCCTCTCACCGGCTAATTTTTTCATATTAGGATCATACTTTAATCCCCATATATCATTTATTATATCCGCACCTGCATCTAGTGCTTCCCTGGCAACCTTGCTTTTATACGTATCTATGGAAATAGGTATATCATATTTTCTTCTGATTGCCTTAATTGCAGGAACAACTCTTTTTATCTCTTCCTCTTCATCTATCATGGTATATCCCGGTCTTGTGGATTCTCCACCAACATCGATTATATCCACTCCATCCCTTACCATTTCATCTACGTGTTCCATCATTTTTTCCAGATTATTATATCTTCCTCCATCTGAGAAAGAATCTGGCGTTACATTTAATATTCCCATAATATAAGCCCGGTTACCCGGGCTTATATTAAATTCTTTATTTCTTATTTTCATAAATTAATTGATATCCCTTTTTGTTTCTACTGATATTGCTATAGCTGTTGCCACAACAAAGTATATAACAGCCAAAATCAATACATGTGTAATATTTTTATGCGTAAATCCTGTTATCAACCATGATCTCGCTGAAAGTAATGATACCTCGGAAAGATCAAAATTCTTAATCTTTAAATATTTTTCTACAAGCATATTAATTATATAGAATCCTGTAAGATGAATACCCATAGATATTATTACTCCAATGGCCATGGCAATTCCGCTTCCCTTTAACAATACAGCTATTGCAGCAAACAATGATGCCAACGCAATATTTATCACATACAACATTATAGAATGCATCACTATATCTGACATCGCTCCTGTCTGTGGACTGTCTGCAACAATATAGTACGCAACAGTAGTTCCTATACAATATACTAAATGCATTATCAATGTATAAATAAAACATATAGAAAGCTTTGATAATATCAAATATGCTCTATGACTTATCTGACCATATACATTCTTATTGTATCCCATTTTATAATCGGCACCACAGAATAAAATTACATATACCGTAATAAGAATTACATAAGCGCTTCCTACCAATGAGGCATCCAGATAATCAATTAGTTTACCTTCATTATATTCCTGTTCCGCCCCCTGATAATTCATTTCCAAGTTAATATCGCTTTCTTCATATTCTTCCTGAGCCGTTTCATCCTCAGACGTATGATTCTCCGTTTCCACCTGCCTATTCATATCATATATCAATTTATTTACCTTCATAGTTGCAAAAGTAACAAGAAAAGATAAAATAAACGCTATTAATAGGATTATATACGTTGATTTAAACTTTCTCATTTTAAATAAATCCATTTTTAAACATCTCATAATTATTCATTTTCTCCTTTCATGACTTTACCCAGCTGCACCTCTGAATTCGCAGATACTCCCACACCATTTATGAGATTAAAGAAGTATGACTCCAAATCTATTCTTCCAATCTTAATCTCTGATACTGCAACTCCTGCATCGTTCAAAGCTTTGTTTATCTCTGCTGATCTTTCTTCACAATCATAAAGGTTTAACGAGTTCTCTCCCTTTACTTTATAATTCTCAATTCCAATACTCTTTGCTACTTCAATAGTTTTATCAACATTGTCAACTATTAACTTAACATGCTGCTTGCACTCTTCAAAGAGATCTTCCGAAGATATTTCTTTTACAAGTTTTCCCTGTTCTATGAATCCATAACATGTAGCAACCTTTGAAAGTTCACTAAGAATATGACTAGATATAACTATTGTTGTTCCCTTTTCTTTATTAATCTTTGTTAGCATGTCTCGCATTTCAGCCACACCCTGTGGATCTAGTCCGTTAATCGGTTCATCTAATATCAGCAACTCTGGGTCTCCAACCATTGCCATGGCAATTCCCAATCTCTGTTTCATTCCCAAAGAAAATTTCTTTGTTTTTTTGGAACCTGTTTTTCCAAGTCCTACTAATTCCAATAAATTATTAATGTAATTTTTCTGGTCTTTGACTCCCATAAAAATGCATTTTGCCTTTAAATTATCAAAAGCAGTTAAATTGCCATATATACCAGGAGCCTCCACAAGATTACCAACTTCTTTTCTAACTTCAGCTATATCAAATCCCTTTTTTCCAAATATCTCTATATTCCCCTGGGATGCAGTAGTTAAGCCTACTGCCATTTTCATAAATGTTGTTTTTCCCGCTCCATTTCTTCCAACAAGTCCGTATATAGATCCCTTTGGAACATGAATATTTACATTATCTACTGCCTTGACTTTTCCAAAACTCTTTACAAGATTTTGGGATTGTAAAACATAATCCATTATATTTCTCTCCTTTATTTTATATATGTCTATGATACTGTATTTTAGAAACCGTGGCTGGCGCCGCCGCCACCGCCTCCGCCTCCTCCACCACCTCCGCCTCCGGAGCTGCTAGAACGTGGACTATATTCCCTCTTTGTATGAGAGAACGTTAAATGTAGGCGATCTTCATCGTATTGATAGTCTATATTTTCTGCTATTTCTGATACTGACAGCTTATGTCTCATACTCTTTATTAAAATAAATATATAACAAAATCCCGTTGACAGTACCAACGCCAGGAAAAAGTTTGATGTATGTTTCATCTTCTGACTTATCTTACCACCTCGTAGCAAAATATTTTCCTGATTAAATGCCTCTTTTGCACATTTATAATAATTCTCATCTGAAGCATATGAATATGTATTTGAAACAATTACCTGTGCCCTGTTTATGCTAATTGTGTCTAACACATTTCCATAACTCCACAATGTAATCTTTCTTGCAGCCATGCTTATAGAAAAGATTGTTCCACTTTCCTCATCATATAAGTTTGTATATAATCCTTTTGCTGCACTTTCATATGCATATTCATTGTTGGAATAAAATACTGCATTTCCATAATCTGTTATGCTTTTCATTTCTTCCAACAAAGATATCTCTTCAGATTCTTTAAGCAAATCCATATAATCTATAACGTATGCCTGATATCCTGTTTGTTCATTTACATAGAATATGCATCCATAGTCATCATATTCATAATCATCCTCGTTTGCTAAAGCTGTACTTGGCATAAGTACTACACTTAGTAACACTAATATTACAACTGGAAATGCCATAATCATTTTATTAATTGATTTTGTCATCCCTTCTGCTCACCTCCTTTTCTGTCGAACTGAGGTAATGGTCTTGTGGCAAGTACGTTGTATTTTCTAATTATAGCCATATTACATGATACAATTCCTATTAAAAGAATTGCTATTGCTATATAATTTATCCAATCCTGAATTGGTTTTATAACATCTACCACACCTGATATTATCATTGTTATAGCAAGTATTACTATCCCCACAGAAGAAATGTATGCACGCTTCACATTTTCATCCTCTTTGAAATTAGATATAATTGATACAATTCCTGTAAGTATTCCCGCAAACGGCATTATATTCCCTATAAAATTGGTTATTCCAGCAAATGATACAACCACAATTAATATAACAAATACTACAACCCAGATATCCAACTTTAATAATAAGGAACTTAGTTTTGACTTTTTAACATTATTCCCTTCTTCTTTTGAAATCTTATTTATCTCTGTCTTGGTATCTGCTTTTAACGTAGCATACCCTTTATCACCTTCATGTGATTCTCTCTTTTTTACTTTTCTTACATTGCAAAAATATAGTATCACAGCTACAATAGCTACCAATTCTACCAATTTTAACAAAGTCGTTGGTAGCATGGTTATTGCCACCTCTAAAATAAAATAAATAGGTATTGCAAGTATTAAAGAAAAGATAATATATTTCTTTATAGAAGCTGGCATATCAGCATATGTAGCTCCTGTCTGTCCATTTACTATGGCATATGCAACTCTGTCATTCTTTCTATACGTTAAAAACCATACTGGAAATAGTGTTGATTCTCCTTTTTCCATTTTTCTGATTTTAGAAATATCATCTTGTAATCCTTTATCAAAATCCATATCTTTGAATTCAGATATTTTTTCTATTCTTTGTTTTGTTATGGAATCAGAAATATCTCCAGCTTCCTTGGAATATATCTTTTCTGGTACATTTGGCAAATCTCCAAAGAATCCACACATATACGCCGGTGAAAACTCCTGTGCTTTCCTGTAATCATAAGGTTCTATTGCTTTTGAAAGTTCATCATCATATGTAGCTTCTGCATCAAAAGATATTCCCTTTTGCTTGTCCCTTACAGTTCCATCTACTTTATAACAATCATAGTAAAGATAATCTCCATGTCTTTCCGGCTTACTTTCAGCTTTTGTATGAAGTTCCCCCTCATGAGCTGCTTCATATGTCCAATATGGCATATAAATGCCCCTAAACTGCTCAATGTATTTATCATTCTTTAATTCTTTAGGTACAAAGAAAGCTTTCCCTACAAAATCCTTATAATTCTTTCTACACTGTTCCTTGGAAACCGCAAAAGGAATTATCTTTTGTGGTTTTTTTACCCCTTGCATACGCCTTTCAAGAACAACAGACGCACCACAATAACTACAATATGATGCTACAGTATTTTCATCATTAGTAATAACTTCTCCTCCACAGTGAGGACAACTTAGCACAACACTGTCGTAAAATGCTTTGTCTTCAGGCGTTTCCATGGAAGTATCTTCTTTATATTTTATTTCATCGTACTCCCTAACATCATAGCTATTCTCACAGCTATCACATTTTAATCTTTGTGTTGCGATATCGAATCTAAGATTCGAACCACATCCTAAACACAGATACATAGCTTCTCCTTTCCATTATTAGTACAAATGTCATTGTACTTTGCCAAATGGCATATCCTTAAGTATTCTATCATTTTGGGTTTTATATTACAACTTAGAGTCTAACATTAGGATATTTATTTTTTGCCATAAAAATTCCCCTTAAATAGATTTTGGTTATTTACCTTGTCTACTTAAGGGGAATCATATCATTTTTCACCTAGGCGCTTTTTGGCTATCTGTATTTAATTATCAACCAAATGCACTTGTTAATTCAAAATCATCATATTCTTTCTCAATCGCCTTACTAGCTTCATCTACTGATGAATATCCATAGAATTTAAGGTCTGAACCGGAACTTGTCTGACCGACTGTTACCTCATCATCTGTTGTAGAAAACCATAAGTAGTCATCATCCTCAAGTTCACCGTCTTCATTTATTTTTATATTTTTTATAGAATATGTTGTATAGTAATCAAATGTTTTGTTCTGCTCTGTATCCTTTACTGTTACTTTGTAAATATATACTAATACATTTTGGTCATCCCAACTTCCTGCATCTTCATTTACACCAAGATATGTACCTTCAATACTTGACTCCTGGTATTCTATGTCCCAACCAAAGTAGTTATCTTTCAAATCCTCAGCTGCTTTTTTCTGAATTTCTTCAATGGCATCTGCATCTTCTTCAAGATCATTTATATATTTATCAAGTCCTTCAACAGTAAATGTCTTTTCTGTTTCTTCAGGTATCTGACCATATTCCTGAGCATAACTTGTGTACTCGTCTTCGTCATCCCAATATGAAAGTACTTTTACTGTTATCTCATCACCATTAGACAACTCTTCAGTTTTATCAGCTTCATAGTAAAGTCCATCAGGAGCTCCGGAAATATATACATATCCTTCAGGTGATGTTCCTGAATATTCAAGTTCGATATCTTCAAAAGCATCAAACTTTTTGATTTTTTTAAGACCAGAAACTTTCTTTGAAACAGTTGTGTTCTTGAATACGATTCCGTAATCTTTGAATTTGTCTTTGCTAATATCAAATTTAACTTTAACCTTATCACCATTTGAAAGCTCTGAATCAGGATCTACTTCATAATCATAGAAAGAATCTAATACTTTATCAAATTTATGTTCTGAATAGGTTCCTTTATCTTTCATCGCAGACTTTATATCCTTTAAAAGAGCATCATCAATATCAACATCTGCTGTTCCATATCCATCTGCACCATCAAATGTAACATCAACATATTTACTAATATCAATTGTCTTAGGTCTGGTTACAAAGTAAATAATAGCTGCTACTGCAATTGCTGCAACAAGTACAAATATAATTCCTCCAATTATAAGACCTTTAACAAGTCCGTTACCTTTTTTCTCTGGCTTTTCAGGTGGAACTGCTCCGCTAACTGGTGTAGGCTGTGGCTGTGGCTGTGGTGTAGTCTGTGCTACTTCTGGTGCCACCTGCTGCACTGCTTCTGGTGCTGCCTGTGCTTCTGATTCAGGTGTTGCTCCCTGTGGCATTCCCTGAACTCCATTGTTTTCATTTTCCATACGTTTCTTCCTTTCTAAAATTATTTACAAGTATTTTAAGTTTACCATATATAGTAGATATTTTCAACAATTTACTACAACATAAGCTTTTCTACGTTTTCATCGGAGTGTTCTACTTGTTTTGAAAATGCATGTGTAATATCAATAATATCAATGTCTTTATCGCATGACATTATCATTAACTTTATAAACGATAAACTTCTGATTATCATTTTAATTGTCATGTTTAAGCTATCCTTTAAATTTTCCTCTGAATAATAAATCTGACTTATATATCTAAAAACAAAATACACCGAAAGCTTTTCAAACTGCCAGCCATATTTTTTATAAAATTCTTCATTATCCATTTTTAATAAATTATCTTTAATAGCAACATATCTTTTAACACTATTAAAACGACTTCTCCACTTCTCATCTATAAGTTCGAGATTTTCGAATACATTTATAAGGGACCCCGCTGATTCTTGATGATAACTTATCTGGAATTTACTAAATATAGTTTGCCATTTCGAAATTATGCTATAGCCTTCACCTTGAAGAATATCAATCATTTCGTTTCTTATGGACAAAATATTTTTTACCTCGTCATCTATGTGCCCACTACCTCTTTTTATAAAACAAATTTTTTCGTCGTTTTCAAAAAAAATTCTTCCTAACTCCATGCAAGATAAACTCATATCTATTTGCTCATACTCTTGAAGCCTTAAATAATATCTGGGATATTCAGTGCATACCTGGCACAGACTCTCTTCACCCAAGGCACTGTATATGTCGCAAAGATTCTTATCATTTAAAAAAGGGCAGCGATTATTTTTAGTCAGCGGAAAGAAAACATCCTCCCCTTCTATCTTTATACTTTCCTTAATTCTGTTGCCAATATCTCCATTAAGAGTTTGGTAATAATAAAATGTCTCCTCGTCTATGTCAATTTCCCAACCTGCACAACAAGTATCTTTGCAGTCTCCACCAACACATTTAAACTTTTCATAATAGTCTGGATATTCAATAATCATAACACGTCACGACCTGCTACATATTTCTTCACTATCAAGTATTATTGTAAATGGACCGGAATTTACTAAGCTGATTTTCATGTTGGCGCCAAAAATTCCCGTCTCGACTTTATCTGTATATTCCTTGGATATGCTTATGATGTATTCATACATATCGTTGGCAAAATCCGGTTTACCTGCTCTTATAAATGATGGTCTGTTGCCCTTTTTACAATCAGCATATAAAGTAAATTGTGAAACCAATAACAGACCTCCATCCACATCCTTTAAAGAAAGATTCGTCTTACCTTGCTCATCGCCAAATATTCTAAGACCACACATTTTTTTAACCATTTTATCAGCAATGTCTTTTGTGTCCGTATCGGCAACTCCAATAAATACTAAAAAACCATCATTAATTTCTCCGGTAATATTATTATCAACCTCAACTTTTGCAGAAGATACTCTTTGAATAACAAATCTCATAATTCCTTAACCTCTTACTTCACTAACAAATGCTTTAATCTTAATTGGATCCTTCCCAATTCCATTGTCATTTTCCACCCCTGAGGAAACATCCACCATGTCAGGATTTACAAAATCAATGGCTTCCTTAACATTGTCCTTATCTAGTCCCCCAGCTAGAATAAACAACTTATTATCTGGTCTTTTTATTTCTTTCAAAACATTCCAATCAAAGGTCTTTCCACTACCTGGCTTTCTTGCATCAAAAAGAAATCCTACGATTCTATCATTTCCCAAAAACTTGTCAAAGAAACTTATGTCTTTAACATTAAAAGCCTTTATTACCTTAAGACCGGTTCTTTCGTACAATCCCTCTGGCACCTCTCCATGAATCTGAATGAAGGAAAATCCAGCTTTTTCAATAGCGATTGCCTTATCTATATCAGGAGATATGGTAACAGCCACAGCAGTTATGTTTTTATCTAGACTATTAAGCAAAACACCTGCATTTTGTAAATCATTATTTCTTTTACTTTTAGGAACAAATACCACAAAACCCGCATATTCGACTTTATTATTGTTTATAAGTTCCACGTCATTAATACTTGTAAGACCACATATTTTTATCTTAGTCATAGTCTTTCTCCTGTTTTTGCTTCTCCATAGCATCTATGTAAATGTCTACGATTCTCAAATGTTCTTTCATAACCTGTTCGGCTCTGTCCGGCTGGTGTTTTGTTATAGCTTCTACTAAGGCTCTGTGCTGACTGGCAATATCCTTGCCGGAATATTTTTTTTCCTTCATGTACTTTCTTGTATTACTAATAAGATCCTCGGTTATGCTAACTGACGCAGCCAGAACGCTGTATATAATCGGATTATCTGCCATTTTTGCAATTTGCAAATGAAATTTAAAATCCATGTCCTTAGCATCATCCACATCCTCAGTTGCATTTACCTGCTCCATTAAAAGATTTAGCTTTGCACATTCCACTGGAGTAGAATTAATAGCCGCAAGTCTTGCTGCTGCACACTCTAAGGTAACCCTCAATTGCTGACTTTGCCTTGGACTTGTTTGACTTATTTTCATTAAAATAGCAATTGGTTCGATGAAACAATTTTTTAAATCCATGGAAATATAATTAGCACCACCTTGGACCGCAGAAACTATTCCTAAGAATTCAAGAGACTTTATAACTTCTCTGACAATTGGTCTCGAAACTCCAAAGGTTTCTGCCATGGCTCTTTCTGCTGGGAGAGCATCTCCTGATTTCAGCTCACCATTGCTGATACAATCTATTATTTGTCCCATAATCTGGGAAAAAGCATCTTTGTTATTATTTTTATCAACTAAAATCTTTTTAAACATGTAAACACCTTGACTTTTTTACTTATTAAATTATAATGGATTGTATCACAGCGAGTTGGCAAAATCAATCTAGTGATTGGTATTACCAATTGTAATTTTAAATTTATAGGAGGATTTATAAAAATGGCAGATCAGGCAAGAATTTTTTATGACAAAGATTGTAACCTTAGCTTATTGGACGGAAAGAAAGTTGCTATTATTGGTTATGGTAGCCAGGGACATGCACATGCCCTTAACTTAAAAGAATCAGGAGTAGACGTTTGCGTAGGTCTTTACGAAGGTTCTAGTTCAAAAGCAAAAGCTGAGTCACAGGGACTTACAGTTTATTCAGTAGCAGAAGCTACAAAATTAGCAGATATCATCATGATCCTCATCCCAGATGAGAAACAGGCTGATATTTACAAAACAGATATTGAGCCAAACCTTGAGGCAGGCAACATGTTAATGTTTGCTCACGGTTTCAACATTAATTATAAACTCATTGTTCCTCCAGCAGATGTTGATGTAACAATGATCGCACCTAAGGCTCCAGGTCATACAGTACGTTCTGAGTATCAGGAAGGCAAAGGAACACCTTGTCTTGTTGCTGTAGAGCAGGATGCTACAGGAAAAGCTCTTGATCTTGCACTTGCATATGGTGCTGGTATCGGTGGAGCTAGAGCTGGTATACTTGAGACAACATTTAAGACAGAGACTGAGACTGACCTCTTCGGTGAGCAGGCAGTTCTTTGCGGTGGTGTTTGTGCACTTATGCAGGCTGGTTTTGAAACACTTGTTGAAGCTGGTTATGATCCAAGAAATGCATACTTCGAGTGTGTACACGAGATGAAACTCATCGTTGATCTTATTTATCAGTCAGGTTTCGCAGGAATGAGATACTCTATCTCAAACACAGCTGAGTATGGTGATTATGTAACAGGACCTAAGATTGTTACAGAAGATACAAAGAAAGCAATGAAGAAAGTTCTTTCAGACATTCAGGATGGAACATTCGCATCTGACTTCGTACAGGATATGAAGAATGGTAGAATCCACTTTGAAGCTATGAGAAAGAAAGCTCAGTCTCATCCATCAGAGCAGATTGGAGCACAGATCAGAAGTCTTTACAGCTGGTCAAATGACGACAAGCTTATTAATAACTAATGTCATACAGTGACAGACTTATTAATAACTAATGTTAGATAATAATATGAATAACCCCTGCTGCCAACGGCAACAGGGGTATTTTTACGTTGTTTTATCTTTTACAAATAATGCTCTTATGGCATTTAATACTGCAAGTATCATTACTCCAACATCAGCAAATATTGCATACCACATATTAGCGATACCAACAGCTCCTAATATCAGACAGACCACTTTTATTCCTATGGCAAACCATATATTTTCATTAACTATTCCAATACATTTTTTAGAAATCTTAATAGCCTTAGCTATCTTCATAGGATCATCATCCATTAGAACAATATCTGCAGCTTCTATTGCTGCATCTGAACCCATGGCTCCCATGGCAATTCCCACATCTGCCCTGGATATTACCGGAGCATCATTTATTCCATCTCCAACAAAGGCTAGAAGTTTCTTACCATTTTCATCAATAAGCTCTTCTACTTTATTTACTTTATCTTCAGGTAAAAGTCCACTGTAGTAACTATCGATATTTAAATCCATAGCAACTTTTTTAGCTATTTCTTCATTATCTCCTGTTAACATTATCGTTTCCTTTATACCACATTTCTTAAGGGCTCTAATCGCTCCCTTTGAAGTCGCTTTCTCCACATCGGAAATAACTATATGTCCTTCATATTTTACACCACTTTCAGTGGCTCTTGCCACATGGATAATAGTACCTTTGTGCTCACAAGGTTTACATTTAACTCCTATTTTATCCATAAGTTTTGAGTTACCGGCATATATAATCTGTCCATCAACCACCGCTTTTACACCATGTCCTGCCATCTCTTCTACATCTTTTACTTCACAACCGTCATTCTCATTCTCATAAGCTTCCTTGAGAGAATCTGCAATAGGATGGTTGGAATATCTTTCGGCATGTGCTGCAATATGAAGCAATTCCTTTTCATCCATTTCTTCCGGATGAATAGCTGTTACCTCAAACACTCCTTTTGTCAAAGTTCCTGTCTTATCAAATACTACAGTTTTAACCTTTGACAACTGTTCTAAATAATTAGACCCTTTAACTAACACGCCTTCTCTGCTAGCTCCACCGATTCCGGCAAAAAAGCTTAAAGGAATACTTATAACCAGTGCGCAAGGACATGATATTACAAGAAATGTCAGGGCTCTGTATATCCACTCTCCCCAGATTGCATCCATTCCAATAATAAGTCTTACAATTGGTGGGATAGTTGCAAGAGCTATGGCAAGATAAACAACGACTGGGGTATAAATTCTTGCAAATCTTGATATAAATGCTTCTGATTTGGATTTTCTGGAACTGGCGTTTTCCACCAGATCAAGAATCTTAGAAGCCGTGGACTCATCAAAATCCGTGGTGGTTTCTATCTTTAACAATCCATTAGTATTTATACAACCACTGATTACACTATCACCCTTTTCAACATCCCTAGGCTTGCTTTCTCCGGTAAGAGCCGCGGTATTAAGGGTAGCATTCCCATCTACTATGATTCCATCAATGGGAATCTTTTCACCAGGTTGAACCACAATAATACTTCCAACCTCAACTTCATCAGGATCCACCTGTTCAAGGCTTCCATCTTCATTTTCAATATTAGCATAATCAGGTCTTATATCCATAAGATCGCTGATATTTCTTCTGCTTTTACCAACAGCATAACTTTGAAACCACTCACCTATCTGGTAAAACAGCATAACGGCTACAGCTTCCACGTAATCACCGGTTCTGAATAATCCTAATGCCATAGCACCAATTGTAGCTATTGCCATAAGAAGATATTCATCAAAGGCCTGTTTATTTTTAATTCCCTTAAAAGCTTTGATAAGAACATCATACCCAACTACCAGATACGCAATCAAATATATAATAAATCTTACAATGCTTTTTTCTGGCAATACAGCCTTGGGGATAAAATGAAATGCAATGAGTAATACAGCAGAAATAATAATTCTAATGAGATTTTTCTTCTGTTTTTTATTCATCTAATCATCTCCTAGAAAAAGATTTCACAATCAGATTCTACTTTTTTACAGTTAGCTAAAACATTTTTCATAACTGCTTCTACATCTGCTCCCTCGTCAAATTCAACTTTCATCTTTAAAGTCATAAAGTTGACAACTGCATCTTTCACACCTGCTGTTTCTTTTGCTGCAACTTCCATTTTATTAGCACAATTAGCACAATCTACATCAATTTTATAAGTTTTTTTCATAATAATTCTCCGTTCTATACTTTTATTACAATTAAACAATTGTTTAATCGTTGATTTTAATATATCAAATCATAAACATGCTGTCAATAATATATGGCTTCTTGATAAAAAATATTCATTCCCATATAATAGGACAAAGAAGACTTATCTGGAGGATTAAAATGGCTAATAATAAAATAAAACTAACAACTACTACCCAGGAAAAAAACCTTAATCATAAACATGAAAAAACTTTACCCCACGACCATTCCATAGATAATTGCGAGGATTTACTTATTGAGGCAATGCCTCCTGTATCAACAGTGGAAACAGTGGCAGATGCTTTAAAACAACTAGGTGACCCAAACAGACTTAGAATCTTTTGGCTGTTATGTCACTGTGAAGAATGTGTTATAAACATTGCTTCCCTAATGGAAATGAGTTCTCCTGCAGTATCTCATCATTTAAAACTATTAAAAATAAGCGGTTTAATAGTATCTAAAAGACACGGAAAAGAAATGTTTTATAAAGCTGCCGATACAGCTATTGTTGATAAACTACATCACACCATAGAAGAGATAGCAGAAATTACATGTCCAAAGAGATAATAACCAAAAAAGGGGCTGTCGCTTTAGATGATTAAATCATCTGGGCGAAGCCCCTTTTTGGGTTGTGTGAAGTTGATATTGTGATGTGTACAGCATATTGGCTGAAA
>OMZA01000002.1 GCA_900315425.1 uncultured Eubacteriales bacterium
CAAAAAACACAATAAACGTCGGAAAAGCTATGTATGATAAATACATAGTTAACGGTCAGAAGACAGACAAAAATACTTACGCTGAAGTGGCAGCGTTAGTATTAAGCAGTGCCGGAATGTTCATATCCGGAACCCAGATATACAGCAGCGGAAGAGGATTTGTAAATGAGCTTTCTACGTCTGTAAACAGTAATGTTTTGACAGAGGTTAATGTGGCCGGGAGAGAAGCGGCAGCGAGTCAAAGTGGGATAGATAAGGGTGGAAGTAAGTCCACAGAAATTGTTCCTTATTATCCGGATAATAATGGAGCAATCAGAGGAACTGAAGAATTTATTCATCTTAAGGAAGGTGAAATAATTGATAGATATGGAAAAGTGACAGGTAAATATTTTTCACCTGTTGGAACACCAATGGAAATGAGAGCATTACCGTATGATGCAGATTTATCAAAATACCATCAATATGAGGTTCTGAAACCATTTGAAGTTGAAACTTCAACAATTGCTTCTGCTTTTGATAATATAGGATTAGGAACTCAATACCGTTCTCCAGTAAGTGTTGAGGTATTACTAAAACGTGGAATTATTAAGGAAGTAGGAGGTAATTGATTATGAATGTTGAGGAATTATTAATAAAATTGGAACAAGAAAAAATACCATCAAGATGGTATTCAGTTAATGGCAATTTAGCATCTGATATTTATATGCTTAGAAAGGTTCATAACTATTGGGAATTTTTCTATGTTGATGAACGGGGTAATCAAAATAATGGTTATAGACGTTTCAACGATGAAAGTGAAGCTTGTAATTACATGTTTGATAAGCTGATTTATGAAAAAGAACATTAGTAGATGCTAGAATATGAAATGTCAGAAAGGATTATTTTATGGAAGGTTTACCACCGTATGCGACAGAAAAGAATTATATTGAGGCAAAACAAATAGTAGCAAAACTATTTATAGATATGGAAATCCATTGTTTTACTGATGATTTTTTACAAGAAAAGACTATCGAATTATTATCGATTGTATATGGCAAGGGCGGCGACTATACTAAAGACATGTATTGGGAATTTGGTAAAGCATTCTTTGAAAAAGAATCTCTTTTAAACGAATTACGAGAAAAAGGAGAATAAAATTCTAAGGAAGAAGCAGTTGAGGCTCCTATGAAGATACTTGATGAAATAAGGGCTTATAATGGAAAATTAAATTACCGTGAACTGGTTGAATTAGTAACAAGAATTAACAATCGTGTTAATGCACAGGTAAACCAGGGAACAGGAAGAATTCCGATGATGTATTTTAACAGAGAAAAGGCTTTCTTAAACAGCCTACCCACTGATACCATAAGAAAGCCTTATCAAATCACCACAAATACCGTAAAAGTCAATCATTCAAGCATGTTTTATTACAAAGGATGCTTGATGACTTCATACTTTTTCTGATCGTACATTCTTAATTCAACCTTTCTGATAATGTCCACCTCCTTATCCGGAGGATAGCCTACCACATTTGAGACATTTTCTCTTGTGGTTTATTAAGACATTATCAAAAATGGTTTATAAGAAACTCAAGCCTTGCTATAATTGACTTAAAATCTATATTATGTTAATATTTAATCTGTGCGTTGAAGATGCATAGTAAGTAAAAACTGCTGTCTTGTTTGAAAACATGTACAGTAATACAGAGAGTTTCGTCACCGGCTGAAAGCGAGACGAGTTTGATACTGAAGTTCACATCGGAGCTCCATTTTTGAAGGACAATGGATTCGAAGAAGTAGGAGATTTTCTAAAGAGCAGAAAGTTTTCTTAAAAATGTAAAAGTTTGTGTAGAAAATGGCGAGTAATGGACGTAAACCATAAGATAAGTGCCTAATTATAATGATTAGGAAGTTGGGTGGTACCGCGATAATTCGTCCCAATCAGATAGAGATATCTGGTTGGGCTTTTTTATATTGCCGACCAGGATTAAAATATTTGTTTGAAAGGAAAGAAGAACTATGATGAAGGAAGATTTAGAGAAGATTCAAGCAGAAGCCCTTGAAAAAATCCAGAATTCTGACGCCCTAGAAAAATTAAATGAGATAAGAGTTGCTTATCTTGGAAAAAAAGGTGAGTTAAAGCAGGTTTTAAAGGGAATGAAGGACGTGGCTCCGGAAGACAGACCTAAAGTAGGAGAAATGGTAAATAAAGCCAGAGAGATAATTGAGAGCAAACTTGAAGAAACAAAGAAGAAACTTGAAGAGGCAGCTAGAGAAAAGAAGCTTGCTGCAGAAGTTATAGACGTAACTCTTCCGGCTAAGAGAATAAAGTTAGGTCATAGACATCCAAATACAATAGCTCTTGAAGAGGTAGAGAGAATATTTATTGGAATGGGATATGAAGTAGTAAGTGGACCGGAAGTTGAATATGATTACTATAACTTTGAGGCTTTAAATATTCCGGCTAATCACCCTGCAAAGGATGAGCAGGATACATTTTATATAACAAATGATATCCTTCTTAGAACTCAGACATCATCAGTACAGGTGCATGAAATGGAAAAGGGAAGACTTCCAATAAAGATGATTTCCCCAGGAAGAGTATTTAGATCAGATGAAGTAGATGCAACACATTCTCCTTCTTTCCATCAGATAGAAGGTCTTGTAATAGATAAGAATATAACATTTTCTGACTTAAAAGGTACATTAGCACAGTTTGCTAAGGAACTTTTTGGAGAGGATACAAAAGTAAAGTTCAGACCACATCATTTCCCATTTACAGAGCCAAGTGCCGAAGTAGATGTATCATGTTTTAAATGCCATGGTAAAGGCTGTAGAATGTGTAAGGGCTCTGGATGGATAGAGATTCTTGGATGTGGTATGGTTCATCCACACGTTCTTGAAATGAGAGGTATTGATCCAAATGAGTATACAGGATTTGCATTTGGTGTAGGTCTTGAAAGAATAGCATTACTTAAATATGAAATCGATGATATGAGACTTATGTACGAAAACGATGTTCGTTTCTTAAAGCAGTTTTAATTACAAGGAGGAATCAAGATGAATACACCATTATCGTGGATAAAAGCATATGTACCTGATTTAGATTGTAGTGATCAGGAGTATACAGATGCAATGACCCTTACAGGAACAAAGGTTGAGGGATTTGATAGATTAGATAAGGACCTTGAAAAAATCGTTGTAGGTCAGATAGAGAAAATAGAAAAACATCCTGATGCAGATAAATTAGTTATTTGCCAGGTAAACATTGGAACAGAGACAATTCAAATTGTAACAGGAGCTCCAAATGTTGAAGTAGGACAGAAGGTACCTGTGGTATTAGACGGAGGAAGAGTAGCCGGAGGACATGACGGAAGTAGAACTGAAGGCGGAATTCAGATAAAAAAAGGAAAACTAAGAGGCGTTGAATCCTATGGAATGATGTGCTCAATTGAGGAATTGGGTTCAGATAGAAATATGTATCCGGAAGCACCAGAAAATGGTATATACATTTTCCCTGAAAATACAGAGGTTGGAGCAGATGCTGTAGAAGTACTTGGTCTTCACGATACAGTATTTGAGTACGAGATAACATCAAATAGGGTAGATTGTTATAGTGTAATTGGAATAGCTAGAGAAGCGGCTGCAACATTTAACAAGGAATTTAAACCACCTGTCGTTAAGGAAACAGGAAATGATGAAAATGTAAATGACATTGTTACAGTTGAAGTGAAGGATTCTGATCTTTGTAGAAGATATACCGCCAGAGTTGTAAAAAATGTTAAGATTGCACCATCACCACAGTGGATGCAGAGAAGGCTTGCAAATGCAGGAATCAGACCAATTAATAATATCGTAGATATTACTAATTACGTAATGGAAGAATATGGACAGCCAATGCATGCATATGATCTTTCGACTTTATCAGGAAACAAGATAATTGTTGAAAGAGCAAAGGATGGAGAGACATATACAACTCTTGATGGTCAGAAAAGAAAATTGGATAAAGATATCCTTCTCATAAAGGATGCCGAAAAGCCGGTAGGAATAGCAGGAATCATGGGTGGTGAAAACTCAATGATTACAGATGATGTAAAGGACGTTATGTTTGAGGCTGCATGCTTTGATGGCACAAATATAAGACTTTCATCTAAGAGATTAGGCCTTAGAACTGATGCATCAGGAAAATTTGAAAAGGGTCTCGATCCAAATAATGCTATAGACGCTATAAACAGAGCATGCCAGTTAATGGAAGAACTTGGTGTAGGTGAAGTTGTAGGTGGCGTAGTTGATGTATATGATAAGAAAAATGAACCGGTAAGAGTTAAATTTGAGCCGGAAAAGATAAATGCGCTATTGGGAACTAATTTCTCTAATGAAGAAATGATTGGATATCTTGAAAAAATAGAATTAGCATATGATGCTGATACAAATGAAATTGTAGCGCCAACATTTAGACAGGACATTCATGTTATGGCAGATCTTGCAGAAGAAGTTGCAAGATTCTATGGATATGATAAGATTCCAACAACAATGCCAAGTAGCTCATCTACAACAGGAAAACTTACATATGAGATGAGAATAGATAATGTGGCAAAATCAGTGGCAGAGTTTTGCGGATTCAGCCAGTCAATGACATATTCATTTGAAAGTCCAAAGGTATTTGATAAATTACTTATTCCGGCAGATAGTAAGATAAGAGATGCAATTACTATATCTAATCCATTAGGAGAAGATTATAGTATTATGAGAACAATTCCATTAAATGGAATGTTAGTATCTCTTTCAACAAACTACAACAGAAGAAACAAAGATGTAAGACTTTATGAATTGGGAAATATTTATATTCCTAAGGCATTACCACTTACAGAACTTCCAGATGAAAGAATGCAGTTAACACTTGGAATGTATGGAGAGGGAGACTTCTTCACAATGAAGGGTGTAATAGAGGAATTCTTTGAAAAGGCAGGAATGAAGGAACTTGTAACATATGAAAAATCAATATATTCATTCCTTCATCCAGGAAGACAGGCAGATATTACATATGCAGGAAGAAAGGTTGGATATATAGGAGAACTTCACCCTGCAGTTGGCGATAATTACAACATAAAAGACAGAGTATATGTAGCAGTAATAGATATGCCACAGATATATGACTTAACCTCGTTTGATAGAAAATACAAGGGAATAGCAAAATATCCGGCAGTAACTAGAGATATCTCTATGGTAGTACCAAAGGAGGTACTTGCAGGTCAAATAGAAGAAGTTATTAGAAAAAATGCAGAAGAACTTCTTGAAGAATGCACATTGTTTGATATTTACGAAGGAGCTCAGATTGGTGCAGGCTTTAAATCAATGGCTTATTCTGTAGCATTTAGAGCACCGGACAGAACTCTTGCTGAAGATGAAGTAAATGATGTTATGAATAAGATTCTTTCTGGACTTAAAGAGTTAGGAATTGAGCTTAGAGCATAGTTAGAAGTTGTTAAGTAAAGAAGAATTAAAGGTAAAATATGAATAATAGAGTAAAAGATGGTGCTAAGGCAGTGGGACTGGTGTTATTCGGAACCATTGTCTTAGGATACAAATATTATAGAAATATGTTTCTGGGTAACAGATATCTAGATAAAAATTTACCTAAAATGAAAGAAACAAAAAAGAAGTTAATTATTAAGCAGGAAGAGGATGGATATTATTCGATTCAAAAGAAAGATAATTCGGAATTTAGAATTCTTCAGTTAACAGACATCCATATTGGTGGTGGATATTTATCAAGACATGAAGATATGACAGCTCTTAATATTATAAGAAGAGTAGTTAAGACAGCTAATCCGGATTTGATAGTAATTACCGGGGATTTGAATTGTCCTGATATGTCTCAGTCTATGACAAGAAATAATCTTCACAGTATGTCTATAATAACAGACATGATAGAAAGTTCCAAGATTCCATATGCAGTGGCTTTTGGAAATCATGATGCAACTCCAAAATCAACACATACAAAAAAAGAGTTGGCAGATTATCTTTTAGGACAAAGACACTGTGTGATGAATCTTAATGAGGATACCCAAAATATAACTGGAACATCTAATTACATAGTAAAATTAAGAAATTCAGATGGAAGTATAAATTCAGTTATATTTGTAATGGATAGCAATGAGTATGTAAAAAATGGTAGAAAAAAACAATACGATACCATAAGAGATGATCAGGTGGAATGGTACAAAAAGCAGACTCTTCGCATAAATAAGGAAGAGAATAGAAATGTACCATCATACATATATTTTCATATGCCTGTTCAGGAATATGAAGAAGCCTGGAATCATTCCGTAGATGGTATAGGTGATACTAAATTCTTCTTTGGAGACAGAGACGAAGAGATTAGTAAAACAGCAAAGCCAAGCAAATTGTTTGAAACTGCAAAAGAATTAGGATGTACAAAAGGTTTGTTCTGCGGACACGATCACTTAAATGATTTTTCTATAGAGTACAAAGGTATAAGACTTACTTATGGTCAGAGTATTGACTGTCTTTTGTATGCAAAGAATCTTTCTGGTCATAAGGGAGGAACTTTGTTAAATATAGATAGAGATGGAAAGTTTACAGTTAAACCAATTAAGCAATCCTGAAAGGTTTTAAAATGGAAAATGCAATAAATGATACAAAAGAAGTAGGAATGAGTCTTGAGGATTATAACTATAATCTTCCTCAGGAGTTGATAGCACAGGATCCTTTGGAAAATCGTGATTTATCAAGACTTATGTTATTAGACAAGAATACTGGAGAGATAAAACACCAGATATTTCATGACATTATTGATTATTTAAATCCGGGAGATTGTCTGGTTTTAAATGATACAAAGGTTATTCCGGCCAGACTTATTGGTGAAAAAGAAGGCACAGGAGCCAGTGTAGAAGTTCTTTTGTTAAAAAGAAAAAAAGATAACGTATGGGAAACTTTGGTAAAGCCGGGTAAAAAAGCAAGAGTAGGTGCAAGAATATCCTTTGGAGACGGTCTTTTAGTTGGTGAAGTTATAGATGTAGTTGAAGATGGTGACAGACTTATACGTTTTGAATATGACGGTATATTTGAAGAAATCCTTGATAAATTAGGGGAAATGCCATTACCACCTTATATAACCCATAAGCTTTTGGATAAAAACAGATACCAGACCGTATATGCCGTAAATAGCGGTTCTGCAGCGGCTCCAACTGCGGGTTTACACTTTACAAATGATCTTTTGAAAAAGATAGAAGAAAAGGGTGTAAACATAGCCAGGGTAACATTGCATGTAGGTCTTGGAACGTTTAGACCTGTAAAGGTTGATAATATTCTAGAACACCATATGCATTCAGAGATAATCAATGTAAAAAAAGAAGCCGCAGACCTGATAAATGAGACTAAGAAAAATGGTGGAAGGATTATTTCTGTAGGAACCACAAGTTGTAGAACTTTAGAATCTGCAGCCGATGAAAATGGTATGATTCATCCGATGAATAAAGAAACAGATATTTTTATTTATCCGGGATATAAATTCAAGGCGGTGGATTGTCTGATAACAAACTTCCATTTACCTGAATCCACCTTGATTATGCTAGTTTCTGCACTGGCAGGAAGAGAGAATGTTTTGACAGCATATGAGGAAGCGGTAAGGGATAAATATAGATTTTTCTCATTTGGAGATGCAATGTTTATTACAGATTGTATTGTGAAAAAATAATATTCGTGTTATTATTAGTACACTATGTCTTAAATGGACAAGATGATAAGATAAAAAACATGGAGTGGAAGTAAATGACAGAGGAAAGAAGAAAATCTAACAGAATGTCTATAGATGTTAAGATTAAACTTAACGCTATACGTAACAGTGGTGATCTGAGTGGTTTAAACAAAAATGAATTTAACGTTGAGGTTATAAACCTTTCTAAAGATGGAATGGCTTTCAAATCAAGCGAAGATATTCCTATTCACACATTTTATGATACAACAGTTGTATTATGGACTGGCGAGCAGTTTCAGACAGTTGTTGAAATCGTTAGAAAAGATAGCGTTGATGAGGAACTTGTTTTATACGGATGTAGATTCATAGGCATAATGCCAGCAGACCAGTTAAAGATTCAGATCTACGAGATGCTTAACGATAGAAGCATTAACAGATAATTTAAATAACAGATATGCCCTCGTAAGCCTTGGCTTGTGGGGGCATTTTTAGGAGTAAATATGAGTATTTTAAATGTAGAACATTTATCCCATGGATTTGGTGACAGAGCAATTTTTGATGACGTTTCCTTTAGACTTTTAAAAGGAGAACATATTGGACTTGTTGGGGCAAATGGAGAAGGAAAATCCACTTTTATGAGTATAATAACAGGTAAGTTAAAGCCTGATGAAGGAAATGTTGAATGGGCTAAAAATGTAAAGGTGGGATATTTGGATCAGCATGCTGTGTTAGAAGCAGGTATGACCATAGGAAGTGTGCTTGCAAGTGCCTTTGATGACCTTTATAAAATGGAAGAGCGCACCAATGAGCTTTATGACCTTATGGCAGAGGCTAACGAAGAAGAAATGGAAAATTACATGGAAGAGGTAGGAACACTTATGGAACTTATGAATGCCCATGATTTCTATCTCATAGACTCCAAGGTAAATGAAGTGGCCAGGGCGTTGGGACTTTTGGAATTAGGACTGGACAGAGATGTAACAGAGCTTTCCGGAGGTCAGAGAACAAAGGTTCTTTTAGGAAAACTTTTGTTATCAAAACCTGAGATTCTATTGTTAGATGAGCCTACTAACTATTTAGACGAAGAGCATATTGTATGGCTTCAAAGATATTTGCAGGAATATGAAAATGCATTTATATTAATATCCCATGACATACAATTTTTAGATAGTGTAATTAATATTATTTATCATATGAATAATGCAAAACTCAATAGATATCCTGGAAGTTATGAGCATTTTCAAGAGGTTTATGAAATGCAAAAGGCTCAACAGGAAAGTGCATATAACCGTCAGCAACAGGAGATTGCTGAACTTAAAGACTTTGTGGCTCGTAATAAGGCAAGGGTTGCCACAAGAAATATGGCAATGTCCAGACAAAAAAAGCTTGATAATATGGAAAAAATCGATAAGGTATATGAAAAGGTTAAACCGGAGTTTAATTTTATGTATTCCAAGACTCCGGGTAAATTCCTTATTACAACGAAGAATCTGGTGATTGGATATGATGAGGCTCTTTCCTCGACTCTGAATTTGGAATTCCAAAGGGGACAAAAGGTAGTAATGACTGGTGCCAATGGTATTGGAAAGACAACGCTTTTGAAGAGTTTGCTAGGAATCATAAAGCCTCTTTCAGGAGAAGTTGAATTAGGGGATAACTTAGAGATAGGGTATTTTGAACAGGAGACCAGACCAGATATAGAAACTACTTGTATAGAAGAGATATGGCAGGAATTTCCTGGATTTACTCAGTATCAGGTAAGATCTGCCTTGGCAAAATGTGGACTTATGAAGGATCATATTGAAAGTAAGGTGAAGGTATTGTCAGGAGGAGAGCAGGCAAAGGTTAGACTTTGCAAGCTCATTAACCGTCCATCTAATATATTGGTGTTAGACGAGCCCACCAACCATCTTGATGTAGATGCAAAAGATGAATTAAAGAGGGCTCTAAAGGAGTACAAAGGCAGTATTCTTATGGTTTGTCATGAACCGGAGTTTTATAGTGACATTGCCACAGATATCTGGGATTGTACAAAATGGACCACCAAGGTTGTTTAATTAAAAAAGACTTCTGTATTCGCGACTTTCAGTGAATAAATCATAAACATAATTGTGTTTACCTTCAACAAGAGCTGCTCGTGTTTCATTGAGTTTTTCAATGTAAGCATCTAAAAGCTCTACGATGTTTTCAGTGTTAACGGCACATATTTGTTCCCACATATCAGAGGATGAAGAGGCGATTCTTGTAATGTCTTTGAATCCTCCTGCCGCTAGCATTTTCATATACCCCTCCTCGTCATCTGTATCTTTAATAAGATTAACAAGGTTAGCAGCAATGAGATGAGGAAGGTGGCTTATGCCGGCAACTACGTGATCGTGTTTTGCGTAGTCCATAACAACCGGTTTAGAACCTATTGTTTCAACGATGGATTTAAGCTCATCACTTTTAGCCGGATCAACATCATCAGTAGGAGTGAGAACGTAGAAAGCGTTTTCCATAAGGCTTGCCTCTGAGTTAAAATAGCTAACTTTTTCTTTTCCAGTCATTGGATGTCCTCCAATGAAATTCTTAGTTAACCCAATTTTTTCAACAGCTGAGTGAATATTTCCCTTAACTGAGCCAACGTCTGTAATGATACAGTCATCTTTAATGATATCCTTTAAAATACTCAGGTAAGTAACGTTTTGTTCCACCGGTGTACAAAGGAAAATATAGTCGCATTCACAAAAACGTTCATCTACCTTGTCACAGGCTACATTTGCGACCCCATCTGATACGGCAGCGTATCTGGAGTTTTCACTTCTGTTATATACAATTATTTTACAATCTTTATAATACTGTCTAAGGGCCTTAGCAATGGAACCACCTATAAGACCCAGACCTACAAAACCTATTGTTAGTTTTCTCATTTTATTAACCCGCTTTCTTTAGGATCTATTGGTGAACACATAAGGGAGTAATTTGTATGGTATATTACAAATCCCGGTGCTGCACCGTTGACTCGTTTTAAATTTTTCTTTTGTGTGTAGTCAACTTCAACTTTTTCCTGATTTCTGGCCTTTGAATAAAAGGCTGCTAAACCGCCTGCAATTTCAAAAACTTTGTCAGGGAGATCTTCCAATTTTGTTTTAACAACAACATGGGAGCCTGGAATATTCTTGGTGTGAAACCACCAGTCATTGCCTGTAGCTATTTTAAATGAAACTTCTTCATTTTGATAGTTATTCTTGCCAATATAAATGTCTGTGTTTTCGTCTAGCTGTATGTGAATTGGCTTGTTAGAATAACCTTTTATCTTTTCATGGTGTTTCTTTTTTATATAACCATAGTCAGTAAGCTCTTTTCTGATAGCTGTTAAATCGTTTTCATCTGTGGCTATTTCTAAAGCTACAGAAATGGATTCTAATATATCAATTTCTTTTTCTGTTTCAAAAATTATTTTATCTAATGCCTCTTTGGTTCGTTTTTGCTTATTATATTTTTCAAAATATTTCTTAGCATTTTCCATAGCTGACAATTCAGGATTAAGAGGAATCTTTATTTCATTGTCGTTGTCATAGTAGTTGTTACAGGTGAAACTGTCTACGCCTTCAGGACATGAATATGCGTAGGCGGTAAGAAGTTCACCGTACAATTTGTATTTATCACGTTTTTCTGTGTCTTTAAGCTGTTTTCTCTGCAAAGCGTATTTTTTGCTGGCCTTGGTAAGGGAGTTGTTAATAATAAGTCGTAAATCTGTTGATTTTTTACGAATGTTAGTAACAATCTCGCGTTTTCTATAGTATTTTTCCAAAATCTCGCTGATGGATTGTGATTTTTCAGCAGAGCAATCAGAGTATTGAGAAAGTGGAAGTGCTGAATAATCCACAGGTATATCGTTTTTGCTATATATGGTAGGATCAAAGTTACCATTTTTTATATCGTCAATGTAATTTAAGAAAATATGAGAAAGATGTAAAAGCTCAACTTCACTAAGTTCATTTGCTGGTTTTTCAGACTCAATTTCAGAAGCAAATAAAATGCTTTCGTTTACCACGGGACTGATACCGGTGTATTTGTTAAAAAGTACCTTTCCCACTGGGATTGAGGAGGTTCTTATAAGATTTGCAAAGGAATCCTCAGTAGCCTCTAGGGGATTGGCTTTTTCATTCTGCATTGGTACAAAATACTTTCTACCGGGAAGAACTTCACGAATGGAACTCATCATAACATTTACGTGCTTGATGGAATCTATTATATTTAAGTCCCTGTCACAGAAGATAATGTTGCTGTGTTTTCCCATTAATTCAACTATTAGAACGTCTACACACTCATCTCCTAACTCATTTAAATGGGTTATCTCAAAGTGAATTATTCTTTCCAGACCTGGTTGATAGATTTTAGTGATTCTGCCATTGTTAATATACTTTCTTAAAAGCATACAAAATCCGGGTGCTGTAATAGGGGACGGTTTATTGGTATCCGTTAAATAAATTAGTGGGAGAGAAGCGTTAGCACTGATTAATAACCTGTATTGGCTTCTTTCGTTTTTGATGGTGAGAATAAGCTCGTCCTTTTCTGGTTGGGCAATTTTATTTATTCTTCCGTTTAATAAACATTTATTTAGTTCATAGCAGACAGCTGCTATTGTAGTTCCGTCAAATGCCATTTTGTTTTACCTCGTAATATAAACTGTTATTATTATAGACTAAAAGTCTGTTCTTGACTATGGAATTTCAAAAGGGTATAATTCAACTGTATGCTTAAAAATAGGTGCATTATGCCCTATATTTGACTTTAAAGAATGGAGAACAGTCATGATTAGAAGTATGACGGGATTTGGTCACGGTGAAGCATTAGAAGATAGTAAGAGAATAACTGTGGAGATAAAAGCGGTTAATCACAAATATCTTGACGTTAATATAAAGATGCCAAAGATGTTTAATGCATTTGAAGCTTATCTTAGAGGTCTTCTAAAAGAATATGCCCAACGTGGAAAAGTAGATATTTACATTTCTTACGAGAATTTCGCTGAGGCGGAAGAAGAGGTAATATACAATGAGAATCTTGCAAAGCAATATGCTGACTATATTAATAAAATGCAGGATGAATTGGATTTGGATGGAGATATATCTATAAGAGATATGTTATGCTGCCGAGATGTATTCACAATGAAATCAAAGGATGCTGATGAAGAAGAATTAAAACGAATTCTAACAAAAGCATTTAAAACAGCTTGTGAGAACTTTGTGGATGCCAGAAATATTGAAGGTGAAAATCTTAAAAAAGATTTGTTAGAAAAGCTTGATATTATGTCTGGATATGTTGATTTTATTGAAAAAGAAAGTCCTAACATTATTACAGAATATAAGACAAAGCTTAGAGAAAAGATAGCAGACCTTTTAGGAGACAATAATGTCGATGAAACAAGAATAGCTCAGGAAGTTACTATTTTTGCCGATAAGGTGTGTGTAGACGAAGAGATTGTTAGATTAAAGAGCCACATTGATACTATGAAAAATGAAATTAACAAGGGTGGTTTCGTAGGAAGAAAGTTGGATTTTGTTGCACAGGAAATGAACAGAGAGGCCAACACAACTCTTTCAAAATCTAGTGATATTAATATAACAAATACAGGAATCGAGCTTAGAACTTTAATTGAGAAAATCAGAGAGCAGATTCAGAATATTGAGTAAATTATGAAAAAACTTATTAACATTGGATATGGAAATGCAGTTAATTCAGACAGAGTTGTAGCTGTTATAAGTGCGGATTCTGCACCGGCAAGGAGAATAAGCCAGCAGGCAAAGGACGATAACAGAGCAATAGATGCAACACAGGGTAGAAAGACTAAGGCTGTCATTATAATGGACAGTGATCACATAGTACTTTCGCCACTTTTACCTGAGACGATACAGGGAAGATTTGGAGGTGATGAAAGTGAGTGATACAGGAATATTGACAATTATTTCAGGTTTTTCAGGAGTAGGGAAAGGTACACTTGTTAAAAAACTTTTGGAAAACTATGATAATTATGCTCTATCTATATCAGCAACCACAAGACAAATGCGTGTAGGCGAAAAGGACGGAGAGAGCTATTTCTTTTTATCAAAGGAAGAGTTTGAAAACCGTATAGAAAAGAATGATTTTCTGGAATATGCTAATTATGTAGGTAATTACTACGGAACACCTAAGTCATATGTGGTGGAACAGCTAAAACAGGGAAAAGATGTTTTACTGGAGATAGAGATACAGGGAGCAATGCAGGTGAAAAAATTAATGCCTGAGGCTCTTACTATATTTGTAATGCCACCATCAGCAAATACTCTAAAAGACAGATTAGTTGGAAGAGGAACAGAAAAAAAAGAGGTTATTGAAGCTAGACTTGGCAGAGCAGTAGAGGAATCTCAAGGAATTGAGAATTATGACTATATTTTAGTTAATGATGATCTAGAAGAAAGCACAAAGAGGCTTAATGAATTGATTTCATTGGCTCATGATGCTTCTTTTAGAAATTATAATTTTATAAATAAAATCAGAGAAGAACTTAAGGTTTTTCGAAAGGAGATTTAAGATGATACATCCATCGTACACAGAATTAATGGAAGTAGTAAATGAGGAGAATATTGAAGACGGAGAACAGCCGGTAGTTAAAAGCAGATATTCAATTGTAATGGCTACAGCTAAAAGAGCAAGACAGATAATCGCAGGGGATGAACCACTTGTAAATGGAGATGGTAAAAAACCTTTGTCAATAGCTGTTGAAGAACTGTATGAGAAAAAAGTAACAGTTCTTGGTGACGAAGAAGAATAAGAAAAAGAGGCTTAATTTTATGTCTGATATTAAGATATTATTTGTATCTCTTGGATGTGATAAGAATCTGGTGGATTCAGAAGAGATGATTGGTATGTTAAGTAAGAATAATTTTTCTTTTACATACAGTGAAGATGATGCAGATGTTGTCATAATTAACAGCTGTTGTTTTATTAATGACGCTAAGGAAGAGAGTATAGATAATATTCTTCACATGGCAGAATTAAAAAATGAGGGCAGATTAAAAGGAATTATTGTTACAGGATGTCTGGCTGAAAGGTATAAAGATGAGATAATCAAAGAAATTCCGGAAGTGGATGCGATTCTTGGAACGGCATCTTATGATAACATTATTGAAGCTATCAATCAGATTCTTACCGGAAACCATTATGTGAAATATGGTGAATTGGATAAATTAATAGTTCAGGAAAAAAACAGAGTTATAACAACAGGCGGACATTATGGTTATCTTAAAATTGCTGAAGGATGTAATAAGAATTGTACATATTGCATCATTCCAAGGATAAGAGGACGTTATAGAAGCGTTGATATGGAAAGGCTAATAGAAACGGCTATAAGACTTGCTAACAATGGGGTTAAGGAGCTCATATTAGTAGCTCAGGAGACAACTCTTTATGGAGTGGATATCTATGGCAAAAAAATGTTGCCGGAACTATTAAAAAGATTATCTAAGATTTCGGGAATTGAATGGATTAGATTATTATATTGCTATCCGGAAGAGATTACAGATGAACTTATACAGGTCATAAAAACAGAAGATAAGATTTGCAACTATATAGACATGCCTATACAACATTCCAGTGATGCGATTTTAAAAGCCATGGGCAGAAGAACTAATCGTAAGGAACTTGTTGAAAGAATTAATAAAATCAGACAGGAGATTCCTGATGTCATACTTAGAACATCCTTGATTACTGGATTTCCAGGAGAAACAGAAGAGGATGTAGATGATTTACTTGATTTTGTAGACGAAATGGAATTTGACCGCTTGGGAGTATTTACATATTCTCAGGAAGAAGATACCAAAGCTTGTGAAATGGACAATCAGATTGATGAAGATATTAAAAGTGATAGAAGAGATAGAATTATGGAACTTCAACAAGAGATTGCCTTTGAAAAAGCAAAAGACAAGGTAGGAAAAACATTTCGAGTAATTATTGAAGGTAAGCTTACAGATGAAAATGCTTATGTTGGTAGAACATATATGGATGCCCCAAATGTAGACGGATGCATTTTTGTTAATACAGCCATGCAGTTAATGACTGGAGATATGGTGAACGTTAAGGTTACCGGAGCATCGGAGTATGATTTGATAGGAGAAATACAAGAGGTTTAAAGGAGATATTATGAATTTACCTAACAAATTGACTTTACTTAGAGTATGCATGATTCCATTTTTTGTGGTGTTTATGTTGGTTAACGTATTTGGAAATCCCATTGACAGATATATTGCAGTAGCAATATTTATTATTGCCAGTTTAACAGATATGTTGGATGGTAAAATTGCCAGGAAATATAATTTAATTACTAATTTTGGAAAATTTATGGACCCATTGGCAGATAAACTTTTAGTATGTTCAGCTATGATTCTTTTAATTAATAATGGCAAAGGCGTAAGCATTCCTGCTTGGATTGTAATAATTATTATCAGCCGTGAATTAGTAATCAGCGGTCTTAGAACTTTAGCTGCCGATCAGGGTATTGTAATAGCAGCCGGATGGTGGGGAAAATGTAAAACAGTTTCCCAAATGGTTATGATTATTGTGCTTATTATAAGTCTTGATTTTGTATGGTATAAAATACTTAGTCGTATATTAATATTTATCGCTTTTGCATTGACACTTATATCGCTTATAGATTATCTTATAAAAAATAAAAAAGTTTTTATTGAAGGTGAGAAATAATTGAAGGAAAAAATCATTAAATTTTTAATTGAAAATGGTTATACAATAACAACTGTGGAATCATGTACAGGTGGAATGATTGCAGCTGATATTGTTGGGGTTCCAGGTGCGTCTCAGGTGTTCAAAGAAGGATATATTACGTATTCAGAAGAAGCTAAGATAAAGATAGCAGGAGTTAATCCTGAAACTATCGAAAAACACAATGTGGTTAGCGAGAACGTTGCTGCAGAGATGGCAGTAGGTGGTGCTAAAGCAGCAAATGCAGATGTGGCTATAGCTGTAACAGGTCTTGCAGGTCCTGATGGAGGTACAGAATATATTCCGGTAGGAACGGTATGCATTGGTGTATATTACAATGGTAAAGTATCTACTGAACGTTATATTTTTGGCGGATACAGACAAAAGATTAGAAAATCAGCTACTGAGAAAGCATTTATTATGTTATCTAAAGAATTAGGTATTTATTAATTATTACAAAAAAAGGTTCCTGACATTTTATAAGATGTCAGGAATATTTTTTTTTGTTTATCCATGTTGACACAATTTAAAATGTGATTTATAATTCAAAGAACAGGTCTGAAAGCTAAATAATTTATAAAAGAAAGGTGTTGACATTTTTCTAAATGTAATATATATTTACATAAGAATAACGAACAGGTGTTCGAACGGATTAATTGGAGGTATTATGAATAACGATGAAAAGATGAGAGCATTAGATGCGGCAATCTCACAGATAGAGAAACAACATGGCAAGGGTTCAGTTATGAAATTAGGTAACTCGTCTAATGATATGGCTGTAGAAGCTATACCAACAGGTTCATTAAGTCTTGATATTGCATTAGGAGTAGGTGGAATTCCAAGAGGAAGAGTCGTAGAGATTTATGGACCTGAGTCGAGTGGTAAGACAACAGTTGCACTTCATATGATTGCAGAAGTGCAGAAAAGAGGAGGCATTGCAGGATTTATAGACGCAGAACATGCTTTGGATCCGGTATATGCTAAGAACATAGGTGTAGATATTGATAATTTATATATTTCTCAGCCTGATTTTGGTGAACAGGCATTAGAGATAACAGAGACTTTCGTAAGATCAGGGGCTGTTGATATTGTAGTAGTTGACTCTGTTGCAGCTTTAGTTCCGAAGGCTGAGATTGACGGTGAAATGGGAGATTCTCATGTGGGGCTTCAAGCAAGACTTATGTCTCAGGCTCTTCGAAAATTAACAGGTATAATCAGTAAATCTAATTGTGTAGTTATTTTCATTAATCAGTTACGAGAGAAAGTTGGTATTATGTTTGGTAATCCAGAGACTACAACAGGTGGAAGAGCATTAAAGTTCTATTCATCAGTAAGGTTAGATGTTAGACGTATTGAAAGTATAAAGCAAAGTGGAGATGTAATTGGTAACAGAGTAAGGGTTAAAGTAGTTAAGAATAAAGTAGCTCCACCATTTAGAGAAGCTGAGTTTGACATCATGTTTGGTAAGGGAATTTCAAAAGAAGGAGATTTGGTGGATCTGGCTGTCGAATCGGGAGTTGTTAGTAAAAGTGGTGCCTGGTATGCATATAAGGGAGAAAAGATTGGTCAGGGTAGAGAGAATGCAAAACTTACCCTTGCTAATAATCCGGAACTTATGGAAGAAATCGACGGATTAGTAAGAGAATTCTATAAAGTTGGTGGAGAGACAGCAGAAGAGGAAAATGTAGCAGAGGAGAAAACTAAGAAAGAAAAAGCTGCCAAAGAAGAATAACACAGATTATATAGCTTATGTTAATAACAGAGATTAAGATGCTAGATAAAAGAAAAGGCCTTGTTTATATTGATTATGAAAGGGCTTTTTCTCTTTATAAAAGCGAGATAAGAAGTTTAAAAATAAAAGAAAATGAAAATCTTTCTAAGGAAGTTTACGATGTGATTATCAAAGAGATTTTACCTAAGAGATGTCTTACAAGAGCAGGTTTTTTGCTGGAAAAATCTGATAAGACTGAAAAGGATTTAAGAGATAAACTAAAACAGGGGTATTTTCCTGAAGACATCATAGATATAACCATTAATAAACTTAAAGATGCGGGTTATCTTAATGATAGAAGATATGTGGATAATTACATTAGATATAACATAAAAAGTAAATCCGTAGCTAAGATAAAAAAATACTTGATTACCAAAGGCGTAGACAAGAATGTTATTCAGGAAAGTATTGATAATTACGGTATTGAATTAGAACAGGAAGGCTTTGTTATAAGAGAACTGCAATACTCCCTTATAGAGAAGGAATTTAAGAAAAAACATATAGAAGAAAAGATAGAGGATAAGACTCTCTTAAACAAGGTTATTTCATCCATGCTTAGAAAAGGATTTGAGTATGATGATATAATGCATGTATATGAAAGTTTATAATCAGATTTATATGTATATATATTGGTAAATATGCATATATTTAATAGGTCATTACCTTGACATATTAGTAAAAAAATTATAAAATCTATATGTTGTATTGCACAATGAAAACTAAATACAAGGAGGTACTCCTGCATGTTGCCTATAATAATCAGTGTAGTAGTTACCTTCGTTATTGTTTTCCCATTGGCATGGATATTTGCTATCTCTTATCGTAAGAATACTTACGAAAAAGAAATTGGTAGTGCAGAAGAGAGAGCTAGAAAAATAGTTGATGAAGCTATTAAGAATGCTGAAAGTGCCAAGAGAGAAGCTGAATTAGAAGCAAAAGAAGAGTCTATAAGGACGAAGAATGAACTCGAAAAGGAAAGCAAAGAACGTAGGGCTGAGATACAGCGCTATGAGAGACGTGTACTTTCTAAGGAAGAAGCTGTTGACAAGAAAATGTCACAGTTAGATAAGAAGGAAGCAGCAGTTGCAAAGCGCGAAGACGAATTGGCTAAGATGCGCGAAGAAGTTTCAAAACTTAATGAACAGCGCATACAGGAATTGGAAAGAATCTCCGGTTTAACCTCCGAACAGGCAAAAGAGTATTTGTTGAAAAGTGTAGAAGATGATGTCAAGATTGACACTGCAAAGATGATTAAAGAGCTTGAGAATCAAGCAAAGGAAGAAGCAGATAAAAGAGCAAAGGGAATTGTTGTGGATGCTATACAGCGTTGCGCTGTTGACCATGTATCAGAATCAACAATTTCAGTAGTTCAGCTTCCAAATGATGATATGAAGGGAAGAATTATTGGTCGAGAGGGAAGGAATATCAGAACTCTTGAGACACTTACAGGAGTAGATCTTATTATAGATGATACACCTGAAGCAGTAGTTCTTTCAGGATTTGATCCAATAAGAAGAGAGATTGCTCGAATTGCATTGGAAAAACTTATCGTTGATGGACGTATTCATCCGGCTAGAATTGAGGAAATGGTTGAAAAAGCTAGAAAAGAAGTTGAATCTAGAATGAGAGAAGATGGAGAGGCAGCATGTCTTGAAGTTGGTGTTCATGGAATTCATCCAGAACTTGTTAAGCTACTTGGTAAGATGAAGTACAGAACAAGTTATGGTCAAAATGCTTTGAAACATTCTATTGAAGTATCACTTTTATGTGGTCTTTTAGCTAGCAGTGTTGGTGAAGATGTAAGAATGGCTAAGAGAGCCGGACTTTTACATGACATCGGAAAGTCACTTGATCACGATATGGAAGGATCTCATATTCAGATTGGTGTTGATCTTTGTAAGAAATACAAAGAAACACCATTGGTTATTAATGCAGTTGCCGCTCATCACGGTGATTGTGATACAGAATCATTAATTGCAGTTCTTGTACAGGCAGCTGATGCTATTTCAGCAGCAAGACCAGGTGCGAGAAGAGAAACACTTGACACATACACAAACAGATTATCAGAATTGGAAGACATCGCTAATCAGTTTAAAGGTGTCGAAAAGACTTTTGCTATTCAGGCAGGTAGAGAGATTCGCGTAATGGTAATCCCGGATCAGGTAAGTGATGCTGATATGGTATTGTTAGGTAGAAACATAACAAAACAGATTGAAGAATCCCTTGAGTATCCAGGACAGATAAAGGTTAACATTATTAGAGAAAGCAGAGTAGTAGATTACGCTAAATAAAAAGATATAATTTACTTTGAAATCTAAGGGTTGTCACGTAAGTGACAGCCCTTTTTTTACGCTTATTTTTAATGTGTGTACGTCACTGGCGAACAAATGTAGTCTGTGGAAAAACTTTTTGTTGCAAAATTATGTATACTATATTAAAATAGCCATTGGTTAAAAATTAAATATTATATCGGAGGCACATAATGAAAAGTTATAGTGAGTTGACTCGTGAAGAGTTACTTGAGCTAAAAAGTGAACTTGAGAAAAAGTATGAAGAAGCAAAAGCAGAAGGATTAGCTCTTGATATGTCAAGAGGAAAGCCATCTCCTGCACAGTTAGATCTTTCAAGAGGTATGTTAGATGTATTAAACAGTTCATCTGAACTTAAAGCAGAAAATGGCACAGATGTTAGAAATTACGGTCTGCTTGAAGGTATATATGAGGCGAGAAAACTCATGGGAGATATAATGGGTGTACCAGCAGAGAATGTTATTGTATGTGGTAATGCAAGTCTTAATATAATGTATGACCTGGTATCACGTGCAGAAGTATTTGGATTTGATGGTTGCACACCATGGGCAAAACTAGATAAAGTAAAATTCTTATGTCCTGCACCAGGATATGATAGACATTTTGGAATTACAGAATTATTTGGAATTGAAATGATTACTGTTCCTATGAATGAAGATGGTCCTGACATGGATATAGTTGAAAAATATGTTAATAATGACGAATCTGTAAAGGGTATATGGTGTGTACCAAAGTATTCTAACCCACAGGGCGTTGTTTATTCTGATGAGACAGTTAAAAGATTTGCTGCCCTGAAGCCTGCAGCTAAAGATTTTAGAGTGTTCTGGGATAACGCATATGCAGTTCATGATCTCTATCCGGAAAAAGAGGTTAAACTTCTTAATATTTTTGACGAGTGTAAGAAGAATGGAAATGAGAATATGGTTTTTGAGTTATGTTCAACATCAAAGATTTCTTTCTCAGGAGCAGGTATTTCTGCTGTAGCATCATCAAAGAATAATATTGAAGAAATTAAGAAATACATGACAAAGCAGACAATTGGTTATGATAAGATTAATCAGTTAAGACATGTAAAATATTTTAAAGATATTAATGGAATTAAAGAGCATATGAAAAAACATGCGGCTCTTTTAAGACCTAAATTTGAAGCTGTATTAGATACTCTTGAAAAGGATCTTGCAGGAACAGGTGTGGGAACATGGACAAAACCACTTGGAGGATATTTTATCTCCTTTGAAGGTTTAGAAGGTACAGCAAAAGCAGTTGTACAGAAGTGTAAGGATGCAGGAATGACACTTACAGGTGCAGGTGCAACTTATCCATATAAAAATGATCCCAAGGATTCCAATATTAGAATAGCACCTTCTTATCCAAGTCTGGAAGAAATGTCGAAGGCTGCAGCATTATTTACAATTTGTGTAAGACTTGTTAGTATCGATAAGATTTTAGAAACTAAATAGAATTTGGTTTATTAGGAGGTTCGTTATGGAAATAGGATTTATTGGAATGGGGAATATGGGATATGCAATGCTTAAAGGAGTTCTTCAGTATTTTCCGGAATCTGAGATAATATTTTCAGATACAAACAAAGAAAGATGTGAGAAAATATCTGCTGAAACTAATGTAGAGCATGCTGATTCCAACGCAGAATGTGCAAACAAGGCAAAGTATGTAATATTTGCTGTAAAGCCACAATACTATAAACCAATGTTAGAAAGTGTTGAAAATGTAATTAGCAGTGACAATGTAATTATCTCTATAGCTCCAGGTATTACAATTGACGATATCAAGAATAAGCTTGGAGATGACAAGAGGATTGTTAGAGCTATGCCTAATACACCAGCTCTTTTAGGAGCAGGAATGACAGGAATCTGCTATGATAACAAGCTATTTGATGAGGATGAGATAGAAGTAATAGACAAGATATTCTCTTCTTTTGGCAGATATAGAAAAGTTGAAGAGAGATTAATGAGTGCTGTTACTTGTGTCAGTGGCAGTTCTCCGGCATATGTATATATGTTTATAGATGCTCTTGCAGATGGAGCAGTTAAATATGGACTTCCAAGAGATGCAGCTTTGGAAATGGCAGCTCAGGCTGTTTATGGTTCTGCTAAAATGGTTTTAGAAACAGGAGAGCACCCTGGAAAATTAAAAGATATGGTTTGTTCTCCAGGAGGTACTACAATTGCAGGAGTATCGGCTTTAGAGGAATTTGGATTTAGAAACTCAATTATCAAAGCCACAGACGAATGTTTTAAAAAATCAGAGGGAATTAAATAATTGTAACTATGGATAAGATAGAGCGATTAGATAGAAAACTTGTATATACAGGTACGGTTTTAAAAATATATCAGGATACAGTGAGAATTCCCAACGGGAAAATAAGTGTATGGGATTATATTGGACACAATGGTGCAGCTGCGGCATTGCCGGTTACTAAAGACGGGAAAATTGTTCTTGTAAGACAGTGGAGAAATGCCATAGATAGATATACCTATGAGATCCCTGCCGGGGGCAGAGAAAGCCTTGATGAACCAATGATAGAGTGTGCAAAACGAGAATTGGAAGAGGAAACAGGATATATTGCAAAGGAAGTAAAACCATTGTTGTCAATAAGATCATCTGCTGCCTTTTGCAACGAGAGAATTCAGATATTTTTGGCTACCAATCTTACTAAAAAAGATCAGAGTTTAGATGAAGAAGAAAGTATAGATGTCAAAGAATTTGAGTTGCAGGAGTTGCTGGATATGATTTATACAGGAAAACTGGAAGATTCAAAAACTGTTTCTGCTATATTAGCTGGAAAGGAATACATCAATGGAAGAAACGATTGAATTATATACGGATTTTCTAAAGAATATACGCCATGTTTCAGATAATACAGTATCCAGCTATAAACTTGATTTGCAGAAAATGTGTAATTATTTTATGAAGCAAGGAATATATTCTCCTGACAGGATTACAAGCACAGATATTAATGGATATATTCTTTGGCTGGAAAAACAAGGAATTGCACCAGCTACTATTTCTAGATATGTGGCTTCTATTAAATCCTATTTTCACTATATGTTAAACATCGGAAGGGTAACAAATGATCCGGCCATGCTTATTAAACCGCCATTTGTGGAAAAGAAAGTGCCAAAGCCTGTTCAAACAGAGTTAATGGATAAATTACTTAGCCAGCCGAATCCATTTACTGACAAAGGTATTAGGGATAAGGCGATGCTTGAGTTAATGTACGCAACAGGAATCAAAGTGTCGGAGATCATTGAGTTAAAAATAGATAATCTTAATATAGACCTAGGATACATAGTTTGTAGTGAAAGTAAAAAAGAGAGAATGCTTTCTTTTGATGACAGAATAAAAGAATTCTTAAGTAAATATATTAATGATGCAAGAATTAAGATGTTAAAAGGAAAAGAATCTCCATATTTATTTGTGAATTGTCGAGGAAATAATATGAGTCGACAAGGATTTTGGAAAATAATTAAATATTATTGTAAAGAAGCAGGAATAGATGAAAATATATCACCATATTCTTTGAGAAGTTCCTTTGAGGAATGCCTCTCTAAAAGGGGAGAAGATGTAAACAGCATAAAGAATAAAATGGGGTATATATCAAGTGCTTCAGTTAAAAAATTCAGATAGAAAAATGGCATGTGAAAAATCACATGCCATTTATTTTATAACAAATCTGCAATTTCTAAAATTAACTTTTCGGTATCGTCCCATCCAAGACAAGGATCAGTAATTGATTTACCATAAATATGTTCTTCAACTTTCTGACATCCTTCTTCAATGTAGCTTTCAATCATAAGTCCTTTGGTAATCTTTTTAACATCTTCAGAGTGTCTCATGCTGTGAAGAACTTCCTTTGAAATTCTAATCTGCTCTTTAAATTGCTTGCCAGAGTTAGAGTGATTACAATCAACAATAACTGCTGGATTCTTAAGATCGTGTTCTGCGTAAATATTTGAAAGACGAATAAGGTCTTCGTAGTGGTAGTTAGGGATGCATTGTCCATGTTTGTTAACAGCACCTCTAAGAATTGTGTGAGCCAGTTCATTTCCGGAAGTCTTAACTTCGTAACCTCCGTATATAAAAGTATGTTTTGACTGGGCAGCCACAACGGAATTAATCATAACCGATAAATCACCGCTAGTTGGGTTTTTCATACCTGCCGGAACGTCCATTCCGCTAACTGTAAGTCTGTGCTGCTGATCTTCTACAGAACGGGCACCGATAGCGACATACGAAAGAATATCAGATACATATCTGTAGTTTTCAGGATAAAGCATTTCATCGGCAGCTGAAAGACCGGTTTCCCCTAAGATACGAATATGCATCTTTCTAATAGCGGCAAGACCAGCTAAAAGGTCAGGTTTCTTTTCTGGATCTGGCTGATGAAGCATACCTTTGTACCCCATACCAGTTGTTCTTGGTTTATTTGTATAGATTCTTGGAATACATATTATTTTATCCTTAACTTTTTCCTGAACCTTTGCAAGACGGTTGCAATAATCAGCAACAGAGTCTTCGTTATCGGCAGAACAAGGTCCGATAATCAGAAGAAATTTATCATTCTCTCCTGTAAATACTTTTTTGATTTCTGCATCTCTGCTTTCTTTAATTTTAGCTAACTCAGGAGAAATAGGATAATCTGTTTTAACTTTCTCAGGAGTAGGCATTTGTTTTATGAATTGAAAACTCATAATATCCTCCTTATTAAGTAGAATTTTAATCTACAAATTCACGGTGAAAATCACGTAGTAAATTATAATATAATAAAGATTAAAAAACAACAATGCATTTAATAGAAAATGGAGAAGGGCTGTGTTATATTTAAAGTAATAGAATTATGTGACGTTTATTAAAGGAGGCATAATTATGGGGATTAAAAGAGTAATATGGATTATATTGGATAGTGTTGGTATGGGCCAAGCACCGGATGCCGGTGAGTTTGGGGACGAAGGTTCAGACACAATTGGTCATGTATCAGAAAAACTTGGTGGATTAAAAATTCCTAATATGGAAAGTATTGGTTTAGGCAATATTGATGGTATAAATGGGGTAAATGCCAATAAAAATCCTATAGGATGCTATGCCAGACTAAGAGAAATGTCTAATGGAAAAGATACAACCATAGGACACTGGGAAATGACAGGAATATATTCGCCGGTTAAATTCCCGACGTATCCCAATGGATTTCCAAAGGAGATAATAGATAAGTTTATCGAGAAAACAAATGTGCCGGGAATATTAGGAAATGTTGTGGCATCAGGAACGGAGATAATTAAAGAATTAGGAGAAGAACATATAAAAACAAAGAAACCGATTATATATACCTCAGCAGACAGTGTATTTCAGATAGCTTGTCATGAAAATGTATATTCCCCTGAAGAGTTATACAAATTATGTGAAATAGCAAGAGGGATTTTAGTTGGTGAACACGAGGTTGCCAGAGTAATAGCAAGACCATTTATAGGGGATGAACCACCATTTACAAGGACTTCTAACAGGAGAGATTTTTCAAAATTGCCGGATAGCAATAATCTATTAAGTAAAATGAAGGCAGCTAAACAAAATGTATGTGCTGTAGGAAAAATAGAGGATATATTTGCGAAGCAGGGAATAACAACAGCAGTGCATACAAAGGATAATATGGATGGAATGGATAAAACTTTAGATTATATGAAAGAGTATAAAGAAGGTTTGATATTTACGAATTTAGTGGAGTTTGATAGTTCCTGGGGACATAGAAGAGATTATATAGGTTATGGAAAAGGATTGGAAGACTTTGATGTAAGACTTAAGGAAGTAATGGATGCATCAACTAAGGAAGATATAATCTTTATAAATGCAGACCATGGATGTGATCCTACATTTAAAGGAACTGACCATACCAGAGAATATGTTCCACTTCTTATATATGGAAAAGGTATAAAAGCGGGTATAAATCTGCATACCAGGAAAACATTTGCAGATGTGGGAGCTACAATTGCAGATATCTTTGGTGTAGAACAGATGCAAATAGGAGAAAGTTTTTTAAGTGATATTATATAAATGAACAGCGGGAGGTGTGCAATATGAATATGTATGATGTAATTCTAAAAAAGAGAAATGGCGGAGAGTTGTCAACAAATGAGATAAATTATGTGGTCGAAGGCTACGTTAAAGGAGAAATACCTGACTATCAGATGTCGGCCTTTTTAATGGCAGTATATTTTCAAAAGATGAATAAAAGGGAAACGGTTGATTTGACCATGGCCATGGCTCATAGTGGGGCAATGTTAGATTTATCAAATATAAATGGTGTTACAGTTGACAAACACAGTACAGGAGGTGTTGGTGATAAGACCACTCTTGTAGTAGGGCCGATGATTACAGCAGCAGGTGGTAAACTTGCAAAAATGTCTGGAAGAGGTTTGGGACATACAGGAGGAACTATTGATAAACTTGAAAGTATACCTGGATTTAAAACTGATCTTAGTATAGAAGAGTTTATTGATAATGTTAATAAATATGGTATGGCAGTGGCTGGACAGACTAGTAATTTAGATCCGGCAGATAAGATGATATATGCGCTTAGAGATGTTACAGCTACTGTAGATAGTACTGCATTGATTGCCAGTAGTATTATGAGTAAAAAACTTGCATCCGGTACAGAGAAAATAGTATTAGATATAAAGACTGGCAGCGGTGCCTTTATGAAGACGGAAAAAGAGGCAAGGGAACTAGCTGAACTTATGGTAGGCATTGGAAAAGATGCTGGAAGAAAAACTGTGGCAGTCATTAGTAAAATGGATCAGCCTTTAGGAAGAGCAGTGGGAAATTCTCTAGAGGTAAAGGAGGCTATCGAAAGTCTTAAAGGAAATGGACCTGATGATTTAATGGAATTATGTTATACATTAGGTGCCAATATGTTAGTAATGGCTGGAATATCGAAATATATTGCGGAAGCTAAAGATAGATTAGAAATGACTATTAGGGATGGTTCTGCTTTGGAAATATTTAGAAGTGTGGTGAAAGCCCAGGGAGGAGACACCGGAGTTATAAATGATTATTCCGTTTTAGGAGAAGCAGCCGAGATATATCAAGTGAAAGCCAAAAAAAGTGGATATGTCAGTAAGATAAATGCCAAGGAAATAGGTATGTGTTCGATGCTCTTAGGAGGTGGACGAAAAGAAAAAAATGATAATATTGATTTTGTAGTAGGCATTTATATATTAAAGAAAATCGGTGATTATGTAGAAGAAAACGATGTGATAGCTGAAATACACAGTGAATCAAAAGAATCTGCTAAAGCTATAGAAGATAGAATTCTTGCTAGTTACGAATTTTCCGCAGAAAAAATTGAAAGAGGTAGTGTAATAATTGATACCATTGTTTGAAAAAAATGTGAAAGAGTAGAAAAAGAAAAAATGCTATGATAAAATATCCATGTTTTGTATAAAAATTATGCGGAGGCATGTAATATGTTTAAACAGGTTAAAAAAAGTAAAGACCAAAAAGAAAAAAATGAAATGCAAAATGAAGAGTCAAAAAATGTTGAGTATAAAGGAATTAAGAAATATTTCAAAAATAAAATATATGTAAAGAATATAGTTTCATTTATTTTGATTCCTATATTACTTAATCTCATGATTGAGATATTCAACAGAACATCTGTTATAGAAGGAATAAAGTATGTATTTTTGCAACCATTGAGATTTTTAATTACCTCTATGATAATCATGGCAGTTTTTTCTGTAGCATTAGTATTTAAAAGAAGAGTATTTTGGTTTTCGTTAGTCGGAAGTATATTTTTTATAATGGGTCTTATAAATTGTATTGTTCAGAATATGAGAGTAAGTCCCTTTAATCCATCAGATATAGCAGTTTTAGATTCGGCTATAACATTGTTGGATAAATATGTAGGAAAAAGCAATACTATATTTTTTGTAATAGGATTTGTAGCGGTTGCAATAATATTGGTAGTGATGTTCGTTAAAGGACCAAAAGTTCAATACAAATTTAATATATGGAAGAATCTATCAATTTCACTTATGGTTATTATTGTTACATTTGTTATATTAAAAACTTCTATAATGGTGGGATTATTTGATACACAGTTTACCAATCTAACAACTGCATATAGAGAATATGGTTTTGTATATTCATTTGGTATAGGTATGATTGAGAAAGGTGTTAAAAAACCAGATGATTATTCAGAAGAGAAGATAGAAGAGTTAACGGGTAACAAAAATGGAGATGATTTTGAAGTAGAACTAACAGAAGCTACAAGTACTCCAAACATAATTTTTTTACAGTTGGAATCATTCTTTGATATAAAAAATGCTGAGAAATTAGAGTTTAATCAGAATCCAATACCATATTTTAATGAATTACAAGAGAATTATTCATCAGGTTATTTAGATGTATTTAATGTAGGCTATGGAACATGTAATACAGAATTTGAAATCATGACAAGCATGAACCTTAATGACTTTGGACCTGGAGAGATTCCATACAAAACATTGCTTACTGATACATGTGTAGAAAGTATTGCATATAACCTTAAGGATTATGGATATTCAACTCACGTAGTTCATAACAATGATGGAACATTTTATCATAGAAATGCAGTATTTAGTCACTTAGGATATGATACATTTACCCCTGTGGAGTACATGGATATAAGTGAGGATCAATATACAGAAACAGGTTGGGTTAAGGATGAATGCCTAACAGAAGAAATTATTAATACCTTAAAGAGTACATCTAAGCAGGATTATATTTATACAATTTCGGTACAGGGACATGGAAACTATCCAACTGAAAAAGTGCTTGATAATCCTGTAATAAAACTTACTGGTGGTGAAGAGGACGAAGGTAGAAAAAATGCCATTGAATATTATGCCAATCAAATATATGAAATGGATTTGTTTATAAAAGAACTTACACAAGCCCTAGAAGATTATGGTGAAGATACAATATTGGTTATGTATGGAGATCATTTACCAGGTTTGGGATTCTCTGAAAAGGACCTTGTAAATAAAAACTTATATCAAACGGAGTATGTAATTTGGGATAATATGGGGCTTGAAAAAGATGATAAAGAATTAGAAACATTTCAGCTTGCTCCAACGATTTTAGGTAAGTTAAATATGAATTCAGGAGTTATTAACAGATTCCATCAGAGTTATCTTAAAGATGAAGTTGGAATTGATAATGAGTATTTAAGTGGTCTTCAGGCGTTGGAATATGATACTATATACGGTGACAAGATTGCATATGGTGGTTCTAGTCCATATACTGTAACTAAAATGCAGATGGGAATAAAGGAAATTGAGATAACTAATGTTAAACAGGTTAAAGTAGATGGAGAGGAATACGTCGAGATTAACGGTAAGAATTTTACAAAATTTAGCAAGGTATATGTTAACGGTAAGTTGTATGATACAGAGTATGTAGACACAAAGACATTGAGAATTAAGTATGAGGATATTGAAAGCCTGGATTCTTTTGTTGTTAGTCAGTGTGTAGAAAGCAGCGGTTATGTACTTAGTTCCACAAAAGAATACTTGTATTATGGTGATAATTAGTAGTAATAGAAATGTTTAGGAAGAGATAAAATGGATTTAAAATTTAACTTAGAGGTGTTTCAAGGCCCTTTAGACCTGCTGTTACATCTCATAGAAAAGAATAAAATTAATATTTATGACATACCTATTGCAGTAATAACTGATCAATATATGGAATATGTAGAACAGATGGATAAACAAGATTTAAACATTGTAAGTGAATTTCTTGTTATGGCAGCTACATTATTAGATATTAAGGCAAAAATGCTTCTTCCTAAAAACGAAGAGATAGAGGATGAGGAAGATCCAAGAGCAGAACTTGTAGCCAGACTCTTAGAGTTTAAACGTTATAAATATATGGCTCAAGAGTTAAAGGATAAATCAATTGATGCAGGAAAAGCTTTCTATCATAAGGAGGATATTCCACCGGAAGTTAAGAAATATGAGCCACCTGTGGAGTTGGATAAATTATTAGCAGATGTTACTTTAGCTAAGTTAAGTGAGATATTTAAAGAAGTTCTAAAGAGACAAGAAGAAAAAATCGATCCTATTAGAAGTAATTTCAAAACTATTGAAAAAGAAGAAATTAGTTTGGAAGATAAGATGGAATATGTTGAAAAATATGTAGTGAAAAATAAACACTGCAGTTTCAGAAAAATGTTGGGAAAACAGGCTGGAAAGATGCAGATAATTGTTACATTTCTTGCTATTCTTGAACTTATGAAAATAGGTAAAATAAATATAGTACAGCATAATATTTTTGATGAAATATTAATTGATGCTGTGTAATGATAGGAACTAAAAATGAATAATAATGAAATAACAACAAACGAAGTAAATGAGAAAGCCGTGATAGAAGCTGTTTTGTTTACTATGGGAGAATCAGTAGAGATAGACAAACTAGCCTTGGCGATTGGAAAGGACAAGAAATACACCCGTAAGGTAATTGATGAACTATCATTGGAATATGAAAGTGATGACAGAGGCATCAAGATAGTAAAATTGGAAGATTCATATCAAATGTGTACCAAAAAAGAGATGTATGAAAGTCTTATAAAAGTTGCATCAGCTCCTAAAAAAAGAAATATAACGGATGTAATGTTGGAGACTTTGTCTATTATTGCGTATAAACAACCGGTTACTAAAACGGAAATTGAGAATATCAGAGGAGTTAAAAGTGATCATTCCGTCAATAAACTGGTGGAATATGACTTAGTTTGCGAGGTGGGAAGACTAGATGCACCTGGCAGACCAATTCTATTTGGGACTACAGAAGAGTTCTTGAGACAGTTTGGTTTAGACAGTATTGAGAGTCTTCCAAGTATGGATCCGGATAAGTATGAAGAGTTTAGAGAAGAGGCTGAAGAGGAAATTGATGAGAAAATTTCCACAAAACAATAACGAAATTTGAAGGATTTATATATAAAAAATTCACAAAAGATATTTTTAATGAAAAAGGATATTTTTTATGCAAAATGCACAAAAAATGTCCTTTTTTTATGTGGGAAAATATTGACAATGGTATTTCCCAATGATATACTTACAAAGAACAGCGAGAATATTAGGGGTCAAATTGTCTAATTTTACCAATTCCCTGAGTATTTCGCGAAAAAAATAATTATTATATAGAACAATAAGTTCGGAAAGGCAGAGAGAAAAAAATGAGAAAAAGAATTTTGGCAAGTGTCTTGGTTCTTACAATGGCTGCATCAGCATTAACAGGATGTACTAGACATAGTTCTAGCACAAGAGAATATACTGATTTCGAAGCAAAAGATATTAAGTTTGAGACAAACCTTGACCTAACAAACGACAACATTACATTAACAGTTTGGGAGTCAAAGGAAGGACCTGATACATTTATTAAGGAGGCTGGAAAGAAGTTTACAGAATTATATCCTAACATTAAGATTAAATATGTTAACGTTGAGTCAACAGATGCTAACTCAAAGATAGCACTTGATGGACCAGCTGGTACAGGCGCTGACCTTTTCGCATGTGCACATAATAATATTGGTGTTATGGCAGCTTCAAGCTCAATTGAGCCAGTACCAGAGTCAGAGTATGACGTTATTGAAAAATCATGTACAGCATCTGCTTTACAGGGTGCTACACTTACAGAATCAGACGGAACATCAACACTTTATGGTTACCCAGTATCTGTTGAGACATATGCATTGTTCTACAACAAGGATTTAATCTCTAAAGAAGAGATTCCTACAACAATGGAAGATATGGTTGCATATATCGAGAAGTATCAGAAGGATAACGGTGGAGAACAGGCATTCCTTTTTGATGCTGGTAATGCATACTATAGTGTAATGTTCACATCAACACCAGACATTCATCTTTATGGTGAGACAGGATCAGATGTAACAAATACTTACATGAACTCAGCTGATTCAGTTAAGCAGATGAACGATTTTGTTAATCTTGCAAAAGTTATTAACATGAACACAGGTGATATCGATTACAAACATAATGATTCATTATTTGCTGCTGGAACATTACCAATGGACGTATCAGGAGCTTGGAACATCAACGTATTTGAAGAGTCTGGAATTAATTTCGGAATCACAGCTATTCCTTCATTAACAGGTTCTGATCAGCCACCTACAAACTTCATGGGTGTTAGATGTATGTTCGTTTCATCATACTCAGAGCACAAGAACGAAGCAGCAGCATTTGCTGAATTCCTTATGACACCAGAGATGCAGCAGTTAAGATGTGAAATTACATCTACAATGCCTGCTAGAGATGATGTATTAGAAAACGTAAACAATGAAAAGATCAAAGAGTATCTTGAGGGATTAAATGAGCAGATTCAGTACTCATATCCAATGCCTAACATGGCTAGTGCAAGTTTATTCTGGTCAGCATTTGGATCAGCTTACTCTAATATCTGGAATGATTCATCAACAGATGTACAGAAAGAGCTTGACACAGCTAACAAGTCTGCAACAAAGAACTAATAATAGTTCAAATGTAAAATTATTTATTATGAAACAAAGAGCCATAGCTTATGGCTATGGCTCTCAAATATTTAAAGAAAGACGGTGATAATATGGATTTGTCCCTTAATACAGACGGATCTTCAAGAAAAAAAGTATTACTGGCTTCATGTATTTTTATGGGCCTTGCTCATATCTTATATTTGAAGCGTTATATCCAAGGTGTACTTTATGCTTTAATTGAGATTTTATTCTTCTTTTTATCTGGTAGATTATTAAATCAGATTAAGGGAATGGTTTTCCTCTCAACAGGTTATAAGAGCCTTGCAACATTCCGTTTGATTGACGGTCTTTTAGCTTTAAGCATTGTAGCTTTATTTATTATTATGTATGTAATGTCAGTAAAAGGTGCAATTGCAGGCTATGAGGAATTTTGTATTGATGGTCGTACACTTAGTATGCACGAATCATTAAAGGGTATCGGTGGTAGAGCGTTCCCATTCATTGGTCTTACTCCAATGGTAGTATTAGTTGTATTCTTCGTTATCGTACCACTTATATTCTCAATTGTAACAGGTTTCACAAGTTGGAGTCTTCCAGATCACATGCCAGGTGCATATAAGACAAGTATTGACTGGGTTGGATTTAAAAATTACAAAGACATGTTCTTTGGTGGTGACAAGCAGTGGACTTCTTCATTTGGTAGTATAGCTATTTGGACAATCGTATGGGGCTTCTGCTCAACATTTACATGTTATTTTGGTGGTACAGTTTTAGCTGCTTTCCTTTATGGAGCTAAATTAAAATCTACACCAGTATTTAGAGCAATCCTTATTTTGCCATATGCTATCCCAGCAATCCTTACAGTATCTGTATGGAAGAATCTTTTGAACCAGAGTTATGGTGCTATTAACCGTACATTGGTTGAATTGAATATTATCGATGCTAGTAGCAAAATACCATGGTTAAATGATGATAAATTGGCTAAGGTAGTCTGTATATTAGTTAACATGTGGGTTGGTGTACCATACTTCATGTTACTTATCACAGGACAGATGACAGCTATTTCTCAGGATGTATATGAAGCAGCTAAAATTGACGGTGCTAATGGTGCCCAGACATTTATGTATATCACATTACCATTGGTATTATATCAAACAGTACCACTTATCATTATGTCATTTACACATAATATAAATAACTTTGGTGCTATTTACTTCTTAACAGGAGGTAATCCACAGACACCTAGTTCAACAGTTACAGGTTCAGGTGCTACGGATATCTTGGTAACATGGATTTATAAGCTGACCATGAATAATATGTTCTACAACAAAGCGGCAGTACTTGCTATGTTGGTATTTATTGTTCTTGCTCCGTTTGCTATATTTAACTTCATGAATACTAAATCGTTTAAGGAGGGTGAATTATAATGGAAACAAATGTAAAAGGTGGAAATACAAAGAAACTTGTGTTCAAGATCTTCGTTGTAGTTATTCTTACAATTTGTTGCTTTGCAGTTCTCTATCCTATTGTTTACACAATTAGTACAGCGTTCTCTCCTAAAGCGACTGATGCAGCATCAAGTATTGTTCCATTTGCTGATGGTTTTTCAACACTTCAGTTTGAAAAATTATTCTTTGAGAATGATTATCTTAAATGGGTGTTAAATTCATTTATTGTTGCTATTTGTACATCATTATTTACATTAATGATTTGTTCGTTATCAGCATATGTATTTTCAAGATTTAAGTTTGCATTTCGTAAGACAATGATGATTTCAATGTTAATCTTACAGGTATTCCCTTCATTCGTAGGAATGATTGCTATCTATGTTATCTGTAACAGATTTAACTTAATGGATAATCTTTTTGGTCTTGTGCTTATTTACACAGCTGGTAACATTCCATACAATACATGGTTAGTAAAGAGTTACTTAGATACAATTCCAAAGGCTCTTGATGAAGCTGCAAGAATTGACGGTGCTGGACACTTTAGAATATTCTTTACAGTAATTATGCCAATCGCTAGACCAATCATGGTATTCTTAATGATTACATCATTTACAGGACCATGGATGGACTATATTTATCCAAAGATGATCTTATCTTCTTCAGAGAAGATGACACTTGCAGTTGGTATTATGAAATTTATCGAAGATACACAGAACAGATTCACATTGTTTGCAGCTGGTGCATTACTTGTATCAGTACCATTCGTTATCTTCTTCGTTCTTGGTCAGAAGTCAATGACAACTGGTCTTGGAGCTGCAGCTGTAAAGGGTTAATTACAGTTTAAATTATGAATTAATAATGGATCTACCAAAGCGAAAGCTAAGGTAGATCTATTTTTTTGTTATAATAAAAAACTATATTGGGTCAAAGCTATTTTTTATTTTATTATTTTGGATATATGTAATATAATGTTATGGTAATTTATGTGTGTGAGAGGAATTAAGTATGAAAATCAGTGATATATTATCAACAAACAAAATAAGCATCTCTTTAGAAGTCTTTCCGCCAAAGAAAGATTCCAGTTATGAGGTGGTGGAAACTGCAGTTAAGGAGATAGCACATTTAAAGCCATCTTTTATTAGTTGTACATATGGAGCCGGTGGAGGAACCAGTTCCAATACAGTTAAAATATCTAAATTAATACAAGACCAGGGTGTTACATCGATGGCTCATCTTACATGTGTATCGTCCAACACAGAGGAAGTTAAAAAACAGATAAAAAGGATTAAAGAAGCAGGGATTGAAAATATACTAGCACTTAGGGGAGATATTCCCAAAGATTATGTGGAACCTACAGAACCACATTTTACTCATGCAACTGAGTTGGTAAAATTTATAAAACAGGAATATCCGGAAGCTTGCATAGGTGGAGCTAGTTATCCTGAAAAACATCCGGAAGCAGCCAGCAAAGATGAAGATATTAGACATATAAAAGAAAAAGTTGATGCCGGATGCGATTTTTTAACTACCCAGATGTTTTTTGATAATTCGACTTTTTATAATTATTTATACAGACTAAGAGAAGAGGGGATTAATGTTCCTGTTTTAGCAGGTATAATGCCGGTTACAACTAAGAGACAAATGGAAAGATCCATTGAATTATCAGGATGTATAATACCTCCAAGATTCAAGGCTTTGGTGGATAAATTTGGAGATAATCCGGAGGCAATGAAACGTGCCGGAATTATATATGCAACAGATCAGATTATAGATTTAATAGCTAATGGAATTAATCATATACATATATATACTATGAATAAACCGGATGTGTCTGAAGGTATATTAAATAACCTAAAGGGGATTGTATAAATTTTTAGATAACTATCACAAAGTTTTTCTTGACAAGAGAAAAATAAATGATTATTATAAACACATGTTAAAAATTTAATACTGATAAACCGATGACGTGGAGATCAAGGTAGTTGTGCACTTACAGAGAGCTGTGATGGTGGAAATCAGCAGAACGCAGGTTGCTAAATGGACCACTGAGGGCGTAGTCAAAAGCTTTATATAAGCTGAGTATTCTACGACGTATGCATACGTTAGTTGCAGGGAATATGTTGGTATTCTTAGAGGAGCACGTCGCAAGGCGTGAATCAAGGTGGCACCGCGATAATTATCGTCCTTGACAGATTTTATATCTGTCAAGGACTTTTTTATTTGTAAAAGCCGTAACTGTTGCCTCTAAAGAAACAGAAAGGAGCCTAATATGAAGTTTGTACCAGAACTTAAGGAAATTGAAAACTTAAAACAAGATTCAAGTTTGAAATTAGTACCTGTTAGTTCAGAGATGTATGCAGATTTCACAACCCCGATTGAAGTAATGAGAAAGCTAAAAAGTGTTAGTAATCATTGCTATTTACTTGAAAGTGTAGAAGAGGGTAGAAATCTAGGGCGTTATACCTTTTTAGGGTATGATCCTAAAATGGAAGTAACATGTTTTAATTCTAAACTTACTGTTAAAGGGGAAAGCAGTTATGAGGTGGAGACAAATGATCCGGCAAAATATATTAAAAAAATATTAGCTGATCATAAAAGTGCGAAGTTTGACTATCTTCCAACATTTACAGGAGGTTTGGTGGGATATTTTTCTTATGATTATATAAAATATGCAGAACCAAGCTTGAACTTAGATGCAAAAGATCAGGAACATTTTAAAGATGTGGATTTGATGTTGTTTGATAAGGTAATTGTCTTTGATAATTTCAAACAAAAAATAATTTTAATACAAAATATCAATATCTCAAATGCTTTAGTTGAATATCCAAGGGCAATTGAAAGCATCGAAAAAATGGCAGATATCATTAAGAATCACAAGGCTAAAGAAATAGAAAAAGGAAAGAGAACCTCTGATTATAGATATCTTTTTGAAAAAGAAGAGTATATGGAAAAAGTTGAAAAAATAAAAGAGCATATTAAAGAAGGTGATATCTTTCAATTGGTTTTTTCTAACAGAATTGAAGCAGATTTTGAAGGAAGTCTATTTGATACATATAGAGTACTTAGAACTGTAAATCCTTCACCTTATATGTTTTATTTTTCAAGTGATGATATTGAACTTGCAGGGGCTTCACCGGAAACTCTTGTAAAAGTTACCAATGGAGAAGTTCTTACTTATCCTTTGGCAGGAACAAGGCCCAGAGGAAAAAATAATGCAGAAGATGAGGAACTTATAAATGGTCTTTTAAAAGATGAAAAAGAACTGGCAGAGCATAATATGTTAGTAGATTTGGGAAGAAATGATCTTGGAAGAGTCTGCAAATACGGAAGTGTAAAGGTTACAGAATATATGCAGGTTCTTAAATATTCCCATGTAATGCATATTGGATCAACAGTGCAGGGAACTTTAAGAGATGATATGGATGCAGTGGATGCTATTGGTTCGGTACTTCCAGCCGGAACGCTTTCTGGAGCACCAAAGATAAAGGCGTGCCAAATAATAAACAAGTTAGAGAATAATAAGCGTGGAATATATGGTGGAGCCGTTGGATATTTGGATTTATCAGGAAATATGGACATGTGTATTGCCATAAGATTGGCCTTTAAGAAAAATGACAAGGTATTTATAAGGTCAGGAGCGGGAATTGTGTATGACAGTGTTCCGGAAAATGAGTTTAATGAGTGTATCAATAAAGCTAAGGCAGTATTAACGGCAATAGATACATCCATGGAAGATATGTGAGGTGGATTATGATATTACTAATAGATAATTATGATAGCTTCTCATATAACCTGGTACAACTTATTGGAGAATTAAATCCTGATATTAAGGTTATAAGAAACGATGAGCTTACTATAAAAGAAATAGATGAATTAAAGCCTGAAGCAATAATCATATCACCAGGACCTGGAAGACCTCAGGATGCGGGGGTATGTATAGATGTTGTTAAAGAATTAGGTAGTAAATATAAAATATTAGGCGTTTGTCTGGGACATCAATCAATCTGTGAGGCGTATGGTGGAAAGATAATCTATGCCAAAGAGTTAATGCATGGAAAACAATCAATTGCCAAAATAAACAAGGATACAGATTTATTTAAAAATATGGAAAATGAAATAAAAGTTGCCAGATATCATTCATTAGCAGTGGATATTTCAAATATAAATGATTTGGAAGTTACAGCAATAACAAATGATAACGAGGTTATGGCTGTACAGCATAAAGAATATAAAATATATGGAGTGCAATTTCACCCAGAGTCGATATTAACACCAGATGGTAGAGAAATAATAAAGAATTTTTTGGAGGTATAAGATTATGATTAAAGAAGCTATTAATATTTTAATAAACGGTGAAGATTTAAGTTATGAAATGTGTAAAGATGTTGTTGATGAGATAATGTCCGGAGAGGCATCAGATGATTTAATTGCATCTTTCCTTACAGCTATGACATGTAAAGGAGAGACAATAGATGAGATAACAGGAGCTGCTGAAGGAATGAGAGCTCATGAATTAGTTCTTCCAAAGAGTAATGATGCCCTTGAAATAGTTGGAACAGGTGGGGATAAATCTAATTCTATTAATATCTCCACAATTGCATCCATTATCGTATCATCTGCTGGATATAAGGTAGCAAAACATGGAAACAGAGCAGCTTCTTCTAAGTCAGGAACAGCAGATTGCTTTGAGGCTTTAGGCGTAAAACTTGATATTTCCCCTGAAAGAAGCAAGGAAATTCTTGATGAGATAGGATTATGTTTCTTATTTGCTCAGAAATATCATGGAGCTATGAAATATGTAGGACCAGTAAGAAAGAATCTTGGAATCAGAACTATATTTAATATATTAGGACCACTTGCTAATCCGGCATCTTGTAGCAAACAGTTACTTGGAGTATTTAGCAAGGAACTTGTTGAACCAATGGCAAGAGTTTTATATAAGCTTGGAATAAATGATGCCATGGTTGTATACGGTGAAGATGGTTTAGATGAGATATCTATGAGTGCACCAACATATGTATGTGAACAAAGAAATGGGAAGTATGAAACATATACAATTAATCCTGAGGATTACGGATTCACACTTTGCAGAAAGGATGACATTGTAGGTGGAACTCCACAGGAAAACGCCGAATATGCAAAACAGATTTTAAGTGGAGTAAAAGGACCAAAAGCAGATGCAGTAATTATAAATGCAGGAGCAGCAATTCACGTTGCAGATCCAAGTAAGAGTATTGCTGAAGGTATTGAAATTGCCAAGAAACAGATTGAAAATGGTAAAGCCATTGAACAGCTTAATAAATTCGTTGAATTAACAAATAAATAGTAGGAATAAATTATGATATTAGATAAATTAACAGAGTCAACAAAAAGAAGAGTTGATGAATTTTATAAAAATAACGATGTAGACCAAATAAAAAGCATTGCAATGCAAATGGCAAATGAAGAATCAGAAGATAGAAAATTCAGATTTGGAAAGGCATTAAGAAGTTACCCTATTTCTTTTATATGCGAGGTAAAAAAAGCTTCTCCTTCAAAAGGCATTATTGCTGAAGATTTTGATTATATTAATATTGCAAAAGAATATGAGAAGGCTGGTGCAAATGCAATATCTGTATTAACAGAACCTGAGTATTTCAAAGGGGATATCAATTATTTAAAAGACATAAGCAAGGTAGTGGATATACCTCTTTTGAGAAAAGATTTTACTATTGATGAAGCTATGATATATCAGGCAAAAGTGGCAGGTGCCAGCGGAATTCTTTTAATATGTTCTATATTAAACGACAAGGAACTTAGAGAATTTAAAGGTATTGCAGATAATCTGGGATTGTCAGCATTGGTGGAAGCTCATGATGAAGAAGAAGTGCAAAGGGCTTTAGAAATGGGTGCAGAAATTATTGGAGTTAATAATCGTAATCTTAAGGACTTTACAGTGGATATTCATAACAGTATAAGACTTAGAAATATGGTGGATAAAGATATTACGTTTGTCTCTGAAAGTGGAATTAAAAATGCAGATAATATAAAGGAATTAGTGGACAATAATGTAAATGCAGTTTTAATTGGAGAGACATTTATGCGTTCAAATGATAAAAAAGGAATGCTTGATAACCTTTTATCTAAATGCATTTAATGGTAATATATTTGTTGGCGCTTTAATTTAGTAAAATGTACGTCAGGAAAATTAGAAAGGTAATGATTATGGAACAGACAGAAAATAAGGTTGGAAGATTTGGTGAATTTGGAGGCCAGTATATTCCAGAGACACTTATGAATGAAATAAAACAATTGGAAAAAAACTATGAGTTTTACAAAAATGACAAGGAGTTTAATGATGAATTAGATACTCTTTTAAGGGAATATGCTTCAAGACCATCTCTTCTTTATTATGCAGAAAAGATGACAAAAGATCTTGGAGGTGCAAAAATTTATTTTAAAAGAGAGGATTTGAATCATACAGGTTCTCATAAAATTAACAATGTTTTAGGCCAGGTTTTAATGGCTAAAAAATGTGGAAAAACAAGAGTTATAGCTGAGACCGGTGCTGGACAGCATGGAGTTGCCACAGCTACAGCAGCAGCTCTACTTGGTTTGGAATGTGAAATATACATGGGAAGAGTTGATACAGAAAGACAGGCACTTAATGTATATAGAATGAAACTATTGGGAGCATCTGTTCATCCTGTGGATTCAGGAACGGCAACTCTTAAGGATGCTGTAAATGAAGCTTTTAAAGAGTGGACTAGAAGAATTGATGACACTATGTATATTATTGGTTCAACTATGGGACCTCATCCATTTCCAACAATAGTTAGAGATTTTCAAAGTGTTATCAGTAAAGAGGCCAGACAGCAGATTCTAGAAAAAGAAGGAAGATTACCAGATGTAGTTATGGCATGTGTTGGTGGTGGAAGCAATGCCATGGGAACTTTCTATAATTTTATTAATGACAAAGAAGTTAGACTTATAGGTTGTGAGGCTGCAGGAAAAGGTATTGATACTGATTTGTATGCAGCTACTATAGCTAAAGGCGAGATTGGAGTATTCCATGGAATGAAATCTTTATTCTGTCAGGATGAAGAAGGACAGATATCTCCAGTATATTCAATTTCAGCAGGACTTGATTATCCGGGAATTGGACCTGAGCATGCCTATCTCAATGCAACTAAAAGAGCAGAGTATGTATCTATAACAGATGATGAAGCAGTAGATGCCTTTGAGTATATAGCAAGACAGGAAGGAATTATCTGTGCTATTGAAAGTGCACATGCAGTGGCAGAAGTTATAAAGCTTGCACCAACTATGAGCAAAGATCAGATAATTGTATGCTGTCTATCAGGTCGTGGAGATAAAGACGTGGCAGCTATAGCAAGATATAGAGGAGTTGATTTACATGAGTAGAATAAAGAACGCATTTAAAGATGGAAAAGCATTTATAGGATTTCTAACAGCAGGAGATCCTAGTCTTGATAAAACAGAAGAATTTATTCTTGAAATGGCAAACAGTGGAGCAGATCTTGTGGAAATTGGAATTCCTTTTTCAGATCCAATAGCAGAGGGAGAGGTAATTCAAAATGCCAATGTTAGAGCACTTTCAAATGGAGCAACAGTAAAAAAAGTATTTGAAATGGTGGCGTCAGTAAGAAAGAAAACAGATGTTCCATTGGTATTCTTAACATATCTTAATCCTGTATTTCACTATGGCTATGAAGAATTTTTAAGCAAATGTAATGAGGTTGGAATTGATGGAATTATTATTCCGGATTTGCCTTATGAAGAGAAAGGTGAAATCAATGAAGTTGCAAAAAAACATGATATTGATATAATATCTATGATTGCACCAACATCTAAACAGAGAATTGCAACAATAGCAAATTCAGCAACCGGATTTATTTATACAGTATCTTCATTAGGTGTTACAGGTGTGCGAAGTGAGATAAAGACAGATTTAGAGTCAATAGTTAAAATAATTAAAGAGAATTCAGATACTCCAGTGGCTATTGGATTTGGAATTAATACACCAGAACAGGCAAAGAATTTTGCTAAGTATGCAGATGGTGTAATAGTTGGAAGCGCAATAGTTAAAATTATAGCAGAATATGGAGAAGATTCAGCTTCTCATATTAGAGATTATATTAAGAGTATGAAGGAAGCTATTAGCTAATAATCAGTCAGAAATAGAGGAATCGGTAATGAGTGATAAAAGAAGTATAAAGACTATAATATTCCATGGCGGAATTCTTGCAATGGCAGGAATCTTAGTAAGAATCATTGGTTTGTTGTATAGAATACCAATGGTTAATATTATTGGTGCAGAAGCCAATGGTATTTATTCGGCCGCATTTAATGTATATAATCTTATGCTTGTGTTATCCTCATACGGATTACCAATGGCAGTTTCTAAATTAGTTTCTGCAAGAATTGAGAATAAAAAATTTAAAAATGCAGCAGCAGTATTTAATATGGCAATGGCTATATCCATGGTTACAGGTGGATTAGCCGGCCTTTTCATGTCTTTAGGAGCAGGCTGGATAGAAAGAACATTTTATGCAAAATATGCAGGAATTGCATTACCATTAAAGGTATTAGCACCAACTGTATTTATTGTATCAATGCTAGGAGTATTCAGAGGCTTTTATCAGGGTCAGGGAACAACAATCCCTACGGCAGTTTCCCAAATTATAGAACAGATTGTTAATGCAATTGTCAGCGTAGCAGCTGGATATATTCTTATGAAAAAATATATTAATTCCCCAAAACAGAGCGGATGGGGAGCAGCTGGTGGAACTTTGGGTACTTGTACGGGTGCAACCGCAGCACTTGTATTTTTATTAGTGTTATTTTTTGTTTATTATCCTAGATTTCAAAAAAAGACCAGGAAAAGTAATAAAGTATTAGATGAGTCATATTCATCTATTTTTAAAATACTTGTTATAACTTTGATTCCAATCATTATTGGACAAACATTTTATCAAATTAGTGCCATGTTAGATGATATGATCTATGGAAAAATGATGATGGGTGTTTCAGCTAAAGTTGTAAAAACAACAATGGGTAACTATAGTTCTAGTTATGTGTTGCTTACAAGTGTGGTTCTTGGAGTTGCTTCGGCTATGTCGGCATCCTTACTTCCAAGTGTTGTGGCGTCTAAACAACATGGAGATTTTGAAACAATAAATGAAAAGTTAAAAGCAACAGTTAAAGCCAATATGTTTATAGCAATGCCATGTTTTATTGGGCTTTTTGTGTTAGGAGAGCCTATAGTTGCCATGCTTTTCAGCAGTTATGATAGTCATCAGGGAGGAGTAATGTTAAAGCTTGGGGCAGTGGCGGTTATTTTTTATACCCTTGCTACAGTAACCACAACCACTTTACAGGGAATTGATAAATTAAATGTTCCGATATATCATAATATAGTGGCGTTAGCTGTACACATTCCACTTTTGATTATTTTATTAAGGACAACAGATTTAGGAATATATGCAATAGTTATTGGAAATGCATCATTTCCAATACTGGTAATGCTATTAAATCTTATATCACTTTATAAATATACAGGTTATACTCAGGAGATAATACAAAGCATAGGTGTCCCATTTGTCTGCGCTTTGTTTATGGGAATATGTACCTATGGTGCATATAAGTTATTTTTTAATATTTCAGGAAGAGTGATAATTGGTTTGTTCTTTGGATTTATAATAGCAGCTGTTACGTATTTTGGTTCTATGTTTTTATATGAAAAAAAATTAAAACCGATTATAATGAATAGAGATTATTATGATGATTGATAATACATAAATGTAATTAGGAGGAAATATGAGTAAGGTTATTTTAACAGGTGACAGACCAACAGGTAGACTTCACGTAGGACATTACGTTGGTTCCCTAAAAAGAAGAGTAGAATTACAAAATTCAGGTGAGTACGATAAGATTTTTATAATGATAGCAGATGCACAAGCATTAACAGATAATGCAGATAATCCTGAAAAAGTACGTCAAAATATTATAGAGGTTGCCTTAGATTATCTTTCTGCAGGACTTGATCCTGAGAAGACAACAATACTTATTCAGTCTCAGATTCCGGAACTTACGGAAATGACACAGTATTTTATGAATCTTGTTACAGTATCAAGACTTCAAAGAAATCCTACAGTAAAGTCAGAGATTAATATGAGAAAATTTGAGACAAGTATACCGGTGGGATTCTTTACATATCCAATAAGTCAGGCATCTGATATCCTTGCATTTAAAGCAACAACAGTACCGGCAGGGGAAGATCAGGAACCAATGATTGAACAGACAAGAGAAATAGTTAGAAAGTTTAATTCGGTATATGGTGAAACTTTAATTGAGCCAGAGATTCTTCTTCCGGAATCAGAGGCGGCAAGAAGACTTCCAGGTACAGATGGTAAGGCAAAGATGAGTAAGTCCCTTGGTAACTGTATTTATCTTGCAGACAGTGAAGAAGATGTTAGAGCAAAAATAATGAGTATGTACACAGACCCAGATCATATTAAGGTTTCAGATCCGGGTAAGATTGAAGGAAATACAGTATTTACATATTTGGATGCATTTTCTAAGACAGAGCAGTTTGAAAGATATTTACCAGAGTATGCTAATCTTGATGAACTTAAGGAGCATTATCAAAAAGGTGGTCTTGGAGATGTAAAGGTTAAGAAATTCCTAAATAATGTATTGCAGGAAGAGCTTGAGCCAATTAGAGCTAGAAGACATGAATATGAAAAAGACATTGCCGGAGTTTATGATATTCTTAAAAAGGGAAGCGAAGAAGCAAGACAAGTAGCAGCAAACACCCTTCATGATATTAAAGAAGCAATGAAAATCAACTATTTTGATGATGCTGAGCTTATTGCAAAGCATGCAAAAAAATATGGAAATTAGTAAATATATATTAATTTAGAATAATTATAATAATTAAAGGGGATATAAAACAGATAATTCTGTGATGTATCCTCTTTTGTGCTTGCATTTTTATCTATAAGATAATAAAATTTAAAATGGCTGAAATTTGATATATGGGTAGAATCTCATATACCTTTTCTAGATAAATTATATATAAAATGGAGGTTACGTAATGAGTACAACAGCAGAGATATCAGCATTGGAGAGAATTAATACTCTTCTTGATGATAACAGTTTTGTTGAAATTGGTGGACTTGTTAAAGCAAGAAGCACGGATTTTGAACTTGCAAAGAGAAATACACCTGCAGATGGCGTTATTACCGGTTATGGTACTATCAACAGTAAGTTAGTATATGTGTATAGCCAGGACGTTTCGGTGTTAGGTGGATCAGTAGGAGAAATGCATGCAAAGAAAATAGTAAGAATCTATGACATGGCTCTTAAAATGGGGGCACCTGTAGTAGGTCTTATTGATTGTGCAGGACTTAGACTTGAAGAGGCTACTGATGCTCTTAATGCATTTGCTGAGATTTATAAAAGACAGTCAATGGCATCTGGAGTTATTCCACAGATAACAGCAGTATTTGGAAAATGTGGTGGCGGACTTTCAATACTTACAAGTCTTTCTGATTTCACATTTATGTCAGATAAGGGAAGTTTATTTGTAAATTCTCCAAATGTTCTTGATGGCAATTACAAAGAAAAAAATGATACTTCAGCAGTTAAGTTCCAGAGTGAAAATACAGAAAATGTAGATTTCGCAGGAACAGAGGAAGAAGTTATTGAAGGTATAAGAAACCTTGTTGATATAATTCCTGCCAACAATGAAGATGACCTTTCGTTTGAAGAGACATCTGATGATGCAAACAGAGTATGCGAAGGTCTTATGGGACTTAAGGATGATGTTCAGAATCTTATAGCAGAGATTTCTGATGAGAATGTATTTGTTGAAACAAAGAAAGAGTATGCAACAGATGCAGTTACAGGATTTATAAGACTTAATGGAAGTACAGCAGGAGTAGTAGCAAATAATAGTAACCTTCTTTCAGTGGGTGGAGCGGATAAGATGGCAGAGTTCGTAAGATTCTGTGATGCTTTCTCAATTCCGGTAGTAACATTTACAAATGTAACAGGTTTTGACACAACAATTGCTCAGGAAAAGAATTTATCAAAATCTTTGGCAAGACTTGCAGCAGCCTTTGGAGAAGCTTCAGTACCAAAGATTAATGTTGTAGTTGAAAATGCTTTTGGTTCAGCATATACAATTATGAACAGCAAAGGTCTTGGATGTGATGTGGTTTATGCATGGCCAAATACAAAGATTGGTATGATGGATGCAGACGCTGCAGTTAAGATTATATATGCAGATGAAATTGCTAAAGCTGATGATTCAGTTAAAGAGATAAATGACAAGGCTAAGGAATATGCAGAGCTTCAGCTTAGTGCTAATTCAGCAGCTTCAAGAGGATATGTTGATAGCATTATTGAACCGGAAGATACAAGAAAGTATATTATCGGAGCCCTTGAAATGTTATATACAAAAAGAGAATATGTTCTTGATAAGAAGCACGGAACAGTTTAATTGAAAGGTGAATTTCATGAAGAAGATTAAAAGATTAGTGATTTTCTTGTGTGTTATCTCATGTATGACAATGCTTTGTTCTTGTGGAAACAAGAGTAAGATAAAAGCCGGTTTTAATTATGATAAAGATGAACTTGTATCAACTACGGTTTCATACATATATGCTTTTGACCAGGCAATTAAAAATGACAAGAATAAATCAGCAGGTACATCATCAGAGAATGCACAATTGACAACGGATTATTTAAAAGAATACTTTGAAGGACAGTACCCGGAGAAAAAAGTTGCAAAGCCATATATTTCTGCTATGGACGAATTCAAAGAGCAATTAGATGAAAATGGTGAATTCCTTTGGTTCGATACAAAAAGCGATGATGATGCCGGAAAAATTGAAAGTGTAGACATTAGTACAATGGATATGAAGGATGTTGAGTATTCCATTACAGAGGATTCCACATCTGTAACACTTACAATAAATACACATTTTGAAAAAAGAGATGTGGAAGTTGTAGCTACATATGAATATGATTCTAATTATGGAATAAGAATGACATCCATGGCTTATAATCCTGCTTTCACCAAATCAGAGATTATGGTTAAAGCAGCCCTTAATACATTATTGGGTATTGGAACAGTTTTTGCAGTATTAATATTACTTTCTCTTATTATCGGTCTCTTTAAATATGTTAGTAATATTGAAAGTTTCTTTAAGAAGAAGGCTGAGAAAAAGAAAAATAAAACATCAGCAAAGACAGCAGACAAAACTACGGATAGTGGTAAACAAACTGGTGAAACTAATACAGATACATCAGATGAGGAAGAATTATCAAATGATGAGGAGTTAGTTGCAGTTATTGCAGCAGCAGTTGCAGCTTATGAAGGAAATGCCTCTACAGACGGATTTGTAGTTAGAAGTATAAAGAGAGTATCTGGAAAGAAAAAATGGTAATAAACAGAAAGGAATAAATTATGAAGAATTATAGAATTACAGTAAACGGAAATGAATATGATGTAGCAGTAGAAGAGGTTGGAGCATCAACTAGTACTTCAGCACCAAAAGCAGCACCAAAGGCAGCTCCTAAAAAAGCAGCTAAAGCAGCACCAAAGGCAAGTGCAGGGGCTGGTTCAGTAAAGGTTTCTTCACCTATGCCAGGTAAGATTCTTTCAGTAAAGAAAAATGTAGGAGATAGCGTTAGCAAAGGTGATACAATTTTAGTTCTTGAAGCTATGAAAATGGAAAATGATATTGTAGCTCCAGAGGATGGAACAATTGCATCAATTGATGTTAACGAAGGCGCTAGCGTAGAAGCTGGAGCAGTTCTTGCAACTTTAAACTAATAAAAGATAAACTGGAGGTTTAACAATGGATTACGTTGTTGATACGCTTACAAACTTAATACATCAAACTGCCTTCTTTAATCTTACAGTGGGAAACTACATAATGATTATCGTGGCATTGGTGTTTTTATATCTGGCAATTGGTAAGGAATATGAACCACTTCTATTAGTTCCAATTGCATTCGGAATGTTATTGGTAAATATGTATCCGGATATAATGATGACTGTACAAGAGTCAGACAGTGGTGTGGGAGGATTGTTACACTATTTCTATCTTCTTGATAGCTGGAGTATTCTTCCATCACTTATTTTCTTAGGGGTAGGAGCCATGACGGATTTTGCTCCCCTTATTGCCAATCCAAAGAGTTTCCTGTTAGGAGCAGCAGCTCAGTTTGGTATTTACATGGCATATTTCCTTGCTATTTTCTTAGGATTTAATAACAAGGCAGCAGCAGCTATTTCAATTATTGGAGGAGCTGATGGACCTACATCAATCTTCCTTGCTGGAAAATTAGGACAAACGGCCCTTATGGGACCTATAGCCGTAGCGGCATATTCGTATATGTCATTGGTTCCAATTATTCAGCCACCTATTATGAAACTTCTTACAACTGAGAAGGAAAGAAAAGTTAAGATGCAGCAGTTAAGACCTGTATCAAAACTTGAAAAGATTTTATTCCCAATTGTAATTACAATTGTAGTAGTACTTATATTACCTACAACAGCACCGCTTGTTGGTATGCTCATGTTAGGAAGTTTATTTAGAGAGTGTGGAGTTGTAAAACAGTTAACAGAGACAGCTTCTAACGCACTTATGTATATAGTTGTAATTTTACTTGGAACCAGTGTTGGTGCTACAACAAGTGCAGAGGCATTCCTTAACTTAAATACAATCAAGATTGTAATTCTTGGACTTGTGGCTTTTGCATTCGGTACAGCCGCAGGAGTTCTTTTAGGAAAAGTAATGTGTGCTCTTACACATGGAAAAATCAATCCACTTATTGGCTCGGCAGGAGTTTCTGCAGTTCCAATGTCTGCAAGAGTATCTCAGAAGGTTGGAGCTGAGGCAGATCCAACAAACTTCTTATTAATGCATGCAATGGGACCTAACGTAGCAGGTGTTATCGGTACTGCAGTTGCAGCTGGTACATTTATGGCAATATTTGGAATTGGTTAAGTAAGATTGGAGGATAATTATGGCAAATAATAATATTCAGGCTAAGCCTGTAAAGATAACAGAAACAGTTCTTCGTGATGCACATCAGAGTCTTATTGCTACTCGTATGCCAACAGAGGAAATGCTTCCAATAATTGATAAAATGGACAAAGTTGGATATAACTCTGTAGAGTGCTGGGGTGGAGCTACATTTGATGCCTGCCTTAGATTCTTAAAAGAAGATCCATGGGTAAGACTTCGTAAATTAAAAGAAGGATTTAAAAACACACCATTACAGATGCTTTTTAGAGGACAGAACATCTTAGGTTACAAGCCATATGCAGATGATGTTGTAGAATATTTCGTTCAGAAATCCATTGCAAATGGTATTGATATAATCAGAATATTCGATTGTGTAAATGATCTTCGTAACCTTGAGACAGCTGTAAAAGCAGCTAACAAAGAAGGTGGTCATGCACAGATAGCACTTTCATATACATTAGGAGATGCTTACACACTTGATTACTGGAAAGATACAGCACGTAGAATTGAAGAAATGGGCGCAAATTCAATTTGTATCAAGGACATGTCAGGTCTTTTGATTCCTTACAAGGCAGCAGAGCTTGTTAAGGCCCTTAAAGAAGGTTCTAATCTTCCAATACAGTTACATACACATTACACATCAGGTGTTGCTTCAATGACTTACTTAAAGGCAGTTGAAGCAGGTGTTGATGTTATCGATACTGCAATGTCGCCATTTGCTTTGGGAACATCACAGCCGGCAACTGAAGTTATGGTAGAGACATTTAAGAATACACCATATGATACAGGACTTGATATTAATCTTCTTGCAGAAATCGCTGAGTACTTCAGACCATATAGAGAAGAGTGTCTTGATTCAGGGCTTATGAGTACAAAAGTTCTTGGAGTTAATATTAAAACACTTCAGTATCAGGTACCAGGTGGAATGCTTTCAAACTTAGTATCTCAGCTTAAAGATGCTAAACAGGAAGAAAAACTTCAGGAAGTTCTTGAGGAAGTACCAAAGGTTCGTAAAGATTTCGGTGAACCACCACTTGTAACACCTTCATCTCAGATTGTAGGTACACAGGCAGTTTTAAATGTACTTATGGGTGAAAGATATAAGATGATTACTAAAGAGTCTAAGGATTTCCTTGCTGGAAAATATGGACAGACAATTAAGCCATTTAATAAAGAGGTTCAGAAGAAAGCTATTGGAAATGAGAAACCAATAACTCACAGACCGGCAGATGATATAAAACCACAGCTTCCACAGATGGAAAAAGAATGTGCACAGTATAAGCAGCAGGATGAAGATGTACTTTCATATGCATTATTCCCACAGGTTGCTACGGAGTTCTTTAAATATCGTGAAGCTCAGCAGAATAAAATAGATAGTACAGAAGCTGATACAGAGAATAATACATATCCGGTTTAATTTACATGGCTATGATATGATTCACTTTAAAATAAAATCCAAGTAGCTGTCGTGTTATAGCGGCAGCTATTTTTCTAATATTTTGAAAAATAAAGGTGATGAAAATGCAAACTGTAATTGTAGTTGGTGGTGGTGCAGCCGGAATGATGGCGGCAATAAAAGCCAGCAATAGTGATAATAAAGTAATACTTATAGAACACAATGAAAAACTAGGAAAAAAGGTATTTATAACAGGAAAAGGCAGATGTAATTTAACAAATGCTTCAGACATAGAAAATATTTTCAACAATATAGTTTCTAATCCAAAGTTTATGTACAGCTCCCTATATTCTTTTACAAATGAAGATGTTATAGAACTTTTTGAAAGTCATGGGATGAAAACAAAAGTGGAAAGAGGTAATAGAGTATTTCCGGCTTCGGATAAATCCTCAGATGTTATTAAAACACTGAAGAATATTTTAATGGCAAATAACGTGGATATTAGGCTTAATACAGAACTTAAAGATATTGGTATTACAGATGGCAAGGTTGTATCTATAAGCACTAATAAAGGACAGATAAAGTGCGATAAACTAATTCTCGCGACGGGAGGATTATCGTATCCCGTAACCGGTTCTGATGGAAAAGTGATGAAACTTTTAACCAAATACGGTCATACTATTAAAGATACCAGGCCGGCATTGGTTCCTTTAAATGTTAAAGAAGAATATGTTAAGGAATTACAGGGACTTTCCTTGAAAAATGTAGAAGCATCTTTTTATAGAACGGCTAAGCCTGGGAAAAAGCCGGTTTATAAAGAATTTGGAGAGATGTTATTTACGCATTTTGGAGTTACAGGACCGGTTATATTAAGTGCCTCCAGCGTAATAGGAAAATATCTTGAAAATGAAAAGATAGTTTTAAAAATTGATTTAAAACCAGCTTTGGACAAGGATAAATTAGATGCAAGGATTATAAGAGAGTTTAATGAAAATATTAATAAAGATATTAGAAATTCTCTAGATTCACTCCTACCAAAATCCTTGATTCCAATTATGATAAAAGTATCAGATATTGATCCGTATAAAAAAGTTCACGAGATATCAAAAGAAGAAAGAACGAGGCTTCTTGAAAATATAAAAGGACTAACTTTCGAAGTAATATCTCTTAGGGATTATAACGAAGCAATTATTACCCAGGGAGGAATAAACGTAAAAGAAGTAGATCCGACAACGATGGAATCAAAGTATATAAAGGATTTATATTTGGCAGGAGAAATGTTGGATTTGGATGCATTTACCGGAGGATATAACCTTCAGATTGCATGGTCTACAGGGGCTTTGGCAGGTATGAGTACAACTTATTAGAATAATGTCATCTGTAAATCTTTGACAACCAGGTTACAAAGAAATATAATCTAAAACGTAAATAAACATCCTATACAGGAGGATTAAAAATGAGCACAATAAATGTAGCAATAGATGGACCTGCCGGAGCAGGTAAAAGCACTATTGCAAAAATGGCTGCAGCTAAAAAAGAATTTATTTATGTGGACACAGGAGCAATGTTTAGAGCAATAGCATTGCACTGCAGCAGACTAAACATAAAAGCAAAAGATAAAGAGAATATAATCAAAGCCAGTAAAAAAGCCAGTGTTGAGATAAAGTATATAGATGGAGAACAAAAGGTTATTCTTAACGGAGAAGATGTTAATGCATTTATCAGAACAGAGGAAATAAGTCAGATGACATCGACTATTTCAGCGTATCCGGAAGTAAGGGAAATCTTATTGGGATTGCAAAGAGATATTGCAGCTAAGAATAATGTTATAATGGATGGAAGAGATATTGGCAGCAATGTTCTTCCAAATGCTGATGTTAAAATCTATTTGACAGCTTCAGTAGAAACAAGAGCCATGAGAAGATACAAGGAACAGATAGAAAAAGGATATGATGTTTCTTTGGAAAATATTAAAGAGGATATAGAAAAAAGAGACTATCAGGATATGCATAGAGAATGTGCACCTCTTACAATAGCTGATGGTGCATATGTACTGGACTCTTCGGATATGTCAATTGAAGAGGTTGTAGAAGAAATTATTTCAAGAATTGATGGCATAAAGTAGTATTTGGTGTATAATAGAAGTTGTAATTTATAGGTTCTGGAGGTTTTATGAGAAAGGTTGTAGTTGCAAAGACTGCAGGCTTCTGCTTTGGTGTAAAGAGGGCTGTTGATAAGGTATATGACAGTATAGAAAAAAATGGACAGGATAAACAGATATATACATATGGTCCAATAATACACAACGAAGAGGTTGTAAAAGATCTAGAGAGCAAAGGGGTTAAAGTTATTAACTCCATCGAGGAACTAAAGGCAATACATGATGGGATAATTGTAATAAGATCTCATGGTGTTAAGAAGGAAGTATATGATATCATCCAGAAAAATGGATTGATACTAGAAGATGCCACTTGTCCTTTTGTAAAGAAGATACATAATATCGTTTTTGAGGAAAGTAAAAAAGGACGGTATGTTGTAATTATAGGTAACAAAGATCATCCGGAAGTTCAAGCAATCAGAGGTTGGTCAGGAGATAATACCTGTATTATAGGGACGGAGGAAGAAGCTCTTAAGTTTGATATAAACCCAGAACAGTCTGTGAGCATTGTTTCACAGACCACTTTTAATGCCAATAAATTTAAATATTTGGTTGAAATAATTGGCAAAAAAGGTTATGATATAAATGTTTTAGACACTATTTGTAATGCAACTTATGTAAGACAGACAGAGACCGCTAATTTAGCAAAACAGGCTGATGTCATGATTGTAATAGGTGGACGATCAAGTTCTAATACTCAGAAGTTGTATGAGATTAGTAAAAAAGAATGTAATAATACTTACTATATACAAACCATAAAGGATTTAGATTTAGATAATATTAAGTCAGATAGTTACGTAGGTATTACAGCAGGGGCTTCAACCCCAAATAATATTATCGAGGAGGTTCATACTCATGTCGTTAGAGGAAAGTTTTGAACAGTTATTAAATGAAAACGAAATTAAAAAAATTAGTGTAGGAGAAACCGTTGAGGGAACAGTAGTCAGCGTTAAAGAAGACGAGATAGTCTTAAACATAGATTACAAATCAGATGGTGTTATATCACGTAATGAGTACACAAAAATTCCTAATGTAGACCTTACAACAAAAGTTAAGCCTGGAGATAAATTAGAAGCTAAAGTTATTAAATTAAATGACGGCGAAGGACAGGTTGCTCTTTCAACATTACGTCTCGCACAGGAAAAGGGAAGCAAGCGTATAGAAGAAGCTTTCAATAATAAAGAAGTATTAACTGCAACTGTTTCACAGGTAAGAGACGGTGGACTTACAGTTCTTGTTGACGAGACAGAGGTATTTATACCAGCTAGTCTTGTATCGGATCGTTTTGAAAAGGATCTTTCAAAATATAATGGACAGGAGATTCAGTTCATTATTACAGAATACACACCTAATTCTAATCCTAGAAGAAGAAGAATTATTGGTAACAGAAAAACTCTTCTTGTTGAGGAAAGAGAAAAGAAACAGAAAGAAGTTCTTGATACAATCAGTGTAGGTGATACAGTAGAAGGAACAGTTAAGAATGTAACAACATTTGGTGCATTTATAGATCTTGGTGGAATTGATGGACTTCTTCACATTTCAGAAATGTCATGGGGAAGAGTTGAAGATCCAAACAAGCTTTTCACTGAAGGACAGAAGATTAAATGTCTCATCAAAGAGCTTAATGGAAAGAAGATTGCATTAAGTCTTAAATTCCCAGATTCTAATCCATGGCTTGTTGCTGCAGATAAATATGCTGTAGGAAATGTAGTAAAGGGTAAAGTTGCCAGAATGACAGATTTTGGTGCATTTGTAGAACTTGAGCCAGGTATTGATGCATTATTACATGTTTCTCAGATATCTAGAGAAAGAGTTGAGAAACCAGCAGATGTACTTAAGGTAGGTCAGGAAATCGAAGCTAAGGTTGTAGATTTCAAGAGTGAAGAAAAGAAGATTAGCTTAAGTATTAAGGCTTTAACAGATGATGTAGAGCCAGAAGCTGATGATAATTCAGAGGTAGAAGAGACTAAGGACGCAGAATAATCTATATATGGACTTCGAATTATTTACGAAACGCGTATATTCTATAACTGGTATTGATATAGAATATTACAAAGAACGACAGATGAAACGTCGTATAGATTCATTAATAAAAAGACACAAATATTCCTCTTATGAGGAATATTTGTTTTATATGGAAAAAAATCCTTCTTTGTTAAAAGAATTCACGAATTATTTAACAATTAATGTATCTGAATTCTTTAGGAATCCAGAACAATGGCAGGTTTTAAAAAAAGAGATACTGCCTGTTTTGGTAAATGAAAGGGGCAATAACATAAAGGTATGGTGTTGTGCCAGTGCAGCTGGTGAAGAGCCATATTCTTTAGCGATTCTATTTTCACTTCTAAAGGAGGATAAAGAATACAAGGATGTTGATTTTAAAGTTATAGCATCTGATATTGATGAAAGATGTCTTGAAAAATGTAAAGATGGAATTTACGATGAAAAAACTTTAAGCAATGTTCCTCTCCATATTAGAATGAGATGTTTTAGAGAAAAAGAAGGTAAATTTATCATATCTAAGGATATAAAGGATATGGTAGAATTTAGAAAGATAGATATAATCCATGGGGATTACGTTAAAGAATGTGATCTTATATTATGCAGAAATGTAGTAATATATCTAAATTCTGAAGGAAGAGATATTGTCTATAATAAGCTTTCCAAGTCCCTTAATAAAAATGGCGTTTTGTTTATAGGAAGCACAGAACAGATAGTAGAATACAAAAAAATGGGATATTCTCATTTGAAGCCATTTTTTTATAAGAAAGTGTAGTCATTTATGGAGGATTTATGAGAGTTATAGCAGGTAGCGCAAGAAGACTTAGCTTGAAGACTGTAGATTCTATGGACACCAGACCAACAACAGATAGGATAAAAGAAACATTGTTTAATATTTTACAAAATGATATTGATGATGCCAGCGTCCTTGATTTGTTTGCAGGTTCAGGTGGAATCGGAATTGAGGCTCTCAGTAGAGGAGCAAAGGAAGCAGTATTTGTTGATAATAGCAAAGAAGCGGTTAAATGTATAAATTATAATTTGGAATTTACCAAATTAAAAGACAAATCTTTTGTTTTAGAGTGTGATGCTTTAACAGGCATTTCAAGATTAGAAGGTAGGGGTAAATATTTTGATATAGTATTTATGGATCCGCCTTATAATAATCTTTTAGAACAACAGGTTTTGAAAAGACTTAAAAAATCAAGTATTATAGATGAAAATACTTTGATAATAATAGAAGCTGAGAAAAGAACAGATTTTTCGTATCTTTCAGAAGAAGGTTATACTCCAATTAGAGAAAAAATTTATAAAACAAATAAACATGTATTTGTGGTAAAAAAATCAGATTAAGAACTGAGAAAAGAGGATGTTTTGAAAAGAATATGTATTTATCCGGGAAGTTTTGATCCGGTTACAAATGGTCATATGGATATAATTAAAAGATCAGCGGCAATGTTTGACGAATTAATTGTGGCTGTTTTGAAGAATAATTCAAAAACTCCGTTGTTTTCTTCTGAGGAACGTGTTAATATGTTAAAGGAAGTGACTAAAGATATCAGCAATGTAAAAGTTGATAGTTTTAGTGGTTTGCTTGTTGATTACGCTGATAAAGTTGGCGCATGTACTATAGTAAGAGGCCTTAGGGCTGTTACAGATTTTGAATACGAGCTTCAGATGGCACAGACTAATCGAATTATGAACAAAAGAGTAGATACTATATTTTTAACAACAAGTTTAGATTATGCATATCTTAGTTCCAGCATAGTTAGAGAAGTAGCTGTATGTGGTGGAAGTGTAGATAAATTTGTACCAGAATATGTGAGTGATATGATTGGTAAAAAGCTTGAATTCACACAGGGAGGCAATTAATGAACAGATACGAACAGACTTTACAGGAAATGGAAGAATATATTGAAGGATGCAAGAGACAGAAGTTCTCTGATATCAATATAATTGTTAATAGAGATGAGTTACATGAGTACATGAATGAACTCAGCACTAATACACCTGAAGAGATTAAAAAATATAGAAGAATTATTAATAATAGAGATGCTATTCTTAGTGCAGCTCAGGTTAAAGCAGAAGAGATAATGGCTGAAGCTAATAACCAGAGAGAACAGATGGTTGCAGAGCATGAGATTATGCAACAGGCTCAGGAACAGGGTCAGCAGCTTGTAGATGATGCTTCAGAGCAGGCTCAGCAGATTCTTGATAAGGCTGTAGCAGATGCTAATGATATTAGAACAAGTGTTATGCAGTATGCAGATGATACATTGGCAAATATTCAGACTATTGTTGAAAATGCAATGGATAATATCAATGAGAAATATGATGCATTTATGAAATCTCTTTCAACAAGTCTAGAGGTATTAGTTGCCAACAGAAATGAACTTGCACCTGCAGAAGAAACAGATAATTATGATGATGCAGATGATGATGTACCTGAATTAGATGATACAGATATTATGCCTAAGAATGATATTGATGATGATGATTACGAAGATTATACAGTAGATACTACATTTTTAGGATAATAATTAAAAATATAATGTTTGATTGACCAATGGGGGTCTCGTGGGTAAACGAGACCCTTTTTTTAGTTCATATAGTTTTATTAAAGCAAAAGGAGCGGATAGATATGTGCGGATTTGCAGGATATATTACCAAAGAAGGATTAGCTAAAAATTATAAAGATGATTTGTTGGAAATGATGAATGCAATTATTCATAGAGGACCTGATGATTCTGGTTCTCACATAGATGATATGGCAGGTCTTGGATTTAGAAGATTAAGTATCATTGGTATAGAAAATGGAAAACAACCGATGTACAACGAAGATGGAAGTATTGTGGTTGTATTTAATGGAGAAATATATAATTACAAAGAAATTAAAGAGGAATTAATTAACAAAGGTCATTTGTTTAAAACTCAGGCAGATACTGAAGTTTTAGTGCATGGATACGAAGAATATGGTCCGGATGTGGTGCAGAAATTAAGAGGAATGTATGCCTTTGCAATCTGGAATAGAAAAAAGAAAGAACTCTTTATTGCCAGAGATATATTTGGAATAAAACCTCTTTTCTATACTGAAACAAAAGAGGGAGATTTTGTATTTGGATCAGAGATAAAATCTTTGTTGAAGTTTCCAAATGTAAAGAAAGAATTTAATCCTGAAGCTTTGGAAAGTTACTTGTCTTTCCAATATTCTGTACTTCCAGAGACGTTTTTTAAGGGGATTTATCGTCTTTCGCCGGCTCATTGTATCATTTGGAAAGATGGTCAAATGGATATAAAAAGATATTGGAAACCTGAATTTAAACCAGATGAAAACATTTCCTTTGATGAAGCGGTTAAAAAGGTTAACAAGGTAATGAAAGATTCTATTGAAGCCCACAAGATTAGCGATACTGAAGTAGGTGGTTTCTTGTCCGGAGGTGTTGATTCAAGTTATATTGTGGCCAGAAGTGATTTGGATAAAACCTTCAGCGTGGGATTTGATTATCCGAACTGTAACGAAACACCTTTAGCTAAGACTTTGTCAGAATATGTAGGTGTTAAAAATAAAAGTAAATTAATAACTACAGAGGAATATTTTGAAGAATTTCCAAAGATTATGAATCATTGTGATGAACCACTGTCTGATCCTTCGTGTATTGCATTATATTTTCTGTGCCGACTTGCCAGCGAGCAGGTAAAGGTTGTTTTGTCCGGAGAAGGCTCAGATGAATTGTTTGGTGGATATAATATTTATAAGACGCCATACGCCCTTAAGCCTGTTAAAATAGTACCGAAAGTTGTTAGAAAAGGCGTAGCAAATGTAATGAAAAAGATTCCTTTTAGATTCAAAGGTAAGGAATATATGATAAGAGCAGGTATGGATTTAGAAGACAGATATATTGGAAATGCTTATATTTACCACACAGATGAGGTATATAAGCTTCTTAAAAATCCTGTAAAAAAATATATTCCAGAGGATATTGTTAAGCCTTTATTCGCAAAGGTTAAGGATGCAGATGATGTAACTAAGATGCAGTACATAGATATTAATACCTGGTTGTGGGGAGATATACTTAACAAAGCTGACACCATGAGTATGGCACATTCTTTAGAAGTAAGAGTTCCTTTCCTGGATAGAGAGGTTGCCAAAGTGGCGTTTTCTATCCCTGCAAAACATAGGGTTAATAATAAGGAAACCAAGAGATATTTTAGGGCTGCAGCCAACGAATTTATGCCGGATGTAACAGCTGAAAGAAAGAAATTAGGCTTCCCAATTCCGGTAAGAAATTGGTTAAGAGAGGATAAATACTATAATTTAGTGAAAAGTGTCCTAGAATCAGAAGAATCTGCTAAATTTTTTAACATAGATTATCTTGTTAATCTGCTTGATGAACATTATAATAATAAATGTGACAATTCTAGAAAAATTTGGACGGTGTACGCATTTATATTATGGTATCAAAAGCATTTTAGCGTAGCCGCCTAATATAAATGTCAGGTATACCCTGACTTAGGAGGTTAAGTTTTATGAGAATTTCCACCATAGCAAGTGGAAGCAGCGGTAATTGTATATACGTTGGTTCCAATAATACCCATTTACTGGTGGATACTGGTATTAGTAAGAAAAAAACTGAAGAAGGCCTTAATGAGAAGAATCTCAATATGAAAGATATTAATGGCATACTAATAACCCATGAACATTTGGACCATGTTAATGGGTTAGGTGTCATTTCTAGAAAATATGAGATTCCTATTTATTGTACAAAGGGGACAAAAAGAGCAATTCTTGCCAATGAAAAGCTTGGAAAGATTCCTGAAGACATCTTTGTAGATATTAAGGCTGACAATCCATTCAATATAGGAGACATTGATGTCTCTCCATTTGCAATTCCTCATGATGCTGCAGAACCTGTAGCATTCAGATTGAGTTCTAACAACAAAAGTGTTGCAGTTGCTACAGATATGGGTAAATTTGATGAATATATCATTAGTAATCTTAGAGAGTTGGATGCAGTGGTTATTGAAGCAAATTACGATGTGCGTATGCTTTTAGCCGGTATGTATCCATATTATTTAAAGCAAAGAATACTAGGTGATAACGGACATTTATCAAATGAATCCTCAGGTCAGTTAATTAATCAGATACTTCATAACAATTTAAAACATATAGTTCTAGCTCATCTCAGCAAGGAAAATAACTATGAAGATCTTGCTTTTGAAACAGTAAGATCGGAGATTACCATGGCTGATTCTGAGTATAAAGGCGATGATTTTAACATAGTGGTAGCCAAAAGAAATGTGTGCTCAGCTATGTTTGAGGTATAAAACATTTAGGAGGAAAAATATAATGAAGAAATCAATAATAACAGTAGTAGGTAAGGATTCAGTAGGAATTATTGCCAAAGTATGTACATATCTTGCAGAGAACAACGTCAATATTCTTGATATTTCCCAGACAATTGTGTCTGATTATTTCAATATGATGATGATAGTTGATGCGAATTCAGCTGATAAAAAAATCGGTATGTTAGAAGATGAGTTAAATGCTCTAGGAGAAGAAATCGGCGTTCAAATTAAGATTCAGCAGGAAGATATCTTTAACTCAATGCACAGAATTTAATTATTGTATACTTAAGTATGATGTAAAAGGAGATATTCATGATCAATATATTTGAAGTAAATGAAACTAATAAAATGATTGAGCAGGAGAATCTTGATGTAAGAACCATTACTATGGGTATTAGTCTTCTTGATTGTATGGATTCTGATCTTGCAAAAACCAACGAAAACATTTATAACAAAATCACTAAATTGGCGGGAAAACTTGTGGAAACAGGAGATGAAATAGGTAAAGAATTTGGTATTCCTATTGTTAATAAAAGAATCTCTATAACTCCAATGGCTATTGTAGGATCTTCATGCTGTAAGACTTCTGAGGATTTTGTGGAAATGGCTAAAAACTTAGATAAGATTGCCAAGGAGTTAGGTGTTAACTTTATTGGAGGATATTCAGCCGTAGTTAGTAAAGGTATGACAAAAGCTGATGAACTTTTAATAAAATCTATTCCAAAAGCTCTTTCTGTAACAGATAACATTTGCTCATCTGTAAATGTTGGTTCTACAAAGACAGGAATTAACATGGATGCGGTTAAACTTTTAGGTGAAGTTATTAAAGAGACAGCTGAGATTACAAAGGATAGAGATGCTATTGGTTGTGCCAAGTTAGTTGCAATCTGCAATGCGCCGGATGATAATCCATTTATGGCAGGTGCCTTCCATGGTGTAACTGAGGCAGATGCAATTATAAATGTTGGTGTCAGTGGACCGGGTGTTGTTAGAACAGCTCTTTCTAAAGTTAGAGGCGAGAATTTTGAAGTTCTCTGTGAGACAATTAAAAAGACAGCATTTAAAGTTACCAGAGTTGGTCAGTTAGTTGCCAGAGAAGCCTCTAAGAGATTAGATATACCATTTGGAATTGTAGACTTATCCCTTGCACCAACACCAGCTATTGGAGACAGCGTAGCTGATATATTACAGGAAATTGGTGTGGAAAGAGCAGGAGCTCCAGGTACAACAGCAGCCTTGGCTTTATTAAATGATCAGGTTAAAAAAGGTGGAGTAATGGCTTCGTCATATGTAGGTGGCTTAAGCGGTGCTTTTATTCCGGTTAGTGAAGATCAGGGAATGATAGATGCAGTGAAGTTAGGTGCTCTTACAATAGAAAAACTAGAAGCAATGACATGTGTATGTTCAGTTGGTCTTGATATGATTGCTGTTCCTGGTGATATTAAAGCTACAACTATAAGTGGAATAATAGCAGATGAAGCAGCTATTGGTATGATTAACCAGAAAACTACAGCTGTAAGATTAATTCCGGTACCGGGAAAACAGGTAGGGGATGAAGTAGAGTTTGGTGGACTATTAGGATATGCACCAATAATGCCGGTAAATACATTCTCTTGCGATGCATTTGTAAATCGTGGTGGAAGAATACCAGCGCCAATACATAGTTTTAAAAATTAATAGTAAGTCAATTAAAAAAGGGACTGTCGCATTAGTTAAATCAGTGCGACAGTCCCTTTAATCATACATCCAATCAAATCAACATCTAAGATGATGCTACAATAACACCGTGTTCTTGTTCTGTTGGGATTTCGGTTTTGTATTTGTTTTTAATGATAAATCTATACATCTCATCTGCAAGCATATTTAATTCAAGCATTCGTTTTCCACATGGAGATAATGTGTCAAAGGCTGTTGATATCTTGGTAATCATTGGAAGACTTGAATTATTATTAATCTCTGATAATAAGGCTTCTTTATCTTTATTAAAACCAAGGATTCTAAAGTAGAATACATAGTCATTTTCTTTGAACAAATTAAAGTCTTCTTTTGTGTATCCAAACAAACTATACATAAGTACTCTTCTGATTCGTGAACTTGTGAAGGTAGGAGCATTTGCTTTGCCTAAAAATGAAGTCACGTTGTTATATGAAGAAGCCATATTGCAAAGTCTATTGCTAAGTTCCTCGTTGCAATCGAATAATTCAGACATATCATATCGCTCATATTTTGCATCAAGAAGAGATTTTCCAATAAGTTGAGAGTAATCCTCAGAATTAATTGGGTAAGTTTGTTTATAATCCTCTTCCAATCTGTTAATACAGCTGAGTGGAACAGCAGATTCCAGAGATTGTTTTATATTTAAGAAAGAATATAAATTGTGACCATAGTATAAGTTTCTAATGGAATGAGCACTAGAAAGTTCTGTGTGAATTAAGTTATTTGAATTTGTTAGATTCTCACGTTTGATAGCTACTGGAATCATGTGACTATTTGTCTTTTTTATTGCTGTCAGGTATTCAATAGCTAAGATGTTGTTTGGTTTTGTAAGAATATCTGAAAGACTTGTTCCATCTATGCTGATTTCACGCATTGCCAAGGATTTTATAATGGCATTTTCACGACTTTTAACAAAGCTAACTCCGGATTTTAAATAAGACTGAAGAGTTTCTTTGTAAATATCATCCTCTTCAATAATTATATCAGAGATTGCATTTAATAATTTAAGGTTATCATATTCACATCCAAAGCATAGATGACTTACAATTCCAAGTTTATTTAATATAGATATGGCGCCTGTTGCAAAGTAAGAAGCTGAGCTCATACTGTAACAAAATGGAAGTTCAATAACTAAGTCTACGCCGTTTTCTAAAGCAGTTCTTGCTCTGGAAAATTTGTCCATAAATGCAGGTGAACCACTTTGAACGTAATTACCACTCATGACAACTACAACATTGTCTGCACCTGTTCTTCTTTTGGCCTCTTCAATAAGGTATGAATGACCGTTATGAAAAGGATTAAATTCTGCAATAATACCTATGGTACTCATTTTATCCTCCTACGTATTAATGTACACAAAATAGTACATATTTTCTTTGTTAATGATAGCATTTAGAGGGGAAAATATCAATATATGAACCTTGTGTGAGAACCTGATGTGGTGTATAATTTAGGTATGTATTTCGTGTATTTTGGGAAGGAGTCGGCAGATGAGCTTTATAGAAAGAATTAAGGAGAGAGCAAAGCAAGATGTTAAGACAATTGTATTGCCAGAATCAATGGATAGACGTACTTATGAGGCAGCAGAGATTATTCTTAAAGAGAAGATTGCGAATCTTATAATTATTGGGACTAAGTCATATGTTGAGGAACAAAGTAGAGGTTTTGATATAACAGGGGCAACTATTTTGGACCCAACAACCAACAGTAAGACTCAGAATTATATTGATGTTTTCTATGAACTTAGAAAAAATAAGGGTATGACTTTAGAAAAAGCTAAGGAAACTCTTTTAGGTGATTATATGTATTATGCATGTATGATGGTTAAGTTAGGTGACGCAGATGGGGTTGTGTCAGGGGCATGTCATTCAACAGCGTCAACATTAAAGCCATCATTGCAAATTATAAAGGCCAAAAAGGGTACCAAGATGGTATCTGGTTTTTTCGTGGTTTATGTGCCTGATTGTGATTTAGGAGCAAATGGTACTTTTATATTTGCAGACGCAGGTTTAAATCAGAATCCAAATCCTCAGGAACTTGCAGCTATTACAGAATCCTCGGCCAAATCCTTTGAGATGTTGGTGGAGGAACATCCTATATGTGCGTTATTATCTCATTCAACAAAGGGAAGTGCTAAGCATCCGGATGTTGATAAAGTAGTTGAAGCTACTAATATTTTAAAAAGGGATTATTCATACTTGGATGCAGATGGAGAATTACAAGTAGATGCAGCTATTATACCGGAAGTTGCAGCTTTTAAAGCACCAGGTAGTTCTATTGCTGGAAAGGCAAATGTATTGATATTCCCGGATTTAGATGCAGGTAATATTGGATATAAATTAGTAGAAAGATTGGGAAAGGCAGAGGCGTATGGACCTCTTACCCAAGGAATGGCTAAGCCTGTAAATGATTTATCAAGAGGATGTTCTGCTAGAGATATAGTTGGTGTTGTCGCTATAACGGCAGTTCAAGCTCAGAATAATTGAATATAACTATAATAATATCGGCCATCTATGATGGTCGATATGTTTGTAAATAAATATGAAATGGAGATTGATAAATGAAGATATTAGTAATAAACTGTGGAAGTTCATCTTTGAAATTTCAGTTAATTAATTCAGACGATGATACGGTAATGGCAAAGGGATTATGTGAAAGAATCGGGTCTGAAGGTAGTCAGATGGAATATGCAGCAAATGGTGGAGAAAAGGAAATTATCAAGGTAGATATGCCAGATCATGCAGCAGCAGCTGAAAATGTAATAAATACTTTGATTGACAAAGACAAGGGAGTAATTGGAGATTTATCTCAAATAGATGCTGTAGGTCATAGAATAGTTCACGGTGGAGAGAAATTTGCAAGTTCAGTGATAATTGATGATGAGGTAATAAAAGCCATAGAAGAATGTAATGATTTGGCACCATTACATAATCCGGCAAATATAGTGGGAATTAAGGCTTGCATGAAGGTTATGCCTAATATTCCTCAGTGTGGTGTTTTTGATACAGCATTTCATCAGACAATGCCTAAGAAAGCATATTTATACGGTATTCCTTATGAATATTATGAAAAATACAAAGTTAGAAAATATGGTTTTCATGGAACAAGTCATAGCTATGTATCAAAGAGAGCAGCAGAGATTCTTGGAATTCCATATGAAAACTCCAAGATAGTTGTATGTCATTTAGGAAATGGAGCAAGTATCTGTGGTGTCTTAAATGGAAAATCAATAGATACTTCTATGGGACTTACACCTTTAGATGGATTGATAATGGGAACCAGATCCGGTAGTTTTGATCCGGCTGTTATAGAATTTTTAATGAATAAAGAGAATAAATCTATATCTGAGATAATGACAGAGCTAAACAAAAAATCCGGTGTATTAAGTCTTGCTGGTATTGGTAGCAGTGATTTTAGAGATATAACTAAGGAAATGTTAGCCGGAAATGAAAGAGCAGAAATGACAATAGATACCTTCTGTTATAAGGTGGCTCAGTATATTGGAGCATATATGACAGCTATGCATGGATTAGATGCCATTGTATTTACAGCAGGATTGGGAGAGAATAATTTTAGAGTAAGAAAGAAGATTAGCTCATACTTTGATTATCTGGGAGTTGAGATAGATGATGAAGCAAATTCTCATGACAGAACAGAAATAGTTATTTCTAAGGAATCTTCTAAGATAAAAGTAATACAGGTTCCAACAAATGAAGAATTAAAAATCGCGCAGGAAACAATGGAACTTCTTAAATAAACACAACAAATAGTGGTTGACAAAGCTTTTTGTTGTGGTTATAATAATTTGGTGCGATTAGAGAAGAGGCAGGTATGGTAATAGATATATCACAGATTCTTTCAGTAAAAGATAAAGAAATGATCCTTGAAGCTGACATTGAAATGGATAGATTCAAGTCAAGACTTGACGATTATGCTTTTAAAGAAAAGAATCCGGTTAAGTTAGAATTGAAGAACAAAGGTAAGAAGAAGTTCAAGCTAACGGCAGATATAGACGTAACCTTAATAATACCGTGCGGTAGATGTCTTAAGGATGTCGAATATCCCATGCACATTAAGGTCGATAAGACTATTGACATGAATGAGTCGAAGAACGATGAAGATTACGATGCAGATGATAATAGCTTCATTGAAGAAAGTAATCTAGACGTTGAAAGGCTAGTTTACAAAGAACTTCTGATAAACATGCCTATGAAGGTCCTTTGCAGTGAAGATTGCCAAGGAATAAGTAATAGATGTGGGTCCGATGATACCACAGAATTAGACCCTAGAATGTCAAAGATAAAAGACATTTTTAACAAATTTAAGGAGGTGTAACAGACCATGTCTATTTGTCCAAAGAATAAGAGCTCAAAAGCTAGAAGAGATAAGCGTAGAGCAAATTGGAAGATGGGAGCTACAAACTTAGTAAAGTGCAGTCAGTGTGGAGCATTAATGATGCCTCATAGAGTTTGCAAATCTTGTGGTTCTTATAACAAAAAAGAAATCGTTGCAGTTGACTAATTCTGCAGAACATAAAAGAGGGACTTGCATAGCAAGTCCTTCTTTTGCGTTGTTATGTATATAATATGCACATTTAATATACATATTTCAATTTCAGATAAAAATACGTTGATTTTATCATATATTTATTATAAAATTTTTTTGATTTATTTATTATATGAAATGGAGATTTCAAATGAGTGAAGAATTAACAGTAGTTGCTGTTGATGCCATGGGTGGAGATAATGCTCCCGGCGAATTAGTTAAGGGCGCCGTCAATGCAGTGAAGGATGAAGATAATATCAAAGTCATTCTTGTTGGAAAAGAAGATGCCATAAAAAAAGAACTTGGTAAATATGAATATGATGAGAATAAGATAGAGATAAGAAATGCAACAGAAATCATTGCTACTGATGAGGTACCTACAATAGCTGTGAGAAGAAAGAAAGATTCATCTTTGGTAGTGGCCATGAAGATGGTTAAACAGGGTGAGGCTGATGCGGTGGTTTCAGCGGGCAGTTCAGGAGCAATATTGGTTGGTGGTCAGGCAATAGTAGGCAGAATTAAAGGAATTGACAGACCTCCTTTAGCACCTCTTATTCCTACATCTGATGGAGTCGCACTTTTAATTGATTGTGGAGCAAATGTAGATGCAAGATCATCGCATCTTGTACAGTTTGCACAGCTTGGAAGCATATACATGGAATATGTAATGGGCGTTAAGAATCCAAGGGTAGGACTTCTTAATATTGGAGCTGAAGAAGAAAAGGGTAATTCATTAACAAAGGAAACATATCCATTGTTAAAAGAATTAGATAATATTAATTTTATTGGAAATATTGAGGCAAGGGAGATACCTGAAGGTGCAGCTGATGTCATAGTATGTGATGCTTTCGCAGGAAACTGTATTTTAAAATTCTACGAAGGTGTTGGAAATATGCTTAAGGCGAAGTTAACTTCCGTATATAAGAAGTCAGCTAAGAATGGAATGGGATATCTCATGGTAAAGAAAGACCTTAATAAAACCCTTAAAGCATTTAAGACAGATGAGTATGGTGGAGCACCACTTTTAGGACTTAATGGATTGGTAGTTAAGACTCATGGTAGCGCAAAAGCAGTTGAGGTATGTACATCCATTAAACAATGTGTTACGTTTAAACAACAACATATAAAAGATAGAGTAACAGAGCATATTGCAGTTAAATAACAACTGACATTATAAAAAGTGAGGAATTTAAAATGGAATTTGAGAAAATCGTAAGTATTATAAGTGAAGTATTAAGTGTTGAGGAAAACAAAATTACAATGGAATCTACATTTGTAGATGATTTAGGAGCAGATTCTTTAGATATTTACCAGATAATAATGGGTATTGAGGAAGAATTTGATATTGATATTCCTGATAATGCAGCAGAAAATATCAGAACAGTAGGAGATGCTGTAGAACAGATTAAAGACGCTATTGCTCAGTAATTTGATTAAATATTAAAAGAAAGATATGCGGACCATGCGCAAGATAGCTTGTTGCATGGTCTTTTGTAGCATAGATGATATTAAAAAAAGGAGTTTGTATGAATAAACAGGATATATCCGAGCTTCAGCATGTAATAGGTTATACATTCAATGATATTTCTTTATTATATAATGCCATGACTCACTCATCATACGCCCATGATAATGGTTTAAGTAAAGAAAAATGTAATGAGCGTTTGGAGTTTTTAGGAGACGCAGTGTTAGAACTTATTTCCAGCGAGTATTTATTTGATAATTACCCTAATAAGACGGAAGGTGAACTGACTAAGATAAGAGCAAGTCTTGTAAGCGAGCAGCCTTTGGCATATGTGGCAAAGGAGATTGGCTTAGGAGAATATGTGTTTCTTAGTAACGGAGAAGATAAGGGCGGAGGAAGACTGCGTCCGTCTATTACAAGCGATGCAGTAGAAGCTTTATTAGGAGCCATATATTTGGACGGTGGAATCGATAAAGCTAGAGAATTTGTTTACAAATACATTGTAAATGATATTGAAAATAAGAATTTATTCTATGACGCAAAAACCATACTTCAAGAGATTGTTCAAAAGTATAAACTCGGCGAATTAAAGTATGTTGAGGTTGAGGAAAGAGGACCGGAGCATATGAAAGAATATACTTTTGGCTGCACACTAGATGGAAAAAGAATAAGTACAGGTACAGGAAGTACTAAGAAACAGGCCGAGCAAAAATCAGCTTATAAGGCTATTTTGAAATTAAAAAATGAAAATCGCTGAACAGGAGTCAAAAATAAATGTATTTAAAAAGTATAGAAGTCCAGGGATTCAAATCTTTTGCAAATAAAATAACCTTTGATTTCCATGAAGGCATCACTGGAATTGTTGGTCCAAATGGAAGTGGTAAAAGTAATGTAGCCGATGCTGTAAGATGGGTATTAGGTGAACAGAAGGTCAAAAGTCTTAGAGGATCTAAGATGGAAGATGTTATATTTGCAGGAACGGAAAACAGAAAGGCATTAGGTTTTGCATATGTAGCGATAACCTTAGATAATACAGATCACTCACTGGCTATCGATTATGATGAAGTAAAGGTATCTAGAAGATTATTCAGATCCGGTGAAAGTGAGTACATGATCAATGGTAATATAAGCAGACTTAAAGATATTAATGAGCTGTTTTATGATACGGGTATTGGTCAGGAAGGATATTCTATTATAGGACAGGGTCAGATTGATAGAATTCTTTCAGGAAAAGCTGAGGAAAGAAGAGAGCTTTTTGATGAAGCTGCAGGTATTGTAAAATACAAGAGAAGAAAAGCGGCAACTCAGAAGAAATTAACAGAAGAGCAGTCTAACCTGATAAGAGTAACGGATATTTTAAATGAGTTAGAGGACAGAGTAAAACCTCTTGAACATCAGGCAAAGAAAGCTAAGGAATACCTTCAGTATAAAGATGAACTTAAGAAAAATGATATAAGCATGTTTTTGTTAAACATGACTATGGTTAAAGATAAGCTTAAGGATACTAATGGAAAACTTCAGCTTGTAACTGATGATTACAATGATACAGAAGCAGAGTTTAAACGCACTAAGGAGATGTATGAAGGCTTAGAGCGTGAAATAGAAAGCATTGATTTAAAGACTGAAGAAAAGAAAAATGAGATTAATAAGATTCAGATTTTTAAGGAGCAGTCTGAAGGTCAGGTAAAGGTTATACAAGAACAGATTAATTCTGCAAAATCCAACGACGCATTGGTAAAAAGCAGAATTGATAATATAAAAAAGAAAAATGATATTTTAAACACTTCTATAACAGAATATCAGGAAGAAAGTAAAAGTATAGATGAGAGCATAGCTGATATAAAAAATCAGATTAATAAAGGTTATAAAGAGTTAGATAAAATAACTGAAAGCATTGCTGATATTATGTCAGAGTCTGAGGATTCAAAAAGTGAGATAATAGAGCTTCTCAATCATAAATCCGCTGTAAAATCAAAGATTCAGAGATACGACACTATGCTTGAGCAAATAAGCATAAGAAAAGCTGAACTTAATCAAAAGCTGATTAAATTTTCCAGTGACAAGGAATCTCAGGATAAAGTAATTAAAGAACTAGAGAATAATTTAAAGAGTATTAACGAAGATATCATAGAACTCAATAAAAAAAAGAACAGCATTTCTGAGAAGTTAAATGAGTCAAAGAATAGTCTTGCTACTTTAGAAAAGAAGTCTAGAGAGTTATCAATGGAGTATCAGAAAAACACCACAAGACTTGAGTCTCTTAAGAATATTACTGAACGATATGAAGGTTATGGTAATAGTATCAAGAAGGTAATGGAATTAAAGGAGAATAACAAGGGAATCATTGGTGTTGTAGCTGATATTATAAAGGTTGAAAAGAAATATGAAATTGCTATTGAAACAGCTCTTGGTGGTTCTATTCAAAATATAGTAACAGATTCTGAAAGCACAGCGAAGAACTCTATTGAATATTTAAAGAAAAACAAATATGGAAGAGCTACATTTTTACCATTAAGCAGTATCGCCAACAGAACAGGATTTAAGAATGAAGAAGTTTTTTCTGAAAAGGGAGTTCTAGGTCTTGCCTGTGATTTGGTTAAAACAAAAAATGAATATCAGGCTATTTCCAAGTATTTATTAGGAAGAGTAGTGGTTGTCGACCATATAGATAATGCTTTAGTTATTGCCAGAAAATATAAATACACCATAAGAATGGTAACATTAGAAGGTGAACTTATTAATCCGGGTGGATCAATGTCCGGTGGTGCATTTAAAAATTCCAGCAATCTTCTTGGTAGACGTAGAGAGATTGAAGATTTTCAGAATGCTATTAAGGAAAATAAAATAGAATCTGAAAAATGTGAAAAGGATATTAAAGACATTAGAAAGAAGGTCCTTGAAGACTCAGAAGAACTTAATAGATTAAACGAAGTTCTTCAGCAGCAGTTCATTTTACAAAATACAGTTAAGTTAAATCTTAATCAGGCCAATGACAAACTGAAAGAGTTAACTGAAGGCTATGAAGATTTCCAAAGAGAAAGTTCTGAGATTGGTATTCAGATTACAGATATTAAGGATAATAACAGTGAACTTCAGTCAGAACTTGAAACCTATGAAGATCTTAATGCAGCTTTAGAGGAAAAGATTGGGGATCTGGATTCAAAGCTTGAAGTCTGGAAAGAAAAGGAAATAAAGAAGCAGGATGAAATTAATAACATCAAACTTAGACTAAGTGAGTTTAGTCAGCAGAAAACCTTCGTTAATGAAAATATTTCCCGTATTCAATCTGAAATTGAAGGAAACGATAACGAATTAAAAATAATGCTTGATAATTCTAGTAATTCAGAAAATGATGTAAAGGCCAAGGAAGAAGAGATAGAAAGCATTAAAGATGCAATTCAAGAAGCGATACTAAGTTTAGAAGAACATCAGAAAGATATTGATGAATTAATTAAATCAAAGGAAAATCAATCCAATGAACACAAAGATTTCTTTAGAAAAAGAGAAGAACTTTCAGATAGAATCAGTGAATTGGATAAGGAAATGTTCAGACTTAAGAGTCAAATAGAAAAATATGAAGAGCAGGAAAATGATTTCATAGATTATATGTGGAATGAGTATGAGCTTACATATAACATGTCTAAGAAATTAGTTGACAATGAAAAACTGCCTTCTGCTTCGGAACTTAAGAAATGCATTACAGAATTGAAATCCAAGATTAGAAAGCTTGGTGATGTCAATGTCAACTCTATAGAGGAATATAAAGAAGTTTACGAAAGGTATTCATTCCTTAAGAATCAGCATGATGATTTGGTTAAGGCAGAAAAATCCCTTAAAGGAATTATAAATGAGTTAGATATTGGAATGAGAAAGCAGTTTAGCGAAAAATTCGAAGAAATAAAAGTAGAATTTGATAAGGTATTTAAGGAATTATTTGGTGGTGGAAGTGGTACCATTGAACTTAGTGAAGAAGCTGATGTGTTGGATGCATCCATTTCGATTATTTCTCAGCCACCTGGAAAGAAACTTCAAAATATGATGCAGTTGTCAGGTGGTGAAAAAGCACTTACAGCTATTTCATTGTTGTTTGCTATCCAGAACTTAAAACCATCTCCATTCTGTCTTTTAGATGAGATTGAAGCTGCTTTGGATGATTCAAATGTATCCAGATATGCTAATTATTTACATAAACTTACGGAACATACACAGTTTATTGTTATTACGCATAGAAAAGGAACAATGGAAGCTGCTGATAGATTATACGGAATTACTATGCAGGAAAAAGGTATATCAACTCTTGTTTCCGTGGATTTATTGGATTCGCAGCTTACAAATTAGATAAATATAAATGAACTTTAGATAAAAGAGGTATTGTATGGAAAAGGAAAAGAAAAAAGGTCTTTTTAGCAGACTTGTATCCGGACTTACTAAAACCAGAAATAACGTGGTATCCGGAATTGATTCTATTTTTAGTGGATTCTCAAGTATTGATGATGATTTTTATGATGAAATCGAAGAGATACTTATAATGGGAGATTTGGGCGTAGAAACTACTGAGAAAATAATTGATGACCTTAAGGATAAGGTGAAGGAAAATAAAATAAAAAAACCGGATGAATGCAAACAGCTTCTAATGGATAGCATTAAGGAACAGATGAATATTGGTGAAAACGCTTACGATTTTGAAAATGAAAAGTCAGTTATTCTTATCATTGGTGTAAATGGCGTTGGAAAAACAACATCCATTGGAAAACTTGCGGCTCAACTTAGAAATGATGGTAAGAAAGTTATAATGGCAGCAGCAGATACATTTAGGGCAGCTGCAATTGAACAGTTGACAGAGTGGTCTCACAGATCCGGTGCAGATATCATTGCTCAGCAGGAAGGTTCAGATCCGGCGGCAGTTATTTTTGATGCAATTCAGGCTTCTAAGGCAAGAAATGCAGACATTCTTTTATGCGATACTGCAGGACGTCTTCATAATAAGAAAAACCTTATGGAAGAGCTCAAAAAAATTGACAGAATAATTGAAAAGGAATATAGTGGAACAAGAAGGGAAAACTTTATTGTATTAGATGCAACCACAGGTCAGAATGCATTAGCTCAGGCTAAAACATTTATGGAATGCACTAATATAACCGGAGTTATTCTTACAAAAATGGACGGAACAGCAAAGGGTGGAATTGCCGTTGCTATTCAGTCTGAATTAGGAATACCTGTAAAATATATAGGTGTCGGTGAAGGCATTGATGATTTGCAGAAGTTTGATGCAGATGTATTTGTAGATGCCTTATTTGACGTTAAAGAAACTAATGACGAAAGGGAAGAATACAATCATGATGACACTTGAAGACTTTGAAGAAGCAACGGAAGCAGTAAAAAAAGTTATTTTAAAGACAAATCTTGTATATAGTGATTATTTTAGTGATCAGACAGGAAACAAGGTATATCTTAAACCTGAGAATATGCAGTTCACAGGAGCTTACAAGGTAAGAGGAGCTTATTACAAGATAAGTACATTATCTAAAGAAGAAAGAAAAAAGGGCCTTATTACTGCATCTGCCGGTAATCACGCACAGGGTGTAGCATACGCAGCAAAGCTTTATGGTGTACCAGCAACTATCGTAATGCCAACTACAACACCCCTTATGAAGGTTAATAGAACTAAAGGTTATGGCGCAGAGGTTGTTCTTCATGGAGATGTTTATGATGAAGCATGTGCTAAGGCATTAGAGATTGCTAAAGAAAAAGGGTTAACATTTATACATCCTTTTGATGATCCTGTTGTAGCAACAGGTCAGGGCACAATAGCAATGGAGATTGTTAAAGAACTTCCTACAGTAGATTATATACTTGTACCTATAGGAGGAGGCGGACTTGCAACTGGTGTTAGTACACTTGCCAAGCTCCTTAATCCTAATATTAAAGTTATTGGTGTTGAGCCGGCAAATGCAGCTTGTATGTCAGCTTCATTAAAAGCAGGTAAGGTTGTTACTCTAGACTCAGCTAATACAATTGCAGATGGTACAGCAGTTAAGACTCCTGGTAGTGAGATTTTCCCATATATCCAGAAGAACCTTGATGATATTATCACAATAGAAGATGACGAACTTATAGTAGCATTTCTTGATATGGTTGAGAATCACAAGATGGTTGTTGAGAATTCAGGACTTCTTACTGTAGCAGCTCTTAATCATATTAAAGAGAAAAATAAGAGAATTGTTTCAATATTAAGTGGTGGAAACATGGACATTATAACAATGTCTTCTATGCTCCAACATGGACTTATTGCAAGAGATAGAATATTTACAATTTCTGTTCTTCTTCCAGATAAGCCGGGTGAACTTGTTAAGGTAGCAACTCTTATTGCAAACGAACAGGGAAATGTAGTTAAGCTAGAGCATAACCAGTTTGTAAGTATTAATAGAAATGAAGCAGTAGAATTAAAGATTACAATTGAAGCCTTTGGAACAGATCATAAGAATCAGATTATGAAGGCGTTACGTAGAGAAGGTTACACAGCAAAATTTGCACAACCAGTAATTTAATGTAGATGTCGGGGTTTTACGTTAAGTTCTGCATTATTCAGGTTTTGCAAGGATAGGAGAGGCAGATGAACAAACTAGAAGAAAAAGCCATAGAAACAGTTAAGAGTGCCTATCGAAATTATTTTCTGAATAAAGATACAGAATTTATTTTAGAACATTCCCTAACCCATGACGATATACCACTGTATGGAATCGTTAAGCCTGATTGGGATGGAAAATATGCGATTATTAACGAATACGAGAAGGTTCAGAATATTAGTGAGGATACATGTATTGTATCTTCACGAATAAGTTTGAAAGATATTACAAAAGCACAGGTTAATGAGGAAACCCTTGTTAATGGTACTTTTGTGTGTAAATTAATTAATGGTGATATTAAGTTTTTGAATATCCATTTATCAAGAGATAATGGCATCACTTATGGTGGTGCAAGAGCTATTAGTAACGACTCGGATTATAAAAAGGCTCTTAAAAATATTTTCGATGTAGTTTTCGAATATGATTCTTTAAACAATACATTTTCTTATGACCCTGTAAAATGTAGGGAATTTTTTCAGATTGACGCACATTTTGTAAGTATGGATCAGTGGTTTTGGAATATGTGCACGGAATGTGTTCATGCTGAAGATGTGGAACTTATGGATATTTTTAGAAGCAATGATATAGGAAAACGTATAAGAGATGACAATTTGGTGGTGAATCAGGATATAAGAATCAGAAATCGTAAAAAAGGATTCATATGGGTAAGAATGATTGTAGTTTTTATTCCAAATATGTCTTGTAATTATGTTGAAAAAGTATTTGTTCTCTTTAAGAGTATTGATGAAGAAAAGAACAGAGAAATGGATTTCTTAGTGGAATCAACTCTTGATAAAATGACAGGTCTATATAACAAGTCATTTATAAAGCAATCAATTCGAGAATTTTTAAAAACAAATCCAAATGATGTTTTTTCTCTTATTATAGTAGATGTAGACAATTACAGGCAAATTAATGATATCTTCGGTCGTATCACAGGTAACAATATCCTCATTAAGCTTGCAAAGCTTATAGAGGATTATACCGGTAACAATGATGTAGTTGGTAGAATAAATGGAGATGAATTTGCTATATTTGCAAAATTTATTAACAATCCTGAAGAGTTGAGAGTTAAAGTATCCAATATTTTGGATAAGATTGTATTTGAGCATTGTGAAGATGGAAAATCCCATATTGTTAAATGCAGTGCCGGAGTTGCTATATTCGGTGAGGATGTTAAAACTGTAGAGGAACTATATGAGAAAGCGGATAAGAATCTATATGAAGCAAAAAAAATGGGAAGACACTCTTTCAAGATATCATAATCAGTGGAGATAATAATATGACTAATCAATTTTCAAGAACAGCATTACTTTTTGGTAAGGACGCCATGGAAAAGCTTGAAAAATCCAGAGTAGCAGTATTTGGAATAGGTGGAGTCGGTGGTTACGTTGTGGAAGCCCTTGTTAGAAGCGGTGTTGGAACCATAGATATAATTGATAATGATAAGGTATGTCTCAGTAATTTAAATAGACAGATAATAGCAACACATAAAACTATGGGTCGTTTTAAAACAGAAGTGATGAAAGAACGGGCTCTTGAAATTAATCCTGAAGTAAATATCATTGAACATCGTTGTTTTTATTTACCAAAGGAAGCAAAAAGCAGAGATGAGTTTGAAAATAACGAGGATTTTGATTTTTCTGTTTATGACTATGTAGTGGATGCCATAGATACAGTTAGTGGAAAAATTGGAATAATAGTTCAGGCAAAGGAAAGTAATACGCCTGTAATCAGCAGCATGGGAGCTGGGAATAAAATTAATCCGACAATGCTTGAAGTAGCAGACATATATGAAACAAAGGTTTGTCCCCTGGCAAAAGTTATGAGAAAAGAACTAAAAAAAAGGGGAATACGAAGTTTGAAATGTGTATATTCAACGGAGAAAGCATTAACTCCGAAAGAAGGTAGCAAAAATACAGAAAATACATGTGAAAGAAAAAGTATTCCTGGTTCAACATCCTTTGTACCATCGGTAGCGGGACTAATAATAGCAAGTGAAGTAATAAAGGATATAACCAATGTTAGAAATGACATACCTGTAGTTTAGAATGTATTTTAAAAAAGAATTTGAGAAATATACAAAGATGAAACTGTCGCATTATGATTATATGCGGCAGTTTTTGTTATAAAGACTTATCTAATAAGATGGTGGTCTCTTTGTTATTTTTATTATATAGTGTTATAATTGTGAAATGGAAAAATATATATTTTATGAAAATGAGTTGGAAGATGAATTCGCAGGAGATTCTATAAAAGCAAAAATAATAGATGAAAAATATGATTATCAGGGTGGACTTTCTAGAAAAATAGGTCGAGTGCTGTGGTACCATATTATCGCTAAACCCATTGCATGGTGCTATATGAAGATAGCATATGGACATAAGGTGGTTAACAAAAAGGTGTTAAAGGAATTAAAGGGAAAGGCATATTATTTATATGGAAATCATACAAATAATATTGCAGATCCATTAGTACCGACAGTAATAAACTATTTTAGGTCTGTATATGTTGTTGTTCATGCCAATAACGTATCAATGAAAATACTTGGGAAAATAACACCTTCTTTAGGGGCATTGCCGTTACCGGACAATATGAAAGCTATGAAGAATTTTTCAAAGGCTATGGAAAATATAATAGCAAAGAAAAATATAGTAACCATTTATCCGGAGGCACACATCTGGCCTTACTACACTAAAATTCGACCATTTAAAAAGGATTCTTTTGGATATCCTGTAATGTATAATGTTCCAGTGGTTTGCTTTACTAATACATATCAGAAAAGAAAATTCAGGAATAAACCAAGAATGGTAACGTATATAGACGGACCATTTTATCCGGATCAAAATATTCCAAAACCCCAGAGGAAACAACTACTTAGAGATATGGCCTACAATGCCATGGTAGAGAGAAGTAAGAACAATAATGTGAAACTAATAGAATATATAAAAAAAGAAAGTGAAAAGAGTTAATATGAATATATTATTTTCAGGTAATAGTAAAGTATTTGACGGAGTTCTTACATGTATGCTTTCAATACTAAAAAGGACAAAGGTAAAGGATGCCTTTAATTTTTACGTTATGACCATGGACGTATCACACATAAAACCTGAATATACAGCCATTAGCGTAGAGGATATAAAGGCACTGGATAAGATAGCAAAGACATATAATCAAAATAATCAAGTAATACGCTTAGATGTGACAGATATATACATGAGAGAATTTGCCAATAGTCCTAATGAACAGTGTTACTGTTCACCATATACGTTACTTAGATTGTTTATGGATTTAATACCGGATATTCCGGATAAAATGCTGTATTTGGATGTAGATATTATGTTTAACAGAGATATAGCGTTGTTGTATGATATTGAATTAGGTAATTATGAGTACGCAGCAGCAAGAGATCACTATGGTAAGTTTCTTATAAATCCTAATTATATAAACGCTGGAGTATTGTTATTTAATGTAAAGATGATTAAAAGAACCGGGCTTTTAAAGAAGGCCAGAAAGCTTATTAAAACAAAGAAACTTATGTTTGCAGATCAGGACGCTATTTATAAAAGCACTATAAGAAAGAAAATGTTGCCCCAGAGATTTAATGATCAAAAATTTTTACACCCTCATACAGTGGTTAGACATTTTTCAAAAAGACTATTTTATTTGCCATACCCACATACAGAAAATGTAAAGCAGTGGCAACTAAGTAGAATGTACAGAGTGTTTGGATATACCAGGTTTGATGACATTTTGTATGAATATATGTATTGGAAAGGAAAACATATAAGAAATGAAATTTAAACACAGAAAATTTATTATTAAGAGCAAAGAAATACCGATATTTTTTGCCTGCGATGACGGATATATAAGATTCATGATGGTTACCATGAACTCAATAATTAAACATGCTTCATCCAAGTATCAATACAGGTTTTATGTACTCTATACGTCTATAAGCGAAAAAAATAAAGATCTTGTAAAGAAAATGGAAACTGAAAATGTAAAAATTGAATTCTGTGATGTCAGTGAAAGGTTAGATAAGATAAAGAAGAAGCTTACAGTAAGAGATTATTATAGTCTTACCACATACTATAGGATATTTATTCCAGAAATGTATCCAAAGTATGACAAGGTTATTTATATCGATAGTGACACTGTAGTATGTCAGGATATTGTAAAGCTTTATCAGTATAATATAGGGGATAATTATGTTGGCGCAGTTCAGGATTATTTAGTAAAGAGTGTAGAGACATATGGAGAGTATGCCGAAAAGGTGCTTGGAATCTCAAGAGCAGCATATTTTAATGCAGGAATGCTGGTTATTAACAGTAAGCAGTTTCGAAAAAATAAAATAAAAGAAAAATTTGTAGATTTAATTAATAAATATTCTTTTGTAGTTGCCCAAGATCAGGATTATCTAAATATATTATGTCAGGATAAGGTATATTGGTTTGATTCCAGGTGGAATATTCAAATGTCAGAGGAAAAAGTCAGAGATTATGATTCGTTAGGCATAGTTCATTATAATCTGGCAGAAAAACCATGGCACCATTTGGATTGTAAATATGCAGATCTTTTTTGGGAATATGCCAAAGATACAGTATATATTGAAGAATTAAAGCAGATACAAAGAAATTTCACTGAAAAAGATAAAGAAAATGATAAAATAGCAGGCGAAAAATTAATGAGTCTTGCCTTAAGTGAAATCTACAAAGAAGATAACTACTTCAACCAAAATGTTACTGACCAGGAAAGAAGCCTGACAAGACAAGAAGTTATAATGAAACGAGAACAATATGAGAAGGAAGGTAGATTCATAGAAGATTTAGAAGATGATCCACCGGGAAGAGAACTTATGCCGGATGAGATTGATTATCTTAAGAAAAATATGAATAACAGAATCAGAGCCAGATATGCCTTTAAAATTGCCAGATGGTTTATGAATACAATGATTTATAAAAAACAGCTGGTGATTAAGGAGATTCGTGGTGTTGAAAATATGAGAGCAATAAAAGGTGGAGCAATAATTACCTGTAACCATTTCAATGCATTTGACAGTTTTGCAGCACAAATAGCTTACGAAAAGGCAACGTTTAGAGGAAAGTTTCCTAGAAAGAAACTTTTTAGAATTATAAAAGAAGGTAATTACACAAGTTTTGGAGGTTTCTATGGATTCCTTATGAGAAACTGTAATACTTTACCGTTAAGTTCCAATAAGCAGACAATGAAAAAGTTATTTAAAGCCATTGAGAAAATTTTGAAAAAAGGACATTTTATACTTATTTATCCGGAGCAGAGTATGTGGTGGAATTACAGAAAGCCAAAGCCGCTGAGAAAGGGCGCATATTTCTTTGCTGTAAACAATGATGTACCGATTATTCCTTGTTTCATAACAATGGAGGATACTGACGTTCCAGGAGAGGGAGGACTTCCTGTTCAGGCCTATACTATAAATATAGCACCTCCGATTTATCCTAATCCTAACAAGAAAAAAACGGAAAATATCAAAGAAATGATGGCGAAAAATGCAAAAGTTTGGAAGGACATATACGAGATAAACTACGGAAAGAAACTGGAATATACGTGTGAAGATAAATATGTGAGAATGTATTTGGATTAATTAGGAGGTGTCAAGTAAATTTACTTGACACCTTTTCTTTTATAATGTATAATGCATTTTGTTGTAATCAGGAGGTGTTTTGTGGAAAAAATTGTAGAGCAGTCGCTTTTATATGATTTTTATGGTGAATTACTTACACAGCACCAAAGACGCATATATGAAGATGTGGTTTTTAATGATTACTCCCTTAGCGAAGTTGCAGAAGATGAGGGAATATCCAGACAAGGTGTTCATGATTTGATTAAAAGATGTGATAAACAGCTAAAAGGTTACGAAGAAAAGCTTCACTTAATGGGAAGATTTATGCAGACCAAAAAAGATGTAGAACTTATCAAAAGCTATGCTAAGGAGCTTAAGAAAAATAAAAATTTTGAACTAGCTGATAAGATTTGTAATATTTCAGATAGGATACTTAATGAGATATAGAACATTCGGAGGCAAATATGGCATTTGAAAGTTTGTCAGATAAACTTCAGAATATTTTTAAGAACCTGAAAGGTAAAGGTAAGCTTTCAGAAGCTGATGTTAAAGCTGCTTTAAAAGAAGTTAAATTGGCTTTACTTGAAGCGGATGTTAACTTTAAGGTTGTTAAGAATTTTATAAAATCAATTGAAGAGAGAGCTGTTGGAGAAGAGGTTATGGAATCTCTTACACCAGGACAGATGGTTATCAAGATAGTTAACGAAGAGATGGTTAAGTTAATGGGAAGCGAGACAACAGAGCTTACATTAAGACCACAAAACGAGATTACGACTATAATGATGATGGGTCTGCAAGGTGCAGGTAAGACAACTACAACAGCTAAGATAGCAGGTCAGCTTAAAGCAAAGGGAAGAAAGCCTTTACTCGTTGCCTGTGATATATACAGACCGGCAGCTATTGAACAGTTGCAGGTTAATGGAAAGAAGCAGGGCGTTGAGGTATTCTCAATGGGTACCGGACATAAACCTGTGGATATTACAAAAGCTGCTTTAGAGCATGCTAAGAAAAATGATTTTAACGTAGTCATCATAGATACAGCCGGACGTCTTCATATAGATGAAGGCATGATGGATGAGTTAGTTGAGATAAAAGATAACTGTACTATTGATAATTCTGTGTTAGTTGTAGATGCTATGACAGGACAGGATGCCGTTAATGTTGCCAAATCTTTTGAAGAAAAGATAGGTATAGATGGTGTTGTACTTACCAAGTTAGACGGTGATACAAGAGGTGGTGCAGCGTTATCAATTAGAGCTGTAACAGGAAAACCTATATTATATGTTGGTATGGGTGAAAAGTTATCTGATTTACAGCAGTTCTACCCAGATAGAATGGCATCTAGAATTCTTGGAATGGGTGATGTACTTTCACTTATTGAAAAGGCTGAACAGGTTGTTGATGAAGAAAAAGCCAAGGAATATGAAAAGAAATTCAAGAAAGCTGAATTTAATTTTGAAGATTATCTTGAGCAGATGCAACAGGTTAAGCAGATGGGTGGACTTGAAGAAGTTATGAATATGCTTCCAGGTATGGGCTTTGGAGATAAATTAAAGGGAGCCGAGCTTCCGGATGAAAAGGCCATGGGAAGAGTTGAAGCAATCATATATTCCATGACACCAGAGGAGAGAAGGAATCCTTCAATTCTCAATGTATCCCGCAAGAATAGGATTGCAGCAGGTGCAGGTGTTAATATAGCAGAAGTCAACAGACTTGTTAAACAGTTTGAACAAAGTAAAAAACTTATGAAACAAATGTCTGGAATGATGAGTGGTAAGAAAGCTAAAAGGGGAATGTTTAAGTTTCCTTTTTAACTAATAAATTTTCACAAATAAACCAAGGAGGTGAAATAACAATGGCAACAAAGATTAGATTAAGAAGAATGGGACAGAAGAAAGCTCCTTATTATAGAGTAATCGTTTCTGATTCAAGATCACCAAGAGATGGTAAGTTCATCGAAGAGATTGGTACATACAATCCAAACGTTGAGCCAAGCGAAGTTAAAATCGACGCTGAATTAGCAAAGAAGTGGCTTGGAACAGGCGCACAGCCAACAGCTGTAGTTGCTAGATTATTAAAGCAGGCTGGTATTGAATAAGATTAGCTAGTGGAGGTGAAGCAATGAAAGATTTAGTAGAAGTACTTGCAAAAGCACTAGTTGATTCTCCAGAGGCTGTTGTTGTAACAGATAAGGAAGATGATAAAGGCGTTATCATTGAACTTAAGGTTGCTCAGTCTGATATGGGAAAGGTTATTGGTAAACAGGGAAGAATTGCGAAAGCAATCAGAGCTGTTGTCAAGGCTGCAGCATTTAAGGAGAATAAGAAGGTTATGGTTGAAATAGTTCAGCAGTAACATATGTCCCTGAGACTTAATTTAATTTAAGTTTCAGGGTTTTTTAAATCAAAATATCGGAGGATAAGACAATTAAAACAGTAGATTATTCTGAATTAGACAATATGCTAAGAGTGGGTGTTATAACCCAAACACACGGAATACGAGGAGAAGTAAAGATATATCCAACTACAGATGATCCTAAGAGATTTGATAGCCTTAAAAAGGTGTACATGGATTACACAAAAAAAGGCGTCAGAGGAGTAATGGAGCAGAATTTATACGAACTTGAAATAGAAAGTGTTAAATATTTCAAGCAATTTGTAATTCTTAAATTCAAAGGAATAGATAATATTAATGATATAGAAATGTACAAGCACATGGATTTATATGTAACAAGGGAAGATGCAGTTCCTCTTGAAGAAGGAGAGTTTTACATAGCAGATCTTATAGGGCTTGATGTTATAGATGATACAGGAAAGAAGATTGGTGTCTTAAAAGATGTTTTACAAACAGGAGCAAATGATGTATATATTGTTACCGGAAATGAAAATGTTGGTAATAAGGAATTAATGCTTCCTAAAATTGATGAATGTGTTAGAGATATTAATCTTGAAGAGAAGACAATTACTGTTCATATTATGAAAGGATTATTGGATCTATGAGATTTCATGTACTTACATTATTTCCGGATATGATTGAGAATTCAATGAATACCAGCATTACAGGAAGGGCTCTTGAAAAGGGAGATATTTCTTTAAATGCTGTTAATATCAGGGACTTCACAAAAGAAAAACATGGACATGTAGATGATTATCCATATGGTGGTGGAGCCGGAATGGTCATGCAGGCAGAACCAATATATCTTGCGTATAAGTCCATAGAAGAGGATATTATAAAGAATACCGGTAAAAAACCCAGAGTTATATATACAACTCCAACAGGTAAGGTATTTAATCAGAAAATGGCAAAGGAATTTGCTATGGAAGAGGATTTGGTATTCTTGTGTGGACATTACGAAGGTGTTGATGAGAGAGTTTTGGAAATGATAGTGGATGATAATGTATCTATTGGCGATTACGTCCTTACAGGAGGCGAATTGCCGGCATTAGTAATGATGGATGCAGTTTCCAGACTGGTGGATAATGTGCTTCACAACAGTGAATCTGCAAAAGATGAAAGCTTTTCAAATAATATGTTGGAGTATCCACAGTATACCAGACCATACGAGTTCATGGGAAAGACGGTGCCAGATGTACTGCTTTCCGGAGATCATAAGAAGGTAGATGAATGGAGATATGAACAATCTCTTAAAAGGACGAGAGAAAGAAGACCGGATTTATTGGAATAAATTATAAAAATTTCTTGAAAATAATTTGTTTATATGCTATGTTTATAACGTTGTGAAAAGGAGATGGTCCTCTGTTACGAAATGTATTAAGAACATCTGATTATTTAAGGAGGTCACACAATGAACGAAATTATTAGTAAAATTGAAAAAGAGCAGCTTAAAGAATCAGTTGCTGAATTCAATGTAGGTGATACTGTAAAAGTACACGCAAAAATCAAAGAAGGTAACAGAGAAAGAATCCAGATCTTCGAAGGAACTGTTATTAAAAGACAGGGCGGAAGCACTAGAGAGACATTCACAGTTAGAAAGTTCTCTAACGGAATCGGTGTTGAGAAGACATGGCCATTACATTCACCAAACGTAGACAAGATTGAAGTTGTACGTTTAGGTAAAGTAAGAAGAGCTAAGCTTAACTACTTAAGACAGAGATCAGGTAAGGCAGCTAAGGTTAAAGAGTTAGTTAAATAAGTTACGTATTCTATTTGATTGTAAAAGGACAATTACATTTTGTATATTGTCCTTTTTTTAAACTCTAATTATAGGTTATAATGATATAGAATGATAAATTTATGAAGGAGATAATCAAATGAAATTTTATAATGGCGAGCCGGAAGACAGCAAAATTATAGATATCATTTTTAAATGGATAGTGGATATAGTTATTGTTTTGGTTTTGGCCTTATTCGTATATATGTATTGTTGTCAGCAGACAAAAGTACAGGGCAACTCAATGAATGATATGCTAAAAAATGAAGACCAGGTTTTGGTAAATACAATTGCATATAATATTTTACCTGTTGCAAGGTATGATGTTATCTCTTTTCATAAAGTTATGGAAGATGGGGAAAAAATCCAATATGTTAAAAGGGTGATAGGACTTCCGGGTGAAACTATTCTAATTAAAGATGGGGAATTCTATGTAAACGGAAAAAAATTGGATTATAAAAAGAGTAAGGATAAAATTGTAAATGCAGGGTTAGCCGCTGAGGAGATAAAGCTTAAAGATGATGAATATTTTGTAATTGGCGATAATATCAATAATAGTGAAGACAGTAGGTCTGCCACCGTAGGAAATGTTAAAAAAACTGAAATTGATGGCAAGGTATGGCTTATTTCCTGGCCATTTGCCAATATTAATCTGGTAAAATAATTATAAACAGGATAGGTGAATTATGGTAATTGAATGGTATCCTGGTCATATGACCAAGGCTAAAAGACAGATGCAGGAAGACATCAAGCTTATTGATGTTATTATAGAAATAATAGATGCAAGGGTTCCAATAAGCAGTAGGAATCCGGATATAGATGAGTTAGGAAAGAATAAGTCCAGAATAATTGTTCTAAATAAATATGACATGGCTGATGAGATGCAGAATAAAAAATGGAGTGAGTATTTTAAGAACAAAGGAATGTATGTTATTGAGACTAATTCCCGTTCAGGACAAGGCGTAAAAAATGTCAACAATGTTATTAAAGAGGCATGTAAGGAAAAAATAGAAAGAGATTTACGCAGAGGGATAAAGAATCGTCCGGTACGTGCCATGGTTGTGGGAATTCCTAATGTAGGTAAATCTACATTTATTAATTCTTATGCTAAAAAGGCCATGACAAAGACAGGTAATAAGCCGGGTGTTACCAGAGGAAAACAATGGATTAGAGTTAACAAAACTTTAGAACTTTTAGATACGCCAGGTATACTTTGGCCTAAGTTTGATGATCAGAGTATAGGTGTAAAGCTTGCAATTACAGGAGCTATAAAGGATGATATTTTAAATATTACAGATTTATCCCTAGAACTTATTGAGTTTTTAAAGAATAAGTATCCGGGAAAACTCAATGCCAGATATGGTGTAGACGAGAATCAGGATAAGGTAAAGCTTTTATATGATATTGCAGATGCCAGAAAATGTCTTGGAAAAGATGGAGAAGCAGATACCGAAAAAGCGGCTGGAATTATAATTGACGATTTAAGAAAAACAAGCATTGGAAGAATTACTTTAGACAGGATAGAAGATTATGAGTAAAAGCATAAAAGAGATTCAGGAAATATTTGAAAACGCTGACATGTCCGAATATGACAGCATTCAGGAGTCTTTAAAGGATGATGAAAGAGCAGGAGTCATCAAACTTATTATGAAATACAATAAAAAGAAAAAGGCTTTTGAAGATGAGGTTCAAAGAATCTTTGATATGAAAGAATTTGAAAGAAAGTACAGTGATTATCAGTATATATGTGGAATAGATGAAGTGGGAAGAGGTCCACTTGCTGGTCCGGTTTGTGCAGGAGCTGTAATTCTTCCTAAGGATGCAGAGATTCTTTATGTAAATGATTCCAAAAAGCTTTCTGGGAAGAAGCGAGAGGAATTATATAAAGAGATAACAGACCAGGCTATTGCCTATAAGACTGTTTTTATGAACCAGGAAGTGATAGATGAGATAAATATACTTCAGGCTACATATAAGGCTATGAGACAGGCTGTTAATGAGTTAAATCCTCAGCCGGATTTACTTTTGATTGATGCGGTTCATATTCCTGAATTAGAAGTCAAACAGGTATCCATTATCAAGGGTGATGCCAAATCATTTTCAATAGCTGCTGCATCTATTGTAGCTAAAGTTGAAAGAGATCATCTTATGGAAAAATATGATGAGTTGTATCCTGAATATGGATTTGCAGGAAATAAGGGGTATGGCTCTAAAGAACATATAGAGGCCATAAAAAAATACGGACCATGTCCTATTCACAGAAGGACATTTATAAAGAATTTTTTGTAAGAGGAAGTATACATGTTTACAGAAAAGTTCAACACATTATGGAAGGAACTGAATATACAAACCGATTTGGAATTCTCCCGTTACCTTAATTGTGAAAGATCTTATGTAAATAGGATGAGAAGAGGGGATAGAGTTCCTGGAGTCAGAGGAAAAACAGCCGAAAGATTAGTTGACGGCTTTTATTTGTATGCCCAGGATCACGATAAAGAAAAAGAACTTTTAAAAATATTAAAAATAGATGGGGATTTAAAAGAGCTAGAGGTTAAACGTAGAATTAGAGAGTATTTATTTGAAATAAAGTACACATCCACAATGCTTGATAAAAATGGAAAGACATATTCGGTTAATTACAGGGCTGGATATAAAATGAGATTTGGCGAAAAACTCAGTGCAGTTATGAAATGTCTTGAGATTACCAATGTTAAACTGGCTAAAATGGTAAATCTGGATGCTTCTGTAATAAGTAGATATAAAAATGGAGTTACCATGCCAAAGAAAAATTCGGATATCGCAGATGTTCTATGTGAAAGACTGTTGCAGTATACAAAGATAACCGAAAGGGAAGAGAACTTACAAAAGCTTACGGGTTTTGATAACTATATTTTTAAAAATGAAAAAGTTTTATCCGTTATGTTTCACAAATGGATGTTTGATAGCTATGATGAGGATATAAGCATTGTTAAAAATATGATTGATAGTTTTAAATCAGTTAATAGTCAGGCTATAAATCAAAATTATGAAGTTCTACAGGAAAAAATGAAACTCCTTGATTGTATAGAAGATGATATCGGTCAAAGCAAATCTGTTTATCATGGAAATGAGGGCTTAAGACAGGCGGTACTCAGGTTCTTGAATGGAGTAAGAAATGGCAATGTAAAGGAAATTCTTTTGTATTCCGATGAGAATATGAACTGGATGACTGATGATGAGAAATTTATAAAAAAATGGATGCTACTCATGCTTGCATGCGTCCAAAAAGGAGTATTAATTCGTATTATTCACAATATTGATAGGGGCCCAAAAGAAATGACAGATGCTATTAAAAGCTGGTTGCCATTATATATGTCAGGAATGATAGAAAGCTATTATGCTCAGAGAACAGGTGGTGAAAGATTTTCTCATACTTTGTTTATAGCTAAGGGAGTTGGATGTATAAGTTCGTGGAATGCAAAGAATGTAAATGACAAAAACATTTACTTTTATGACGTGGAAGATGAAAAAATTGAATTCTTTGAAAATATATTTAATTCTCTTTTGAAGGAAAGTAAACATTTAGTGAAAGTAAATGTTGGAGAAAGTATTCCTAAGGACGACAAGGAGTACAGTGAATTTAAAGAATGGAATATTCCAGGACTTAGAATAATACTTAGAGACAGAAGTGTTTCAATTATTAAAGATGGGGAAGTTCCGGTGGAGTTTAATATTGGGCATCCATATATGGTAATGGCTTTTAAAAATTATTTAGATAAATAGCAGGGATTTCAAGTGTGACAAAAATATGCATTGTTTGTTTTGTGTGTCACATTTGAAATCCTTTTTTTATGTTAAAATATAAATAGTATATTATAAGGGAGGATGATGCGAAATGAAAAAGTTGACACCGTCTTTTCTGTTTTTGACATTATTTATACTTTTATCAGGAGAGTATTTATTATGTGCCATGAAAATGGCTAAAAAACAGGGATTTTTAACGGAGCAGGAAGTAGCGTCCTGTGGAAAATTAGCTATTATAATAGCTATAATATTTTTATTTGTAACACTATTTAGTATGACATTTAAAAATGAAAGTAAGCAACATTTAATATGTCGTTTAGGTCGTGTATTTTTTACTATGTTTCCAATAATTTTAGTAGCAGAGATTATTAGTTTGCTATATCCAAAATTCTTAGAACAGTCAAACATAACAGACATTAAAAAATGGTTTATTGTAAGAATCATTGCTGCAGTAATTGCGTTACTTGTTGTAACAGCCATGTTATTTACCACGGTTAATGATATTACAAAAGAAGGTAAAATAGGGGGAGTTTTAAAGGGGGTTTTAAGATTAATAACTCATCCATTACATTTTATTCTATTTATAATTCTTACGCTTGTGAGCATAATTATGACAGAAGCTCTTGAATTGGTATTTACCTATGTACCAGGTATTAATATTTATTTTTCCTTTTATGTATATATGGCTATATATTTGATAGATGCTTTATTAGCAACTGCTTTTATATGTTTAACTATAAAAATAATGGAGAAGAAAGCATCCACATGGAATAACAAATCTTTTGCAAAAAAGGCAAAAAAACAACAGAAATCAACCCCTAATATAGAGAATGGGGGAAGTGTTCAAGCAGCAGAAACAGAAGTTGAAGAAAAAGTTAAATTAGGAACACAGCTTAAGAAAACATTTTCAATTCTAAGTCTTGTTATATCAGTTATAACATTGGTAGCCTGTGTTGTTATGGCTTTCTTTGTAAATAAAACTGAAGAACAGAGCAATTCTGATAAGTTCTTAAAAGATATAGATGTGTCTATTGCAGCTGGAGTGTCCATGTTATCTTACGGACAGTTAAATGAAGCTCAAAAATATTATAATTATGCTCAAGTATGTATAGATGCCTATAATGATTATATGAATGACGACGTCTATGCTCTGGCAGATTTGGCAGAAAAATATCCGGAAAATGTTAATGTATGGGCATATTACACTGAATTAAGCGATAGTTACGAAGAACTTGAAAAATATATCATTGAAGAGAATCCATTTAATGACGAGTTAAAGAGTCTGTTAATTCAGAAGTATTCTAAATCAAAGAAACTTACTAAAAAGCAAAAAGCTTATAGAGAGGAATTTATAAGAGATAACATAAGTGAAATGAACTTTACTACTTATGTAGCTGATGCTGTAACAGCATCTGGAGAAAAGAAGAGATTATCAAAGAAAATAAATGATAAATACGATGTTATAGGGGGTTATGTAAAATGTTTGAAGTTTTTAAATGATACAGGTAAAAACGGATATGTATATGATGTAGTAGATATACTTGATATTGCTGACGAATACCCTGACGAGGTATATATTCAATATCTTGCAGGAACTGCTGCAGCAGCAGGTGTTACTGATCATACATATTATTATGACCAGGCAATTACTATTGTAAATAGATTTGTAAGGTTATCTGAAGATGATAAAAATATATCTGAAAATGAGCTTATATTGAGAAGACAAAGGGCTGCCAATCTCTTAGTATATTTAAAAGATTACACTGAAGCAGAGAATGTTCTTGATGATATTGATTTAGAAAAATATCCGGATAAAAAACCAGAGATTTTAATTCAAAAATTATATTGTGCGGATTGTAAAGGAAAATCAGAACAGTGCTATGAATTGGCCAAGGAGCTTTTAGATGAAGGTCAAGAAAATGCGTATGTATATTATTTCTATGGAGTAGGAGCATTAAAAGAAGGTGATAAGGATATCACCATTGAAGCCATTAATGATTGTTCTAAGTTCTTGAGTGATAATGAATTAACAGAAAGCGAATTTTTAAAAAATGAAACAGCTTTTTATACCATGCTAGAGTATGCTGTTTTAAATGATAGCGAAGATTGGACCCAATACCAATATGGATTCTATGGGAAATTAGAAGACGAAGAAAAAGACGACATTGAGGATTTGCCGCATTATTTCATGGAAGCGTTGGATTTATATTATAACGTAGGAGATTATGAAGCTGCATTAGAAAATATCAATGAAGTATTAGAGATACGTGATGACCTTTCATATGCATGGTATTTAAAGGGTGCAATATTATATAGTCTTGAAGAATACGAGGATTCGGCAGAAAGTTATGAAAATGCAATAGAACTGAATCCTGATCATCCGACATTTTTGTATGCATTGGCATGTACTTATGATGCATCAGGGGATTATAAGAAAGCATATGAGGCAAGTGGTAAGTCTGCGGATATTGTTCCAACAATCAATCATGAGCAGGATTGGTATGGATTAGGAGTTCATAATGTAGCACTATATAATCGTTTAGCTGATGAAGTGGAAGTTGATGAAGAGGAAACCAAGGAAGAATCAAAAGAAGATGAGGGAGGTGATGAATGATGTGGGTAACGATGTTATTAGTATTAGCAGGTATTTCAATTATTGGAACAGTATATATGAAGTATAGTGTATTAATGACCATTCTTGTGTGTGTAATTGCAGGAGTACTTACAGTTCTGAACTTCTTATTGTTTAGGAAGTTTCCAAAGATTATTAAAAATGTAATACTTATTATTGGTATTGTAGTATGTTGTGTCTTACTTTATATTGCGAAACAAAAGCCTCTTGCATATCACTTTACAGATTATACAGTGGATATAATGGATACCGAGGATAAAATGGCAAATAATCCAAAGAATTCTGAAAGGTATTTAGAAAGGCTTGTGGATAAATATGGGGAGACAGATGGCATTCTTGGGATGTATTCAGAGATGGCTTTATATGAAGACGATATAGATAAAGCATATGAATATGTTGAAAAGATGCAAGATCAGAACTCAATGGATTATTACAAAAGAATGGAATTAGTATATTTATTTGATGATGAAGAGGACAGAACTGATAGTTTATATAAATTATATGAAAATGCAGCAGAGGCATATCCAGAGTGGCATTACATGTGGAGAATGGCAGGAATAGCTAATTTTGAACAAGAGAATTACACAGCTGCAGAATACTATCTTTTAGGTTCTTTGGAAATAATCGACGGAGATGCCATTGCCTATTATTACTTAGGAGCCGCATCTGCAGAGATGGGAAATAATGAAAATGCTATGGGTTATTTTTCAAGAGCCTTAGAAATAGGTGTGGATGAGGAAATGCAAGCCTGGATTGCAATATACATGGAAGGGATGGTGTAGCTTATGAAGAAACAATTACAGATTCTTTTATGTATTCTAATGGTAGTTATTATTGTTTTTTTTCAACCTTTAAGTATATATGCAGCATCTCGTGAAGATTCATATGGACCTACAATACAAATAGATCCGAACAAATATAAGGATTTCTTAGATGGTGTAGGTAAAATAGATTTTAGTGGAGAAACTAAGGGAGGAGATCAATATAATAGCAAGCTTGTTCAAGGTCCGATTAACAATTATTTCAAAGAATATAAACTAGAGCCTATGAATCCTAAAGATGTAGCAAAGATTAAGGAAGAGAAGAAAAGGGTTATAGCAGACAAGTATAAAGTACCTGATACATATGATAAAGGTAAAGAAGTGGGAGGATCAATACTCCAGACAGGTTTTACGGTAAATCTTATAAATGGTTTTGATTCATTTGTTCAAGCGACAGGAAAAAATGTAGATATTACCAATGGACTTATAAAATCAGGTGCTAATGATATAAGAAGAGCATTTTTTAACTTAGATGGAACTCTTCAAGCAGGTAAGTCGGCTGCTGATTATGAAAAGGCTATAGTTAATATGCAAGAGCAAGGACTAAAAGAAGCTAAACAAGCTGGAAAAATTAAAGCTAAGGGAGTATTAGTAGGGGGTGCTAGTATGGCCCTTAATGCATATACTTTATATAATGATGCTAAAGATTTAAAACAGGGAAATATGAAGAATAGATCCACTACAGGTTTAGCTTTAGAATATGTTGGTCTTATTGCAGATGGTACTTTGGCGGCAGTGGGTATTATTGCTACCGGAGCAGCAGTAGCCGGTTCAACAGCCTTTGCTGTACCGGCAGCAGTTGGTTTGACAGTAGGACTTGCAGCAGGAGTAGTTCATACGGATACATTTGCAGATGCATTTGACAGTATGGGCAGAAAATTAGATGAAATGGGGATGGAAAGCTATATAGATATTGCAGTTGATACATGGATGTTAGAAGGAACATATACCAGAAATTTTTCTGATAATATTGATTTTATTTTAGAAGAGATTGGTTCATTGTTTGGTATGCAGACATCAGTACCTAGAAATGTAAGTTGTTATAAACCCAATATATACATATACACACAAGAAGAAACTCAGGTAAATGTAGAATTTGATTATCCGGATTTACTTACAACTACAATTCCGGAATATAAGAACAATTGGAATGTTATTGCAAAGGGAGATGGAAGGTTAGTAGATACCTTGGGAAATAACGAGGAATACAACTATCTTTTCTATGAATCAATAGCTATGCCACATTTCTTCCAAAAAGATACAGGATGGTTAATAGTTGCAGGCACTAGAGAACAGCAGTACAGAGATATACTTACAGATTATGGTTTTAACGAAACAGAGATAGCAGATTTTATAGAGTATTGGACAGAAAAGCTACCTCAAGGAGTTGATTACATAATGTATCCACAAAATACTGAAACAGTTAATTATGTAATGCCGGTAAATGTAACACCAGAACCAGACAGCATGGAAAGAATATGGTTCACTTTTGAAGAATATAATGGACAAAGATGTGGTATTCCAACCATTACCCCTATTGAAAGAAAAGACTACGCAGTAGTTGAATGGGGTGGAATTATCCTGGATTAAAAATATTATAAAAACTTATTACCCCAGCCGGTTGTCTTTGACGATTAGGCTGGGGTAATTGTATTCATTTATTTCATATCAGGAGAAATGTAGTATAATACATATTAATATATTCAGGAGAAAGATAAGATTGAGAGAAAACAAAAGTATAAATAAGAGAACTGTGGGTTCAAAGTATGAACAGGCTGCCGGAGAATTCCTAATAAATAAAGGGTATAGAATTATTGCATATAATTATCGATGCAAATTAGGGGAAATTGATATTATTGCATTAGATGGAGATGAATTGGTATTTGTGGAAGTAAAGTACAGAGCATCTTCAAGATATGGCAGTCCTATGGAAGCGGTGGATTATAGAAAACAAAACAAAATTTACATGGTTGCCAATTATTATTTAATGGAGCAACATATTTCCAAATATACAAAGGTTCGTTTTGATGTAGTTGGTATATTGGGAAAGGAAATAACTTTGATAAAAAATGCGTTTGGAGGCATGTAACCATGGATAAGTATCTAGAAAGTATAGTTAATGATAAATTGCCATTAATCAAATATGATTTATTTAGCAAATATGATTTTATAAATCATGGTTTTACTACCAGATTAGGAGGAGTCAGTGATGGTATTTATTCCAGTTTGAATCTATCCTTTGACAGAGGAGACAATAGGGAAAATGTTATTAAAAACTACCAGATAATCGCAGATGAAATCGGTGAGGACATTAAGTCATTTACCGCATCTAAACAAACACATACAACAAATGTAAGAATTATAACTGAAGATGACAAGGGAAAAGGCATTACAAGAGATAGGGATTACACAGATGTTGATGGAATGTTAACTAATAATCCTAATATTGTGTTATTTACCTATTACGCAGATTGTGTGCCTTTATTTTTTGCAGATCCTGTGAAAAAAATTGTGGGAATGGCTCATTCAGGATGGAGAGGAACAGCAGGAAAAATTGGAAAAGTAACTGTGGAGAAGATGGTGAGTTACTTTGACTGTAAAAAAGAAGATATAATATGTGCCATTGGACCGTCTATATGTAAGTCATGTTATGAGATTAGCGAAGATGTAGCTGAAGTTTTTAAGGAAATGTTTAAGGATAAATGGGAAGATATTCTTGAAGATAAACATAATGGACATTATCAGTTAGATTTGTGGAGAGCTAATGAGCTTATTTTATTAGAAGCTGGAATTACGCAGAATCATATTGAAAATAGAAGGATATGTACCTGTGAAAATAGTGATATATTGTTTTCTCACAGGGCCAGTAATGGGAAGAGAGGAAATCTTGCCGGATTCATAGGCTTAAAAGGAAATACTTGATAAAGGTCGTAATAATCCAATAAATGTGGTATAATTCATATGTTTGTATGGTCGGTAACTTTGTTCGAATTTATTATAGAAGTTAGATTGTACAAGAAACTCTGATTAAAGGTGATATAAAGGTTGGGATAAGTATGAAAACCCCAAAACATATTGTAAAAAGTATACGACCGGGTTCAATTGCTGAAGAGTTTGAACTAGAACAGGGAGATGCATTATTACAGATAAACGGAAAAGAGATAGAAGATATATTTGACTATCAGTATCTGGTTGAGGATGAGTACATAGAAGTGCTTATTAGAAAGCCGGATGGTGAGGAGTTTATCCTGGAAATAGAAAAAGATCCGGATGAGGATTTGGGAATAGAATTTGAAAATGGACTTATGGATAACTACAGAAGTTGTCATAATAAGTGTATTTTTTGTTTTATTGATCAGATGCCAAAGGGTATGAGAGAAACTCTTTACTTTAAAGACGATGATTCAAGACTCTCCTTTCTTCAGGGTAATTATGTTACTTTAACAAATATGTCAGAACACGATATAGATAGAATTATTCATTATCATCTAGGTCCCATTAACGTATCAGTTCATACAACTAATCCTAAATTAAGATGTAAAATGCTTAACAATAGATTTGCAGGAACTTCATTGTCGAAAATGGATAAACTTGCAGAAGCTGGTATTGAGATGAATGGTCAGGTGGTTCTGTGCAAAGGAATAAATGATGGAGATGAGCTAAGAAGAACCATTAAGGACTTAATGGAATATATACCAGCTATGCAAAGTCTTTCCATTGTTCCATCGGGACTTACAAAATATAGAGAAGGTCTGTTTAAACTAGAGCCATTTACAAAAGAAGATGCATGTGAAGTTATAGATATTATTGAAGGTTATCAAAAAGAAATATATGCAAAGTATGGAGTTCATTTTGTTCAGGCCAGTGATGAATGGTATATATTGGCAGGCAGAGATTTTCCGGAAGAAGAGCGATATGATGGATATATTCAGCTGGAAAACGGTGTAGGAATGATGCGGCTTCTTTGGGAGGAATTCAAAGAGGCTTATAACGATATGGAAGAGATAAACCTTAAAAAACCTATGGTTATAAGCAATGCCACAGGGGTACTTGCATATCCTCTTATTAGAAAAATGAGTGATGCCATGGAAAAAAAGGTACATGGTTTAAAAATCAACACATATAAGATTATTAATAATTTCTTTGGGAATCAAATCACAGTTTCCGGGCTTCTTACAGGAACGGATTTGATGGATCAGCTTAAAAACGTAGAATTAGGAGAAAAGCTTATTCTTCCGGGAAATGTGTTAAGAAGTGGAGAAGATGTCTTTTTAGATGACTATACTCTTAGTGATTTGGAAAAGGCACTTAATATAAAAATCGTTATTTCAGCAAATGACGGTAAAGGATTTATAGAAACTATTTTAGGCAAAGAAATAAAACGAAAAGATAATGGAAATTTTGTTTATATAGATGCTTATGATAGTTACGGAGGTAGAAATGAGTAAACAGGTAGTAGCCATAGTAGGAAGACCAAATGTAGGGAAATCCACATTATTCAATGCTTTGGCAGGAGAGATGATTTCCATAGTAAAGGATACTCCAGGTGTAACCAGAGATAGAATTTATGCCGATGTAACATGGTTAGACAAGACATTTACCATGATAGATACAGGTGGTATAGAGCCGGATTCTGATGATATTATTCTTTCACAAATGAGAGATCAGGCACAGATAGCCATTGATACAGCTGACGTTATAGTATTTTTAACAGATGTTAGACAGGGACTTCAGGATTCAGATGCAAAAGTTGCAGATATGCTTAGAAGAAGTCATAAACCGGTAGTTTTAGTGGTAAACAAAGTGGATAACTTTGATAAAATGATGCCGGATGTATATGAATTTTACAATCTGGGAATTGGTGATCCGATTCCGGTTTCAGCTGCATCTAGACTGGGCATAGGTGATATGCTTGAGGAAGTTGTTAAGCACTTTCCGGAACATGAAGTTAATGATGAAGAGGATGATAGACCTAGAGTCGCCATTATTGGTAAACCTAATGTAGGAAAATCATCTATAGTTAATAAGCTTACCGGCTCAGACAGAGTTATTGTATCTGACATTGCAGGTACCACTAGGGATGCTGTGGATACAACTATTAAAAGAAATGGTAAGGAGTATGTATTCATTGATACAGCAGGTCTTAGACGTAAGTCTAAGATTAAGGAAGATTTGGAAAGATACAGTATTATCAGAGCTGTAGCTGCAGTGGAAAAAGCAGATGTGGTAGTAGTTGTAATTGATGGCACCGAAGGTGTAACTGAACAGGATGCAAAGATTGCAGGTATTGCCCACGATAGAGGCAAAGGTATAATTGTGGCTGTTAATAAATGGGATGCCGTTGAAAAGGACGATAAGACTATTTACAGACAAACTGAAAGAATCAGATCAACTCTTTCATTTATGCCTTATGCAGAGATTCTTTTTATATCTGCAGTAACAGGGAAAAGATTAGATAAGCTTTTTGAAACCATAGATATGGTTATTGAAAATCAGAATATGAGAGTTCAAACCGGTGTTCTCAATGAAATTATGGCTGAGGCAGTTGCTTTGCAACAGCCACCTTCAGACAAAGGTAAGAGACTTAAGCTTTATTATATGACGCAGGTTGCAGTTAAGCCACCAACATTTGTTATATTTGTAAATGATAAGCAACTAATGCATTTTTCATATCAGAGATATATTGAGAATAAAGTTAGAGATACTTTTGGGTTTAAAGGTACAGCACTTAAATTTATAATAAGAGAAAGGAAGGCTGAAGAAGCCTAATTGGTTATAAAGATGACAATCTTATATAGAATCATTTGTATAATATTTGGTTATGGCTTTGGATTGATTCAGACAGCTTATTTATACGGTAAAATTAAAAACATTGATATTAGAGATTACGGTAGTGGAAACTCCGGAACTACCAATGCCATGAGAGTTCTTGGAAAAAAAGCAGGATTGATTACATTTATAGGAGACCTTGGAAAAGCGATTCTTTGTAGTGTATTAATACTTGTGTTATTCCAATATGGTATGGGATACTCTTCAGATTACGTATTACTTTTGCGTTTTTACGGTGGAGTTGGAGTTGTTCTTGGACATAACTTCCCATTCTATATGAATTTTAAAGGTGGAAAGGGTATTGCAGCTACATCGGGAGTTATTTTAAGTCTTGGAGATTATAAATTAATTCTTATTGAGCTTGCAATTTTTATCGGAGTTACTTTGATTACAAAATATGTTTCTTTAGGTTCACTTTGTATTATGGCAGCATTTTTCATTCAGGTTGTTATCTACAATGAATTAGGTATTCTCGGATTTAAAAATAATCTTCATTTAACTGGAGAACACAGAATAGAAATGTATATAATTGTTTTATTTATAGCAGCTTTAGCCTGGTATAAGCATAGAGCTAATATAAAGAGATTGTTAAATGGAACAGAAAACAAAATTGGCAGTAAAAAAAGCAAGACATCTAATGATGCACAGTAGTTTATAAAATGTATATGAGGAGAAAAAAATAATGGCAAAAATAACAGTATTAGGCGCAGGTGGATGGGGAATTGCCCTGGCAGTTTTACTTCACAATAATGGTCACGAGGTAACTATATGGTCAGCTGTTGAAAGAGAAGTAAATGAAATAAATGAGACTAGAGAAAATAAAGTGAGTCTTCCGGGAATTGTTATTCCAGAGAAAATAAAAGTAAGTGGTGACTTAGATGAGTCTGTAAAAGACAGAGATGTGTTAGTAATGGCAGTTGCTTCAAAATTCACCAGATCAACAGCTGCAAGACTTAAAGGAAAGGTTTCAAAAGAACAGAAGATTGTTAATGTAGCTAAAGGTATTGAAGAAGATACACTTATGACATTAACAGATGTAATTGAAGATGAGATTGGAAAAGACATGGATGTGTGTGTTCTTTCCGGTCCAAGTCATGCTGAAGAAGTTGGTAAAGGACTTCCAACAACAGTGGTTGTGGGAGCAAAAACTAAAGAATCAGCTACATATCTTCAAAATATATTTATGTCTCCAGTGTTTAGAGTATATATAAGTTCTGATATTCTTGGTATAGAGCTAGGTGGTTCAATAAAAAATGTAATCGCTTTGGCAGCAGGTATGGCAGATGGACTGGGCTATGGCGATAATACAAAGGCTGCTCTTATAACAAGAGGTATCTCAGAGATAGCAAGACTTGGAACGGCAATGGGAGCAAAGCCGGTTACTCTTTACGGATTATCAGGAATTGGAGATCTTATTGTAACATGTGCATCTATGCATAGCCGTAACAGAAGAGCTGGAATTCTTATGGGTAAAGGATATACCATGAAGCAGGCTCAAGAGGAAGTACATATGGTTGTTGAAGGTGTGTATTCTGCAAAAGCAGCTAAGAAGCTTGCCGATAAATATAATATTGATATGCCTATTATTCAGGGTGTAAATCAGATATTATTTGAAGATTTTAGTGCAGCAGAAGCTGTAAATGAATTAATGAACAGAGATAGAAAGATTGAAAATGCAGATGTTGATTGGATTCCAATTAAACAATAACTAAAAAAGCATTTTTGAATATGAGATTAGATTATGGAATTTTATTATATAGTTGTCGTTATCGTGATTCTTGTGGGCATTTTTGCAGTTAACTCAGTAAAATATGCGAAACAGGAGTCGGAAAAATTAAAAAATAAAATAGAAAAAAATTGGGGTAAACCTAACAAAAGAAAATATGATGAAAAAGATTTTAGAAAAATAAAGACATATTTTGAACGTCATAAGGATGATGTGGAATTTTATATTGATGATATTACCTGGCAGGATTTGGATATGGACAGTGTTTTTAAAATGCTTAATAACACGTATTCATCTGTAGGTGAGGAATATCTCTACAACCTTCTTAGAACACCTGAGTTTAACCAGGAAAAACTAAAGATTCGAAGTGATCTTGCAGATAAGTTTAGAGGTAATAAAGAAAAAACTTTCAATCTTCAGAAGATTTTTAGAAATCTTGGAAGAACAAAATCGATAGCCCTTTCTGAAGTTACAGATTCTTTTGATGGTATAAAAAAGGGTAGCAATATAAGACATATAATTCAGGACATTCTGTTTTTTCTATTTTTCATAACATTATTTTTCAAGCCAATAGTTGGTCTTATTGGCGTAATTGCTATGCTTGTTGTTAATATAAGTTCGTATTTTTCAAGCCAGACAGAATCTGGAGATTACATGATATTTATAAAATATCTGGTGGATATGATGAAGTGTGGCAATGAAATACTTAAGGAAGATGTGGATTTTCTAGAGGACTATAACAAAATATTAAAGAAGGATATTGATTCCTTAAAGGGAATTAATAAGAGACTTTGGCTTATTTCTTCAGGAAGTAGTGGGAATCTTCTTGAGGTTTTCATGGTATATATAAGAATGATTTTTCATGTGGATATTATAAAGTTTAATAATATAGCGGATCGAATAAAGGATAATGTAGATTCTATAGTAGAACTTTATACCACCTTAGGAATTATTGAATCGGATATTGCCATAGCATCCTTTAGAGAGATGGATGTTGTTAAATGTATTCCTGAATTTACCAAGACAAAGGTAATCGAAGGACAGGATATGTATCATCCACTTATCGAAAAGCCTGTGGCAAACAGTATTGTCGAGAATAAATCTATACTTATCACAGGTTCTAATGCTTCAGGAAAATCAACATTTTTAAGAACTGTAGCTATTAATGGAATTCTAGCCCAGACTATTTATACCTGTACAGCTAAGAGTTTTAAAACATGTTTTTATAAGATAATATCATCTATGTCCTTGGCTGATAGCTTAAAGACAAAAGAAAGCTATTATATGGTGGAGATAAAATCTATCAAAAGAATTTTTGATTCCATGGGAGATGTGCCAATTCTATGTTTTGTAGATGAGGTCTTAAGAGGAACTAATACTGTTGAAAGAATTGCAGCTTCATCATATATTTTAAAAACTTTAGCTGATGGAAATTGTATGTGTTTTGCAGCGACTCACGATATTGAGCTTACAGAGATTCTTGAAAATGTATTTTCAAATTATCATTTTACAGAAGAAGTTGAAGAAAATGACATACATTTTTCATATAAGATTCTTACAGGAAAAGCAACCAGCAGAAATGCAATTAAATTATTGCAGATTATGGGATTTGAGAAAAATATAGTAGACAATGCTATGAGTATGTCAGAAAGATTTGAAAATTCAGGTCAGTGGAAGCTATAAAAAAAACACCATACATATGTATGGTGTTTGATATATAGTGCAGGTGGCGGGAGTTGAACCCGCACGATGTTGCCACCGGCAGATTTTGAGTCTGCTGCGTCTGCCATTCCGCCACACCTGCTTGTGACACAATGGCTATTTTATCATTACATAAAAGTATTGTCAATAAATAAAATTAACGGAAGGACAGTGTTATGGATTGTAGAGAGTTTAGAAGTAAAATACCGGATTTTGTAAATGGTACAATAGAGCCAAGCTGTCTTGATGAATTTTTAAATCATGCAAAGAACTGTTCTGATTGTATGGATGAAATGGAAATCAACTATATGATTAATACAGGTCTTGAAAAAATTGAAGATAATGACAGGGATTCCTATAACATAAAGGAAGATTTGCAAAAGCAATTAGAGATCTACAAAAAAAAGGCAGATGAATATTTTAGAATTAAACTTGCCAAGAAGGGATTATTCGTCCTTTCGGAGATGGTGGCAGTAATTATGGCAATTATAGAAATAGTTAGATTATTCTTTTTTTATTAATGGAGTAGGTAATGGAAAAAAAATTAGTTTTAATAGATGGACATAGTATTTTGAATAGAGCATTTTATGGAGTTCCAGACCTTACAGATTCAGAGGGACATCATACAAATGCGGTATATGGATTTTTAAATATTATGTTTAAAATATTTGATACAGAACAGCCAACAGATGTGGTGGTGGCATTTGATGTAAACAAACCAACTTTTAGACATGAGGCATTTGATACATATAAAGGTACTAGAAAGCCTATGCCTGAAGAATTAAGAGAACAGGTGCCTCTTATGAAAAAAGTTCTTAAAACCATGAATATAAAGGTTACAGAGCTTCCTGGTTATGAAGCAGACGATGTTTTAGGAACCCTGGCTAAACGCGGGGAAAAAGAAAACATGAAGGTATCTGTTATAACCGGAGACAGAGATTTATTACAGTTAGCCACAGATAATATTCTGATTAGAATTCCTAAAACTAAAAAAGGTGGAACAGAGATAGAAGACTATTATGCAAAAGATGTGAAGGAAAAGTATCTTGTTACGCCTGAGGAATTCATAGATGTTAAAGCATTAATGGGTGATACATCTGATAATATCCCCGGTGTTCCTTCAGTGGGTGAAAAAACAGCAACAAAATTAATTGCACAATATCATTCTATAGAGAATTTATATGAGCATCTTGATGAGGTAACAAGGCCCAAACTGCATGCAGCCTTAAAAGAAAACAAACAATCGGCAATAGATAGCAAATGGCTGGCCACAATTAATATAGATTCTCCAGTGGAGATAGATTTTAATGAAACAGTTTTAGGGGATATGTTTAATTCAGATGCCTATGATCTCATGAAAAAGTTAGGATTCAAGAGTCTTTTAAAGAGATTTGATGGAGATGTAGAAAAAATATCTGAATACAAGCCTATAACAAATATTATTTCTGACCTGGCAGAAGCCGGAAAGGTTATAGATAGGGCATTAAATGAAAATGTAGGTATATATCTGGTTTCTGAAAATGAAGAGATTCTGGGGTTGGTTGTAGCATTTTCAAAAGAAGAAATATACATAATCCAAAAGGAATGGTTTATAACAGAGGATTTTCTTAAGGATGGCTTGAGCAAGATATTATTTAGTAAAAATAATAAAGTATTCATAACGAAGTTAAAGCAACATTTAAAATTCGTTGAATGTACTGAGGACATTCATAAAGGAACCATATTTGATGCAGAGATAGCCGCATATCTTATAGATCCTTTAAAATCTGAATATAATTATGAAGATTTATCTGAATATGCAGAAGTTCAGGTGCCTTTTAGAAGTGAGTTAATCGGTAAGAAAAAACTTGTAGAGGTTAAGGAGGAAAATGTAGACAATTACAATACATTCATAGCATTAACAGCCCTTATACCTATGTTGGCTTCTGAGAATCTTATTAAGAAATTGGAAGAATATAATGAGATGCATTTGTTTGAGGACGTGGAGATGCCTTTGATATATTCTCTTAATAGAATGGAGAAATATGGTGTAAAGGTGGAAAAACAGGAACTTGCTGACTATTCAAAAGTTTTAGGAGATAAAATAGATATACTAACTGACAGAATATATAAGGGAGCAGGCAAGGAATTTAATATAAACTCACCAAAACAGTTGGGAATGATTTTGTTTGAAGATATGGGGATTCCAGGAGGAAAGAAGACAAAGACAGGTTATTCCACATCTGCTGAAGTATTGGAGAAGCTTTCCATAGATTATCCCTTTGTAAAAGATGTGTTGGAATATCGACAGTTATCTAAATTAAAATCCACCTATGCAGACGGTTTGGTTAACTATATTGGAGATGATGGAAGAATTCATGGAACATTTAATCAGACAGTAACTGCTACAGGAAGAATTAGCTCTACAGAGCCTAATTTACAGAATATTCCAATTAGAATGGAGATGGGTAAACTTTTTAGAAAGGTATTTGTTCCTGAAGATGGATATGTGTTTATAGATGCAGATTACTCTCAGATAGAACTTAGAATACTTGCTAGCATTTCAGAAGATGAAAATCTTATTGAAGCATATAAGAGTCATGAAGATATTCATAGAATAACTGCATCAAAGGTATTTGACACACCATTTGAAGAGGTTACTGATCTTCAAAGACGAAATGCCAAGGCAGTTAATTTTGGAATAGTATATGGTATTAGTTCTTTTGGACTTAGTAATGATATAGGTATTTCCAGAAAACAGGCTAAAGAATATATTGATCAATATTTTGCCACATATCCTGGAATTAAAAAATTTTTAGATGATACTGTAAGCCATGCTAAGGAAAATGGTTATGTAGTTACATTAATGGGTCGAAGACGTCCGATACCTAATTTAAAATCCAGCAATTTTATGGAGAGACAGTTTGGAGAGAGAGTAGCTATGAACTCGCCGATTCAAGGTACAGCGGCGGATATTATGAAAGTTGCCATGATAAATGTTGATGCAGAACTTCGAAAAAGAAATCTTGCTTCTAGAATTGTTCTACAGGTTCATGATGAACTTCTTATAGAAACTAAGATTGGGGAAGAACAGGAAGTAAAAGAAATTATCATGGATAAAATGAAACATGCTATGGATCTTAAAGTACCAATGGAAATTGGTTTTGGTATTGGTGGGAATTGGCTAGATGCACACTAATTGAGGATAGGATTATAATATGATTATTGGTATTACAGGTGGTATTGGTACGGGGAAGAGTACAGTTTTAAAAATTCTAAAAAAAGAATATGATTTTAAAGTTTATGAATCAGATAAGGTGGCCCATGAACTTATGCAAACGGGTTATCCCGTCTATGAAGCTGTTGTATCTGAATTTGGGAAAGATATTTTAGATGAGTTTTTGAATATAGACAGAAAAAAACTTGGAGCTATTGTTTTTAATGATAAGGAAAAATTATTAAAGATAAATGCATTAACTCATCCGGCAGTAATAGCAGAAATAGATAAAAGAATAGATATGGAAATGAAAAATGGACATAAAGATTTTGTTATAGAATCAGCACTTCTTCTAGAAACAGATTTGGCTGAAATATGTGATAAAATATGGTATATTTATTCTAGCGAAGAAATTAGAATTAAACGCTTAATAGAGGGCAGAAATATGACCAGAGAAAAGGTAGCCCATATCATGAAGAATCAATGGAATGAAGAGCGTTATAAAGAAATGTGTGATGCAGTCATCGATAATAGTGGGGACATAGATGACACACGTACACAGATTGATAAAATTCTAAATGGGTATGTATAAAGAATAGGGATAGGAGAAGGAAGAAGGTAATTATGGAGATTCAATTATGGAGGGATTTATTAGATCCATACCAGTTAGCTATAGATGAGCTAATGGTAAAATTTAAATTTGTAATTAAGGAATATAGAAGCAGGGGAATGTACTGTCCTATAGAGGCCGTTAACGGTCGTGTTAAAAAGATATCAAGTATTTTGGAAAAAATGAGAAAGAAAAATCTTGATTTTGATGATATAGAAGATGGTATAGAAGATATTGCTGGTATTAGAATTATATGTCAGTTCGTTGAAGATATTGATGCTGTGGTTAATATGATAAAAAACAGAACAGATATGATGGTTAAAACAGAAAAGGACTATATTAATAATCCTAAAGCCAGTGGTTATAGAAGTTATCACATGATTGTTTATTATGATGTAATGACAATTAATGGAACTAAAAGGTTAAAGGTAGAACTTCAGATAAGAACACTTGCCATGAATTTCTGGGCAACAATAGAACATTCTTTAAAATATAAATATAGACATAATATTCCTGAAGAAATTAAGGATAAACTTACAGAAGCTGCTCAAGCTGTTGTGAAATTAGACAAAGAAATGTCTGCTGTAAGAGATGAGATAACAGATGCTCAGAACTTATTCCAGCAAAAAGCAAACCTTGTTGCAGAGATTCTTAATACAATAGAGAATTTGTACAGCCTTGCCAATAAAAGAGAAATTATTAAGATCCAAGATGAATTTTACATGATTTACAAACAGGATGATATTGATAAACTTAGGAAATTCAGTAGAGAGCTGGATTTTATAGCTGAAGGATACAGAGCCCAGGGAATATGAGAATAGACAAGTATTTATGTGAGTTAAATAAGGGAACCAGAAAAGAAGTTAAAGAGTATATAAAAAAAGGACAGATCAGGGTTAACGGTAATATTGTAAAAGATCCAGGATATAAGGTGGATGAAAATAATGACACAGTTGAGTTTATTAATGAAATTTTGACATATAACAAGTTTGTGTATTATATGTTAAATAAACCGGCTGGTGTGGTATCTGCCACAGAGGATAAGCATGATAAAACCGTTATCGATTTGATAAAGCCGGAGGACATGAGACCGGGATTGTTTCCGGTAGGGAGACTTGATAAAGATACCGTAGGACTTTTACTTATAAGCAACGATGGTGAGTTAGCTCATAATCTTTTATCGCCCACAAAACATGTAGATAAAACCTATTTTGTAAAGGTGAAAGGTGCGTTAAAACAAGAACATGTTGAAATGTTTAGACAGGGTTTGCAGTTAAGTGATTTTATTACTAAACCTGCAATATTAGAAATTGTTAGTACAGGTGAGCAGTCCAGTGCTAAAGTTACCATAAAGGAAGGTAAATTCCATCAGGTAAAAAGGATGTTTGCCAAGATTGGCACAGAAGTGGTGTACTTAGAAAGAATTCAAATGGCAAATTTGAAATTGGATGAACATCTTTTGCAAGGTGAATATAGAGCTTTAAGAAATGATGAATTAAGCAAGCTATTAGATTAAACATATTAAGGAAGAAGAGGCTGTCCATTGAGACAACCTCTTCTCTTTATACCAGGATTATGATCGGATATCCTCTATAGGATAAGATTCCTTCGTAGACATCTACATCTTCATAATTTATGGCATTTTTGTATGTTCCATCTTCTAATGGAACAGATACAGCCTTAGAAACGGATGTGGTTGAGAAAATACCTATGGCCTTCTTATGATTGCAGGCTGAATCTTTATATGCTTCATAGGTAGCTAAAATAATATCATTTCCTACTACCTTTGAAGTAAAGAAACTATTAGTAAATATAGAATCCCTTTTAATATCACTTAAAGATTTTACAAAAGATGAGATATCTTTACCGGTATTAAAATCTACAGTATCCAAATCAAATAGTGTTGGGTGATGGGTTACACAGAATTCCTCACCTGCATATAACATTACGATTCCCTTTTGAAAATAATTCCATGCCATCCAGTTTAGCAAAACGTTGTCATTGGGAATCATTGCAGCAGCTCTAGGTCTGTCGTGATTTTCCAAACATCTGAGTTTGCAATAGTTAGCAGGATAAATAACCTCCTGAGTATTTACTTTACTTAAGTATTGCTTCAAGCAACCATCGCCTGTAATAGCATTTTTCATATACGGATAGACATCATAATCGTAGCAAATATCAAAGGCTTGATATATTTCGCTGTCTGACAATGCTGTTATATTGTTTTTTCTGAGATACTCAATAAATGAATATTCAATGGATTCAGATAACCACACACATTCCGGATTTACCTTAGATACTTCGGTTCTGGCCAATAACCAAAAATCCAGTGGAATCATAGGTGCTACATCGCATCTAAAACCGTCAACATATTTTGCCCACATTTTTAAAGTGTCTATTTGGTAATCCCATAAGTCCTTATTGTTGTAGTCCAAATCAATTACATCCCACCAGTCGCCTACACGATTGCCAAAATTACCATCGTCTTTTTTATAGAACCATTCAGGATGTTCTTTGGCCAATACAGAGTCCGGTGAAGTATGATTATATACAACATCAATCATTAGCTTCATACCAGCTTCGTGAATTGCATTTGATAAACTTATGAAATCTTCCATAGTTCCTTGTACCGGGTCAATACCACGGTAATCCTTAATAGCATAAGGTGACCCCATAGAACCTTTCCTGTTGACCTTTCCACTAGGCTGTACAGGTAAAAGATAAATATAATCAACTCCCAGAGATTTAATTCTATCCAGGTCATTTTCAACAGATTTAAATGTTCCATCTTTATAATTTCGGGTGAAAATCTGATAAATAACCTGATTTCGTAGTTTTGTGCTTGTGTCTTTTGCCATTAAATACCTCCAAATTCCTCTAAAATCATCTCAAAAACGTCATTGTTAGTATAATTATAGCAAGGTAAAAAAATAATGTAAATTAGATTATATATAGGATATCTGTATTGGCAGTTTTTGGAAAATGTATTATAATTACTGTTGATTGGAATGCAATTAATTTGCGTCCATAGAGGATGAAGCATAAGACGTTAATAAGCTTTGTGGACAGTGGTTTTATGTATAGTCTGGTAACCATACTAAAGTATGGTTAAATACTTTCCAATCAACAAAGGTAAGGCAGGGGTACTGCCTTATTTTTGGTTAAGGGAGCGAGTGGAGGAAGACAGATGGAAATTATAGATGAACTCAGGGAAAAGTCAGTATGGCAAGAGTTTCTTGAATATAAGAAAGAAAAAAGCATTTTATCTAAAAAAGAACTTGAGGAGTTAGAATGTTTTATAAGTAATGAAAAATATTTACCGGTGGTTGATAATATAATCAGAACTAAAGACATTGCAATTCCTTATGTTTTGGAAATCAATAAAAATGGTACTGATAAGAAAAGGACGGTATTTACCTTTGATTACGAAGAAAATTATGTGTTGAAAGTTATTACTTATAGATTAAAAAAGTATGATGGGTTATTTTCGGATAATCTATTTTCATTTAGAAGTGATACAGGAGTCAGAAATGCAGTAAATAAAGTTATAAAAAGAAATAATTTCAAAAGGCTATATACATACAAGGTTGATATACATGATTATTTTAATTCAGTAGATATAAATGGGATTTTAAAACAATTACAAGAAGCACTACCTCAGGAGACTAAATTGATAACTTTATTTAATAATATGCTTCGCAATCCATATGCAATAAATGCACTTGGAGAAAAGGTAATGGTTAAAAAGGGGATTATGGCCGGAGTTCCTACTGCCGGATTCATGGCGAATCTTTATCTAAGGGATATGGATAAATGGTTCTGGGATAATAAGGTAGCTTATGCCAGGTATTCTGATGACATTATTGTATTATCTTATGAACCTAAGGATATTGAAAGATACGAATTTAGAATTAAAAAAATTCTAAAAGAAAAGGGACTTACTGTAAACGAAAAAAAAGAGAAAAGGACATTTCCTGGTGATAAGGTTGAATTTTTAGGATTTAGTTTTTCTAGTGATGGGATAGACACAGCAGATATTACAATTCAAAAATTAAAGGGAAAGCTTAAGAGAAAAGCCAGAGCCTTATACAGATGGAAGTTAAAAAAGAATGCAACCGGGAAAATGGCCGTTAGAGCATATATAAAATTTTTGAATAAAAAATTTTACCATAACAGTATTAGAGGAGAAATAACCTGGTGTCGTTGGTATTTTCCAATAATAACTACGGATGAAAGTCTAAAGATTATTGATGATTACGCCATAAGCTGTATGAGATATATTGTAACGGGAAATTATGGAAAAAAGAATTATAACTTAAGATATGAGGAGATTCAACAATTGGGATTTAATAGTCTGGTTAATAATTTTTGGAAATTTAAACATGGAAAATACGAAATTAACAATGAATAATTTATTATACGTGCCGATTTATACGTAACGTGTTATAATATCACTTAGGGTAAAATTTAGAGAAGGAGACAGGGTATGAAGAAGGTAGCTATTGTGACGGGGGCTTCATCTGGTATGGGGCAGGAATTGGTCAAAATGATAGACCAATTATTTAATAATATTGATGAGATATGGATAATTGCAAGAAGAAGGGATTACTTAGAAAATCTCAGGAGAGAGATTAATAAGAATACGGTAATTATCTGTGAGGATATAACAGATCATGGATTTGCAGATAGATTTGCAAAAATGCTGAGACAGGAAAAACCTAATGTAAAAATTCTTGTAAATGCGGCCGGTTATGGAATATATGGAGAATTTGCTGATAACGCCACAGAGGTAGAGTCAGGAATGATAGATACTAATTGTACAGCACTTACAACTATCACAAGTATTGTACTTCCTTATATGCAGGCAAGAAGCAGAATAATAAATTTTGCCAGCTCTGCAGCCTTTATGCCACAACCACAGTTTGCAGTATATGCGGCAACCAAGGCTTATGTTTTAAGCTTTTCAAGAGGTCTCAATGCAGAGTTGAATCCTAAGGGGATATATGTAACTGCTGTTTGTCCAGGGCCTGTAGCCACAGAGTTTTTTACTATTGCAGAATCAGGTCAAAGTAAGAAAGCATGGTTTAAAGATATGTTAATGGCAGATGCCGGTGAAGTTGCCAAGCAGGCATTAGAAGATTCCATTAATAGAAAAGAAGTATCAGTATATGGTAAATCCATGAAGGCATTCAGGGTAATGACAAAGCTTTTACCGCATAGCATGCTTATTAAAATTTATGCAAAAATATCATCAAAAAATAATTAAAAAGAGAGATTGAAGATTTGAATAAGTTTAAAAAAGGTGAGTATGGGTATATCGAATTTAAAAGAAAAAGTCAGCTTGTAATCACAATGATATTTTTCATTTTAATTGCAGTTATACTATACACAGGTTATGGAATATTTAATAATAATAAAAATATTTTAACCGTATTTGCCGCAGTATTAGCTATTCCTACTGCTAAATTTGCAGTAACTTATATTATTTTAATACCGAGAAAGAGCATTACCAGGGACGAATACGATAAGTTAGAAACTATTTATGGTATTAATAAATCCTTTGATTATGTTGTGACATCTCAGGATAAAATATTTTGTGTGCCATGTTTGGCGGTTAAAGATAATTCCATGTATCTTTATATGAATACTGAAAAAGTAAAGGAAAAATATGTAGTGGATTACCTTAATACCATGGTGGGTAAAGAATTTAAGATAAACACGATTAAGGTTTTTAAAGATTATTCAGTGTTTTTCAATGAAGTAAGAAAATTATCAGGAAATATGCCTGGTAAAAATGATGAGAAGATTATAGAGGAACTAAAGAATATTTCCGTATGAAAGAATTAACAATTGGTAATAATGAAAAAAATCAAAGAGTAGATAAATTTTTAGCAAAGTATCTTGATAAAGCACCTAAGAGTTTCATTTATAAAATGATTAGAAAGAAGAATATTACCTTGAATGGCAAGAAGTTTCAAGGTAATGAAATTCTTAATCAGGGTGATGTTATCAAGATATTTTTTTCAGATGAGACTTTAGAGAAATTTACTAAAGGTAAAGTAATAGACACATCTAAAAAAACAAACAGTTTAAAATTGAATATAAAAGATATTGTTTATGAAGATAAAAATATAATCCTATATAACAAGCCGGTAGGGGTGTTATCTCAACAGGATAATAATAATCAGATTAGTGCCAATGAGATGCTTATTGAATATATGCTAGAGTCAGGAGAAATAACAAGAGAATCCCTAGAGACATTTAAACCGGCGGTGTGTAACAGGTTAGATAGAAATACTTCAGGAATACTAATATTTGGTAAAACCTTAGATGCCCTTCAACAAATGGCAAAGGCTCTTAAAACGAGAACAATTGATAAATATTATATTTGCCTGGTTAAGGGAGTTATTACGGATTATGATAAGGTGGATAATTATCTTATAAAGGACAAGGCTTCTAATAAGGTTAGAATTATTAAAGATATAAAAAATAAGGATTTAACCCAGGCTGAACATATAGTAACAGCTTATAACCCCCTGGGAAATAATGGAAAAGTAACTCTTTTAAAGGTGGAACTATTTACAGGAAAGACACATCAGATAAGAAGTCATCTTGCCTTTAAGGGACATCCGGTAGTAGGCGATTATAAATATGGAGATAGTGAGTTTAATAAGTATTTTAAGGATAAATATAAAATAAACAGTCAACTACTGCATTCATATCAGCTAAATTTTAGAGATTTTACTAAAGATATGGAATACTTGAATGGACAAAAATTCAAAGCCATGCCTGATAATAAATTTTTAGGTGCTTTAAAAGGAGAAAACTTAAATGAGTACTTGGAACAGTAGAGGTCTTAGAGGTTCAGTCCTTGAGGAACTTATAAATGTTACAAATGAAAGATACAGAGAAAAGGGTATGGCACTGGTTCAAAAGGTTCCAACGCCTATTACACCTATAAATATTGATAGGCAGTCGAGACATATTACCCTTGCGTATTTTGAAAAGAAAAGTACCGTGGATTACATTGGTGTAGTTCAGGGAGTGCCTGTTTGCTTTGATGCTAAGGAATGTAAGGAAGATACATTTCCCATGCAAAACGTTCATGAACATCAAATTGAGTTTATGAGGGATTTTGAAAAACAAAATGGAATTGCTTTCTTGATTATATATTACACAAGTAGGGAAGAAATGTATTATATTCCTTTTAAAGAGATAGAAAGGTTTTATGAAAGAAGTATAAATGGAGGAAGAAAAAGCTTTAGGTTTGAGGAGTTAGAGAATTATATAAAGATAGAGACCAATGTTGGCGTACCTATCCATTATATTGAGGCACTCTCTAAAGACTTGAAAAATAGGGGCTAGCATGATAAACTCTACTATTAGCATGGCAGGTTATGTTTTGAAATAATACTGCCTATAATGTGAAAAGTGAAAGGAACATACTATGAATAGCAAACTTTTGCATACACCAGTAGGTGTAAGGGATATATATGGAACAGAATATGAACAGAAGCTTTTGGTAATGGACCGTATTCATGACATTTTTAAATCATATGGATATAGTGATATTCAGACACCTACTTTTGAATTCTTTGATATTTTCAATAAGGAACGTGGAAGTGTAGCTTCTAAGAATATGTATAAATTCTTCGATAGGGAAGGTAATACATTAGTATTAAGACCGGATATGACACCTTCCATTGCAAGAGCTGCAGCAAAATATTATATGGATGAGCAGTTCCCTATGAGATTTTGTTATTCAGGTAATGCGTTTATAAATGACTCTGAGTATCAGGGTAAATTAAAGGAATTCACACAGGTTGGAGCAGAACTTCTAGGTGATACCACATCGGATGCAGATGCAGAGGTTATTGTAATGGTTATAGAATCTCTTATTGCAGCCGGTCTTACAGAATTTCAAATAGAAGTTGGACATCCGGAGTATTTTAAGGGAATTGTTGAAGAGCTTAACCTGGAAGAGGAAATAGTTGAAAATTTAACAGATATTTTGGAAAATAAAAAATATTTTGGAATAGATACTCTTGTGGAAGAGGCAAATATACCGGAAAATTATAAAGAAATCTTTCTTAAATTCCAGGAATTTGACGGAAATGTAGAGATATTAGATAAAGCCCTTGAATTAGCAAATAATGAGAAATCAAGAGAAGCTATACAGAGACTTAAAAAGCTAGATCAGATTTTACAGATCTATGGCATGGAAAAATATGTATCCTACGATCTTTCAATGTTGAATATGTATAAATACTATACAGGTGTTGTGTTTAGAGGTTATACATATGGAACCGGAGATGCAATAGCAACTGGAGGAAGATATGATAATCTTCTTAAACAATTTGGCAAGGATTTTCCAGCTATTGGTTTTGCTGTAAATGTTGACAGGCTTATGGTAGCTATGTCTAGACAGCATTTAAATGAGAAGACTAAAGAAGAACGTATTATGATTCTCTATAAAGAAGAAAATAGAGAAAAGGCTATTAATTATTCTAACGAACTTAGAGCCGTTGGAGTAAAGGTAATGCTGGTTAGAAAGCGTTCTGTTTATGATATAGAAGAATATTATGATTTTGCCAGACGTTCAAATATACATACAGTTGTAGAAGTTACTGATGAAATCACTAAAAAGAGATTAGACTAATAACTAAGATAATATACTGAAAAGAGGAATAATATGAGATACCTGACATTTGCATTGGCAAAAGGAAGACTTGCAAAAAAAGCTCTGGCAATGCTAGAACAAATTGGCATTACCTGCGAAGAGATGAAAGATGAAAAGACAAGAAAACTTATTTTTGTAAATGAAGAACTCAAGCTTAAGTTTTTCCTTGCAAAGGCAGGGGATGTACCAACTTACGTCGAATACGGCGCTGCTGATATAGGTGTAGTTGGAAGAGATACTATCCTTGAGGAAAATAGAAAACTATATGAAGTGTTAGATTTGGGCTTTGGAAAATGTAGAATGTGTGTATGCGGTCCGGAAAGTGCGAAGGAGTTGTTACAGCATCATGATATGATTAGAGTTGCCAGCAAATACCCTAATATTGCCAAAGACTATTTTTACAACAAGAAGCATCAGACCGTTGAGATTATTAAACTTAATGGCTCTGTTGAGTTAGCACCTATAGTTAATTTGTCAGAGGTTATAGTCGATATTGTTGAAACGGGTTCTACTCTAAGAGAAAATGGATTACAGGTTCTTGAAGAGGTATGTCCTCTTTCTGCAAGAATGGTTGTTAATCAGGTTTCAATGAAAATGGAAAACGAAAGAATCATGAAAATCATAAATGACCTTAAGCAAGTGATTTAAACGGAGTGAAGAATATGAGAATTGTTAAATTAGATGAGAATTCAAAAAAGAATGTATTAGAAAATATGTTAAAAAGAAGTCCTAATAATTATGGAGATTTCCAGGATAAAGTAGATGCCATTCTCAAAGATGTAAAGGAAAAAGGCGACGAGGCTTTATTTGAATATACTAAAAAATTCGATGGCTTTGATCTTAATGCAGACAACATCGTTGTAACAGATGAAGAGATTGAAGAGGCATATAAAGAAGTTGAGAAAACAGGACTTGTTGAAATAATTAGGAAAGCTCTTGTTAATATCAGAGAATATCACCAGAAACAAAAACAGTATAGCTGGTTTGATTCTAAAACTGATGGAAGTCTTTTAGGACAAAAAATAACTCCAATCGAGAAAGCAGGTGTATATGTACCAGGTGGAAAGGCAGCTTATCCATCATCAGTACTTATGAATATTGCACCAGCTAAGGTTGCAGGTGTTGATAAAATTATTATGTGTACACCTCCTAATAAAGAGGGAAAAGTTAACCCTAACACATTAGTTGCTGCTAAAGAGGCAGGTGCTGATGTGGTATATAAGGTTGGTGGAGCTCAGGCAATTGCAGCTATGGCTTTCGGAACAGAAAGTGTTCCAAAGGTAGACAAGATTGTGGGACCTGGTAATATATTCGTGGCTTTAGCTAAAAAGGCTGTATTTGGTTATGTAAGCATAGATTCCATAGCAGGACCAAGTGAGGTTACAGCCCTTGCGGATGAAGCAGCTAATCCTAAATATGTAGCAGCAGATCTTTTATCTCAGGCAGAGCATGATGAAATGGCCAGTGCAATTCTTGTGACAACATCTGAGAAACTTGCAGGTGAAGTATCTCAGTGGATTGACAAATTTGTTGAAAAACTTTCAAGAAAAGAAATTATCCAGAAATCATTGGATAATTATGGATATATACTAGTGGCTGAAAATATGGAGGATGCTATTAGCGTAGTAAATGATATTGCACCGGAGCATCTTGAAATTGTTACAAAGAATCCATTTGACACAATGATGAGAGTTAGAAATGCAGGAGCAATGTTCTTAGGAGAATATAGTTCAGAACCATTGGGAGATTATTTTGCAGGACCAAATCACGTTCTTCCTACTAATGGAACAGCGAAATTCTTTTCTCCGTTATCTGTAGATGATTTTGTAAAGAAATCAAGTATTATCGCATATTCAGAAGAAGCTTTGAGAAAAGTACATAATGATGTGGAATCATTTGCAACAGCAGAGCAGTTAACAGCACATGCAAATTCTATACACGTTAGATTCGAAAACGATAATTAATATTAACTAAAACTTGAATAGAACGGAGGGTTCTTATGGATTCAACTTATGGAAGTTTATTTACATCTGGCACAGAGTCAGGTAATAAGCAAAGAAAAGCAGTTATTAATCGTAAAACTAATGAAACTGATATTAGTATGACTTTGAATCTTGATGGTTCAGGTAAAGCTAACATTACAACAGGTATTGGTTTCTTTGATCACATGCTTGACAGCTTTACCAGACATGGACTATTTGATATGGATTGTAACGTTAAAGGGGACCTTTATGTTGATACACATCATTCTATTGAGGATACAGGTATTGTCTTAGGAAAGGCTATTAAAGAGGCTGTAGGCGATAAAAAATCCATAAAGAGATATGGAAGTATGATGCTTCCAATGGATGAAACCCTTGTGCTTTGTGCATTAGACCTTTCAGGAAGACCATATCTTGTATTTGATGGTGATTTTTCAACAGACAGAGTTGGATATTTTGATACGGAAATGGTTAAGGAATTTTTCTATGCAGTTTCATATTCAGCAGAGATGAATTTACATCTTAAGGTAATATCAGGAAGTAATAATCATCACATAATAGAAGCTATGTTTAAGGCATTTGCAAAGGCCCTTGATGAGGCGACAATTATAGATCCTAGAATCACAGATCTTATGTCAACAAAGGGAAGTTTATAGAATTGGATTATATGAAAGGTGACAATATGGAGTACTGTAATCTTGTTTTTAAGCTTTATTTAAAAAATGGAAAAGCATATATAGATAGCGAGGATTTATCAACAGAGTGCGAAGCTGTTGATATTTGTGAAAAGTTAGAAGATGAGGGATTCGACGAGGTTATGATTTTTAACCTTGCAAACAGTAGGGAAGAACATGAATTAAATATTCATATAGTTAAGGAAGTTATTGAAGGTACAGACATCAGAGTTCTTCTAGGGGGAGATATTCATGATATAGATGATGTCAAGAGATATCTATATTCAGGGGCAAAGATTGTTATTCTCGATGCTGATGTTCAGAATAATAGAGAACTGATAAGTGAATCCTGCGTTAAATTTGGGGCTGATAAGGTTGCAGTTATGTACAATGAAGATGCCAAGGGTGACACGATGGCAGATGTTGCCAGAGATGTATTTGAACTTGGAGCAGGTCTTCTTATTACCAATAATAAAATTTCTAAGGAACTAGCTAAGAGTTTTGGTGAAATAAATACGGATGTTTTATTAACAAATGATGAGATAGAATTTGATGATGTTGTGGAATACAGCAAATACACCGATTTATATGGTATCAGTTCTAAGGCGTTAATTAAAAACATAGAAGATGTAATGTATGTTAAGAATCAATTAAAGAAAGCCGGTGTCAGAGTAAATTCTTTTGAAAGTAAAATAAATTTTTCTGATTTTAAGCTTAATGAACAAGGATTAATTCCGGTTGTTGTTCAGGAATATAAGACAGGTCAGGTACTTATGGTTGCATATATGAATGAGGAATCCTTTAACGAGACCATAAGAACCGGAAAAATGACGTATTACAGTAGATCAAGACAAAGCTTGTGGCTTAAAGGAGAGACTTCAGGACATTTTCAGTTTGTAAAATCTCTAAAAGTTGATTGTGATAAAGACACTATTCTTGCAAAAGTAAAACAGATAGGTGTAGCTTGCCACACAGGAAGCTATTCTTGTTTCTTTAATGAATTAGTACAAAAAGAATATGATGACAAGAATCCGTTAAATACATTTAAAGATGTATATGATGTTATTCTTGATAGAAAGAATAATCCTAAGGAAACCTCATATACCAATGAACTTTTAAATAAAGGTACAGATAATATCCTTAAAAAACTTGGTGAAGAATCAGCAGATATAGTTATAGCAACTAAGAATGGCAATAAAGATGAAACGGTATATCAGATTGCTGATTATATGTATCATCTTATGGTGTTAATGGCAGATAGGGATATTAGCTGGGAAGATGTTACCAGAGAATTAATAAGAAGAAGATAGTAAATATAGCAAGAAGATACCGGGAGGTATAATGTGGGCAAGTTAGCTCTTGATGATGAGATATTATTAAGTATAGAAAAACCAGAGAGATATATAGGTGGCGAGGTCAATATGGTAAAAAAAGACCCCGCTACTATTGATATTAGAGTAGCAATGTGTTTCCCGGATGTGTACGAAATTGGTATGTCGCATCTGGGAATTCAGATACTCTATGATATGTTTAATAAACGAAGTGACACATATTGCGAAAGAGTATATTCACCATGGTTGGATTTGGATAAGATTATGAGAGAAAAGAACATAAGCTTATTCACTTTGGAAACACAAAGTCCTGTTAAACTCATGGATTTCTTAGGGATAACTTTGCAGTATGAAATGTGTTATACAAATATTCTACAAGTTCTTGAATTATCCCAAATTCCAATTTATGCAAAAGACAGAACTGAAGAGGACCCAATTGTTATGGGTGGAGGTCCATGTTCTTATAATCCGGAACCTATAGCGGATTTCTTTGATTTCTTTTATATGGGAGAGGGAGAGGTCAGATATAATGAGATATTTGACTTGTATAAAAAAGTTCGTGCTGAAGGTGGCACAAGAGAGGATTATCTAGAGAGAATTGCAGAGATAGAAGGTGTCTATGTTCCAAAGTTCTATGATGTAGAATACAATGAAGATGGAACGATTAAAAGTTTTACACCTAATAATCCCCATGCCAAAGAAAAGATTACCAAACAGCTTTGCATAGATATGGATACTGATTATTATCCGGAGAAACCTTTGGTTCCATTTTGTAAGGCAACCCAAGACCGAGTGGTATTGGAAATTCAAAGAGGCTGTATAAGACAGTGCAGATTCTGTCAGGCCGGTTCAGTTTATAAGCCGGTAAGAGAAAGAAGTCTTGAATATCTTAAAGATAAGGCATATAAAATGCTTAAAAGTACCGGACACGAAGAGATTTCTTTAAGTTCTCTTAGCTCTAGCGATTATAGTGAGTTGGCTGGAATAGTTAATTTTCTAATAGATGAATTTAAAGGAAAGGGTGTAAATATATCCCTTCCAAGTCTTCGTATTGATTCCTTTGCTTTAGATGTTATGAGTAAAGTTCAGGATGTTAGAAAAAGTTCGCTTACATTTGCTCCTGAAGCAGGCTCCCAGCGTATGAGAAATGTTATAAACAAAGGATTAACAGAAGATGTGATTTTGCATGGGGCTTCTTTAGCCTTCCATGGAGGATGGAACAGAGTTAAGTTATATTTTATGTTGGGACTTCCGGGAGAAGAAGTGGAAGATATGGAAGGTATAGCAGACCTTTCCGAAAAAATTGCTGAGTTGTACTATGAAGAGATACCAAAAGAAGAGAGACATGGAAAAGTTAGTATCGTAGCATCTACATCCTTCTTTGTGCCTAAGCCATTTACTCCATTTCAGTGGGCTTCTATGAATACTAAAGAGCAGTTCTTATCAAAGGCAAGAATAGTAAATACAAAAATGAAGTCTTTACTGAATCATAAGAGTATTAGGTACAATTGGCACGAAGCAGATGTATCGGTTCTTGAAGGACTTCTTGCCAGAGGTGACAGAAAAATTTCTAAGGTTATATATGATGCATATAAAGGTGGAGCTTTATATGATTCGTGGTCAGATTCTTTCGACAATAATATATGGGAAAAGGCCATAGCTGACAATAACGTGGATATGGATTTCTATATAAGCAGGGAAAGAGATTTGGATGAAATATTGCCATGGGATTTTATAGATATTGGAGTAACCAAGCAATTTCTGAAAAAAGAATGGGAAAGGGCTAAACAGGAACTAGTTACTCCTAATTGCAGAACCAAGTGTGCAGGATGTGGAGCAGCCAGATTCGGAGGAGGTGTATGTTTTGAAGATAAGAATTAAATTTGCCAAAACCGGATCTATGAAGTTCATAGGACACCTTGATGTTATGAGATATTTTCAAAAAGCCATGCGAAGAGCAGAGGTAGATATAGCATATAGTGAGGGATTTAGCCCTCATCAGAAAATGTCTTTTGCCCAGCCCTTAGGAGTTGGATTAACAAGTTCCGGAGAATACTTTGATATAGAAGCCAACTCTACACAATCATCACAGGAGATGATTAAAAGGTTAAATGCTGTTATGGTTGAGGGAATGGAAGTGTTGGATTATAAAAGACTTCCAGATGATTCAAAAAATGCTATGGCCTCTATATACGCTGCCGATTATAATGTGGTCTTTAGAGAGAAATATAAACCGGATATTGATATAAAGACAGAGTTTGAAAAATTTATGAGCCAGGACACTATAACCATTGTAAAGAAAACAAAGAAAAGTGAACGAGAGATAGACATCAAAGAGTTAATATTAGACTACAAAGTGGACCAGGAAGTAATATTTCTAAAGACTAATGCCAGCTCAGGTAATAATCTTAAACCAGACCTTGTGATGAAAGCTTTTGTGGAATACGAAGGTATAGAATATAATAAATTCATGATAATGGTGGAAAGATTGGATTTGTATGGATATGAAAATGAAAAGTTCATATCCTTAAATGATTACGGAGAAACAATATATTGAATAAGCTAATAATAACCAAATTGCAGGTTAATGATAAAGAGAAAATATTTTCAGGCTTACATGATGGTAAAAGATTTTTCAAAGTGAATTTTGATGACGTAGATGATAACCAGATTAATATTGGAGACATTTATGTTTGCAAAGTAAAAGAAGTGGTCAAAAATATATCGGCTGCATTTGTAGAATTTATACCGGGGGAAAAAGGGTATCTTTCGCTGGATTCCAATAATGAATTCATTTTTATGAATAATAAAAATGGAGGAGGATTGGTGCCTGGTGATGAATTGCTGGTACAACTTGTGAAATTAAATACTGGTTCAAAATATCACGTAGTATCTTCTGGAATATCTTTATCTGGAGAATATATAGCATTGAATCTGTTTAAAACCGGTGTAGGGTGTTCTAATAAGATTAAAGATTCGGAATATAAAAAGCAGTCCCAGCAGGTTATTCTTAAAGAATTAGATGAATTTAAGGTTAGAACAGGTATTCAATGTGGAGCTGTAATCAGAACCAATGCCTATGAGACACAGATAGAAAATGTTATTGAAGAATTACATGTGTTAGAAGAAAAAATTCTTACATACATAGAGAATTCTAAGTATTTAAAAGCTCCGGTTAGGATAACAAGAGGAGAAAAAGAATATAATAGTATAATAAAAGGGGCTTACACCAATGAAATACAATGCATTGTTACTGATCAGGAAAGCATATACAATGAATTGTTGCAGGATGATTATATAGTTCAAAAGGAAATGGAATTAAAACTATATGAGGATAATCTGCAACCGCTTTACAAACTGTACGATGTAGAGGGATTGATAAAAGATATTACAAAGAGAAATGTCTGGTTAAAATCAGGAGGCAATTTAGTAATTGATACAACTGAAGCCATGACAGTAATTGATGTTAATTCGGCCAAATTCAACAATGGAAAAAGCCACGAGAAAACCAGTTATAAAATAAATCTTGAAGCTGCAAAAGAAATCATATATCAATTAACCCTTCGTAACATTTCAGGAATAATCATAGTTGACTTTATAAATATGACAAGTGATGAGTGTAAAAAAAATGTATTAGAAGTTCTTAGAAAAGAAGCAAAAAAAGACAGGATAAAAACAGTTGTAGTTGATATGACAAAATTAAACCTTGTGGAAATAACCAGGAAAAGAATATCAACTCCAGTAAATGAACAGATAAAATAAAGCAGTGGACATATCACAGTGTCCACTGCTTTTTATTTTAATATTAATGAAAATCTAATTGTTCCAAATGGATACTGAAATGGAAGTATTACTCTATCCATTAAATCTATTGGAGTTAAGGTTTCAAATAATCCAGGTGGTTCAAGAGAAAGTTCCACTTGTTGATTGTTTGATTCGTTTACAGTGAATAACCCATTAATAAGATTTAAAAAATCCTGGGTGGCTGATTCTGCATATTCGTTAAGGTCATAAAGTTCTTCACCGGAATATCTTTCTGCAAAATGAATTAAAGTGGTTTCATCTGCAAATAGTAAAATGGTGTTTTCAAAGTTCCCATGTATATGCTGGGACATAACCTTATATGATGTTGAACGAATATCATATTCAGGGTTAAGAGGTGTAAAATCATCGCCGATAAATCTTATTAAATCGTTTATAAGTAGAGATACATATTTTTTGTATTGATTTGGATAAGAAGTAGAAGAAAAATCATAAACTTTGTTAAGTATATAATTAGAATCTTCTTGTCCATTTACCAGGAGTTTGTTGTCATATTTGTAATATTTTTTGTATGAATTAAGAATAGATTCAAAATCTTTTTCTGTTATAAAACCTTTTTCTATAATCGCCTGACCTAATAATAAGTACCCCTTTGGCTGATCATTTAATAGTTCCTGAACCTGTTCTTTTGTTAGATAACCTAATTCAATAGCTATATCCCCGAATTTTTTGTCTTTTAAAACTTGTGTGTCATGAACTCTGGCAACCTGACTAGAAGTCATGTATCCTGAGTTAATGGCTAAAACCCCTAATTTCAATCTTGTATTTTGGGTATCCTCTAATGCACTAATAATTTGTTCTTTAGTTAAAATGTTTTGATTTAGAAGATAATTTCCAAAAAATTGTGAGAATAACAATTAAATACCCCCTTCGTCATCGTCCTCCAAGAAAGTATCTATCAGTTTTTTAACCTGCGCTGAATCCAAAGGTTTTTGAAGGAAATCCTTTGCGCCTGCTTTAATAGCATCCTTTAAATATGACTGTGTTCCAACAGATGAAGCCATAACTACGGTTGCTTCGTCGTCAATTTCCAGAATTCCTTTTAGGGCTTCGATTCCATCCATCTTAGGCATTACTATGTCCATGAAGACGATATCTGGATTGTTAGCTGTATATTGAGTAATAGCAACTTCTCCATCTTCAGCTTCGTATATATCTTTACAACCTAAAGAATTTAGGTAATCTCTTAGTTTTTTACGAGATAAAATAGAGTCGTCGCAAATAAGAACCTTTAACTCTTGAATGTCCATTGATTAATACTCCTTTCTGCATACATATTAATCCTCGAATGTACCTTAATTTTATAATAAAAAGGTATAAAAATCAACTAAAGTATAAAGGTATAAATCCGCGAAAGCTTCTTGTTGAAAACCTATATGAAAGATAGTAAAATCTTGTATTAGTGGAAAATGGGATAATTCAGACGATTGTGATTTTATAATCACTTAAGCGTCACAAATATAATGTATTTTTATTATGTAATATACATTCGGATTTTACATAAGGAGGGTGATTTTTATGAGCAGATTATTAGTAGTTGACGATGAGGAAAAGATAAGGGTAGTAATAAGAAAATATGCAGAATTCGAAGGATATGAAATTGAAGAAGCATCCAATGGAATTGATGCAGTTGAAAAGAGTAAAAAGAAAGATTACGACCTTATAATATTAGATATTATGATGCCGGAATTGGATGGCTTTTCTACTTGTAGAAAAATAAGAGAGAATAAAGATACTCCAATAATAATGCTTTCTGCAAGAGGTGAGGAATATGATAAGATACATGGATTCGAGCTTGGTATCGATGATTATGTGGTTAAACCTTTTTCACCAAGGGAACTTATGATGAGAGTTAAAGCGGTTCTTGCCAGAGGAAAGGTAACAAAAAGAGAATCTGAACATGAAGTTTATGATATAGAAGGACTTCATATAGATTTTACAGGAAGAATAGTTACTGTAGATGGAGAGAACGTAAGCATGACTCCAAAAGAGTATGATTTATTATTCTATTTGGTATCTAATAGAGGTATTGCACTTACAAGAGAAAGAATAATTAGTGATGTGTGGGGATATGATTACTACGGTGATGATAGAACTCTTGACACACATATCAAATTACTTAGAAGCAGCATTGGAAAATATAGAAAATATTTGGTTACGTTAAGAGGAGTTGGATATAGATTTGAAGGCTAAAACAATTAGTATCAAATGGAAAATATTTGTATATTTAATTGGTTTTTGTGCCATATTACTGACATTCCTATGGATATTTCAAACTGTATATCTTAGTAAATTCTATAAACTGATAAAAAAGAATGAGATATCCTCAGTTATAGACAAGGTAGAAGGGATGATTGGTGATGAAGACATTGAGGACCAGTTATCAGACATGGCAAGAGAGAGTGAGAGCTGTATTATTGTTACTAATTCAGAAGGTGATAGTTTATATTCTGCAGAGTTTCATTTTAATTGTGTTCTCCATAATTTATCTTCAAATGAATTAAAAAAGTTGTATAGTAAAGTTGAAAATAACGGTTATGTATATGAAATTGAAACATCTAAACATGAATCTACAGATAAAACTGAAAGAAAAAAGAGAGGCATGGGTGGAAAAGTAGGAAGAGAAGATTTTAATCCACCAGCTAAACTGGCGAGCGAACTTAAGCCAGAGGATAGTTTAATTCTTGCAAAAATTGTCACTGTAGATGGTGTTAATTATGGAATATTTGTTTGTTCTAATATTACTCCGGTTGACGCAGTTACACATACTATAAGAGTTCAGTTAATATTTGTAAGTATACTGATGATAATATTAGCATTAATATTATCCCTGGTAATATCTAAAAGAGTTTCAAAATCAATAATTAATTTAAATGATTCAGCAAAGGAAATGGCTAAAGGTAATTTTGATGTAAAGTTTGAGGGTAATGATTACAGAGAAATCTATGAATTATCAGAAACCTTAAATAATACGGCGAAAGAACTGGGAAGAGCGGATGAAATGAAACATGATTTGATAGCTAATGTTTCCCATGATTTAAGAACGCCGCTTACAATGATTACAGCTTATTCAGAAATTATGAGAGATATTCCGGGAGAGAATACTCCGGAGAATGTCCAAGTAGTTATAGATGAAGCTAATAGACTCACCACATTAGTAAATGATCTTTTAAATTTATCAAAAATTCAGGCAGGTGTTGCCAGTCTTGAAACTAAAGATTATGATTTAACAGAGAGCATAAATGGTGTGGTGGAAAGAAATGCTAAATTACTAGAACCATATGGTTATAAAGTTGTTTTTGGATATGATAGACATGTATATGTAAATGCTGATGAATTCAAGATTTATCAGGTAATATATAATCTTTTGGGAAATGCAGTTAATTATACCGGAGAAGATAAAAGGGTAACAATTTCTCAAAAGGTAATAGATGACAAAGTTAGAATAGAGGTTATAGATACAGGAGAAGGGATAGAACCAGATAAACTCTCATATGTATGGGATAGATACTATAAAGTTGATAAAACCCATAAGAGAGCAGTAATTGGAACTGGATTAGGTTTATCTATTGTAAAAAATATACTTGAATTACACAACGCAAAATACGGTGTGAACAGTCAGGTAGGTAAAGGAAGTACGTTCTGGTTTGAAATGAAAATGGTAAATGAAAATCTATCAGGAAAGGAGTGATCTTTATGGCAATCGAGGTATTTAACAGATATGAAAAAAAGTACAAAGTACCAGTGGATATTTATCCAAAGTTAATGGAAGAGTTAACTAAGAAAATGGACGTTGACAAGTATTGTATCGGAGGAAATTTTTACACTATTTGTAATATTTATTTTGATACAGATACAGATGCACTTATTAGACGTTCAATTGAGGGGCCAGTATATAAAGAAAAGCTTCGTATGAGAAGTTACGGCGTTCCTGCTAGAAAAGATTTTGTATTTCTAGAAATTAAAAAGAAATATAACAAAATTGTAAACAAGAGACGTACGCTTTTAACATTAGATGAGGCAGACAAGTTCATGGAAAAAGGTGAGTTACCAACCAGTGGAAAACATATTAACAAACAGGTTATTAAAGAACTCAACTACTTTGTGGACTACTACAAACCAGTTCCTAAATTATTTTTGGCATATGATAGAATGGCATTATTTGAAAAGGGAAATGGCGATGTAAGAATTACATTTGATAAAAATATAAGATGTAGAAGAGATAGATTGAACCTGAAACTTGGAGATGATGGGCATCCTATTCTTGAAGAAGATTGTTATCTTATGGAAATTAAAGTTCCAGCTGCGTTTCCGCTATGGATAACGGAGTTAATTTCCAAATACAATATTAGAAATATTTCATTTTCTAAATATGGAACAGAATACAAACAATATATATCTAAGGAGGCATGATCATGCTAGATACAGTATTAAAATTAACGAATGAGGCGTCAGAAATTGATATTAAAAATGCAATTATATGTACAGTTATTGCAATTATTTTAGGTTTTGTAATAAGCATTATTTATCTAATAAGTGATAAAACTCATAGAACTTCACCACATATGGCTATTTCTTTAGTATTATTACCTGGTATTGTAGCGATTGTAATTATGCTTGTTGGCAGTAATATCGCTAGAGCATTCTCTATGGCAGGAGCATTTGCTTTGGTTAGATTCCGTAGTATTCCTGGAGATTCTAAAGATATAGCAACAGTATTCTATGCAATGGGTATTGGATTAGCTTGTGGTCTTGGATATATAAGTTTTGCTGTTATATTTACCTTTATTATTGGTATTGTTTATCTGGCAATTACATATTTTGAATATGGAAAACGTAGAGATGAGTATGAGACTCTTAGAATTACAATTCCAGAAGACCTTGATTACACAGGTGCTTTCGATGATATATTCGATAAATATTCCACATCAGTAAGATTGGAAAGAGTAAAGACAACAAACCTTGGATCAATGTTTGAACTTACATATACAATTAGATTTAAAGAAGATATTAATGAAAAAGAATTCATTGATGATATTAGAACTAGAAATGGTAATTTAAATATAATGTTAAACAAGGTTCAGACACCAAATGAAATGCTTTAAAAATATGAATTGATTCTTTGACACTGATAGTATAATAAAGTATAATTAAATGGTATGTTAGGCATAGTCTAGCATGCCATTTTTTCGTTGTAACTAATTAATGAATTGGTGGGTTAGTAGGAGGAATTATGCACAATTCTTCGTATATACATAATTTAATTACAAATTTTCTGACAAGTGATATATCTGCGGAACAACAGATAATGTTTATAAATCACTTTAATTCGTTAGATTTGAGACTTGAAGATATTGAAAAAGGTATTAATCCGGAATTTAAGAAGGGTCTTTTATATCATCGTTATTCCAGAAATGATATTAAAGAGCCTTATGAGCCGTTGCTTAGCAGTGTAAGATATTATTATCAAAAATTATTTTCTAAGAAAATGACTCCAGAGGAATTCGTTGATGAATGTAATGTATATTCATTACATAAACCTATATTTACTTCGTATATCAGAAATGGGGAAGCAAAAAGAAGTGAGCCGATTATTAATCCGGAAGCAAGTTATGAACATAACAGATTTACAATTTCTTTGGCTAATTGTCTTAAGTATATTGCAAATGATACTAACCTCTTTATCGTATTAGATCAGTTTCAATTTGCTGCATATTCAACTATAAAATTATTGAATAAGTTCATGGAACAGATAACCATGGATCATATAAGACTTTTGATAATATATGATGAGTCTGTTAATCCATCATCTTATATTGAGGAAGAATTTAAAAAGATAATAGAATATGCTGAAAAGAACAATATGCTATTTGAATGGGAAAGTGATAATAAAGTAAAAAGTACCATTTTTCATAGTGTTTTTATGCCTGCAAAGAGGTATTTTAAAATATATTTAAAAGCCCTGGAGAATTTAAATGTTACTCTTTGTCTTGAAGATGCAGAGTATTTCTTGGAAATTATCTATAATAGAATTCTTGAAGAAAAAATGAATCTTGAAGATTCAGATAAATTTAAGCTGTTCAGTCTTAGAGCTAGGAATGCTATTCTCAGAGGCGATGTTAAAACTGCGATGATTATGAGTGAGAAAATGTTTCCAATTATTAAGGACGATGATTATCGTAGTAGATTTGAGTATTATAATGTATGCTGCAAATCACAGATGATGCTTGTTCAATCAGACTTATCCATAAAGTATGCTCAGGATTGTTTGAATATAGCAAAAAAAATCGGTGACGAAGAATTAATATTTAAAGCAGAGGTTTTAATTATTCTCAGTCAGTATGGTGGCTGGCGGGACATTTTCTCTGTGGATTTTGATAAAGCTGTAATAGATGATAATATGATTGATAAGTTAAGAGAACACAATTATCTTAACACTCTTGCATATTATATTATTTTTGGTTTTGATAATGATGCAGATTCCATTGATAAAATAGCAAATGGATATGAATCAGAGTATTTTAATCAAGGAATTAAGATAGGAATGGATTTGGATAATACAAACTTCCTGCTATCTGCCTATACAAAATATATTGTTTTGTCCTCAGAGCGAGGATATAACAGAATTTGTGAGAGATTCTACAAAGAAAAATTAAAAATACTGGAAAAAGAGAACAACAAAGTCAGAAAGACACATTTATATTTAGGAATGGGTTATAATAGTATAGTTGCCGAGCAGTATTTGAAGGCAAATGAGTATATTATAACAGGCATAAAACTTATGTATGAGCTCAAAGATGCAGAAGGCATTTGCGAAGCTTTGTACAATATTTCCGTAAACAGTATGTGCGCTCAGGATTTCAAGTCTGCAGAGATATATTTAGATACTATGTTTAAGATGTTAGATAATCTTAATCTGGAAACAATACAGATATGTAATTCATCTAAATTGTATGGAATGTTATCGTTTTGCAGCTATATGAATGGCAATGAATACAAGTGTTTTAAAACTTTAAGTAAAGTAGAACTTCTTGTAAGACATTTGATTGACCCTGATGAAGATAGAGAACAGGATTTCTATAAATGGCATGAAGATTTATTTTTGTATTATTTCATAAACGGAATTATTCAAAAGAACAATAATGAGTTAGAAATGGCAAAAGAGAATTTTGATCAGGCCTGTTTGCATTATTATAATAACAGAAATGCTTTGTTTTACATGGCAGTTAATTTCACGTATGAAATGTATGATTATTATATGAGGATTAACGAAAAAGAAGAAGCAAGAAATGTAGTTGTTAAATGCATAGATTATTGCAAGAGTAATGGTTACTTAAATCAGATTAATAACATTAATCAGATTATTAATGGGAAACCAATAAATGTTAAGCAGATGATGCTTAATTCAGATGCCATTTCATTAGAGAACTTAATAGAATTATCATACAATGTTGGTAAAGAAAAGCAGTTAGAAGAGAGAAAGCGAGATATTAATTTCCTTTCTTCTTTGCAAGAGATGACCAATAGAGACAACATGAAAGAAAAAGAAATGGTTGATAATGTAATGACAGCGGTTCAAAACAATTTTAATTTGGACGGTATGATACTTCTAAGAATTAAAAAGGGAAAAATAACCGAATTATATAGAGATGGCGTAGAAGATATCAGTCAGTCATACACCGAATTAATATCCTTCTTTAATTTAATCAAGAGAGAGTTCATGATTAGTAGAACTGACAAGAGCTTTTTCGATTTTGATAAAGTTGTTTCGCTATTTGGTAGAAATAAGGTTGTTACTTTAATTGGAATACCTGTTATGAATTATAAGGGATTACAGATGATATTTATAGGAAATGTATATATGCATCGCAACTTTAGACGTAACAGAATTCTATTAAATGAAGATGATCTGGCTATTATAAAGACAGCTATTAATCAGTTATCAAATGGTCTTGAAAGAATTAGAAACAAACAAAACATTATAGAGATTAATGAAAAACTTAATGTTATTGCTATTACAGATTCTCTTACAGGTTTGTATAATAGACAGGGCCTTAAAAAGATGATTGATGAACATACAGAAGAATCAGATAGTATAACAATAATATATGCTGATTTGGATAATTTTAAATATTACAACGACACATTTGGTCATGATTTAGGAGATAGAGTTTTGGTGGAATTTGCCCAACTGTTTGAAAAAATGGTGGGAGATAAGGGATTTACTGTTAGATATGGCGGAGATGAATTCCTTATGGTATTCTTTAATACGGACTATGAAACAATTAAATCAGTGGTGGAGGAAATTTACGAAGCCATTAAAGATGGTCTTAAGGAAGTTGTTTATAATTATGTTAAGAAAAAAGTTGATATTCCATTAGATAAAAGAGTATCTTGTTCTATGGGTATTGCAACATCAGAAAATATGGATTTTCAAGATACTTTGAAAAAAGCCGATATTGCCTTGTATAAAATGAAAAAAGGTTCCAAGGGTAATTACATATTGTACGATGACATTGAGTGGTCGTAAAATATGAATTATATAATTTTAAAGTTTTAAGGAGAGAAAGATGATTAAATCAATTAAAAAAGTAGTTGTAGTTGGATTAACAGCTGCGATGACAATGAGTTTGTTAACTTCATGCGGAACAAAGAAAAGTGGTAGTGGTGAAAAGTATAAGATAGGAGTAATTCAGTTAACTGAACACGTTGCTCTTGATCAGGCTAACAAAGGATTCTGCGACAGATTAGAAGAGTTGGGAATTGAAGCTGAAATTGATCAGAAGAATGCTCAGGGTGAGCAGTCAACTTGTGCTACTATTGCTTCAAAGTTTGTAAATGATAATAAAGATATGGTTCTTGCTATTGCTACACCAGCAGCTCAGGCTATAGCAGGTGCTACAACAGATATACCTATCGTTGTAACTGCTGTTACAGACCCAGCTGATTCAGGTCTTGTTGATTCAAATGAAAAACCAGGAACAAATGTAACCGGAACATCAGATCTTACACCTGTAAAACAGCAGATGGAACTTTTAGTAAAACTTTTACCAGAAGCAAAGACAGTAGGAATCTTATATTGTTCAGCTGAAGATAATTCTAAATTCCAGGCTGATATTGCAAAAAAAGAGATTGCTAATTTAGGATTAAATAGCAAGGAATATACTGTATCTAACTCAAATGAAATACAGACAGTTGTTCAGTCAATGGTTGGTGAGGTTGATGTTATTTACGCTCCAACAGATAATATGATAGCAGCTGGTATGGCTACGGTTAGCATGGTAGCAACAGAGAACAAGATTCCAATTATTGTTGGTGAAGAAGGAATGTGCAATAACGGTGGTCTTGCAACATATGGTATCGACTATTATAAATTAGGACAGAAGACAGCAGATATGGCAAAAGAGATTCTTGAAGATGGAAAAGATCCTGCAGAAATGCCAATTCAGTATTTATCAGTTGATGAATGTGCACTTACAGTAAATCAGGAAATCGCTGATGAATTAGGAATTGATACTTCAGTTTTAGATGAAGATTTAGCTACTGAAGAATAATAACTCAAATATAGTTTGGAGACGCGTAACAATGATGAATTTTTTTAGTGGTGCATTGCCGGACGCCATAGGTCAAGGTGTGCTTTGGTCAATGATGGTACTAGGTGTATATATTACATTTAGAATTCTTGACGTGGCAGACCTTACCGTAGATGGAAGTTTTTCATTTGGTGGATGTACATGTGCTGCATTTCTTTACAATGGATATAATCCCTGGTTTGCATTGCTTATGGGATTTGTAGCAGGATTTTCTGCTGGAGTTGTCACAGGTATTTTGCATACAGCTTTTGACATTCCGGCAATTCTTGCTGGTATTCTTACCCAAATTAGTTTGTGGCCTATCAATTTACAGGTTATGGGAAGTGCTAATACTTCCTTGATTAGAGCTAAAGAAGGGGGAAGAATAGAGACGCTTTTTATAAAGGTTTCAGAGTTTTCAGGAAAGATATCACCTGATTTGAAACTTGATTCCAAAGAAGCACCAATATTAGTGGGAATAATAGTGGCAATAGTTGTTATATTCTTTATGTATTGGTTTTTTGGAACAGAATTTGGAAGTGCAATAAGAGCAACAGGTGATAATGAAAATATGATTAAGGCTTTAGGTGTAAATACTAAAGTTACAAAGCTTATTGCCTTGGCATTTTCTAACGGACTCGTTGGTTTATCCGGAGCATTGGTTGCTCAAAGTCAGAAATATGGCGATATAAATATGGGTACAGGTGCAATCGTTATTGGACTTGCAGCTATAGTAATTGGTGAAGTTTTATTGGGATGGCTTAAGTCCTTTAAGGGTAAGTTATTTGCAGTAATAGTTGGTTCAATAGTTTACTTCGTAATCAGAGCTGTAGCTCTTGAATTCGATATTGATCCTAGTTATATGAAACTCATATCAGCTGTAATAGTAGCATTGGCTCTTGCAGTACCTAAATTTATAGAAGATTTCAGAAATAAGAGATTATATACTCCTGATGATGTGGAAGATACAGATTCTACAGGAAAGGAGGAAGCCTAATGGAAACAATGCTTGAGTTAAAAAATGTCAGAAAGACATTTAACAGAGGAACCATCAATGAAAAGAAGGCTTTAAATGGAGTTAATCTAAAACTAAACGATGGTGATTTTGTAACAATAATAGGTGGAAACGGAGCTGGCAAATCAACAACCCTTAACATGATTGCCGGCGTATATCCAATAGATTCAGGTACAATAGTTTTAAATGGAGATAATATTTCTACTAAACCTGAATATGCCAGAGCTAAATATCTTGGAAGAGTATTCCAGGATCCTATGATGGGAACTGCTGCTGGAATGGAGATAGCTGAAAATCTTGCCCTTGCTTATAGAAGGGGTAAGAGTAGAGGTTTAAAATGGGGTATCTCAAAGAAAGAAAAAGAGATTTTTCATGAGAATTTAAAAATGTTGGGACTTGGTCTGGAAGAAAGAATGACTATGAAAGTGGGATTGCTTTCCGGTGGACAGAGACAAGCGCTAACACTTCTTATGGCGACTCTTAATCAGCCTAAAGTGTTATTACTTGATGAGCATACAGCAGCTCTTGATCCAAAGACGGCTAAGAATGTACTAGATCTTACAGAAAAAATTGTAGATGAGAAAAAACTTACAGCCCTTATGGTAACTCATAATATGAAGGATGCAATAAAAATGGGTAACCGACTTATTATGATGAATGACGGTAAGGTTATTTATGACGTTGCCGGGGAAGAGAAGAAGAATCTGAAAGTATCAGATCTTCTTGCGAAATTTGAAGAGGTAAGTGGTGGAGAATTTGCAAACGATAGAATGCTTTTAGCTGATTAATATAGGTTGCAAATCGAAATAAGAAACATTATAATTGTCTGTAGTTACAAAGACATAATTTTTAGACCGAATGGGAGGTAATCATGGAAGAAAATTTAGTACACACAATTGAGAATAATAACGAGATTGGTGAAGTAAAGATTGCAGATAGAGTGGTTTCGGTAATTGCTGGACTAGCAGCTATGGAAGTTGAGGAAGTGGCTTCCTTAAACGGAAATATCACAAAGGATTTAGTTGCAAAGCTTACAAATAATAGTCTTTCAAGAGGAGTTAAGTCTAACATAGTTGATGATAATGTTAATGTTGATGTAACATTAAATGTTAGATATGGTTGTAATATGAAAGATACAACTGCTAAAGTACAAGAAAAAATAAAAACTTCTATTGAAAACATGACAGGCCTTAATGTTAATACAGTTAATATTAGGATTGCTAATATAGTAGCAGAATAGATTTTATCTATAATTATATAAAAGGGTGTCTAATGACACCCTTTTTTAAAAGATTTTGGAGAATTTTTAATGACACGTAGAGAATTAAGAACTAAATCATTTTTATTGTTGTATAGAACATTTTTCTATACACCAGAAGAAATGGAAGAACAAAAAGAATTATTTGTAGAAGAAATACAGGAAAAGGCATCAAAAGAAGATATTGATTTTATCCTTAACAGAGTAGATAGTGTTATGGGAAAATTAGAAGAGATTGATGCTGTTATTGAAGAAAAAGCTGTTAATTGGAATATTAATAGAATTGATTATATTGACCTTACAATTATCAGACAGGCATACTATGAGATAAAGTATGTTGAGGACGTTCCAACAGCAGTAGCTATTAATGAAGCTGTTGATATTGCTAAGATATATGGAAGTCAGGATTCATATTCGTTTGTTAATGGTATTCTGGCAAAAATGATCTAGGATAATGGAGTAAGTAATGGAAAATTCTGTTTATAGTGTAACAGAAATCAATAGATATATATCAAATATGTTCGATAATGATTTTTTGATGCAACAGGTTTCTGTAAAAGGAGAGGTATCTAATTGCAAATATCATTCATCTGGACATATTTATTTTTCTATAAAAGACAACAATAGCCTTTTAAATTGCATTATGTTTGCTGGAAAAAGAACCACAGGTTTAAAGTTTAGAATGCAGGAAGGTGATAAGGTTGTTATAAAAGGTAATATTGGAGTATATGAGAATCAAGGTAAGTATCAGCTTTATGCCTCATCAATTGAAAAACAGGGCAAAGGTGAGTTGTATCAAAAATTCTTGCAGCTCAAAGAAGAATTATCTGATATGGGAATGTTTGCTGATATTTATAAGAAACCTATTCCTAAATATGCAATGAATATAGGAGTGGTTACGGCTAATACCGGCGCAGCAATTCAGGATATAATCAATATTACTAAAAGAAGAAATCCTTATGTTCAGTTGATTTTGTATCCGGCACAGGTACAGGGAATTGGAGTGGCAGAGACAATTGTTAAAGGTATAAATGTTTTAGATGCTATGCCTGAAGTGGATATAATAATAGTTGGAAGAGGTGGCGGCTCTTTAGAGGATTTGTGGGCTTTTAACGAAAGAATTGTGGCAGAGGCAATTTTTAATTGCGAAACTCCGGTTATATCTGCGGTTGGACATGAAGTAGATTATACTATTGCTGATTTTGTATCAGACCTTAGGGCACCAACCCCTTCGGCTGCAGCGGAATTAGCAGTTTTCGAATATAAAAAATATGAAGAAGATGTATTGAAATTACAAAGAGATTTAAAAGATTCAATACAAAGAAAGATAAGATTGGATAGAGAATATTTATATAGTTATAAGCGTCAGTTAGATAGCTTATCTCCTATTAGAATAATCCAATCTAAAAGACAAAGATTAAGTGATATGCAGATAAATCTTGATAGCATAATGAAGGCTAAATTAACAGACAGAAAGAAAGATTTGGATAGCCTTGAAAATATGCTGTCAAAGTCTATGCAGGATAATACAGTTAAAACCAGACAGGAGCTTGGGATTTTAGCTGAGAAACTTAATGGTTTATCTCCTCTTACAAAGCTAAAAGGCGGATATGTATACGCCAGCAAAGAAGATAAGGCTATTAAAAGTGTTAATAATATTTCTAAGGGAGATAATATTGAACTTTACCTTATTGACGGAAAAGCTATGGCAAACGTAAGCGAAGTTATTAAGGAGGATTGGTATGAGCACTGAAGAAAACACAGTAACTATTGAAGATTCGTTTGAAGAATTAAAAAGCATTATAGAGAAAATGAATAGCGATGATTGTAAACTTGAAGAGTCTTTTAAGCTTTACCAAAGAGGTGTTGCTATTTGTAAGGATTGTAATGAAAGAATTGACAAAGTGGAAAAGGAAATAGAAATTCTAGGGGGTAGTCTTAATGCATGATTTTAATGAAGAATTTTATAATAAAGTTGCATTAGTTGATGATATTTTAGAAGAGTGTTTGTCTGATAAGGATAATAGTCAACTTCAAAAGGAAATATATGAATCAATGTCTTATAGCGTAATGGCTGGCGGAAAAAGATTAAGGCCTATATTGGTTTTAGAGGCCTATAATTTATTTGAAGGTAAGGATGAGAAAGAGGTATATCCTTACATGGCTGCCATTGAGATGATTCACACATATTCATTGATTCACGATGATCTTCCGGCAATGGATAATGATGATTATAGAAGAGGCCGTTTAACCAATCATAAAGTATATGGGGAAGATATGGCGATTTTGACCGGGGATGGTCTGCTTAATCTTGCTTATGAAACAATGATAAAGAGTGTAGATGAAAAAAATGTATCCAAAAGCATAAAGGCTATGAATATCATTTCTAATAAAGCCGGTGTCAGCGGAATGATAGGTGGACAGGTAGGGGATATTAAAAATGTAAATAAGGATATGGATATTGAAACCCTAGATAAGATAAATGAGTTAAAGACAAGTTGTCTTATAGAAGGCTCTTTAATGATGGGAGCTACTATGGCAGGTGCTTCTGATAAAGAGTTAGAATCAATATGCATGGCAGGAAGTCTTATAGGAAAAGCTTTTCAGATTCAGGATGATGTGCTGGATGTAATAAGTGATTCAAAAACTCTAGGAAAACCGGTACTTAGCGATGAGAAGAATCAAAAGAAAACATATGTAGATCTTCTTGGCATTGATGGTGCAAAAGAGCAGGTAAGAAACTTATCTGATAAAGCCTTAAAAATAATTAAGGAATTAGGAAATAATGAATTTCTGGTAACACTTATAGAGAGGCTTGTTAACAGAGATCACTAATATGGTGGTGATACAATGATTCTTGACAAAATAAATGATATTAATGATATAAAGAAAATATCTCCAGATGAATATGATGAATTAGCCAGTGAGATAAGAGAATTTTTAGTTAATTCAATAAGTAAAACAGGTGGACACTTGGCTTCAAATTTGGGAGTTGTGGAATTAACTATGGCACTTCATTTGGCTCTTAATTTACCTGAAGATAAGATAATATTTGATGTGGGGCATCAATCTTATACCCACAAAATTCTTACAGGTAGAAAAGAGGATTTTAATGACCTTAGAACCTATGGAGGAATGAGTGGATTTCCAAAGAAAAGGGAAAGTGAATGTGATTCCTTTGAGACAGGTCACAGCTCAACATCTATATCCGCCGGATTAGGTATAGTTACAGCTAATGCCATTGAAGGTAAAAAGGGAACAGTGGTTTCAATTATTGGAGATGGTGCATTAACAGGTGGAATGGCTTTTGAAGCTTTGAATAATGCTGCGGAGTTAGATAGAAATTTTCTAATAATTTTAAATGATAATGATATGTCCATTTCAGATAATGTTGGTGGACTTTCAGCCTATCTTACCAATGTAAGAGCAGGTTCTAAATATAATGATTTAAAGAATGGGGTTATTAATACTCTTAACAGAGTTCCGGTTGTGGGCAAACCTTTAATTCAAAAAATCAAAACTACCAAAAATAGTATTAAGCAGTTAATGATTCCAGGAATGTTTTTTGAAAATCTTGGGATTAATTATCTTGGTCCTGTGGATGGACACAATACCATGCAAATGGTAAAAATTATTAAAGAAGCAAAAAAGCTCAATCATGCAGTGTTAATCCATGTTATTACAAAAAAAGGAAAGGGATACTTACCTGCAGAGTTGTATCCATCCAGATTCCATGGAGTTGAACCTTTTGATGTTAAAACGGGAAAGAAACTTGTAAAAAAAGACCGTGATACATATACAGATGTTTTTTCTAAAAAGATTGTTTCCATGGCAAAGGAAAATAAATCCATAGCAGCCATAACTGCAGCTATGCCAGATGGTACAGGTCTTAATAGATTTAAAAAAGAATTTCCAAATAGATTTTTTGATGTGGGAATAGCAGAAGAACATGCAGTAACATTTGCTGCAGGACTGGCATCAAATGGGATTAAACCTTATGTAGTTATATACTCTTCATTTTTGCAAAGAGCATATGATCAGATTCTTCATGATGTATGTATTCAGGATTTGGATGTTGTTTTTTGTATAGACAGAGCAGGAATTGTCGGTGCTGATGGTGAGACACATCAGGGGATATTCGACATTTCGTTTTTATCAAATATTCCCAATTTGAATATTTTTGCTCCTAAGAATAAATATGAATTGGAACAGGTTTTGGAATTCTCTGAGGGATTTAATCATCCATTGGCTATAAGATATCCAAGAGGAGTGGCATATGATGGACTAGAAAAATATAAAGAACCTATTAGATACGGAAAGAGTGAGGTTATTTATAAAGAAAAGGACATAGTATTATTAGCTGCAGGAACCATGGTGGAAACTGCATATTATGTCAGAGAAAAGCTTAAAGAAGCAGGATATTGCTGCAGTCTTGTTAATGCAAGATTTTTAAAACCTTTAGATGAGGAATTGCTTACTAATATCCAGGACGATCATTGCCTGGTAGTTACCATGGAAGAAAATGTTCTTAATGGAGGATTTGGAGAAAAGGTTAATGCCTTTGCTTCATCTATAAACGCAGATTACAGAGTATTAAATATTGCAATCCCTAACTTATATGTAGAGCATGGTGATGTTAGCTATTTAAAGAAACTTTTAGGTTTGGATACGGATACCATAGTAGATAGAATTCTTAAGGAAGTACAGGAAATATAATGAAAGAAAGACTAGACGTTTTATTGGTGCAAAAGGGACTAGCTAAGTCCAGAGAAAATGCAAAAGCTGTCATTATGTGTGGCGATGTGTTTGTGAATAATGAAAGAGAAGATAAACCAGGTACCAAGATAGACATTGATGCAGATATTATTGTTAAAGGTAATAAACTAAAATATGTTAGCAGAGGTGGCTTAAAACTTGAAAAAGCCATGGATAATTTTGATGTTACAATTGATGGTAAAATCTGTATGGATGTTGGTTCGTCAACTGGAGGATTTACAGATTGTATGTTGCAGAATGGTGCAGTTAAAGTCTATGCTGTTGACGTTGGACATGGTCAGTTGGATTGGAAGCTTAGAAATGACGAGAGAGTCATTTGCATGGAAAGAACCAATATTAGATATGTGACTAATGAAGATGTTAATGATCTTATAGATTTTTCATCAATAGACGTTTCTTTTATTTCATTAACAAAGGTATTAATACCTGTAAGGAATCTCCTTACAAATGATGGAGAAATAGTTTGTCTTATAAAGCCACAGTTTGAAGCTGGAAGAGAAAAAGTAGGAAAAAAAGGTGTGGTTAAGGACAAGGCTGTTCATAGGGAAGTAATCGAGAAGGTAATCGACTTTGCCATAAACAATGGATTCGACGTATTGAATCTGGAATTTTCTCCGGTAAAAGGTCCGGAGGGTAATATAGAGTATCTTCTTCATTTAAAAAAGATAGATGCAGATACAGGTAGTGTTGTTGATACTGTAAGTTCTGATGATGTAGTAGATCTTGCACATGAAACCCTTGATAAATAGAGGATTTGGAGTGGCGAAATTATGAAGAATATGAAAAAGTTTTATATAATAGCTAATTCTGATAAAGACAAGGATTTGGTAGTTACACATGAATTGGAAGAATATCTTAAAAGTAAAGAGGTAGCTTACCATATTCATGTTATTACTCCTAAAGAAGATGCAGGAAATGCAAGATTTACCAATGAGGATGAGATAGATGATGATACAGATTGTATCATTGTTACAGGAGGAGATGGCACATTAATACAGGCATCTAGAGATATAAGAGATAAAAATATCCCTTTGATTGGTATTAATCTTGGATATCTTGGATATCTTACGGAGATTGAAAAGGAAGATATTCAAAAAGATATCGATATGTTATTAGATGGAAATTATACATTAGAATCCAGAATTATGTTGAATGGTTCAGTGTATAGAGATGGTAAGCTGGTATTCGAAGACATTTCATTAAATGATATAGTAGTTGGCAGAGCAGAAAGTCTAAGAATTGTAGATTTTAAAATGTATGTTGATGGAGAATTTCTCAATCTATATAGTGCAGATGGAGTTATAGTATCTACACCAACAGGTTCAACGGCGTATAATTTATCAGCTGGTGGTCCTATTTTGGAACCAAAAACCAATATTGTAGCCATTACTCCTATTTGCTCCCATACCTTGAATAATCGAAGTGTTGTAATATCTGCTGATTCAGATGTCGATGTGGTTATATGTCCGGGAAGACATTTAAGTGGTAATAATACAGTTGCTTATTTTGATGGTAATTCAACATTTTTATTGAAAGAAAATGATGTGTTGAAAATTAGGAAGTCTAAACTTACAACCAAATTTGTAAGAATACATAATAAAAGCTTCATTGAAATACTGCATAGTAAAATGGATAGAGCTTAAAACAAAACAAAGAATAGGATGTTTTTATGAAATTAGAAAGACATAGAAAAATACTGGAATTAATAAATACATATGATATAGAGACACAGGAAGAACTTGCGGATTTGCTTAATAATCAGGGATATAACGTAACCCAGGCGACAGTCTCTAGAGATATAAGACAGCTAAAGCTTATAAAGAAAAATATTAATGGAAAACAAAAATACGCAGTTATCCAGGGAAATATAAATGATATGAATGAAAAGTATATTCGTGTTTTAAAGGATGGCTTTGTATCCATGGCTATGGCACAAAATATTTTGGTTATAAAAACAGTTTCCGGAATGGCCATGGCAGTGGCTGCGGCATTGGATGCTATGAAATGGAAAGAGATAGTGGGTTGTATCGCTGGGGATGATACAATTATGTGTGCAATTGCCAGTGCTGATGATACATTAATTGTAATGGATAAGCTTAACAGGCTAATAGAGGAATAAACAAAAGGGGTTTGAAGGAGGAAAAATGCTAGTTAATGTAAATGTAAACAACCTGGCGCTTATTGATAAAGCAGATGTATATTTTGGAGAGGGACTTAATATACTTACAGGAGAAACAGGTGCAGGAAAATCAATTATTATAGGTTCAGTGCTTATTGCTTTAGGCGAAAAGATTCCTAAAGATATGATAAGAGATAATGAAAAGCCGGCTCTAGTTGAGGTGGTTTTTTTAGTGGATAATAAGGAAACAATTTATAAGTTATCTGAACTTGGTGTGGAAATGGGAGAAGATAATCAGGTTATTATTTCAAGAAAAATAGTAAATGGACGTAGTACCATAAAAGTAAATGGCGAAACATTTACCACATCTTCTGTGAAAAATATTACAGAACTTTTAATTGATGTTCATGGACAACATGATCACCAATCACTTCTTAAGGATTCAAAACAGCTAGAAATATTAGATAATTATTCCTTTAATGATATTGGAACACTTAAAGATGAGTTAAAAACAGAGTACAGGGAGTTCCTAGAATTACAAAAGCAAAGACAGGCTCTAAACATTGACGAAGATCAAAAACAAAGAGAGATGGACTTTATAAAATTCCAATTAGATGAAATAGATAGTGCACACCTTTCTCTTGGAGAATTTGACAGAGTGGAAGAAGCTTTTAAGAAAATGTCCTCTAGCAAATTACTAATGGAAAAAATGGGTGGAGTATATAATATTTTATCTGGTAATGGCGGCGTATCTGATATGATTTCTGAAGCTTTAAAATATTGTATTGAAGCAGGGGAAGTTGATAGTGAACTAGAAGATATAACGGCCCTTCTAACGGATTTGGAAAGTATATGTAGCGATTCAATGCGTTCTGTAAATGATTATATTTCTTCTGTATCTTTTGATGAGGAGGAAATCAGAGAGACAGAAAATAGAATGAATGAAATCAACACCTTAAGGCAGAAATATGAAGAAAAAAGGATAGCTGAGGATCCCGTAGAAAATATATTATTATACAGAGATGAGCTTCAAGAAAAATACGATGAACTTTTAAAAATTGAAGAAAATAAAAATGAAATAGATAGCAGGTTGGCAAAAGTGTCTAAGTCTTTAGAAAAGTTGTCAAAGAAATTGTCTGATATTAGAAAGAAAAATTCTAAGGATTTGTCTAAACAAATTCAAGAGGTTTTAAAGGGACTTAATTTCTTAGATGCCAGATTTGACGTGTTATTTAAGGAGAAGGATGAATTTTCTAGCAATGGAATTGATAATATTGAATTCATTATTTCAACTAATCCGGGAGAGGATATGAAACCTTTAAATAAGGTTGCTTCCGGAGGAGAGCTTTCTAGAATAATGTTAGGTATTAAAACAATACTTGCGTCAAGAGATAATATAGAAACATTAATATTTGATGAGATAGATACAGGTATCAGTGGAAGAACAGCTCAGAAGGTTGCTGAAAGACTTAAGAGCATTAGTAAAGAAAGTCAGATTATATGTATAACTCATTTACCACAGATTGCAGCAATGGCAGATAAACACTTTCTTATAGAAAAGTCCGTGGATGAAGGGAAAACGACTACTGATATAAGGGAACTTAACTATAATGAATCTGTTGAAGAATTAGCCAGAATGTTAGGTGGATTAGAAATCACTCAAAATGTTATAGATAATGCAAAAGAGATGAAAGAGCTTGCTAATAAATAATTGAATGCACAGGAAATTTGTAATATAATTATAGTGAGAATGTGTTGAAATAAACAGAAGAAAGGCATGGCGTGTATGAAAAATATATTATTTGTAGCATCAGAGTCAGTTCCATTTATAAAAACTGGTGGACTTGCTGATGTTGTAGGTTCATTACCAAAATATTTTAATAAAGATGAGTTTGATGTAAGGGTTATAATTCCAAAGTATTTAAGTATGCCTTGGCATTTTACTGAGAGATTAGAATATTTAACGAATTTTTATATGGATATAGGATACAGACATAAATATGTTGGTATCTTTAGATTAGTACAGGATGGTATTACATTCTATTTCATTGATAATGAAGCATATTTTGGTGGGGACAAACCATATGGTGATCTTAAGTACGATCTTGAGAAATTTTCATTTTTCTCAAGAGCAGCTTTATCTGCCTTACCGGTTATTGGTTTCAGACCAGATATAGTTCATTGCCATGACTGGCAGACAGCTCTTGTGCCAATTTACATGAAAGATAGTTTTAGAGGCGGAGAATTTTATCAGAGCATGAAGTCTATTCTCACAATACATAATTTAAAGTTCCAAGGTGTATGGGATGTTGAGACAATTCAGGCATTAACAGGTCTCTCAGATTATTATTTCACTATCGATAAATTGAGAGTGGAAAAAGATGGAAACCTTCTTAAGGGTGGTATAGCATACGCTGATTATGTAACAACAGTTAGTGAAAGTTATGCTGAAGAAATTAAAACCCCATTTTATGGTGAAAAGCTCGACGGACTAATGAGAGCGAGAAGTAACAATCTATGTGGTATTGTAAATGGTATTGATTATGATGTTTATAATCCTGCCACAGACGATAGAATAGATTTTAAATATGATGCTAGAACATTTAGAAAAGAAAAATATAAGAATAAAGTAGCCCTTCAGAAACAGTTGGGTCTCGAAGTTAATAAAGACAAATTTATGATTGGTATTGTTTCAAGACTTACAGATCAAAAGGGTATCGATTTGGTTGCTTATATTATGGATGAAATGTGTTCTAGAAATGATATTCAGGTAGTTGTTCTTGGAACAGGAACTGCTGAATATGAGAATATGTTTAGATATTTTGATTGGAAATATGGAAGTAATGTTTCAGCAAACATCTATTATTCAGAAGACATGTCTCATAAGGTGTATGCTTCATGTGATGCTTTCCTTATGCCATCGTTATTTGAGCCATGTGGACTCAGTCAGCTTATGGCTCTTAGATATGGTACAATTCCTGTTGTTAGAGAAACAGGTGGATTAAAAGATACTGTTTGGCCATATAACAAATTTGAAGGAACAGGAACAGGATTCTCATTTAGTAATTACAATGCTCACGAGATGCTTGGTGCTATTGATTATGCAAAATATGTTTATTATAACAATAAACGTGAATGGAATAAATTGGTAGACAGAGCTATGGCTGCAGATTTCTCATGGAAGAATTCAGCTAAGAAGTATGAGAATCTTTATAATTGGATGTTAAGTTGGTAGTATCAATTTAACCTATCAGAAAAGAGATTATTAATGAATAATAAATCAATGGATTTAATTGAAAAAAAAGAAGCAATAAAACGAATTTCCAAAGAAAGCTGGTTAGTTGGAAAAGATTGTGTAAAGGATGACGTATACATGGAATGCGTAATTGACATTCTTGATAGTGAACCTTTTCAGAAGATGCATAAATATATTCAACATGGTAACACATCTACGATGGAACATTGTATTTCTGTTTCTTATGTTAGTTATAAAATTGCCAGAAAAATGAACTTTGATTATGTATCAGTTGCTAGAGCTGGCTTGCTTCACGATTTGTTTTTATATGACTGGCATACTCATGCAGCAAAGACAGGTAATTACTTTCATGGATATACTCATCCGGCGGTAGCCTTGAAAAACGCTGAGAAATATTATACACTTAATGACATTGAAAAAAATTCAATACTTAGACATATGTGGCCATTAACGCCAATACCTCCAAAATATAAAGAGGGATATGTAATTGTTTATGCAGATAAATATTGCAGTTCAAAGGAAGTATTGAAAGAATCAAGAATAGTTAAGAATATAGTTGGAGAGTTTTAAAATGTTGTGGAATATAAATGTACCTATAATAAATCATGAATTTTATAATGTTGCACTATGGTTTATTATATATTCAGTTTTAGGATGGTTTGTTGAATCAATTTATATGTCCTATTGTAATAAAAAGATAACCAACAGAGGAATGGTTAAAGGTCCTTTCTGTCCAATATATGGATTTGGAGGAATAATGTGCCATACTATAATGTCAGCATTACCAAGGGTTCCTATCATTATTTTCTTTTCGGGATCATTATTGGCAACGACCTTTGAGTACCTTGTTGGAATAGGACTTGTTTATTTTCTTGGGGAACTCTGGTGGGATTACAATGACAAGCCATTTAATTATAAAGGCATTATATGCCTTGAAAGTTCTTTGGCTTGGGGTATGTATGCAATTCTGGATATATATGTGCTTTATAATATTATATTTAGAATAATATCAATGATACCTATAAAGTATGGTAAAGCAATAATAGTTCTCTTTACGGTATATTATTCCTTTGCGATATGTGTGGTTATTAAGAATCACATTGGTGGTGGCAAATTTGGCGAAGCAGGAGCAGGCAATACCAGAAAATTAATATAAAACAATTTGTATTAGAATTAATAAAAATAAAAAATGAGGTTATTCCACTTGTTTGGTGGGATAACCTCTTATTTTTACTAAAACTGATCATCTAATTCATCTTCGTCAATTACTTCGTCGAATTCCATATCATCTATTATTTTATCAAAGGTATCGGCCACTGCCTCATACTCTTCATCATCAGGGATGTTTTCTATAATTGGATTGCCTTTTTCATCTTCGCTGTAGCGATAGTAAAAGATATTTAACATGCCGTCTTCATCAGTTTCAACCGGAAAGACTGCAATATAGTCATAACTTCCGTATACAAATTTACTAAGAACCCCACATTCCATGGTTTCTCCATCTCCAAGGTCCAACTCTATAGTATCATAAATAACTTCGTCTTCAGAATTCTTGTCTTTACTCATAATAACCTCCGATTTATAAAAATGTCTTACAAGATTATAACATGTAATAAAAATTTGTGATATAGAACAATGAATTTTTTACTCTTTAAATTATCAGGCTATTGTTGTAAAATTAGTTTTGTATGCATTTTTGAGGCATACATTTATAGATGAAAAGGTGAGAGAATGAAGGTTAAAGATAAAGTATATAAACTACTTAGCGAAAATACTGACAGATATATTTCCGGAGAGGAAATGGCTGATAAATTTGGAGTTAGTAGAAGTGCTGTATGGAAAGCAGTTAAGACTCTGTCTGACGATGGCTTTAATATTTTGGCGGTAACAAATAAAGGCTATAAACTCGAAAAAGATTCAGATGTCTTAACAAAACAGGGCATATTAAAATACTTAAGTGATGAAGCAAAGGAATTTGTAGATATAGAGGTATTTGAAACAATTGATTCTACTAACACAAGACTTAAGGAAATGGCAGCAAATGGAGAGGCAGAAGAGGGAAAAGTGTTAGTTGCATTAGAACAGACAGCTGGTAAAGGAAGAATGAATAGAAAATTCTATTCTCCTTCTAAAACAGGAGTGTACTTAAGTATACTCTTAAAACCGGACACGGATTCCAAGAGTGCATTGTATATTACAACAATGACGGCTGTGGCTTTATGTAATGCCATTGAAAGTGTGGTAAATGTAGAGTGTAAGATAAAATGGGTAAATGATATATATATAAACGAGAAAAAAGTTGTAGGAATTCTTTCAGAAGGTTCATTTAACATGGAGACTAATAAGTTTGATTATATAGTAGTAGGAATTGGAGTAAATGTTAAGGAACCAGAGGGAGGTTTTTCGGAAGATATAAAAGATATAGCAGCAAGTATTACTACAGGAATTGAATATGATAACTATGATTTAAAAAATAGATTAGCTGCTGCAGAGATTAATAATATAGTTAAAGAATACAAAGATTTTTCAAAACATGAATTTATGAAGAAATACAAAGAAAAATCTATGCTTATAGGAAGACTTGTATACGTTACAAGTGATCCTGATAAAGAAGAACTTGAAGTAATTGATATTGATGATGATGCTGCATTAGTTGTAAGGCATAAAGATGGAAGTATGCAGCATTTGTCGTCAGGTGAGGTTTCGGTAAAATGGATAAAAACAAGACAATGATGCAATATTTTGAATGGTATATGGATGCGGATTCAAAACATTGGACAAGAGTAAAAGAAAATGCAAAAGAGATAAAACAATCAGGTGTAACTTCTGTGTGGTTACCACCTGCATATAAAGGTGCCGGTGGGCTGACAGATGTAGGTTATGCTGTGTATGATTTATATGATTTGGGAGAATTTATGCAAAAGGGTACTATTCCTACGAAATATGGAACAAAAGATGAGTATCTTGATGCAATAAAGGCTCTTAAAGATAATGGAATAGAAGTGTTAGCAGATATAGTTCTTGGTCATAGAATGGGAGCTGATGAACAGGAAAGAATCTTTGCATATGGTCAGGATGAAAATGATAGAAACGTAGAGATAGAGAGTAAAAAGAAAATTAGTGTTTGGACAAAGTTTACATTTCCGGGAAGAAATGGCAAATACTCGGATTTTAAGTGGGATTGGACACATTTTCACGGAACGGATTTTGATGCTAAGAGTCAGGAAAAAGGTGTTTATAAATTTATTGGAAAAGAATGGGATTCCAATGTAGACGGTGAATTTGGTAACTATGATTATCTTATGGGTGTTGACTTGGATATGAGTGATGAGGAAGTCGTAGAAGAACTTAACGCCTGGGGAAAGTGGTATTATGAATTCACAGGTGTGGATGGTTTTAGATTAGATGCGGTAAAACATATCGAGTTTGACTTTTTTAAGAATTGGTTAAACTATCTTAAGGAACAGGAAGGTAAGGAAATATTTGCAGTAGGGGAATACTGGAATGCAGAACTTTCCATACTTGAGAATTATTTGGAGAAAACTCAGGGTATTATATCCGTATTTGATGTACCACTTCATTTTAATATGTATCATGCTTCTAGAAGCAATGGATTTTTTGATATGAGATACATTCTTAAAAATACGGTATTATCTTCAAAACCGGACTTAGCGGTAACATTTGTGGATAATCATGATACAGAGTATGGACAGGCTTTGGAGTCGTTTGTATTAGATTGGTTTAAGTGCCATTCATATGCCTTAATATTACTTAGACAAGAAGGTTATCCATGTGTGTTCTATGGGGATTACTATGGTATACCTCACAATGATTTACCTCCGGTAAAAGGTCTTAAGGAGATGATGAAGATACGTGAGAATTATGCCTATGGAACAATGCATGATTATTTTAATGATTCAAAGATTGTAGGTTGGACTCTGGAAGGTGATAGTGCTCATAGAAATTCCGGTTTAGCTGTACTTATGACAGTGGAAAAGGGTGGAGTTAAGAAAATGTACGTTGGTAAACATTTTGCCGGAGTTACATTTGTGGACGTTCTCAAGAATACCAAAGCAGTTGTGAAAATTGATGATGACGGATTTGGAGAGTTTTTGGTGGAAGATGGTTCTGTATCCGTGTTCCGTCCAAAATATAAAAGAGGAGATGCAGTGGTTAAGGTACCTGAATTAGCTGAAGGAGAAGAGAAGTTTAAAGATCCAAATGAAGTATCGGCATATGCAGAGGTAATTGATGGAGTGCAGCCGGAAATGTTTTATGGAAGTAATTATAAACACTTGGACGAATAAAATAGAGAGGCGTGGTTATGGATAATATAGACAGACTTAGAGAAAAAATGAAGGAAAACAAGGTGGATATGTATCTTGTAACCTCAGATGATTTTCATGGTTCGGAATTTACAGGAAAATATTTTAAAACAAGAGAATATTTATCCGGATTTACAGGATCAGCCGGTATATTAATAGTGACTATGACTGACGCAGCGCTATGGACTGATGGAAGATATTATCTACAGGCAGAAGATGAACTTAAAAATACTCAGATTAGACTGTTTAAAGATGGAATGCCGGGAGTGGAAACATACATAAGTTATATTTATAACAACTTAAAAGAAAATATGACCTTAGGCTTTGATGGAAGATGTATAATGGCATCTACTATAATTGCCATAAAAAAACATTTTCAGATGCTTGGGATTAATATTAGAATTAATGGAGAAATGGACCTGGCAGGAGAAATATGGAAGGATAGACCAAAACTTCCTAATGCTAAGGCTTTTGTTTTAGATAAAAAGTACACAGGAGAAGATGCAACAGATAAAATTAAAAGATTAAGATTAGAGATGAATAAACACAATAGTTCATATCATGTAATTTGCTCTTTGGATGATATATGCTGGCTTTTAAATATCAGAGGCAGAGATATTGATTTTTGCCCATTGGTAATGTCTTTTTTAATTGTAAGTCAGGAAAATATTTGGATATTTGTAAATAATAATAAGATTGAAAATATAAGAGAATATCTTAATGACATTGGCGTTCTTATAAGACCTTACGAGGATATTTATAATGCGGCCTCTAATATAGAGGTTCAAAATGATTCAAATATTATGTGTGATTTGTCAAAACTTAATTACAGATTATACAATTCCATTAAAAATAACAGGATATTGAATATTCCAAATCCAACAACAGATATGAAAAGTATTAAAAACGATGTCGAGTTGGAAAACATTAAGCTTGCTCATATTAAAGATGCTATTGCTTATGTAAGATTTTTGATGTGGTTTGAAGATAATAAAACAAAATGTCCTACAGAATTAGAGGTTGCAACTGCTCTATTAAAACAAAGACAACAAATGGAAGATTTTCTGGAAGAAAGTTTTGAGTCAATAGTAGCATATGGGGAGAATGGGGCAATAGTTCATTATTCTCCATTTACTAAAGATAATAATACAAAACTTGATAAAAAATCTCTGGTTTTAATTGATACCGGAGGTCATTACCTAAATGGCACAACAGATATTACAAGAACGTTGGTGTGCGGAGAATTAACACCACAAGAAAAGAAGGACTTTACCTTGGTTTTAAAAGGAAATCTATCATTATCCAATGTTAGAATACCAAAGGGGATAACAGGCGTTAGCCTTGACGCTATTGCAAGAGCTCCTATTTGGAAAGAAGGCAGAGACTTTAATCACGGTACGGGCCATGGTGTTGGATATCTATTAAATGTACATGAAGGTCCACAGAACATTAGTTTTAGAACAGGGAGAAGAAATGTAGCATTTAAGGCGGGGATGCTTACATCTAATGAACCGGGAATATATATTAAAGGAAGTTATGGTATACGTTTGGAAAATCTTATGTTTTGTAAGGAATTCAAGGAAAATAATGACTTTCTGGAGTTTGAAACAGTTACAATGGTTCCTTTTGATGTTAGAGCTATTGATTATGATTTATTAAGTGATGAGGAGCTTAGGTATTTAAATGAGTATCATGATTCAGTGGTAGAAAATCTTGCGCCTTACTTAAATAAAGAGGAAACAGTTTTTTTGAAAAAATATATAAACAGGTAAAAAAGACATAAGTGATAAAAAAGGGGCTGTAAAAATAGTCTCTAAATAGAAGAACTGCATTGGCCATTGCCAATGCAGTTCTGTTTCTCTATGTATAATTATTATAATTGTTGATTTTAGAAGCACTTTAATAAGCCCTATGTTAATAAGATCTTTTTTAATCTATTCAGTTACCTGATATCATGCAATCATCTTCAATCTATTTCGTTTATTGTGATATTTATAAAGGTTAAAAGCACAAGCAATCAGGGTTAACTCTAAATTTACGTTTTCTAAGCCTCTTCTGAACAGTCTTTTATATGACCTGTCCCACTTGATAATGCCAAATGTTCCTTCAGATTGTATGCTTCTGTTCATACGAAGCAGAGCTCCATGAACCGACTCGAGATTCTCAATAACTTCTTCATGCATAGAGGTTAATTCCCTGTTTAATCTTGCAGTTCTGTTTCCTTCTTTTTTCTTACAACAGTTTTCTCGATAAGGACAACCCGTACAATCTTCACATTCATAGATTTCTTCCGTTCGTCCATATTTGTTTTTGTAGACGTGTTTGTCATATTTATATATAAAACGTTTGGACCTATGTCAATACCTTAGACACAAAAAGTTGAACTTTTTCTCTTTGCTTCCAAGATCTGAATGAAGTATTATTCCTTGGGTATCAGGTATGTTTAAACAAGCATTTTTTACAGCCTGTGTTGCAAGCTCTGCTGTGATATTTTTACCATATGACCAACCTATAATTTTACGGTCATATAAATCCATTACAGATGCCAGATAAGTCCATCCTTCATTCATAACATATATGTAGGTAATATCGGTTACAAGTTTTTTGAAGACAGTTTCAGCCTCAAAATTACGCTTTAAGATGTTTTCTTTGTCATCAGGTACTTTTCCTTGATTTTTAGTATACTGATATTTTTTTTTACAACAATACTTTTAATTCCAAGCTTTCTCATGTGACGCTGTACTCTTTTTACAGAGCAGGGAATGCCTCTGGCAGACAATTCTCTCTGGATTTTAATCGCTCCTTAGCGTTTCTTAAATTCAAGGTATATATCAGCTATCTGATTGGAGAATAGCTTAAATTCTTCATCTTTTTTTTGAGGGTTTATGATTAATAGCGGCATAGTAGGTACTACGTGGAAATTTAAGTACTTTACACATCTGCTTTACAGTATACTTATCACGATTAGCTTGAATAAAGGACACGTATTCATCTATTGGTTTTTTGCCATGTTGTTGAACTCCTATTTGTTAAGTATAAACTGTTCAACATTTCGTGTCCATAGTTATATACTAGCACCATTTAGAAGTGGGAACACTTCGTTGTTCATAGGTTCCAGATTCGTTTACTCCTGGGTCAACGCCCGCAAATGCAGTGATAGCACCCTTGTGAGTAAATCTGCTCACATCACCGATTTCAGCCATAAGCTGAGGACCTAATGATGGACCTACCCCTTTCATATTCATAACGATTGAATATTCTGGAAGTTTTGAAGCTGTCTCATTCATTAGTGTGCGTAACTCTTCGACGGTGGATGATGCACTATTAAGCTGATCTACAGCTTGTTTGATTATTAGTTTGGTTATTTCATCTTTGGGAAGTACAGGAACAAGTTCCTTTGCTTTTCCATAAATTTCTTCAGCTTTTGATTGGCTGAAGTTGTACTTCTTGCGTTTACACCATTTTTTATAATGGTCAATAAAAGCGTTAAGAGACATTTTACGAACACAATCCACATGCCAGTAAGTTGAAGCAAAATCGACCCATTTTTGGCTGCCATCACTTCGAGCAGGGCTATCAAAGTAAGAGTTTACTCCAGGATAGGTCTGATCAAGGATGCCAATAAGATTATTCTTCATGGCGGTTTTGTGTTTCATGTAGAAACCAAACTGACGATTCATAGTTTTAAGTTGAATTCGTAACTCATCCATAACACTATATTGTTTTAGGTTTTGCCACTTGTCAAGCGCATAGCGGGCAATCTTAATAGAATCAGCTTTGTCGGATTTAACTTTGCGAAGAGAATCGTTCTCAAAGTCCTTGATGAGTTTAGGATTAACAGCACTAACAAAGAGATTTGCCGCTGAAAGTTCATGGGCAAGAGCCTCGTAATAGCGCCCTGTGTGCTCCATAACAATGCGGGATTCACCTTCAATAGAATTGATGAGTTCAATCAATGAATTGATGTCATTGGATGTGTGTTTAATTTCAAAGGGAGTAGAAACAATCTCACCGAAAGGTCTCATGATTGCAACCATACTTTTTCCCTTAGAAACATCGATACCTACTGCGTTCATAAATTTGTCACTCCTTAAAATTATTGCAATGGATAAGCACCAGTTTTACTCATTGCCTATTCTATCTACTGTGGTGTGACACGAACGTACTCGAGGCAGTTCAACCTGCATAAAACGAACGCTGCAAATGAGGAGCTGGTTATCAGTCTATTTAACGGACGCTAAGTCCAAGAAAGGATGCCGATATACCGATTGCTCCACCATTATACAGCTAAGCAACAAGATGGATAACTCCTTACTGGCTGTAAGGGGGATTAACCATAAATATATTGTAGTAGAATGGTGTAGAAAGTACCGGTAGAGTTGTGGCAGTTCCTGGTGATGTTATAAATGTTACAGAAGCAGGAACAGTTGAAATTAATGGTAATCAGATAATGGAATCAGAGATATACTATGATACTACTCCATATGATTTTGAAAATAGCGGAAATTCTAATGTAGTTGTTAATTATCCTGTTACTTTAGGGGAAAATGAATATTTTGTATTAGGTGATTACAGAACGGCTTCTAAGGACAGTAGAGTATATGGTCCAATTAAAACTGATGATATTAAAGGGGAAGTGATACTTGTTCTGAGAAGGAAGAATTTATAGAGAAAATTTATTAAGATTTTAATTGTATTATGAGTTTTATTGTGATAGAATTAACAAGGATTTCGGGGCTAGAAGCTTGAAGTCTGAATAATGTTTGATATTTTTTTAACAAACTATAAGAGAGTTGTGGAAAAATACATAGAAAAAATGGAGGAATTGCATTATGGCAAAGAAAGTAGTTTTAGCAGGCGCATGCCGTACAGCCATTGGTAAAATGGGCGGAGCATTAAGCTCAGTTCCAGCAGTTGACCTTGGCTCAATCGTTATCAAGGAGGCTTTAAACAGAGCAGGGGTTCCTGCAGATCAGGTAGATCAGGTATACATGGGTTGCGTTATCCAGGCTGGTCTTGGACAGAACGTTGCTCGTCAGGCATCTATTAAGGCTGGTTTACCAATTGAGTGTCCAGCAGTAACTGTTAACGTTGTTTGTGGTTCAGGTCTTAACGCTGTAAATATGGCTGCTCAGATGATTCAGGCAGGAGATGCTGATATCGTCGTAGCAGGTGGTATGGAAAGCATGTCTAGAGCTCCATTTGCATTACCTAATGCACGTTTTGGATATAGAATGAACAATGGCGTTTTAGTTGATACAATGATTAAGGATGCTCTTTGGGATGCATTCAATGATTATCATATGATGATTACAGCTGAAAACGTAGCAGAGCAGTGGGGAATTTCAAGAGAAGAGCTTGATGAGTTCTCTGCAAATTCACAGCAGAAATGTGAAGCAGCACAGGCAGCTGGTAAATTCAAAGATGAAATCGTTCCTGTAGAAGTTAAACAGAAAAAACAGGTTGTAGTTGTAGATACAGATGAGGGACCAAGAGCTGGTACAACAGCTGAAAGTCTTTCAAAATTAAGATGTTGTTCAGGTAAAGCTGATGGTCTTGTAACAGCTGGTAATGCTTCAGGTATCAATGATGGTGCTGCAGCAGTAGTTGTTATGAGTGAAGAAAAAGCTAAGGAGTTAGGTGTAACACCTATGGCTTCTTTCGTAACAGGTGCATTAGCAGGTGTTGATCCAAGTATCATGGGTGTTGGACCAGTTGCTGCATCTAAGAAAGTTTTAGCCAAAGCTAATCTTACAATTGATGATATAGATCTTATTGAAGCTAACGAAGCATTTGCAGCACAGTCAATTGCAGTTGCAAGAGACCTTAACTTTGATATGAGCAAAGTTAATGTTAACGGTGGAGCTATTGCTCTTGGACATCCAGTTGGTGCTTCAGGATGTAGAATTCTTGTAACACTTCTTCATGAGATGCAGAAGAGAGATTCAAAGAAGGGTCTCGCTACACTTTGCATCGGTGGTGGAATGGGTTGTGCTACAATCGTTGAAAGAGACTAATTTATAAATGAATAGAGGAGACTAAATAATGGTCTCCTCTTAATATTGTAATAAATATGTAAGGAGATATTTATGGAATTCGTAAATTATGAAGTAGAAGATTACGTTGCAGTTCTTACTATCAACCGTCCAAAGGCACTTAATGCTTTAAATAGTCAGGTTCTTGAAGAAATTGAACAGACAATTGACGCAGTTGATACAAATGAAGTAAGAGCACTTATTATCACAGGTGCAGGTGAGAAATCTTTCGTAGCCGGTGCTGATATAGCTGAGATGAGTAGTCTTACAAAAGCTGAAGGTGAAGCTTTTGGTAAGAAAGGTAATGACGTATTTAGAAAAATCGAGACACTTGCAATTCCTGTAATTGCAGCTGTTAATGGTTTTGCTCTTGGCGGTGGAAATGAAATCGCTATGAGTTGTGATATCAGAATTTGTTCTGATAATGCATTATTTGGTCAGCCAGAGGTTGGTCTTGGTATCACACCTGGATTTGGTGGAACACAGAGACTTGCAAGACTTGTTGGTGCAGGTATTGCAAAACAGCTTGTTTATACAGCAAGAAATATTAAAGCAGACGAGGCTTATAGAATTGGTCTTGTAAATGCAGTATATACACAGGAAGAACTTATGCCGGCAGCTAAAAAATTAGCAGCTACAATCGCTAAGAACGCTCCTATTGCAGTTAGAAACTGTAAGAAAGCAATCAATGATGGTCTTAATACAGACATTGATAACGCCATCGTTATTGAAGAGAAGTTATTTGGTGATTGCTTCGAGACAGAAGATCAGAAGGCAGCTATGGCTAATTTCCTTGAAAAGGACAAAGAAAAGAAATTAAAAGTAGTTCCTTTCCAGAATAAATAATTAAGTTGATTAATGTTTGCTTAATAGCAACAAGAAAATATATTTTCAGGAGGATTTATCAATGATAGTAGGTATTATTGGAGCCGGTACAATGGGCTCAGGTATCGCACAGGCATTTGCTATGACAGATGGATATGAAGTTCGTCTTTGCGATATTAAAGAAGAGTTTGCTGAGAATGGTAAAGCAAAAGTTTTAAAGAACTTAAACTTCTTAGTAAGCAAAGAAAAGATTACACAGGAGAAGGCTGATGAAATCAGTGGAAAAATCAAAACAGGTTTAAAAGATATCTGTACAGATTGTGATCTTGTAATCGAAGTATGTCCAGAAAGAATGGATATTAAAAAAGCAACATTTGAAGAGTTACAGAGTATTGTAAAACCTGAGTGTATTTTTGCTTCAAATACATCTTCATTATCAATTACAGAGATGGGTAATGGACTTGACAGACCATTAGTTGGTATGCATTTCTTCAACCCAGCTGATAGAATGAAACTTATCGAGGTTATTGCCGGTGCTAACACACCTGCAGATTTAGTTGCTAAGATTAAAGAAATCTCAGTAGAAATCGGTAAGACTCCAGTTGAAGTTAATGAAGCTGCCGGATTCGTTGTTAACAGAATCCTTATCCCAATGATTAATGAAGCTATTAATGTATATGCTGCAGGTGTTGCATCTGTAGAGGATATTGATACAGCTATGAAACTTGGTGCAAATCATCCAATGGGACCTCTTGCATTAGGTGATTATGTTGGTCTTGATATCGTTCTTGCTATTATGGAAGTTATCTATAATGAGACAGGTGACTCTAAGTATGCTCCATCTCCACTTCTTAGAAAGATGGTTCGTGCTGGTAAGTTAGGTAAGAAGACAGGCGTAGGTTTCTACGATTATTCAAAATAATTTAAAGAAATAGGAGGATTAAAATCGTGGATTTTACATTGGATAAGAAACATCAGATGGCAAGAGACCTTTTTAAGGAATTTGCTGAAACAGAAGTTAAGCCTTTAGCCATCGATACAGATGAAACAGAAAAGTTCCCAACAGAGACTGTTGAAAAAATGAAGAAGTATGGTTTCCTTGGAATTCCAGTTGATAAGAAATATGGCGGACAGGGATGCGACATCCTTACATATGCTATGTGTGTAGAGGAACTTTCTAAGGTTTGTGCTACTACAGGTGTTATTGTATCAGCTCATACATCACTTTGTGTTGATCCAATTTACACATTTGGTACAGAAGAACAGAAGCAGAAATTCCTTGTACCACTTGTAAGTGGAGAAAAATTAGGTGCTTTTGGTCTTACAGAGCCAGGTGCCGGTACAGATGCACAGGGTGTTCAGACAAAAGCTGTTCTTGATGAAGAGACAAATGAATGGGTGTTAAATGGTTCTAAGTGCTTCATTACTAATGGTAAAGAAGCTGATATTTATATCATTATTGCTTATACAGATATCGTAGAAGGTAAGAGAGGAAAACAGAAGAAATTCTCTGCATTTATCGTAGAGAAGGGAACTCCTGGTTTCACATTTGGTACAAAAGAAAAGAAGATGGGTATTCGTGGTTCAGCTACATATGAACTTATCTTCCAGGATTGCAGAATCCCTAAGGACAACCTTTTAGGACAGAGAGGAAAAGGATTCAATATCGCTATGCACACACTTGATGGTGGACGTATTGGTATTGCAGCTCAGGCACTTGGTATTGCTGAAGGTGCTCTTGAGAGAACAATTGAATATGTAAAAGAAAGAAAACAGTTCGGACGTTCAATCGGAGCTTTCCAGAATACACAGTTCCAGTTAGCTGACATGGCTACAAAGGTTGAGGCTGCTAAGCTTCTTGTTTATAAAGCAGCTGCAACAAAGGATCAGTATACTAAAGATCATAAGACATCTTATAATGCAGAAGCTGCTATGGCTAAACTTTGTGCAGCAGAGGTTGCTATGGAAGTAACAACAAAAGCTGTTCAGTTACATGGTGGTTATGGTTACATCAGAGAGTACGAAATCGAAAGAATGATGAGAGATGCCAAGATCACAGAGATTTACGAAGGTACCAGCGAAGTTATGAGAATGGTAATTTCTGCAAATCTTTTAAAATAATATCAGTTAAGGAGTGAAAATACCGTGAATATAGTTGTTTGTATTAAACAGGTTCCAGATACAGCCGGTGGAGTTAAATTCAAACCAGACGGAACTCTGGACAGAGGCGCAATGTTAACAATCATGAATCCAGATGACAAAGCTGGACTTGAAGCTGCACTTAGATTAAAAGATCAGTATGAAGGAACAACAGTAACTGTTGTAACAATGGGTCTTCCTAAGGCAGAGGACGTTTTAATTGAAGCTATCGCAATGGGTGCTGATAAAGGTATCCTTGTAACAGATAGAAGACTTGGTGGAGCTGATACATGGGCTACATCATCAACAATTGCAGCTGCAATTAGAAATCTTGACTATGATCTTATCATCACAGGTCGTCAGGCTATTGATGGTGATACAGCTCAGGTTGGTCCACAGATTTCAGAACATCTTGATATTCCTGTTATCTCATATGCTCAGGATATCAAAGTTGAAGGCGATAGCGTTATCGTTAATCGTCAGTATGAAGACAGACATCATATGTTAAAAGCTAAGATGCCTTGTCTTGTTACAGCTCTTTCAGAGTTAAATGATCCTCGTTATATGACTCCAGGTAAGATCTTTGATGCTATTGACAACAAAGATGAGTATATTACTGTATGGGGCAGAGATGACTTAAAAGATCTTGACGATGCTAATATCGGTTTAGCTGGATCACCTACAAAGATTGCTAAGGCATCTGATAAAGTTAAGAAGGGCGCTGGTGAAAAGGTTGCTCTTGATACAGCTGAGGAATCAGTAGACTACATAATGGATAAGCTTTTAACAAAGCACATTATATAATTTGTAAGAAAGAGTGGTGAACGTAATGAATTTAGAAGAATATAAAGGCGTATTTATATATGCTCAGCAGGTTGATAATGAAATCAATAACATTTCATTCGAACTTCTTGGAAAGGCTAAAGAACTTGCTGAAACATTAAATGAAAAAGTAACAGCTGTTCTTATTGGTTCAGGCGTTAAGGATCTTGCAGGTCAGTTAGCTCAGTACGGAGCTGACAGAGTAATCGTTGTTGACGATCCAGAGCTTAAAGAGTACAGAACAGAGCCATATACACATGCACTTGCATCTGTAATCAACGAATTTAAGCCAGAAATCATGTTAGTTGGTGCTACAGCTATCGGACGTGATCTTGGCCCTAGAGTTTCTGCAAGAGTTGCAACAGGTCTTACAGCAGACTGTACATCTCTTGATATCGGAGACTTCCCATTAAATGCAATTCCTGGAAAAGAGCAGAAGCATAATCAGCTTCTTATGACTCGTCCTGCATTTGGTGGAAATACAATTGCAACAATCGCTTGCCCAGACAACAGACCACAGATGGCAACTGTTCGTCCAGGTGTTATGCAGAAAATTGACCCAATTGCTGATGCTCAGGCAGAAGTTGTTGAGTTCAATCCTGGATTTACTCCAGATAACAAATATGTTGAGATTCTTGAAATCGTTAAAGAGGTTTCAGATGTTGCTGATATCGCAGATGCTAAGATTCTTGTATCTGGTGGACGTGGAGTAGGAAGTGCTGAGAACTTCAAACTTCTTGATGACCTTGCAGAGGCAATCGGCGGAACAGTTAGCTGTTCAAGAGCAGTTGTAGATAACGGCTGGAAGCCAAAGGAATTACAGGTAGGACAGACAGGTAAAACAGTTAGACCTAATGTATATTTTGCAATTGGTATTTCAGGAGCTATTCAGCATACAGCAGGTATGGAAGAATCTGATCTTATTATTGCTATTAATAAAGATGAGAATGCTCCAATCTTTGATGTAGCTGACTATGGTATCGTTGGAGATCTTAATAAAATTGTTCCAGAACTTACAGCTAAGATTAAAGCTGCAAAGGCTGACAAATAATTTTAAATTGGAATAATTATGGAACGTGTGGAAGTCTTAGGATTTTCACACGTTTTTTACTAATATTATGAAAAAATTTTTTTATAGACATAAAGCAGAAATAATAGGCTTAATAATTATTATAATATTTACAATAATTAACATTATAGCGATATATTTACCTGATTTTTCAGAAAATTACAGAAAATATATCTTTTCTCATGTTTCTGATATATGGTCAAGGATTACCGGTATTGTTCCATTTTCCATTGGAGAAATAATGATTTATACGGGAATTATTGTTGTTATATGTTTAGTTGTTTTAATAATCCTTGGTCTATTTCCTCTAAAAAAAGTAAAAAAAATAAGAAATGTTTATATTAAAGTGTTTGTATATATACTGGTATTTGCATATGGTACAGAGACTTTGAATTGTTTTGTTCTTTATCATGCTAATTCTATTGAAGAAACCATGTATTGCAATATAAATATTGATGATTCAGATGAAAAGCTATTAGAGATTTATAATCATGTTACAGATAAACTTAACGAACTTGGTGAAAAACTAAATAGGGATAAAAATGGTGATATAATACAAAACTACACATATAAAGAATGCAAGGAAGCTCTTTTAAATGTAAATGACAGCTTTCCTTTATTAAAGGGATATTTTCCGAATCCAAAGAAATTATACAGTTCCGGCATTATGACTCAACAGTATTTGTGTGGTGTGTATTTTCCATTTTCCATGGAGGCTAATTATAATTACTACATGTATCCTTCCAATTTTCCGGCAACAATTTGTCATGAACTAAGTCATCTAAAGGGATATATTATGGAGGATGAAGCTAATTTTATAGCCTTTGTTGCATGTATTAATAGTGATAATGAATTTATACAGTATTCCGGTTATTTAAGTGTGTATTGCTACTTATATGAGGAATTATATAATCTTGATAATGTATATATTTATGAACAAATGAAGGGTATTTCCCAAAATGTTTATAGAGACTTAACCTTTGTAGATGAGGATAAATTTAAGGAAATAGAAGATAAATCCTTAGTAGATACGGATTCTGCAAAGAAGGCTTCAGATAAATTTATAGATTCTAATTTGAAAAACAATGGAGTTTCATCAGGCATTGATAATTATAATGAGGTTGTCAGATTGTTGATTTACTATTATAATTAACAGGTAATACGAAAATCCTATAGATTTTGGAAATGTGAGGGATGAAAAAGTGGATAGTGGAAAGATAATGGTCTTTTGTGGGAAAGGGTATGGCAAATCATCTGCTGCATTGGGACAGTCTATGTTACTTGCCAGAGAAAATAAAAAGACTATTGTGATTCATTTCTTAAAGGCAAAAAATGAAGATGTAGCCGGATTTTTCAATAAACTAGAGCCAGAGATTAAAGTGTTTAGGTTTGCAAAATCAGAGACTTGTTTTAATGAATTGTCTGAAGAAAAGAAAAAAGAGGAATTGGGTAATATTAGAAGTGGCTTAAGTTTCGCTAAAAAAGTTTTAGCCACAGGTGAGTGCGATAATCTTGTTTTAGACGAAGTTCTTGGACTTGTGGATGAAGGGATTATTGAAGTTGAGGATATTATTCAATTGTTGGATAGTAAGTCAGAAGACACATCGGTTATTCTTACTGGTATCGTTTTACCACAAGGACTTGAGAAATATGTGGATATCATATCGGAGATTAAATCTTTGCGTTGACAATAATTTTTGATGGTGTTATCATCAGAAATGTATTTAATTACAATTTTATAAATGTAGAGGTTGCAGGACTTATCAGTAACATATTGGATGTGCCAGACACAGATGAAGATATGAGAAAGGAAGTTTTGCCGAAAGGATATTTTGACTGGCAAGATATCGCTTGGGTATATGGTTAAGAACCATATAACTGTCATCTATAAAAGATGGTGAGCTACGGAATTGAGATTTTACTTAGCTGACTATTATTATAGTTGGCTATTTCTTTTGCATCAATTCTCTACACCGTTTATTAACTTAATGTAACGTGATAAGTCACGGAATAGGAGGAATTATGGCAATATTTACAGGAGCAGGTGTGGCAATTGTAACACCTATGAAAGATAACGGAGAAGTTAATTTTGATGAACTTGGAAGACTTATTGATTTCCAGATTGAAAACAATACAGATTGTATTGTTATATGTGGAACAACAGGTGAGTCAGCAACTCTTTCAATGGAAGAGCATGCAGCAGCTATTAAATACGCTGTAGAAAAAACTAATCATAGAGTACCAGTAGTTGCAGGAACAGGTTCTAACTGTACAGAAACAGCTATTTTACTTTCAAAAGAAGCAGAGGAATATGGAGCAGATGGATGTCTTGTGGTAACACCTTACTATAATAAGGCAACACAGAATGGACTTATTGCTCACTATACAGCAATTGCAGAATCTATTAATATTCCAATTATTATGTATAATGTTCCAAGTAGAACAGGTTGTAATATTTTACCAGAAACAGCAATAGCTATTGCAAAAAAGAATAAAAACGTAGTTGCAATTAAAGAAGCATCAGGTAATATTGGTCAGGTTGCAAACCTTGCAGCTCTTGTTCAGAAAGAAGGAATTGATTTTTCTATTTATTCCGGAAATGATGACCAGATTGTACCTTTACTTTCTTTAGGAGGAAAAGGTGTTATCTCAGTTCTTTCAAATATAGCACCACAGCAGACTCATGACATCGTTGCTACATATCTTGCAGGAGATGTTAAGAAATCTGCAGAACTTCAGTTAAAAGCTATGGATCTTATACATGCTTTGTTCTGTGAGGTTAATCCAATTCCTGTAAAAGCTGCCCTTAATATGATGGGATTTTGTGCAGGATCTTTAAGATCACCACTTAGCGAAATGGAAGACAATCATAAAGAGATTCTTAAAAAAGCTATGATAGAATATGGCTTGGAGGTTAAATAATGGTTAAAGTTATTATGCATGGCTGTAATGGCCGTATGGGTCAGGTTATTACTGACTTGGCAAAGGAAGATGCTGATATTGAGATTGTAGCAGGTATTGATGTAATTGATAATAAGGATAACGGATATCCTGTATTTACAGATATTAACGCCTGTGATGTAGAAGCTGATGTTGTAATAGATTTTACTAATTCAAAAGCAGTAGATAACCTTTTAGCATACTGTGAGGAGAAGAAACTTCCTGTTGTATTATGTTCAACAGGTCTTTCAGAGGAACAGGTGGAAAAAGTTAGCAAAGTAAGTTCTAATATTCCAGTACTTCGTTCAGGAAATATGTCTGTAGGAATTAATACATTAATTAAAATATTAGAGACAGTATCAAAACCACTTAAAGAAGCCGGATTTGACATTGAAATAGTTGAAAAACACCATAACCAGAAGTTAGATGCACCAAGTGGAACTGCAATGATGCTTGCTGATGCAGTTAATAATGAACTAGGTGGAGATATGGAATACGTTTATGACAGAAGTTCAAGACGTAGTATTAGACCGGAAAAAGAAATTGGTATCTCTGCTGTAAGAGGTGGAACTATTGTTGGTGATCATGATGTAATATTTGCCGGAAAAGATGAGGTTGTTCAGATTACTCACAGAGCATACTCAAGAGCTATATTTGCAAAAGGAGCTTTATCAGCAGCTAAATTTTTAAAAGGAAAAACATCTGGACTTTATAATATGTCTGATGTAATTGGGTAAAAAACGAGCTTAGCCTTGGATGTTAATCATCCAGGCTAGGCTCGTTATTTTTTTCTTGCATAATTTTTGTTTTAAAATTACCTTTTTTTACCAGCAAGAATATTCCAATTGGTATTAACATAAGGCTTATCCATTGTGAAGTAGATATACCAAAGAACTTACCTCTAATGGCATCTCCTCTTAAAAATTCAAGAAAGAATCTTTCAATTGGATAAATAATCAAATATAATCCCAAAAGCATTCCATCAAATCTTTTTTTTCTTGCTATGAAGTAAAGCAGTAAAAATAGCAAAAAGTTCAGCGCTGATTCTAAAAGCTGAACAGGAAATCTGTCTACGCTTCCAAGAACATCTCCTACAAAATCGTTTTTTGGAAATCTTACGGCGCCAAATCCGTGGTATGGTATTCCATAGCAACATCCGCCCAGGAAACATCCGATGCGTCCGAAGGCATGAACCAAAGGAACTACTGGAACAACTATATTTAAAAGTTTTAGAACACTAGAATTGTTCCATTTTGCATATAATGCAAATCCCAACAAAGCGCCTATAAGTCCTCCATAAAATACATATCCGTTGAACATTAAAAAGAATAAAGAATTCAAATGAGAACTGTAGTAATCATGGAATTCAATCAACTCCGGTATTAATGAAATAATATAAATAATCTTTGCAAATACAATCATTCCAACAGCAGCCAGTATAGTTGATAGTAAAATATCTAATTTATGATAGTCGTATTTTTCAGCCAGTGTCATGGCGATAGGGACGGCGACTATAAAACCCAGAAGAATAACAAGGCCATAAGAAGGCATTTGTATAAAACCAAAATTTATTATTGGATGCATAAGAACTCCTTTTTTTAAAATTATAAACTCGACATTTAATATAACACATATCGTATAAAATGGCTAATGTTGACAATTTTTTTGTAATAAGAGATAATTTAACATTATGAAAAAAAATAAAATAATAGATGATTATAAAGCTGTGATTTTTGATTTGGACGGTACTCTAGTGGATTCCATGTGGGTATGGGATAAGGTGGATGAGGAGTTTTTAGGAAAAAGAGGGTTTGCCGTACCAAAAGATTACCAGAAGACTATACAACCTATGGGATTAGAAAAGGTTGCGGATTATACAATAGAAAGATTTAATTTAAAAGACTCCAAAGAATCAGTTCTTAAGGAATGGCATGATATGGCTGTGGATGCTTACGCAACCAGGGTTAAATTAAAGCCAGGTGCCAGAAGGTACATAGAGTATTTAAGAGAAAAGAAAGTTATAATATCAGTTGCTACATCAAATGGTATTGAATTGGTGGAAAAATGTCTTAAGGGTCTTGGAATATATGAGTGTTTTCATAGCATAACTACAGCATCGGAGGTAAGCAGAGGAAAGGGTTTTCCGGATATTTATGATAAAAGTTGTAGTAAAATGGGAATTGATAAGAACAAGACTATTGTATTTGAAGATATATTGGAAGCTATCAAAGGGGCTAAAGATGGTGGATATACAGTAATTGCCATGGAGGATGAGGGTTCTTTAGGTGATAAGGTCAATATTAAAAAAATCAGTGACGGTTATATAAAAGATTTTAGAGAAATGATTAATTAGATAAAGTAACAGTGAGGAATTATAATGAAGTTAGCAGTTAACAATATTAATAAAGGAAAAGAACTTGAAAATAGCATACCTGATTTTGCCAATGGTTTAAGTGAGTTATATTATAAAAGGGCGTGTATTGAATTTGCCATGGATTATCATACTTTGTATGATATGGTTCATGGTAGAGAGTTTTCGGATGATAATCTTATTGAAATAGTTGATGAATTCAACGAAGTTTCAGGATATGTAATAGAAGAATTATCTAGTGATACTAGAAAAGAGCTTATTGAGAAGATTAGCCTGCTTAAAGATAAAGTTTTTAACGTGGTAAAAGTTCTCGCAGGATATGCGGATATATTTGCCAGATACGAATATGTATATAATCGAATAGAACACACTTTTGATAATGTGGAATTGGGAGAAAAATATAAAGATGAAGATTTCACAAGAAATATAATGCATTACATATTTGATGATGATAAAGATAATGCGTTAGTTAATTCTAAGATTAGTGAAATTGTATCAGAACTACCATTTAGAATGACTAAGAATAAGTTCTTTGAGCTATTAAAAAATGGTTTATCTGTGTATAAGACTTCAGATAAACAGGCCATAGATGATTTTATTTATAATATCATGACATCAGGAATGCTGCTGCTTCCTGAGAATATGGATATGTATCCTGAATTTCTATCATTTTATAAAGACTTAAAATCTATGGATTTTAGTAATGTTACTCAAAATGATTTGGATAATATTAGTAAAGGACTCAAGGGCTCTGCCGCAGACATAGAGGATTTAACAGATATTTATATGGTTATTCAGGGACTTGTTAATAAGGCATATGCTATAATTCTTACAAAGCCATATATTGGTGGCAAAGATAAAGAAATTGGTATATCAGAAAGAATAATAAAAACTCTTCATAATCTATTCTATGAAGGAGCTTTAAAGGATATACCTGAAGAAACCACAGATTTATTTGTTTTTCTTGAAGGTGTACCAGAGGATATTCATACTAAAATTGAAGGTATAGAATACACATTAGATACAGTAAGAAAAGAATATATGGACAAGGTACAAGAACTGGGTGTATCAGATCAATACAGTGATTTAATAAAATGTAGGGCTTTATTATCTGACAGCTTGTTTGTAGATATTGATAAAGAGCTTGAAATGGAAGTTATAGATAAGGACTTTGATTCCGAGAAATATATAGATGAAAAATACCAGGAGCTAGAAAACAGTCTTAGAGATTTCTTTAATGACAATTCAAAGAAAGTTAATAGATCGGTAATGTCTTTGGTAATATCTTGTTTACCAATATTTTTTAATAACATTTCAGAGGTACAGGATTATATTTATAATTCTTTAAATAAATGTACGGATAAGGTTGAAAAGAAGGCGTGTATTGAACTTATAAACGATATTATAAACAGCTAGTATATCCAGGAAAATGTTAGTTTGAGGTTTTTAATATGGAATGGTATAATAAACTCTATGTGAGTGAAGGTGCTTCTAAGCGAAAAAGAAGTATAAAACGCAATATAAGAATGAATCGGTTTCAACCTGGTGTTTATGTAATTACACTACCTATGAATCCGGAAAATATTTTAGATATATTCCCTGCTGCGGTACTTAAACAGAATTATTACAAGAAAGCGGATATGTTGGCAGTTGGTCTTGCAACTACCATAGATGAAGCAAAGTCCTTAGCAGTGGACATATTAATGGATTGCTATAATAATACAGGACATTTTAATATAGCGAATTTCATAAAAGATAGGAAATGAGGAGAGAATGGCTTTAGTATTATCGATACTATTACTTATCTTAAAAATAATAGGCATAATTCTTCTTGTGTTACTGGGTTTGATAGTGCTTATTGTATGTTTGGTTTTATTTGTCCCTATCAGATACAGGGCAAGGGTTATATATAACGATGAAGATAAGTTGGATTATAAGGTTCAAGTCACGTATTTACTTCATGCCGTTTCAGTTATACTAGAAAAGGGTAAGTCGTTAAATATAAAGATTTTTGGAATATCTTTGGATAAGATTAAAAAAAAGAAGGCAAAGGATAAAAAGTATGATGAAGACACTGCTATGTTTGAGGAGATGTCTGTTCAATATAACGAAGAAATTAAAAAAATCCCTGAAGATTACAAAGAATTTAAAGATAATCTACAAAAAGAAGAAGAACTTTCTTTTGTTGGTGAAGACGATGCCAAGACAGATCAGGTTCCTATGGAAGAAGTTGATGATTCTTCTAAGGACAGTGAAGATAAGAGCTCTATAGAAAACATTGTTAATAAGATTAAAAATGTTATTAATAAAATAAAAAGTATACCAGGTAAGATTAAAAACACTTTTATTGGAATAAAAAATAAAATTAAGAATATATTTACCAAGATTTATGGTATAATCAAAAAGGTTTCTAATGGCTGGTCTTTTATAAGAGATTTTCTGGATAAGGAAGAAAATATTAAGAGTTTAAAGCTTGTTAAAGACGAAATCATTAGATTGTTAAAGCATGTAAGCCCAAGAAAAATCAAAGGACACATAACATTTGGATTTGAGGATCCTTCAACTACCGGTCAGACCTTAGGAATTATATATATGATAACAGGGGGAAGAGTTGGTAGTGGTGTGACAAAGCACCTGGAGATTAATCCAGACTTTGAACATGAGATTAAAGATGTGGATGTAGAAGTGAAGGGGCATTTACAGATTTATGTTATCGTATTGATAGCTTATAAACTATATAAAGATAAGAATTTGATGGATCTCATCAAAAATAGGAGGAAACATGGCTGAGAATACTTTTAATAACAACGTTGATTCGCTTTTTAAGGGAATGGAGAATTTTATTACTACTAAAACTGTAGTAGGAGAACCAATTAAGGTAAGCAATGATACAGTTATTTTACCTTTGGTTGATGTATCTTTTGGAGTTGGAGCCGGTGCAGTATCTAAAGAGAAAGCAGGTAACAGTGGCGGCGGTATGGGTGGAAAGATGTCACCTAGTGCTGTTTTAGTAATTAAGAATGGTGTGCCACAGTTAGTAAATATTAAAGAACAGGGTGGTCTTACAAAGGTTCTTGATATGGTACCAGGACTTGTTGATAAATTTACAAATAAAAATGACGCTGAAGATACTCAAGATATAGATTCTGAAGAACAGGAAATTAATGTAGATAACTAATGTTTTAAAATTTAATGAGTATGGACCGTAATCTGCTATAACGCAGGTTGCGGTTTTTTGCGTAAATAGAACTATATTATAAAACTATTGCTTGAAATAGTTTAAAACTATATCAGATATTAAACGGATGTGGGAACATGTTGAATAAAAAAATCATAATAGAATCCATTAATAAATCAGAAGCAGTTCGATATATGGGGTATAGAGGTAATGAACCTGATGAAACCATGAAAAACATTATAGATAATGAGGAAAAGGAACTTTTAAAGGTAATGGTTCCAAGATATATTTATAAATGTTTTGATTTGGAAAATGTAGACGGAAAAGTAATCCTTAAAGATGCAGATTTTGATTTAGTTGGCAAATCAATACAGCATCATTTAAAAGATTGCGAAAAGGCAATTGTTATGTGTGCTACTTTATCCTATGGAGTGGATAGGTTCATTAGAATGAGTGGGCTTAGAAATATGTCTGCAACTTTGGCAGCGGATGCTTTAGCAAATGCTGCGATTGAGCAGGTATGTGATGAGGTGGAAAAGATTTTCATGGAGGATTTTAAAGGGTATAATAATACCTGGAGATTTGGAGTTGGATATGGAGATTTTCCACTACATTTACAAAAGGATTTGCTTAACTTATTAGATGCAGAAAAAAGAATAGGTGTTGCCTGTACAGACAGTTATATTCTCACGCCTAGTAAGTCTGTAACTTGTATAATAGGATTATCAAAAAAGATGGTTAATGGTAAATCATCATGTAATAATTGTAATTTTCAAAATAGATGTAGTTTTAGAAATCAGGGAAAGACCTGTACAAATACCAGTAATTAAAAAGTTTTATGAGAGGTAGTCAGATATGAATTTTAAAGAATTAATCAATAATAAAAAGTATATTATTTTTGATGGAGCCATGGGTACCATGCTACAAAACAAAGGTATGGAACTTGGAGCAATTCCAGAACTTCTTAACATAGATAAGCCGGAGTGGATAGTTGATGTTCATAAACAGTACGTGGAAGCCGGAGCAGATATTATATATGCCAATACATTTGGTGCCAATTCATATAAATTGAAAAATGCCAAGTACTCAGTAACTGAGGTTATAAAAGCGGCTATAAAAAATGCCAGAGAAGCTGTTAAGGGAACAGATACTTTGGTTGCTTTAGATATTGGAACAATAGGTATGCTTTTAGAGCCTACAGGAACCCTTAGATTTGAAGAAGCCTATGACATTTATAAAGAGATGATATTGGCTGGAAAAGATGCTGATTTGGTGGTATTTGAGACTCAGACGGATCTATATGAGTTAAAGGCAGCTGTGTTGGCAGCTAAAGAAAACTCTGATCTTCCAGTTGTTTGTACTATGACCTTTGAAATGAATCATAGAACGTTTACCGGTTGTGGAGTTGCTAATATGGCGTTAACTCTTAATGGATTAGATGTAGATGCCATGGGAGTTAACTGTTCTTTAGGACCAACTGATTTGTATGAGGTTATTGAAGAACTTACAAAATATACCGACAAACCTATTGTTGTTAAACCAAATGCCGGATTACCAGATCCTATAACTAACGAGTATGATATTGATGCCGGGGAATTTGCAAAACAAATGGCTGGTTTTAAAAATTATGGTGTAAAATGTGTTGGAGGATGTTGTGGTACAAATCCGGATTACATACGTGAATTGGTGACTACATTTGATGAAAATGATGGATGTGAATTGAAACGACCTGACACCATAAAGGAACTTATGATTTGCTCTGCTACAGAGGTTTGTGTAGTGGACAGACCTAGAATTATAGGTGAAAGAATCAATCCTACAGGAAAGAAAAAATTCAAAGAAGCCTTATTAAATAATGACATTGATTATATCCTTAATCAGGCAATAGAACAGGTTAATGCTGGGGCTGAAATTCTTGATGTAAATGTTGGTCTGCCAAATATCGATGAAAAGGAAATGATGGTAAAGGTTATAAAAGCCATTCAAAGTGTTACCTTCGTTCCATTACAGATAGATTCTACTATTCCAGCGGTATTAGAGGCTGCTCTTAGAGTATATAATGGTAAACCTATTGTAAACTCGGTTAACGGAGAAGAGGCTTCAATGAATAACGTTTTGCCACTAGTTGCAAAATATGGTGCAGCAGTGGTTTGTCTTACTTTGGATGAAAATGGTATTCCTAAAAAGGCGGAGGATAGATTTGCTATTGCAAAGAAAATCATGGAAAGAGCCATGGAATATGGCATTCCAAAGGAAAATCTGATAATAGACTGTTTAACTCTTACTGCATCTGCAGAACAGGATGGAGTTGTGGAAACTTTAAAAGCAATTTCTATGGTTAAAGAAAAACTTGGACTTAAGACAGTTCTTGGAGTGTCAAACATTTCTTTTGGTCTTCCGGGAAGAGAATTGATTAATCATACATTTCTTGCAATGGCATTAACTCACGGTTTAGATTTGGCAATTATTAATCCTAATGTAGGTTCTATGTCAGGAACTGTAAAAGCATTTAATGTATTAAAGGGTTATGATAGAAATTCTTTGGAATATATTGACTCATATAATTCAACGCTTCAGTATATGTTAGCATCAACGGTGAAAAAAACTACTATAGTTCAGGGAGATTCTTCTACAGCAAGTGCATCTGATGATAAGAATTCCCTTGAATATGCCATAGAAAATGGACTTATAAATGATGGGGCAAGAATAACCAGGGAATTACTTAAGACAAAAGACTCTTTGGAAATTGTAAATGAACATTTAATACCGGCCTTAGATAAAGCAGGAGATGGCTTTGAAAAGGGAAAAATATTCTTACCTCAGCTTATTATGGCAGCAGATGTTGCCCAGGCAGCCTTTAAAGTAATAAAAGATGAAATTGCAAAAAGTGCTGATAATACAGTTAGTAAGGGGACTATTGTAATATGTACGGTAAAGGGAGACATTCATGATATTGGAAAAAATATCGTGAAAGTTCTTTTGGAAAATTACGGATATACAGTTATTGACTTAGGAAAAGATGTTCCTTACGAAGAAGTATTAAAGGCAGCAGTAGAGCATAAGGTTAAGTTAGTTGGTCTTTCTGCTTTAATGACAACAACTTTAATATCAATGAAAGAAACAATAGACCTCCTTAGAGCCAATAACGTTGATTGCAAAGTTATGGTTGGAGGTGCAGTAGTAACTGATGACTACGCCAAATCAATTGGTGCAGATTATTATTCAAAGGATGCCAAGGAAGCAGTAGATATTGCAAAAGAGGTATTTGGTAATAACTAATACGTAGGAGACTAACATTTTAATGGATGAGGTTAGAATAAATAAATACTTAAGTCAATGCGGCTTATGCTCAAGAAGAGAAGCAGACAAATATATAGAATCCGGAAATGTAACCATAAATGGTAAAGTAGCAGTACTTGGAGACAGAGTGTCTGAATCGGATGATGTAAGGTATAAAGGAAAAAAGCTTTTAGTGGAAAAAGAATTTGTTCTTTTAGCATATAATAAACCGATTGGTGTAGAATGTACTGCGGATAAAAAAAATCCGGATAATATAATTGATAAGATAGGATACAATAAAAAGATTTTTTACGTAGGAAGATTAGATAAGAATTCCTGTGGATTGATTTTGTTTACCAACGATGGTGATTTGGGAAATAGAATTGCAAAAGCTGTTAATGAACATGAGAAAGAGTATGTTGTAAAAATTAAAAATCAAATTACAGATGAATTTATTAATAAAATGTCTAAACCAGTGCATATTTTAGATACTGTTACAAGGCCATGCAAAGTCTGGAAGATAGATAATCATACCTTTGGCATTATTTTGACACAGGGACTTAACAGACAGATAAGACGTATGACAGAGGCTTGTGGAGAGCAGGTTACATTTTTAAAACGAATTAGGGTTATGAATATTAAGCTGGACAATTTAGAAATAGGAAAATATAGAGAGTGCACGCAAAAGGAAATAGATGAATTGAAACAAAAGGTATATAAATAAATTTTGGAGAGTTAACATGGGTAAAGAGTTAAAAACAGATGCCGAAAAACAGAATCGTATTAAAGAACTGATTGAGATTTTAAATAACGCCTCATATGTTTATTATCAAAAGGGAAATGAGGTAATGAGTAACTATGAATATGATGAATTATATGATGAATTGGTAGAACTTGAAAAGGAAACAGGATTTGTAATGGCTAATAGTCCGACAGTTAATGTTGGATACGAAGTTGTTAGTGAGTTACCTAAGGAAAAACATGAAAGTTCCATGTTATCTTTAAATAAAACCAAAGAAGTGGCAGAACTTCAAAGTTTTATTGGGAATCATAAAGGCATTATCTCTTGGAAATTAGATGGATTAACTGTTGTTCTTACTTATAATAACGGGGAATTGGTTAAAGCAGTAACAAGAGGTAATGGTGATATTGGAGAGTTAATTACTGCCAATGCAAAGACATTTAAAAATATTCCGTTAAAAATAGCATACAAAGACGAGTTAATAATTCGTGGTGAAGCTGTAATACGATACTCTGATTTTGAAAAGATAAATGATGAAATTGGAGAAGAGAATGAAAAATACAAGAACCCTAGAAATCTATGTTCTGGTTCGGTTAGGCAGCTTAATAGTGAAATAACTGCCAAAAGAAATGTGAACTTCTATGCATTTGCATTAATTAAAGCAGATGGTGTGGATTTTAATGATTCAATAAATGAGCAGTTTTCATGGCTTGAAAACCAAGGATTTCAAGTGGTGGAACATTTTATTGTTACTAAGGATACCATTGCAGACCAGGTAGATTATTTTTCAAATGCTATTAAAACTAATGATCTTCCATCAGATGGACTTGTACTGATGTTTGATGGTATTGAATATGGTAAATCTTTAGGAACAACTGCAAAATTCCCAAGAAATGGCATTGCCTTTAAATGGCAGGATGAAACAGCTACTACGAAGCTTTTAGATATTGAGTGGAGTGCTTCAAGAACGGGACTAATAAATCCGGTTGCCATATTTGAACCTGTAGAGTTAGAAGGAACAACTGTAAGTAGAGCCAGTGTTCATAATGTAAGTATTGCAGAATCTCTTCAATTGGGAATTGGAGATACGATAGAAGTATATAAGGCAAACATGATTATTCCACAGATTGCCGTTAATCAAACAAAATCAGGTTTGAAAAATGTACCGGAAGTTTGTCCTATATGCGGGGAGAAGACAAAGATAAAAAATGATAATGGTTTTAAATTTTTATATTGTGTTAATCCTAAATGTCCTGCAAAGCAAATTAAAAGATTTGCTAATTTTGTAAGTAGAAGTGCTCTTAACATTCAAGGATTATCTGAAGAAACCTTGGAAAAGTTTGTAGATAGCGGTTACATAAAGACTTACGGAGACATTTTTAAACTAGACAGATATCAGGATAGTATCGTAAACACCAAGGGATTTGGTGAAACATCATTTAAAAATTATATTGAAGCTATTGATGCAGGAAGAAATCAAGTAAGTTGCAGAGTTCTAGCCGGACTGGGAATAGCAGGTGTAGGTCTTACAAATGCTAGAAATCTTATGAGACATTTAAATGTTAAACTTGAAGATTTACCAAAGGTTTTACCGGAAGATTTGGAAAAAATCGATGGTGTAGGTTCTGTAATGGCTAATGCTATAGTGGAGTATTTTTCTGATAAGGAAAAACTTGAAGAGTATTTGGAACTTTTAAGTGAGTTAAACATAACCTATGAAGAAAATATCAATACTGAAAATGCCATTGCAGGAAAAACATTTGTTATAACGGGCTCTTTAAATAAGTATGATAACAGAGATGCTTTAAAGGAAGTTATTGATAGTTTAGGCGGTAAGGTTACAGGAAGTGTAACAAAGAAGACGGATTATTTAATTAATAATGATATAGATTCAACATCTTCAAAAAATAAAAAAGCAAAGGAATTGGGGATACCAATAATTACAGAAGAAGATTTTGATAATTTGAAGAACAGTTAATCAACTTAGTTGAAAGAGTTTCCCTTTTATGTTAGACTTTGTTGATGGTTAAATAAGTGATAATTATAGTTTTTACTTAATAAGTATATAGGGAAAGAAGTTGATAACATGCCAATTAAAGTACAATCAGATTTACCTGCAAAGGCAGTCTTAGAGTCGGAAAACATATTCATTATGGACGAAAACAGAGCTATAAGTCAGGATATCCGTCCGTTAAAAATAGTACTTCTTAATCTGATGCCTCTTAAAAATGAGACAGAGATTCAGATAATCAGGGCATTGTCAAATACTCCACTTCAGGTGGATTTAACATTTTTAAGAATTGCATCCCATATATCTAAGAATACACCTCAAAGTCATTTGAATCAGTTCTATACAACTTTTGATAAGATAAAAGATCAAAAGTTTGATGGTTTTATAATCACCGGCGCACCTCTTGAGGATTATGCCTTTGAGGATATTGATTACTGGGATGAACTTACCAGAATAATGGATTTTACTCAAACAAATGTAACATCAACGTTTCATATTTGTTGGGGAGCTCAGGCTGGATTATATTACCACTATGGCATTCCAACATATGAGATTGATAAAAAAATTTTTGGTATATATAAACAAAAGGTTCTTCATCACAAAGTACCTTTAATGAGAGGCTTTGATGATTATTTTTGGTGTCCTATTTCCAGAAGATCTGATACTGATAGAGATGCCATTAAGAAGAATGAGAATTTAACAGTACTTGCAGAATCTAAAGAAGCAGGTCCAACCATAATAATGGATAAAGAAGGTAAGAATGTATTTGTTACCGGACATATGGAATATGACAGGGTTACGTTGGATCTTGAGTATAAAAGAGATATGGCAAAGGGTTTGGATATAGAAGTGCCGGAAAATTATTATCCAGAGGATGATCCAAGACGAAAGCCTGAATTATCATGGAGAGCCCATGCTAATACACTTTATACAAATTGGATAAATTATTACGTTTACCAGATAACGCCATATGTATTATAGGATTTGGTGATAAAGCTATGAATGTAATTAGTAAAGAAAATAAAACAGTTGTGGTAGGTATGTCCGGAGGAGTTGATTCTTCTGTATGTGCTTATTTGCTAAAGGAACAAGGCTACAATGTAGTTGGTGCAACCATGCAGATATGGCAGGAGTGTGACAACCATGAGAATAGTAGCTTTACTTCAGTTGATGATGCTAAAAGAGTTGCTGATATGCTAGGTATTCCTCATTATACAATGGATTTTCGTAAGGAGTTTAAAGAAAGAGTTGTAAATGATTTTATACAGGAATATTTGGCAGGAAGAACGCCTAATCCATGTATCGTGTGCAATAGATATGTGAAATGGGAATCCCTTTTAAAAAGGTCTATGGAGATTGGAGCAGATTACATAGCTACCGGTCATTATGCCAGAATTGAAAAGCTAGATAATGGCAGATATGCTATTAGAAATTCCATAACTGCTACTAAAGATCAGACCTACGCTTTATATAAGCTTACCCAGGAACAATTAGAACACACCTTGATGCCTGTAGGAGATTATGCCAAGGAAGAAGTAAGAAAAATTGCCAAGGAGATTGGATTAACAGTTGCCGACAAACCGGATAGTATGGATATTTGTTTTGTAACTGATAATGACTACGCAGGATTCATTGAAAGAAATGCTGGTAAGAAAATTGAAACCGGTAATTTTGTAGATATTCATGGGAATGTATTAGGTACACATAAGGGAATTACTTGTTATACTGTTGGACAACGAAAAGGTTTGGGATTATCATTAGGACATCCTGTATTTGTAACTGAAATCAGACCAGAGACCAATGAGGTTGTAATTGGTGAAAATGAAGATATCTTTGTTGATACTGTTATTGCTAACAAGGTGAATTTTATGGGCGAAGCTGCAATTAATGAGGATAAAACTTATATTGCAAAAATTCGTTATAATCACAAGGGTAGTCCGTGTCATGCAAGATTAGTAGATGATAAACTGGTGGTGACATTTGATGCTCCGGTTAGAGCAGTTACACCGGGACAGGCATTAGTAGTATATTCAAATGATTACGTTGCATTTGGAGGAACTATTTTGAAAGGAGCAAATTTCAATGTCTAATAAGATAAGTAATCTTAAAAATATAGTTGTAAATGCAACAGCTGTAATATGGTCTCAGCTGGCTTATAAGATTATTGTATTTATTATATTAGCTTTATACATAAGTAACACCTTAGGTGATTTCAATAAAGATACTAAAAAAAGATTAAATACTTATACAAGAACATATATAAACTCTATAGTTGATGATTCTGTAGATAAAGTTCAACTTAGTGTAAATGATGAGTATAAGATGCTTAGTAATCTGGCTCTTTCCTATGATTTTTCAGATGAGGGTAACATTGAAAGTACAAAGCAGTTTTTGGAAAAATCTTTAACTATTAATAATTTTATAGGACTTGTATTGATTAACGATGATGGAGAGGTTATAGAAGCTGTAGGAGAGAATCAGGAGTGGGATTATACAACATTATTGTCAACTACAAGTAAAGGCGGTTATTTTACGTCTTCAAGTTATAAATCGGATGATAATAATTCATATATTTGTTTTGCAGTGCCTATGTACAATGAAGAAAAAACAGAGGGTGCATTGGTAGCAACATATGATTTGGAGAAATTCACAGAGATTCTTGATACATCATCATTTGGTAAAATGGGAACCATTTTTATAACCCAAACGAATGGAAATATAATTGCAGGTAATTTATCGGCAAAGGGAACTAATATATTCGATGTAATGAGCTCCGTAGATTCTGCCACAGCTAAAAAGCTTAAAAAGGCATTGAAAAATAATCAGTCTGGTACTATTAAGTATGAAACAAAAAGTGGAAGTATAAGATATGTATCATATTCTACAATTCCTGCAACAGGCTGGTATTGTGTGTCCATGGTTTCAGAAAAGACGATTTCTAAACTTCCAAATAATATTCGTAATAATGCTGTAAAGACATTTAAAAAGATTAATACATGTATTGCAATAGTGATAGTATTAGTTCTTGTAATGGATTTAAGAATCATTTATCTTAATTATAAAGATAAGCATAAAAAAATAGACTCTGACAAATAATCAGAGTCTGATAAATAGCATTTATATTGATTATAGTTTTATAAATTCAGGTTTACGATTTTTAAAAACTGTAATGTATTTGAAGCCACAGTCTGCTAAGCACTCTGTGGTTTCTTTGATTCTATATCCAACATCTGTAGCTTTGTGGGCATCGGAACCTACAGTAATAATTTCTCCACCTAATTCTCTGTACATTTTTATAATATCAAAATTAGGATTAGGCTGTGGTAAACCGCTTCGATAACCGCTGGTATTTACTTCGATTCCTTTACCGTTATCAATAAGGGTTTTTAAAATGTCCTTTAAAATATCATAAAATTCCATATAGTCATAGTAATCTTCTTTATCAGGAGAATATCTTATACAGTAATCAATGTGACCATACACATCAAAATTTTTACAAAATTTAAGATTATTTACAATAGATTCAAAGTATTCCATAAGGGCTTCTGTTTTGGACTTTCCCTGGAAGTATTCCGGATAATAAGGGTCTTTACCGTTAACTAAATGAGAAGAGCCAATGATAAAATCATAAGGGTGTCTGTTTATAAAGTCATCTAATCTAAAAGCTTTATCAGGCTCAAGTCCTGTTTCAACTCCAAGGTAAATAGCCAATTCATTTGTAGTTTGTTCTTTATACTTTGACATACTGTTAAAGTAATCATCCTTGTCCAATTCATAAAGAACACCTTCAGCTACATAATCAAAATCTAAGTGGTCCGTGAAGCATATACTGTTCAAACCACATTTCTTAGCAGCAGCAATAACATTTTCAGGCTTTTCAAAACTGTCACCAGAAAATTCAGTGTGAAGGTGGTGATCCATTAAATATACACTCATTTTAAATCCTCCATAATGTTTAGATGTATTAAATAGAGAAATATGTATAAACCTACAGCTAATAATATAGCACAAAAGCCCTATTTATCAAAACCATGTCAAAATAATACTTGATATTTTAGGGTAAATTGAGTAGAATAACATTTAGGTTAAGTTTAGACGTGTTAAGGACAACGTCAAAATTTTAACAAAGATAATCTATTTTACTATTAGGAGGATTTATTTAAAATGGCAGATGTAAGAGTTGCAATTAACGGTTTTGGTCGTATTGGTCGTCTTGCTTTCAGACAGATGTTCGGAGCAGAGGGATACGAAGTAGTAGCTATCAACGATTTAACAAGTCCTAAGATGTTAGCTCATTTATTAAAGTATGATTCATCACAGGGTACTTATGATAAGAAAGATACAGTAAGCGCTGGTGAAGATTCTATCACAGTTGATGGAAAAACAATTAAGATTTACAAAGAAGCAGATGCTAATAACCTTCCATGGGGAGAGTTAAAAGTAGACGTTGTTCTTGAGTGTACAGGTTTCTATACATCAAAAGATAAAGCACAGGCTCATATCAATGCAGGTGCAAGAAAGGTTGTTATCTCAGCTCCAGCTGGAAACGATCTTCCTACAATCGTTTACAATGTTAACCATGAAACACTTAAAGCTGATGATACAATCATCTCAGCTGCTTCATGTACAACAAACTGCTTAGCTCCTATGGCTAAGGCTTTAAATGATCTTGCTCCAATCCAGAGTGGTATCATGTCAACAATCCATGCTTACACAGGAGATCAGATGATCCTTGACGGACCACAGAGAAAAGGTGATTTAAGAAGATCACGTGCTGGTGCTTGCAACATCGTTCCTAACTCAACAGGTGCTGCTAAAGCTATCGGATTAGTTATTCCAGAGTTAAATGGAAAACTTATCGGATCTGCACAGAGAGTTCCAACTCCATCAGGATCTACAACAATTCTTGTCGCAGTTGTTAAAGGTGCTGTAACAGTTGATCAGATTAACGATGCTATGAAAGCTGCTCAGACAGAGTCTTATGGCTACAATGAAGACCCAATCGTTTCAAGTGATATCATCGGTATGAGATATGGTTCATTATTCGATGCTACTCAGACAATGGTTTCACCTATGGAAGATGGCAATACACAGGTACAGGTTGTTTCTTGGTATGATAACGAGAACAGCTACACAAGCCAGATGGTTAGAACAATCAAATATTTCTCTAACCTTTCATAATTTATAAGATCGAATTAATTTAGATCCTCATGGGTCCGGTTCATTATTGGGCCGGGCCTCTTTTTAGTAAAAATTCAATTAAGAAAGGAGCATATTAATGCTTAATAAGAAATCAGTTGATGATATCAACGTAAAAGGAAAAAGAGTTTTAGTAAGATGCGATTTCAACGTTCCATTGGACGCTGATTTAAATATCACAGATGAGAACAGATTAGTTGCAGCACTTCCTACAATTAAAAAATTAATTGCAGATGGTGGAAAGGTTATCCTTTGCTCACATCTTGGTAAACCAAAGGGAGAGCCAAAGCCAGAGCTTTCATTAGCTCCAGTAGCTAAGAGATTATCAGAGCTCTTAGGACAGGAAGTTAAATTTGCTGCAGATGCTGAAGTAGTTGGCGCAAATGCTAAGGCTGCTGTAGAAGCAATGAACGACGGAGACGTTATTTTATTAGAGAACACACGTTATAGAGCTGAAGAGACAAAGAACGAAGAAGCATTCAGCAAAGATCTTGCAAGTCTTGCAGACGTATTTGTAAATGATGCGTTTGGTACAGCTCATAGAGCTCATTGCTCAAACGTAGGTGTAACAAAATTCGTAGATACATGTGTAGTTGGATATTTGATGCAGAAGGAAATTGATTTCCTTGGAAATGCAGTTAATAATCCAGAGAGACCTTTTGTAGCAATCCTTGGTGGTTCAAAGGTTTCTTCAAAGATTTCTGTAATTGACAACCTTCTTAACAAGGTTGATGTTCTTATCATTGGTGGTGGAATGGCTTACACATTCATGGCTGCTCATGGTGAGGAAGTTGGTAAATCTCTTCTTGAAGAGGATTATAAGCAGTACGCACTCGATATGGAAAAGAAAGCTGAAGAAAAGGGCGTTAAATTACTCATTCCTATCGATACAGTAGTAGCTGATGATTTTAGCAACGATGCAAATTCAAAGATTGTTAACAGAGGTGAGATTCCAGCTGATATGGAAGGTCTTGATATTGGACCAAAGACAAGAGAATTATTTGCAGATGCACTTAAGGGAGCTAAGACAGTTGTTTGGAACGGACCTATGGGATGTTTCGAAATGCCTAACTTTGCTGCTGGTACAGTTGCAATTGCAGAGGCACTTGCAAATCTTGAAGGCGCTACAACAATCATCGGTGGTGGTGATTCTGCAGCCGCTGTTAATAACCTTGGATATGGCGATAAGATGACACACATCTCAACAGGTGGTGGAGCTTCTCTTGAATTCCTTGAGGGTAAAGAGCTTCCAGGTGTTGTTGCAGCAGATGATAAATAATATTTTTAATATAAAAGGAGATTTGTTATGCGTAAGAAAATAGTAGCAGGTAACTGGAAAATGAATAAGACTCCAAGTGAAGCCGTAGCTCTTATTGATGAATTAAAACCATTAGTAGCTAATGATGATGTAGATGTTGTATTTTGTGTACCAGCAATCGATATTATTCCAGCAGTTGAGGCTACAAAAGGAACTAACATTGAAATTGGTGCTGAGAATATGTATTTTGAAGAAAGCGGTGCTTATACAGGAGAAATCGCTCCTAACATGTTAGTAGATGCTGGTGTTAAATATGTTATTATTGGACATTCAGAGAGAAGAGAATATTTTGCTGAAACAGATGAGACAGTTAATAAAAAAGTATTAAAGGCATTTGAGCATGGTCTTACACCAATCATTTGCTGTGGTGAGTCTTTAACTCAGAGAGAACAGGGAATCACTATTGACTGGATTCGTCAGCAGATTAAGATTGCATTCTTAAATGTAACAGCAGATCAGGCTAAGACAGCAGTTATCGCTTATGAGCCAATCTGGGCTATTGGTACAGGTAAAACAGCTACATCTGATCAGGCAGAGGAAGTATGTGGAGCTATTAGAGCTTGCATCGCTGAAGTTTATGATGAAGCTACAGCACAGGCAATTAGAATTCAGTATGGTGGATCTGTAAACGCAGGAAACGCAGCTGAATTATTTGCTAAAGAAGATATCGATGGAGGTCTTGTAGGAGGAGCTTCTCTTAAGGCTGATTTCGGTAAGATTGTTAATTACAATAAATAATATTTTAAATGTAATATAACCAGGGGAAGTCAGCGCCATAACTGACTTTCCCTTTTCTAAGGTAATCATATTATTGGATTACTATATTTTAAACATGAAAGGAAGTAAATAAAATGGGATACAGACCAGCGGTTTTAATGGTTCTTGATGGATACGGAATTAATAAGAAAACAGAAGGTAATGCAATTGCCCAGGGTAACACACCTGTAATGGATAGACTTATGAAAGAGTGCCCATTTCAGGAGGGATTAGCAAGTGGATTGGCAGTAGGTCTTCCAGATGGACAGATGGGTAACTCAGAAGTTGGACATATGAATATTGGTGCGGGACGCATTATTTATCAGGACCTTACCAAAATCACAAAAATGATCGAAGATGGAGATTTCTTTACAAATGAAGGTCTTCTTAAAGCAGTTAACAATGCTAAAGAGAATAATTCAGATATTCATTTGTTTGGTCTTTTATCAGACGGTGGCGTTCATAGTCACAATACACATCTTTACGCACTCCTTGAGCTTTGCAAGAGAAATAATTTAGAAAATGTTTATGTTCATGCTTTTCTTGATGGACGTGATACAGATCCAAAGTCTGGTAAAGGTTTCTTAAAGGAGCTTGAAGATAAAATGGCAGAAATTGGTGTAGGAAAGGTCGCTACAATTAACGGACGTTACTACGCTATGGATAGAGATAATAACTGGGATAGAGTTCAGAAAGCTTATGATGCTATGGTTTATGGTGAGGGAAATACAGCTAATTCTGTAGAAGAAGCAATTACAACATCATATAACAATGATAAGACAGATGAGTTTGTTATTCCAACAGTTATTATGCAGGATGGTAAGCCAACAGCAACAATTAAAGAAGGAGATTCAGTTATCTTCTTTAACTTCAGACCAGATAGAGCCAGAGAGATTACAAGAGCTTTATGTGATCCTGATAATGATAAGATTGCAAAAAAGAATGGTTTCTTTAATACTACATTTGTATGTTTTAAAGATTACGATGAAACAATTCCTAACAAATTAATTGCATTCCCTAAAGAGGAAATTATTAATACATTTGGAGAGTGGCTTGCATCTCATGGAAAGAATCAGTTAAGACTCGCAGAGACTGAGAAATATGCTCATGTAACATTCTTCTTCAATGGTGGAAAAGAAGAACCTAATAAGGACGAAGATAGAATTCTTGTAAAATCACCAAAGGTTGCTACATATGATCTTCAACCAGAGATGAGTGCTCCAGAAGTTAGTGCTAAGCTTAATGAGGCAATTCTTTCTGAAAAATATGATGCAATTATTATTAACTTTGCTAACCCTGATATGGTTGGACACACAGGTGTTATGGAAGCTGCAATGAATGCAGTTGAAAGAGTTGATGAATTCGTAGGTACTGCAGCTGAGGCTGTTAAAAAGGTAGGAGGAGCGTTATTTATCTGTGCAGACCATGGAAATGCTGAGCAGATGATTAATTATGAAACAGGTGCTCCACATACAGCTCATACAACTAATCCGGTACCATTTATTCTTTATAATTATGACCCAGAGTATACATTAAGAGAGGGTGGAAAGCTTTGTGATATAGCACCTACAATGTTAGAGATAATGGGTATGGAAATTCCAAAGGAAATGACAGGTAAGTCATTACTTATCAAGAAGTAATATTAATAAATAGTAAATAGAATAGTCATTAGGTTAAGCTGTTGACAGTAAATATTAAGAACCATCCTAATCTCATCTTTGAGAAAAGGGTGGTTCTTTTTGCGTGTTTTATTGAATATATAACGTGAACACGTTATAATATGTTTAAGGAGAATATCATGAATGAAAAATACAAATTACAAATAAAAAAAACAAATAAGAGTCTTTATCAGATAAGTCATGAAACAGGTATTCCATATACCATTTTAAATGAACTAAAAAACGATAAAAAAAATATTAACCATATCGCAAGTGAAACTGTATATAAATTGTCTTTATATCTAGATTGCAATATGGAAGAAATAATTAATCCATTCCCTATATTGAAAAACTGTCAAGGAAAGTATTTGGGAATTAAATATAAATGGGTTTCTTGTGGAAATGGTGTTGAGTTATGTATTTATAATAATAATAGTGTTACGATTCTTACGAAAATCGAGCCAATAGTTCCTCGATTTTACACTCAATACCAAAATGTAACTAAAATGCTGATTGAAAAATATGTTAATCAAGAACATATTGAGGAGAATTTACTATGAGTCAATTTTTTTTAATGCATAAAAACGATATATGTGGTTCACTTGAGATTGATTCAAATACTGGCCAAGTTGAGGCTTATAAAGATCATCATACAGGGAAATCGCCTTTTTTGGGTAATTGCGATATTAAACATATAAAAAAGTGGTGGATCGCTCGTTCTGTACCTGCATCTCGAAAAATGATGCAAGAAATACTAAAAAAATCAGACTGCGTAAATATGGAATCATATTTAGCCAAGAATTTAGCACTCTCTATGACAGATGCTTACTGGATATGTCCCATAAATATGGATTTAAAATATGAAGACATAAAACTACAGTCATTTGCATCTTTTACTGATGGAAAAATTCCATATCATAACGCTTCTTCATATGATGTGAATGCGTCACTAGGCGGACAAATGGAAAAATATTGGGATTTAAAAACTAAAGTCCCTACACTAGTTAAAGAAAGTTACAAGAATTATGGGCAACAAGCTATAAACGAAGTTTTTGCAACATTGTTACATGAAACACAAAATACAGACATTCAATTTGTTAAATATAATGCTATTCGAACTCGTGATAATGGAGTGATTTGTCGCTGTGCTGCTTTTACAAATGATATAATTGAATTAGTTCCAGCTGTAGAAGTGATTGAAGGATTTAAGTGTCAAAATGACAAATCGTTATACGAAAATTATATACAAATTTGTACTAAGCTTGGCATTGATGAGTCTGCTATCCGTAGATTTATGGACTATCAAACATTAACAGATTTTATAATAAGCAATAATGATGAGCATCTGTCAAATTTTGGTATATTAAGAAATTCAGAAACATTTGAATATCTTGGACCAGCTCCAATTTTTGATTCTGGAAATAGTATGTTTTACAATGAATCTAATATTTTGTTTTCAAGAGCAGAATTACTTGAAAGAAAAACAAATTCTTTTTATAATTCGGAAGAAAAAATGTTAAAAAACGTTAAGAATAAAAATATTGTAGATCTTTCTCTTTTACCAAAACATGCAGATGTTATTGATTTGTATGTCGCTTCTGGTGTGCCAGAAGAAAAAGCAGAAATTATTGCTACAAATTATGATACTAAAGTCGAATTAACTCATGATTTTTTGAATGGAGTAAAAATATCGTTATATAACGAAAAACAACATGAAAAAGAAAAAATGCCAACATTTGATTCTGATATCTCATTTTCGATGATATGTGGAATTCCTGGTTCTGGAAAAACAGAAAAAGCAAACGAATTAAAAAAATCATTTATTGAAAAGGGATATATAGAAATAGATTCAAAGATATTCTATTCAATAAACGACATGGTTAAAGACACAAAATATGTCATCAATGAAGTAGAGCCTCATAAGATAGTAATGAATAAAGTTGATACACCTTCATTTGTTTGTATTTCAGAAAATGAGGTTCGTAAAGAAGTTGGTGATTTAAAAAATGATGACTTAGTTTTTTATTTAATAGACAGACGCATTAAAGAAGCCTTGGATTGTGGCGTTTCTGTAATATATAATGCCACTAATTTAGATTTATCAACACGTCAACATTATATAGAGCTTTCAGGACCGGTTCAAAAAATTTTACACATTATGAATATGGACGCCCAAAAAGCCAATTCAAATTTACCATATAATACTCTAAAGCAAATGGAACTTCGTTTATATGGTAATCCTCCTACAAGCTGGGAAGGCTGGACGAAAATATATGAAAATGGTAAACGCCCTAATATAGAAAAAACAAATACTGAAATACCTGTTACAGAATAATTGTCTGTAGCAGGTATTTTATGTTTAGATTTGCTTAACTTAATGACATTGGTAATCATACGTTCTTTTCTTGTATCTGTTCAACATGTGTATTTTCTTCTTTTCTTTTTTTGTTCTGTAATTTCTTTTCTCGTCTACGTTGACGTTTTTCTCTAGCCTTAGTTCGTATTTTTTCAATGAATGCCTGAAAGAAAGAATTAATTTCAGCTCCAATAAACATAAAATACATTCCAAAATACAACCATAACATTAAAAGAACTATTGTTGCTAAACTGCCATAGGTATAAGCGAAATTACTGAATTTATTGATATATATAGAGTATAAAATTGAAAATCCAATCCATGTGGCTGAAGATATAAAAGCTCCTGGAATCAAAGTCAGGAAAGATGAATAATTACGTTTAACTAACTTGTAAACCAATACAAAGAATAAGGTTAGTATAACAAAAGAAATCAGGAATTTTTGTTTTAGAAAAACTCCAATAAAGCCACCTAGCCAAGGGGAATGTTTCTCAATTTGCATTTTGATTTTTCCACCGAATACCAATAAAAGTAAAGTTGCTATAATTACAAAAACAAAGAGTAAAGTATAAAGAATCGATACTAGAATTAAATTAATGAAATTAACTTTATTATCTTCGTTATATATCTTGTCTAGTCCTTTAACTATTGCATAGGTACCCTTAGCAGAAGGCCATATTAAAATTATAAAAGAAAAAGATACATATGTCTTACTGCTTCTTGTGAATAATTCGGTGAAGATGGAATTTACAAGTGGGTCCAAAGGTGCTGGTACAAAACTCTGTATGGCATATACAATAGTTTCTTGATCTATAGGCAAGAATTTAACCATAGCAAGTAGTATTGACAGAAAAGGAACCATGGACATTATTATGAAGAAGGCTGACTGTGCGGCATATGCACCTATGTTGTCAGAACCAACTTTTTTTCCAAATCCATATATTAATTTGAATAGTTTATTATCCACTGAACTCTCCTAGTTACCACAGAATTATAGAAAAATGTGGTGGTTTATTTTTCAAAAAATAGTATACAATAAATTCATTCTAAAGTCACGGATACATTGAAAAATCGCCTTATTCTAGTTATAATATAAGTGTATTTTTATGCAAGGAGAAATAATATTTTAATTAAATCATATACTCGTAGAGAGATGGTTTGGAATTGGAGGAAAGCATGTTCGAAGAATTATATGAGATTATGGATTGGCCATTTATTGAGGGGATTGAGTATTCAGATATTGATAATCCTCATGATATCCTGGGACCGCATGACACTGCAGATGGTATGCTTATTCAGACATATCAGCCGGGAGCTGATAGTGTAAAAATTAAAATTGGTACAAAATTATACGATATGTGCAGAATGGATGAGGCAGGGTTTTTTGCTTATATAACTAAGAATCATAAAAAACCTGCATATAGACTTGTAGTAAACAGAGATGGAAATGAAAGTGATTTCTTTGATCCATATTCATTTGATTTGGGAACAAGTTATCAAGATATAAGGAAATTAAATGCTGGAGTTTTTTACGATGCATACAAATATATGGGTGCTCATGTCGAAACTATAAACAGAGTAAAAGGTGTAATGTTTAGAGTGTGGGCTCCTGAAGCAATGAGAGTAAGTGTTGTAGGAGAATTTAATAATTGGGATGGTAGAGTTCATCAGATGTCTCGTCTCGGAGAAACTGGTGTATTTGAGATATTTATTCCAGGTGTTAAGGCTAATGCTTTATATAAGTATGAGATTAAGAAAAAAGGTGGAGAAAACATTTTAAAAGCAGATCCATATGCGTTTAGAATGGAGTCCGTAGCAGATGGAGCTTCTATTGTTGTAAATGATGATGAGTTTAAATGGACTGATGAAAAATGGATAGCAGATAGAGAGAAATTAGATGCTTCAAAAAATCCTATTTCTATTTATCAGGTTAATATCTCCAATTATGTGGAAGATGATAAAGTAGATTATGTTAAAGCTGCAAAAGTGGTTGCAGAACATGCAGTTAATAACGGATACACACATGTAGACGTTATGCCTGTAACTGAATATCCGGAAAATGAAAATGGATATAAAACATCATTTTTTTACGCACCAACTTCAGCATACGGCGATAGAGATGGGCTAAAAAAATTCGTAGATATTCTTCATGAAAAAGGTGTTGGAGTTATTATTGATTGGACTCCTGATGGATTTAATCCTGATGATAACGGCCTTACATCTTATGATGGAACTTGCCTATATGAGCATAGTAATCCAAAGAGAGGATTTAATTATAAAAATAACAAAAAGCTTTTTAATTATGGAAGAGCTGAGGTTACAAGCTATCTTTTAGGAAGTGCTTTTATGTGGATTGATGACTTCCATTTTGATGGAGTTAAAATTGCAAACACAGCAGCTATGTTATATCTTGATTATGACAAGAAGCTTGGAGAGTGGGAACCAAACATTTATGGTGGAAATGAGAATCTTGAAGCAATTGAATTTATTAAACATTTCAATTCAATTCTTCACAAAGATTATCAGGGAATTATTACTATTGCTGATGACAATTCCGGTTTCCCTGAACTTACAGGAGAAGTTAGTGAAAGTTGCTTAGGATTTGATTTTGTTCTTAATTATAACTGGAGAGAAGATTTTATTGGTTATATGAAGAATCCTCCATATCTTAGAGGTAAACATTATAATGACCTTTCCCTTAGTATGGTATATCAGTATAGTGAGAACTATATTGTTGGATATCCAAATAATGATTTTATGGGACAGCCATCATTATTTACAATTTTACCGGGTGATACAGAGGATAAGAAATATGCAAATACGAAGCTTGCTTTAGCATATAGTTATGTACATCCAGGTAAAAAAATTATTTTCCAGGGACAGGATGCTGCCACAGCAGATGTATGGACTTTAAATGCAGCAATAAACAAGAGTGTGTCAGATAATGAGAAAAAAGTTTTAGCTATGGTGGAAGCTCTTAATAAACTTTACAAGGAAAGTCCTGCATTATATGAATTGGATAATGATGTAGATGGTTTTGAGTGGATTAATAATATTTCTGCTCAGGAAAGTATTCTTACATTTATTAGAAAAGGTACAAAGAAGGAAGATACATTAATTGTAGTTTGTAACTTTGAAGATATTGATCAGACTAAATATAAGATTGGTGTGCCATTTGTTGGAAAATATAAGGAAATATTTAGTACAGATGATGTTAAATTTGGTGGAAATGGTAATAACAATCCTCGACTTAAACAGTCTAAGACAGATGAATGCGACGGAAGAGAAGAATCAATTAGAATTAATGTTCCGGCTTTATCTGTAAATATTTTCAGTTTTACAGAAGTTAAAGTAGTTAAAAAAGTAGTTGATAATAAAACAGCTAAGGAAAATGCAAAAAAAGAAGAAACTGTTAAAAATGCAGAGCCAGTAAAAGCTATAGCTACAAAGAAGACAGAGACAAAGGCTATAGCTACAAAGAAGGCAGAGACAAAGGCTATAGCTACAAAGAAGGCAGAGACAAAGGCTATAGCTACAAAGAAGGCAGATACAAAGGCTATAGCTACAAAGAAAACAGAGACAAAAGCTATAGCTACAAAGAAGACAGAAACAAAGGCTATAGAAGAGAAGAAAGCAAAACCGGCAAAGAAAACAGCTGCAAAGAAAACAACTACAAAGAAAACAGCTGCAAAAAAAGATACAAAAAAATAATAGTATGAATTACAGGAGATTATATGTTTGCATTTACAAATACTATTATCTCTACCAGATTAAATGATATTGAAGTGGCTACTGCAGGGGAAATGCATGAGGAAGCCACTAAACAAGCAAATATTCTTGTTGAAGATTTAAAAGCCTTTATTCCAAAGCTTATTGAGTTTGGAATAAAGGTTATTATAGCTTTAATCATTTTTTTTGTAGGTAGAATAATAATCAGAACTATTCATAGATTTATAAAAAAACTTTTTGATAAATCAAAACTAGACAGAGCAGTTAGTAATTTTCTTTTGTCAATAATTAAAGTTATTTGTTATGCTTTACTATTAGTTATTATGTTAGATATGGTAGGCATACAGACAACTTCTTTTGTAGCCATTATAGGAACTGCCAGTCTTACAATTGGTTTATCCCTACAAGGAAGTTTAGCTAACTTTGCAGGTGGCGTTTTAATTTTAGTTTTAAAACCATTTATTTTAAATGATTATGTAATATTTGAAAATGGTGTTGAGGGAAATGTTTCAAAAATAGATATTTTCTACACAACTATAATTACACCGGATAATAAAAAGGTTGTTATACCAAATGGTAATTTGTCTAATTCAAATATTACAAATTGTTCTGCAATGGAAGAAAGACGAATTGATATAAATGTAGGAATAAGTTACGGAAGCGATATTGAAAAAGCAAAAAAAGTTATAGTTGAAGCAATAAAAGGAGTAGATTTAATACTGCAGGAAAAAGAGCCTTTTGTGTACGTAGATCATTTAGATAGCAGTCAGGTTACACTTGGTATATGGGTATATACAAAGAGTAAGGATTATTTAAGCTGTAAGTTTAGATGCGTTGAGGCCGTAAAGCTTGCGTTAGATAAAAATGGAATTGAGATACCATTTGATCAGGTGGTTGTCCATATGAAAGATAAGTAAAAAAGAGTCGATACAATGTAAACAGCCCTCTGTCAAGTAGACAGGGGGCTGTTCATAATGTATCGACTCTTTAAATTATTTATTTAAATATTCTCTGTAAGTTTCAAGAACTTTTTTCATTGCATCTGGTCCTGGGGCACCAATGGTAAGACGCTTTTCAACACAAGTTTTAAGACTTATTGCATCATAGATATCATCTTCAAATACAGGAGATATTGCTTTGAATTCATCTAATGTAAAATCATCTAATGCCTTATTGTTATCTATTCCGTATAACACCAGTTGTCCGACTATTCCATGGGCATCTCTAAAAGGAACTCCTTTGTTTACAAGATAGTCAGCAGCATCAGTAGCATTTGTAAAGCCATGCTTGCAGCTGTCTGCCATTCTTTCTTTGTTGAACTTCATAGTATCAATCATTCCTGTGAATAAAGCGATGCAACCTTTAGCTGTATCCATTGCATCGAAGGCAAGTTCTTTATCTTCCTGCATATCTTTGTTATATGCAAGAGGAATTCCCTTCATTGTTGTAAGTAATGACATGAGAGCACCGTATACTCGTCCTGTTTTTCCTCTAACAAGTTCTGCAATATCAGGATTTTTCTTCTGTGGCATTATAGAACTTCCGGTTGAGTATGAATCATCAATATCAACAAATCTATACTCGTTGGAATTCCATATTATTATCTCTTCACAGAATCTGCTTAAATGCATCATAATAAGTGATAAAGCATTTAAAAATTCTATAAGATAATCTCTATCTGAAACAGAGTCCATACTATTAAGTGTTGGACCATAGAAACCTAACTCTTTAGCTGTAAAATCTCTATCTAAAGGATATGTGGTTCCAGCAAGGGCACCAGATCCTAACGGACAATAATTCATTCTTTCGTATATATCGAAAAGACGAGATCTGTCACGTTTAAACATTTCGAAATATGCTCCGAAGTGGTGTGCAAGAGTAATAGGCTGAGCTTTCTGTAGGTGTGTAAAACCAGGCATATATGTCTCAAGATTGGCTTCCATGACTTTATAAAGAGTCTCCAATAATTCCTTTAAAAGTCCGTTTACCTCTTGAACCTGTTCTCTTGTGTAAAGTCGCATATCTAAAGCAACCTGATCATTACGGCTTCTACCTGTATGAAGACGTTTTCCGGCATCTCCAATTCTTTCAATAAGAGTCTGTTCTACAAATGTGTGAATATCCTCTGAAGACTGGGATATCTCAAGTTTTCCTGATTCAATATCATTTAAAATTCCTGTAAGACCAGAAACAATCTTATCTTTGTCTTCATTGCTTATTATACCCTGTTTAGCAAGCATTTTAACATGTGCCAAACTTCCTTGAATATCCTGTTTGTAAAACTTCTGATCAAAAGAAATAGAAGCATTAAAATTAAAAACTAATTGATTTGTTTCTTTGGTAAAGCGACCGCCCCATAATTTCATGGCTAATCCTGCCTTTCTTATTTTTTGAGTTTAAGATTCTTTAGTAAGAAGAAGCATTATGTCATTACTTCTTTTAATAAAATTAGTCATTTCATCAGCGCTTAACTGTTTGTGACTGATTAAAGCAAGGTCGTATAATTGTTTGCAAATCATTTCTGTATTTTCACCATCTTTGTGATTAAGTACATATTTAACAAGGTCGTTGTTGGCATTAAGTGTAAGTGTAATTCCCGATTCAAACATCGCCGGGTTCATATCAGTCATGCCATATACCTTCATCATCTGTTGCATACGTTTGCTTTCTTCGTTTAAGGTAATAACCGATGAAATACTTTCATCTTTTAACTTTTCAACTTTAACATTCAAAGTGTCTTTATTCAAGGTCTTTTTGAAGATATCTGAAAGTTCATCGCTGTTTTTTTTGAATTCCTCGTCATCATCATTAACTTCTTCCTTGAAAGCATCTGTAATGTCAGAATCAATAGAAAGGAATTTAACACCTTCATTTTTTGACTCAAGGTGATTGATGAAAGGTTCGTCAATAGTAGAATTCATAACTAACACATCGATACCTTGTTCTTTAAACATATTGATATACTGACTTTGTAAAACAACGTCTGTAGCATAAAAAATAGTGTTTTCGTGTTTTTCTTTGTTCTCTTCAAGAGCTTCAGGAAGAGTAATGTATTTGTTATCGATATTCTTGAAAATGATGTAGTCATTCATCTTCTCGGCAAACTTTTCGTCTCTTAAGCAGCCGTATTTAATAAATGGGTTGATATCATCCCAGTATTTCTCATAAGACTCTTTATCTGTTTTGCACATTCCTGAAAGTTTGTCAGCAACTTTTTTAGAAATGTAATCAGATATTTTCTTAACGAATCCGTCATTTTGAAGAGCACTTCTAGATACATTAAGTGGAAGATCCGGACAGTCAATTACACCTTTAAGTAAAAGCAAATATTCTGGTATAACTTCTTTAATGTTATCAGCAATAAATACCTGATTATTGTATAACTTTATAGTTCCTTCCATTGTGTCGTATTTGTTATTGTAGTGAGGGAAGTATAATATACCCTTTAAGTTAAATGGATAATCCATATTTAAGTGAATCCAGAAAAGAGGATCTGTATAGTCGTTAAATACTTTTCTATAGAATTCTTTGTATTCATCATCTGTACATTCGTTTGGATGTTTTGCCCAAAGAGGAGTTGTATCATTAATTGGTACAGGTCTTTTAAGGATTTTTGCTTTATCAGAAGCAGGAGTAACTACCTTAGTTTCTTTAGTGCCGTCTTCTTTTTCAACTTCTTCAGTTTTCTCATCAGTATGAATATGCTCAATAACTGTATCGGTATCTTTGATTTCATCTTCATTAATGGTCTCGTATTCCGGTTCAGCCCCAGCATTCTCAAAGAATATCTCTACCGGCATAAATGAACAGTATTTGTTTAGAATCTCTTTTACTTTATATTCATTGGAGAATTCAAGACAATCTTCATTTAAGTATAATGTGATTGTTGTACCACGACTTTCTTTTGTACCATCTTCCATATCGAATTCAAGACCGCCTTCACTTTCCCAGTGAACTGCAGTAGAACTCTCTTTATATGAAAGAGAATCAATGGTAACTTTATCAGCTACCATAAATGCTGAATAAAATCCCAATCCGAAATGTCCAATAATCTGGTCTTCGTTTGTTTTATCCTTATACATTTCTACGAATTTCTGTGCGCCGGAAAAAGCAATCTGATTAATATACTCATTTACCTCGTCATAAGTCATACCTATACCATTATCAGTAAAAGTAAGGGTTTTTGCCTTGGAATCAGCAGTAACTGTGATTTTGAATTTATTATCGTCTGGGAGTTCATATTCGCCCATAATATCTAATTTTTTTAATTTGGTGATAGCATCACATCCATTAGAAACAAGCTCTCTAATGAATATGTCGTGGTCAGAATATAGCCACTTCTTTATGATAGGGAAAATGTTATCGCTGTTTATTGAAAGATTTCCATGTTGATTTGCCATTATTAATTCCTCCATTTCAATGCAAATTTTAATCTGGAAAATATTTTAATACCCCTATATTAAAAAGTCAATAAAAAATTAGCACTCAAACAAAGAGAGTGCTAATAATCTGTTTTATATTAAGTTAAAGTAGTAATTAAGTTTTGAATATAGTTATCAAATGCCTTTTCTAAGGACTTATCCATTGTAAATACTTTAAGGCTGACACCGGTTATCACGGTTAGTTTATCTTTTTCGAATTTAATATTCATGAATAAATCGTTTACGTCCTCCGGTTGGATATCTATATTATTGCCTTCAATTAAATGTTTGATAAAACTTCGTTTCATAGCTAATATAAAACTCATTTTAAGGGGAAGTCGATTACCTTTAATTAATTCATAACAAATTGGTTTTATAGTTTTCCAACTAGAGTATGGTTCTGTTAAATAATCATTTGGCTGAGTATTGGTTTTGTCCTTATAATAATTTGAATTTATATGACCGTCTATGACGAAGTTGTTAAAGGTGCTTATTATAACTTCATTTACCAGGCAGTTATCGAAAGTTGTCTTGGTTAAAAGGTGATCCATAAATATTTTTATATTACTTATTTCTTCTGCAATCATAAGTACTCCTTGAAAATAAAGGTTTATCCTTTGTAAAAAAGAACACAAGAATTATAACACAAAACATAGCATTATGCACAAAAAAATAATGAAGATTTGTGAAAAAGTATGATTGAAAATGACTGTTTTTGGATGTATAATTTGATTATATTAAGAATTGTTGAAAGGACGGTCAAAATATGATTTATACAATAACTTTTAATCCATCCTTGGACTATATAGTTACGGTGGAAGATTTCAAGATGAATTTAACCAACCGAACATCATCAGAATTAATGTTACCAGGTGGAAAAGGTATAAACGTTTCTTTCGTATTGAACAATTTAGGTATAGAGAATACGGCATTATATTATTCAGCAGGATTTGTTGGTGAAGAAATTACTAAAAGAATTGAAGAGGCAGGAATCCATGCAGAAAAAATTGTAATACCTAATGGCAACTCAAGAATTAATATGAAGCTTAAAAACTATGATGGTACGGAAATCAATGGAATGGGACCTGATATTTCTAAAGAAAAGGTAGAAGAATTGTTCGAAAAATTAGATATGGTCAAGGATTACGACGTTGTAGTCCTTGCTGGAAGTATCCCAAAGACAATGCCGGATAGTATTTATAAAGATATCATGGAAAAATTGAGTTGTAAAAATGTGAAAGTTGTTGTGGATGCAACAAAAAATCTTTTACTGAACGTATTAGAGTATAAGCCTTTTTTAATTAAGCCTAACAATCATGAATTAGGGGATTTGTTTGGAGTTCAATTAAAAACAAAGGAAGAAGTAATACCGTACGCAAAGAAACTCAAAGATATGGGAGCGGTAAATGTACTTATATCTATGTCAAAGGAAGGAGCAGTATTAATAGATGAGTTTGGGCAAGCTCATGTAAGTGAAGCACCGAAGGGAATTTTGGTGAATGCAGTTGGATCGGGGGATTCAATGGTAGCAGGGTTTATAGCAGGTTATCTTGAAAAAAATGATTATGAGTACGCTTTTAAGATGGGATTATCTGCTGGATCGGCCAGTGCATTTTCAGAATATCTGGCCACAAAAGAAGAAGTAGTGAAACTATATAACACTATAAAGTAGAATGGAGGTTTAATATGAAAATAACCGATCTTTTAGATAAGAGAAGTATTGATCTAAAGGCCAATCCAAAAGATAAGTCAGCAACATTAGAGGCGGCAGTGGATTTGATGGCAAAAAGTGGTAAAATCAATGACATAGAAGCTTATAGAAAGCTTGTTTTTGATCGTGAAGAAGAAAGTACCACTGGAGTTGGAGAAGGAATAGCTATTCCTCATGGAAAAGGTGCATGTGTAAAGAAACCAGGTCTTGCAGCTATGGTTATAAAAAATGGAGTGGATTTTGAATCATTAGATGATGAGCCTGTTAATATACTATTTTTAATAGCAGCACCAGATACTAAAGATAATGTGCATCTTGACGTGTTAAGTAAACTTTCTATGATGCTGATGGATGAGGATTTTAGAAATAACCTTATAAATGCTAAAAATGTAGATGAGTTTATTAAGTTAATTGACGATGCAGATGAGGAGACTGAAAGTGTTGATGACAAGCTTAGCGATATCAAAGGAGCAAAGATTTTAGCGGTTACATCTTGTCCTACAGGTATTGCACATACATATATGGCTGCAGAAGGTCTTGAAAAAGCTGCAGCAAAAGCAGGTGTCAGCATTAAGGTTGAAACTAGAGGTTCTAGCGGAGCAAAGAATCCATTAACAGATGAGGATATAAAGAATGCAGAATGTATCATTGTGGCGGCTGACGCAAAGGTTCCAATGGATAGATTTGCAGGGAAGAAGGTAATTCAAACTAAGGTTGCAGATGGTATAAATAAAGCAGATCAACTTATTGCCAAGGCAATTAAAGGAGAGGCTAAGGTATATGAAGGCGGTTCAGGTGATTCTGATGAAAAGGCTGAATCTAGTGATGGTGCAGGTCACAAAATATATACCTGGTTAATGGCTGGTGTATCGCATATGCTTCCATTTGTTATTGGTGGAGGTATTTTAACGGCTTTAGCATTTCTTATAGATAGTATTGCCGGTTATGGAGCAACAGGTGGAGGTTCATTTGGTAGTATGACACCACTTGCAGCATTATTTAAATATGTTGGTGGATTGGCAATGGGACTTATGGTTCCTGTGCTATCAGGATATATAGCATATGCTATAGCGGACAGACCTGGTCTTGCAGTAGGTTTTACAGGTGGTCTTTTAGCTTCTAGCGGTAATGCTGTTTTAGCAAATCAGGTGTTTGCAGACAAGGAAGGATTAGGAGCTTTTTCTAAATTCCTTGCAAGTTATGCTTTCCAGGGAAAGGGTAATACTGTATCGGGATTCTTAGGAGGTATAGCTGCTGGTTTCCTGGCAGGATTTATTGTTTTATTCCTGCAAAAAATAACAAAAAAATTGCCACAGGCTTTAGATGGTGTGAAACCAACACTTATTTATCCTTTAGTAGGTATTTTCCTTGAAGGTATAGCAATGATTTTCATTCTTAATCCTATTATCGGATATATAAATACGGCATTGGGAAATGGACTTTCTGCACTTGGAGATGCAAATATGCTTCCTGTACTTGGTTTAGTATTAGGAGCTATGATGGCAATTGATATGGGTGGTCCAATCAATAAAGCAGCTTATGTATTTGGTACAGGTATGTTAACTACAGCAGCAGGATATCTGGATGCAGGTATGACAACATCAGATCCTAAGGTTCAAGCTTGTTATATAGCAATGGCTGCAGTTATGGTTGGTGGTATGGTGCCTCCTATTGGAATTGCTCTTGCCTGCTTAATATTCCCTAAGAAGTTTACAAAAGCAGAAAGAGGGTCAACAGTATCTAACTTCTTAATGGGAGCTTCATTTATTACAGAAGGTGCAATACCATTTGCTGCATCAGATCCATTACATGTAATTCCGGCTACATTAGTAGGTGCAGGAGTTGCAGGATGCTTATCAGCAGTATTTAAATGTACTCTAATGGCACCACATGGAGGATTATTCGTATTTGCCACTGTGGGAAATCCGGGATTATATATTTTAGCTTGGTTAATTGGTTCTGCTGTAACTTGTGGTTTGTTAGGAATTCTTAAGAAACCTGTAGATGAAAAATAATTTTAAAAAAATGGAGGATTATATAAATGAAAAGTTTTGAATATGTAATTAAAGATGTGCATGGAATTCATGCCAGACCAGCAACAGATTTGTTTAAAATGGTTAAAGGATATGATTGTGTTGTAAAAGTAGCAAAGGGAGATGTAGAAAAAACATTTAAAGGTTTGCTAGCTATAATGTCTTTGGGAGCTAAACAGGGAGATACAGTTAAGTTTACATTTGAAGGTGCTGACGAAGAAAAGGCAGCAGCTGAAGTAGAAGAATTTATGAAGGCAAATCTCTAATATAGATTAGGGTGTAACATGTCGCCACCCTTTTAGGTGGCGGCATAAAAACAGGAGGTGATTTTTCTTGGAGATATATAGTGGAAAGAGTGTCTTTGGTGGAATTGCTATAGGTAAAATATGCATTTACAAAAAAGGACAACAAACCGTTAGGAGAACTAAGATTGAAGATGTAGAAGCAGAGAAAAAACGATACCATGATGCTAAAGCAGAAGCGTCTTCTCAGTTACAGGATTTATATGATAAAGCGTTAAAAGAGGTTGGAGAGTCTGGAGCTGAGATTTTTGAAGCACATAAAATGATGCTAGAAGACGGGGACTACATAGAATCTGTCGAAAATATTATTGAAAGTGAAAATGTAAATGCTGAATATGCTGTAGCTATGACAGGGGATAATTTTGCTGAAATGTTTGCAAATATGGAAGATGAATATTTTAGAGCCAGATCTGCAGATATTAAGGATATTTCTGAAAGAGTTATATCGATTCTTTTAGGAAATGGAAGCGAAGGAATTAAATCTTCTGAGCCTGTAATAGTACTGGCAGATGATCTCGCACCTTCTGAAACTGTTCAGATGGATAAGGAATTAGTCCTTTCTTTTGTTACTGTACATGGTTCTGCAAATTCTCACACAGCAATTCTTGCAAAAACTATGAGTATTCCAGCTTTAATAGGATGTGAGATTCCTTTGGATGACAGCGTTGATGGAAAAATGGCAATAGTTGATGGTTTTGAAGGAAAGGTATATGTGGAGCCGGATGAAGAAACTTTAGCTAAAAAGAAAGTCAGACTTCAAGAGGAAAATGAGAAAAAAGACTTACTTAACAAACTTAAAGGAAAGGATAATGTTACCTTAGATGGACAGCATATTAATCTTTATGCAAATATAGGTAATATTAAAGATCTTGCTTTAGTTCTCAAAAATGATGCCGGAGGAATAGGACTTTTTAGAAGTGAATTTATTTATCTGGAATCAGAGGATTATCCAACTGAAGATAAACAATTTGAAATTTATAAAACAGTAGCCCAAACCCTGGCAGGTAAAAAAGTTATAATCAGAACCCTAGACATTGGTGCTGATAAGCAAGCTGATTATTTTGAGTTACCAAAAGAAGAAAATCCTGCATTAGGAATGAGAGCCATAAGAATATGTTTAACAAAACCTTGGATATTTAAGACACAACTTAGGGCATTGTTTAGAGCTTCTGCTTTTGGAAATATTTCCATAATGTATCCTATGATAACTTCGGTAGAGGAAGTAAGAGAAATTAAAAAGATAGTAAATGAGGTTAAGGAAGAACTAACTAATGAAGGAATTGCCTTTAAAGATGTTGAACAGGGCATAATGATTGAGACACCTGCATCAGTTATGGTGGCAGATGAATTAGCTAAAGAAGTTGACTTCTTTAGTATTGGAACTAATGATTTGACTCAATATACGTTGGCTATTGATAGACAGAATCAAACTTTGGATAAATTCTATGACTCTCATTCTCCGGCTATTATGAAAATGCTTAAAATGGTTGTTGATAGTGCTCATGCCAACGGAATATGGGCTGGAATATGCGGGGAATTAGGTGCAGATTTAACTCTTACACAAGAATTTTTGAAGATGGGATTTGATGAATTATCTGTCTCACCAGGAAGAATTCTTCCAATTAGGGACATTGTTTTAAAAACGGATGTATCCAAATTATAGATATTTATGGATTTATTTGAAGGAGACATTTAAATGATACCAGAAAAAAGACGAGAAGAAATAGTAGCAATTGTTAACGAAAGGAAAAGTATAACCAGTCAGGAATTGATAGATATTTTTAATTCGTCGGAATCCACAATAAGAAGAGATATTACTGAACTTGCAAAAGAAGGTAAAATTCTTAAAGTGTTTGGTGGTGCTATGGCTCTAGATGATGATTTTTCTACTGAAGAGATGACTATAATTCAGAAAGAGAAACTTAATAGAGAGGAAAAAATAAAAATAGCCAAATACGCGGCAGGTTTAATAGAACCGGGAGATTATATTTTTATAGATTCAGGTTCAACAACGGGATTGATGGTAAATTACATAGTTGAAAAAAATGCAACTTATATAACGAATGCATTTTCTCATGCTAAAGTCCTGATAAAAAAAGGATTAAAAACAATACTTATTGGCGGTGAATTAAAAGGTAATACTGAGGCTATAGTAGGCGAAGACGCCATACTTCAGGTGAAGAAATATAATTTTACCAAGGGATTCTTTGGAACAAATGGTATTACTTTAAAGAATGGACTCACCACTCCGGATGTAAGAGAGTCTTTGTTAAAAAAAGTAGCCATGGATAAAACTAAACGTGGTGAAAGGTATATATTAGCCGATTCTTCAAAGTTTGGACAAATAAGTGCGGTAACATTTGGAAATTTTGAAGGAATTAAAGTTATAACGAATGAAATGCCTGAAGAAAAATATGCAAAAAAAATCTTTATAAAAGTAGTTTAAATGTAAAAAATGGGGCTGTCGCTTTAGATGATTAAATCATCTGGGCGAAGCCCCTTTTTGGGTTGTGTGAAGTTGATATTGTGATGTGTACAGCATATTGGCTGAAACC